>NZ_AP022609.1:3140467-3768560 GCF_010729485.1 Mycolicibacter hiberniae
TGGTCACATGGCTGGCCCGCAACTGCCTGCAAACAGATGACGGACGCAGGAAAAAATGGCACCGCTGCCGTGGCGAACCGTCCGGACCGGTCAGCCCTTCGCCACCATCGCGTGCAACTCGTCGAAGGACCACGGCGCACAGCTCTGGTGATCGCGGTAGCCCAGAACCGCGGGAATCGGCCGCTCGAAACGGCCCACGAAACCCCCCGATGCCAGAAAGACCGACCCGGTCACACCGGCAGCCAGGTCGCTGGCCAGGTAGGCATACAACGGTGCGACATAGTCGGCGGGAGCCGGGTCCAGCGACGCCCGCATGCTGATCTCGTCCAGCAGCCCGCGGGCGTGCAAATCGCGGATATGCCGCTCGTAGTCCGCACCGGTTGACAATCGCGTCTTCGCACCGGGGCACACGACGTTCGCCCGCACCCCGTACTGAGCGAGCTCGGCGGCCACGGCCACGGTCAGCCCGTTGATCGCACCCTTACCGGCCGGATATCCCGTGCCGCCGTAGTCACCCAGGAACGCCACCGAACCGCTGTTGACGATCGAGCCGCTGCGCTGTTCGGCCATGATCAGCGCGGCCGCCCGGCAGGTCTGAAACACCGTGCCCAGATGGGCGTCGAGCAGCTCGTGAAATTGCGCGGTGGACACCGACAGGATCGATGAGCCCGCGGGTTCGGCGACACCGGCACAGTTGATCAACACGTCCACACTGCGGTATTCCTCGCGGCAGGCCTGCACCAGCGCCACGGCGGTCGCCTCGACATGGGCGGCGCCGGATATCCCGACAGCGTGCCCGCCCGAACCGGTGATCGCGCCCACCGTCTCGGCTACCGCGTCCGGGTCCCGGCCGTTCACCACCACTCCGGCGCCACACGCCGCCAGCAGGCGCGCCACGGCTTGGCCGATACCCCGGCTGCCGCCGACGACGACGGCTCCCCGGCCGGCGAGCAAGTCCGGCGCGGCCTGCTGCGTCACTTGCCCTTCTGCTTGTCCAGCACCGCCGTGACGTTGGCCCTCTTGTCTTCGCCCTTGCCTTCGGCGGCGGCCTTGTTGCGCTTGGCGATCACCTTCTCGACCACGGCGTTGAGCACCGAACCCCGCGGGAAACCCACGTAGTGGGTGATGAAGATCGCCATCTCCCGCAGCTCGTCCTCAGTGAGCTCGCCGTTGTGCAGGGCCGCGTTGACCTGGATCTCCGCCAGATCCTTGTCGCCGACCGAGGTGACCACCGTCAGTGTCATCAACCGCTTGTCGCGCATGGAAAGCCCCGGGCGGCTCCAGATTCGGCCGAACAGGTGATCGGCGGTGAGCGCGAAGTACTCACCCGGCATGTCGGGCATGTCCCAGGCGTAGACCTCGTTCATCTTGGCCAGCCCGGTACGGCGCAGTTCGTCCATCAGATCTCTCCTAATCCTCGGCGTGCGGCACACCCAGACCGGCCGCGAGTTGGGTCAATGCCACCTGGGCGAGCGGGAGGTCGACCCCGTTGGCCTGACCCAATCCCAGGGCGAGGCGCAGGTCCTTCTCCCCGAGCTCGCGGGTGTGCGTGAAGGCGTCGCGCAGGAAATGGTCCTGGGCTAGTGGGGCGGTCGAATCCAGCAGCATGATGGCGCCGGGACCACTGGTGAGGGCATCGGTGTGCCGCACCACCCGGCCCAGGGCCTGCAGATCGAGCCCGGCCGCCTCGGCCAATTTCATGGCTTCGCCGGCCGCCGCGTAGGCGGTGAACGTCAACATATTGCGCGCCAGCTTCATCCGGGTTCCGGCGCCGGGCTGCCCGGCGTGGATCACCAACGACGCCCACTGCTTGAACGCCGGCTTGATCTGTTCGTAGACCGCCCGCTCGGCACCGACCATGGTGGCCAGTTGGCCCTTCTCAGCCGCCCCGGCACCACCGCTGACCGGTGCGTCGATGACGTGAATGCCCTGCGGCGCCAGCTCTTCGGCCAACTCGGCGGCCGTGGTGTCGGCGATCGTCGAGTGAATCGCGATGACGGTCCCCGGCTTGGCCGTGGTCACCAGTTCGGCGACCACCTGGCGGACCTGGGCATCGTCGAGCACCGTGATGCTGATGATGTCGGCGCTCGCTCCGACCTCGGCGATACTGTCGACGACGCCGGCCCCGGCCTGCTCCAGTGGCGCCATCGCCTCAGCACGCAGGTCGAATACCGTCAGGCCGCCGGGCCATTCGACCAGCCGCTGGGCCATCGGCGCACCCATGTTCCCCAGCCCGATATAACCCAGGCGGGGTGTTTCCGTTGCCGTCATACGTTCGGGCTCCTTCTCATCGCTTCGTCACCTTCGCCGTGCGGCCGGGGTTCCCGGCACCCCGTCTGCGACGGTCAGGAGCGGATGATCTGTCCGCCGTCGACGTTGAAGATCTGTCCGGTGATCCACGACGCCTGATCCGACAGCAGGAACAGACACATCGGGACGAGGTCCTCGGGCGTGCCCATCCGGGCCAGCGGCAGCTGCTGCACCATCTGCTTGACGATGGCCTGCGGGGTGGTGACCCGGTTGGCCTCGGTGTCGATCGGCCCGGGCGCGATCGCGTTGATCCGGATGTTGCGCCAGCCCAGTTCGCGAGACAGCTGCTGGGTCAGACCGTTCACCCCCACCTTGGCCAAGCCGTAGAAGTTGGAGTAAACCCATGCCGCCGTGGAGGACTGGTTCACGATGGCGCCACCGCCCCGCTGGGCCATGTGCTCGTAGACGGCCCGGGTGCAGATCAGCGCACCGTCGAGGTTGACGCGCATGAACTTCTCGTAGTAGTCCCAGGGAACGGTCAACAGACCGTCGAGCTTCATTCCCCCGAAGATCGCGGCGTTGTTGACCAGGTAGTCGATCCCGCCGAACTCCGCCACGGCGGCAGCCGCCATCGCCTGGGCCGACTCCACGTCGGAGACATCGACCGGCACGGCGATTGCCTTGCCGCCGTCGGCGACGATCTGCTCAGCCACAGTCTTCGCGCCGTCGATGTTGATGTCGGCGACCACCACCGCGGCACCGCCTGCGGCCAGGGCCTGGGCGTAGGCCTGCCCGATCCCGCCACCGGAACCGGTGACAATGGCCACCTTGTCGTCGAATTGGCCCATCTGTTGTTCTCCCTTGATCCGGTGTTTGTCGCTAGTTCGCTGCTGTGGCAATGGCTTTGATTTCCAGGTACTCCTCGAACCCGGCCACGCCCATTTCCCGGCCGTTGCCGGACTGCTTGTATCCGCCGAACGGCACATCCGCCGAGTACCAGACGCCGCCGTTGACGTTGACGGTTCCGGCCCGCAGTCGGGCCGCCACCCCCGCCGCCCGCTCCGCATCGGCGCCGTAGACGGTGGCGGACAACCCGTAAGGCGAGTCGTTGGCGATGCGGACCGCGTCGTCGTCGCCGTCATGCGGGATCACGGTGAGCACGGGCCCGAAGATCTCCTCGCGGGCCACCCGCGCCTCATTGGTCAACCCGGCGATCACCGTGGGCTCGATGAAGAAGCCGGCGGGCTGATCGGCCGGACGTCCACCACCGCAGGCAAACTCACCGCCCTCGGTAATGGCAAGGTCCAGGTAACTTTGCACCCGGTCGCGCTGACGCGCCGAGATCACCGGGCCGCAGATGGTGCCGGGCTTCGACGGGTCGCCGGGCTTGATCGAGCCCATGGTGCGGGCCGCGATGGCGACCGCCTCGTCGTAGCGGGCCCGCGGGACCACCAGTCGGGTGGTGATCGCGCAGCCCTGCCCGGCGTGCAGGCAGACCGAGAATCCCGCCACGGAGCAGGCCGCGGCCAGGTCGGCATCGTCGAGCACCAGGAAGGCGGACTTGCCACCGAGCTCCAGGAACACCTTCTTGATGGTTGCGGCGGCGTCTGCCATCACGCTGCGACCGGTGGCGGTCGAACCGGTGAAGGAAACCATGTCCACCCGGGGGTCTTTGGCCAACATGGCGCCCAGCGCGTGGTCGGTCGAGGTGACGATGTTGACCACGCCCGGGGGGATGTCGGTGTTCGCGGCGATCAGCTCTCCGAGCACCGCGGCAACCCACGGCGTGTCGGGTGCGGGCTTGAGCACGACGGTGTTGCCGGCGGCCAGTGCAGGGCCCAGCTTGGCCAGGTTGATCTGGTGCGGGAAGTTCCACGGGGTGATAGCGCCGACGACGCCCACCGCCTCCCGCACCACCGAGCGTCGAGTGGGGATGCCCATCGGCGAGGCCTGACCGAGATCTCTTGTCCACTCGTAGTTTTCGGCGGTGTCCGCGACGAAACTGAGATCGTTGATCGGCCCCTCCAATTGGGCGCCGGCGGTCAGCATCCGGGGCGCGCCCACATCGGCGATCGTCAGATCGCGAAGCTCCTCGACGTGCTCGAGCATCGCGTCACGCAACTGGCGTACACAGCGCACCCGCAGTTCGGTGTTGGTCGACCAGTCGGTCTCGTCGAAAGCCCGCCGCGCCGCACCGATCGCGCGATCCATGTCGGCGGCGTCGGCATTGGCCGCCTCACCGAGCACCTCTTCGGTGGCCGGGTTGACGGTGGCGAAGCCGCCGGCTCCGCCCGAGGTCAGCTTGCCGTCGATAAGCAGCCGGCTCACGCCGTCGGCCACTAGCGCCATCAGTCACTCCCGCAGCTTGGTCGCAGTGCCCCGTGAAGAAACACTGCGAAAAATGGACACATGTCCGTTCTCACCGGCTCGAACCCTAGACCCAGAGCTGGCGCCCCCGCAACCCTCTCGGCCTGAAACCCTTGCTCCCCAGGGAACTTGCCTAACAAATCCATCTTCAGCTACGTTGGACACGTGTCCAGCGAATCGGTGGCGGCAGTCACATCGACGAACGCTGCCGTAGCCGACCCCGTAACTCCGGGTGCCACACCCGCGACCCGGAACCGGCGCCAGGAGGAGACCTTCCGCAAGGTGCTGCGCGCCGGCGTGGAGATGCTGCGGGAGAAGTCCTACGCAGATCTGACCGTCCGCGCCGTCGCTGCGCGCGCCAAGGTCGCCCCGGCCACCGCCTACACCTATTTCTCCTCCAAGAACCATCTGATCGCCGAGGTGTATCTGGACCTGGTTCGTCAGGTCCCGTACTTCACCGACGTCAACGAACCGATGCCGAGTCGGGTCAACCAGGCGCTGCGGCACCTGGCACTGGTAGTCGCCGACGAGCCCGAGGTCGCGGCGGCCTGCACGGCGGCGCTGCTCAGCGGCAACAGCGACCCAGCGGTGCGCACGGTGCGCGATCGGATCGGCGCAGAGATCCACCGCCGCATCACCTCGGCGTTCGGCCCGGACGCGGACGCCCAGAAGGTCTCGGCCCTGGAGATGACCTTCTTCGGCGCCCTGGTCAACGCCGGCAGCGGCGCCTTCACCTACCACCAGATCACCGATCGGCTGGCCTACGTCGTCAGCCTGATCCTCGAACCAGGAGCACCGCAATGAGCCCGCAGGCTGCGACATCCAACCCGCCGGTCCTCAACCCGTACGACTACGACTTCCACGAGGACCCGTTCCCCTACTACCGGCGGCTGCGCGACGAGGCCCCGGTGTACCGCAACGAGGAACTGGACTTCTGGGCGATTTCGCGCCACCAGGATGTGCTGCACGGGTTCCGCAACAGCGAAGCCCTGTCCAACCGAGACGGGGTCTCCCTGGACCCGGTCTCACGCGGCCCGCATGCCCAGCTGGTGATGTCGTTTCTGGCCATGGACGATCCGCAGCACCTGCGGCTGCGGACCCTGGTATCCAAGGGCTTCACCCCGCGCCGGATCCGGGAGCTGGAACCGCAGGTGATCCGGCTGGCGCGCCAGCATCTGGACAATGCGATCCAGCCCGGAGCGGACGGCACCTGCGAGTTCGACTTCGTCAATGACTTCGCCGGCAAGCTGCCGATGGACGTCATCTCCGAGCTGATGGGTGTGCCCGAGGCCGACCGGGCGCGGATCCGGGAACTCGCCGACGGGGTGCTGCACCGCGAGGACGGGGTGACCGACGTTCCGCAGTCGGCGATCCAGGCGTCGGTGGATCTGATGACCTACTACAACGAGATGATCGCCGAGTTCAAGAAGCGCCCCGCGGACAATCTCACTTCAGCGCTGCTGGAGACCGAGGTCGACGGCGACCGGCTCGGCGACCAGGAGATCTTGGCGTTCCTGTTCCTGATGGTGATCGCCGGCAACGAAACCACCACCAAGCTGCTGGGCAGCTCGGTCTACTGGGGCCACCGCAACCGCGACCAGCTTGCGTCGGTGTTCGCCGACCGCTCGCGGATTCCGCTGTGGGTCGAGGAGACACTGCGTTACGACACCCCCAGCCAGATCCTGGCGCGGACCGTCGCGCAGGACTACACCCTGCACGGAACCACCATTCCCGCCGACTCGGTGGTGCTGCTGCTGCCCGGTTCCGGAAACCGCGACGAACGCGTCTTCGAAGACCCCGACAGTTTCCGGATCGGCCGTGACATCGGCTCCAAGCTGCTCAGTTTCGGCAGCGGGGCCCATTTCTGCCTCGGCGCACACCTGGCCCGGATGGAGGCACGGGTGGCGCTCGACGAACTGTTCAACCGGATCAGCGACTACCAGGTCGACGAGGCCAACGCCGTGCGGGTGCACTCCTCCAACGTGCGCGGCTTCGCCGACCTGCCGATCACCGTCAAGGAGGCATAAGTGCCACGTTTCGACCCGTCCCCCGCCCGGCGGCCCGCCATCATCACGGGCGCGTCCTCGGGTATCGGCGCGGCCACCGCAGAAGAGTTGGCGCGCCGCGGATTCCCGGTAGCGCTCGGCGCCCGCCGCACCGACCGCCTCGCCGACCTGGTCGGCAAGATCCGCGACAACGGTGGCGAGGCCGTGGCATTCAGCCTGGACGTGACCGACGCCGACTCGGTCAAATCCTTCGTGGCGCAAAGCGTCGACGCGCTCGGTGACATCGAGTTGCTGGTCTCCGGCGCAGGCGACATGTACCCCGGCCGCATTCACGAGCTGCCCACCGAGGCATTCAACGACCAGATCCAGGTACACCTGGTCGGCGCCAACCGGCTGGCCACCGCGGTACTGCCCGACATGGTCGCCCGCCGGCGCGGCGACGTCATCTTCGTCGGTTCGGACGTCGCACTCAACCAGCGCCCGCACATGGGCGCCTACGGCGCCGCGAAAGCCGCGCTGGTCGCGATGGTGCGCAACCTGCGGATGGAATTGGAGGGCACCGGGGTACGGGCCTCCATCGTCCACCCGGGGCCGACCCTGACCGAGATGGGCTGGAAGTTGTCGGCCGAACAGGTCGGACCGATGCTGGAGGACTGGGCCAAATGGGGCCAGGCTCGGCACAACTACTTCCTTCGCCCAGAGGATCTGGCCCGAGCCATCGCGTTCGTCGCGGAGACGCCGCGCGGCGCACACATCGTCGACATGGAGGTGCAGCCGGAGGCGCCCCTGCTCGACACCGCCTCCGATCGCCACCACCTGCAACTGGGTGAGGAAGGAATGCCGTCATGACCCGCGACATCGACAATGCCGCCGCCGGAGAAGCAGTGGCGCCAACGGCGCTGGCGACGGAGGTTCCCCGGGTGTCGGGGGGCCAGGCCGAGCACGGCCATCTCGAAGAGTTCCGCACCGACCCGATCGCGTTGATGCAGCGGGTCCGCGAAGAGTGCGGCGACGTCGGCTGGTTCGATTTGGCCGGACGCAAGGTAATCCTGCTGACCGGCGCCGAAGCCAACGAGTTCTTCTTCCGCTCCACCGACGACGACCTCGACCAGGCTGCGGCCTACCCCTTCATGACCCCGATTTTCGGCAACGGCGTGGTGTTCGACGCACCGCCGGAGCGGCGCGCAGAGATGTTGCACAACACCGCACTTCGCGGTGAGCACATGAAGCGGCACGCCAGCACCATCGAATACGAAGTGCGCCAGATGATCGCCGACTGGGGCGACGAGGGCGAGATCGACCTGTTGGAGTTCTTCGCCGAGCTGACCATCTACACCTCGACGGCCTGCCTCATCGGCCGCAAGTTCCGGGAGGAGCTCGACAGCCGGTTCGCCAAGCTGTACTACGAACTGGAGAACGGCACCGACCCGCTGTGCTACGTCGATCCCTACCTGCCGATCGAAAGCTTCCGCCGCCGCGACGAAGCCCGGGTGCAGCTGGTGGAACTCGTGCAGGGCATCATGGACGGCCGCCGCGCCAACCCGGAGACCGACAAGAAGCGCCGGGACATGATCGACGTGATGGTGTCGATCCCCGACGAGAACGGCAATCCGCGATTTTCCGCCGACGAGATCACCGGAATCATCATCTCGATGATGTTCGCCGGGCATCACACCAGCTCGGGCACCAGCGCCTGGACGCTGATCGAGATGCTGCGCCACCCCGAAGCCCACGCCGCTGTGATCAAAGAGCTCGACGAGCTCTACGCCGACGGCGGCGAGGTAAGTTTTCATGCACTGCGCCAGATCCCGAATCTGGAGAACGTGCTCAAAGAGACGCTGCGGTTGCACCCCCCGCTGATCATCCTGATGCGGGTGGCCAAGGGCGAATTCGAGGTCTGCGGCTACCCGATTCACCAGGGCGACATGGTTGCGGCTTCGCCGGCCGTCTCCAACCGGATTGCCGAGAACTTCCCCGAACCCAATGCCTTCATTCCGGAACGCTACAACGAGCCCCGCGAGGAAGACGTCGTCCATCGCTGGACCTGGATCCCGTTCGGAGCCGGGCGGCACCGCTGCGTGGGTGCGGCTTTCGCCACCATGCAGATCAAGGCGATCTTCTCGGTTCTTTTGCGCGAGTACGACTTCGAGATGTCGCAACCGCCGGAGAGCTACCGCAACGACCATTCCAAGATGGTGGTTCAACTGGCCCGCCCCGCCAAGGTGCGGTACCGCCGGCGCAGCAAGTAGAGACCGAGGGAGCACGGTAATGGGTAGCTACACAGTGAAAGTGGATCTGGACTTGTGCCAGGGGCACGCCATGTGCGAACTGGAGGCACCCGACTACTTCCAGGTCCCCAGGCACGGCAAGGTCGAAATCCTGAACTCCGAGCCACCCGACTCCGACCGTGGTCAGATCAGGGAGGCCGTACGGGCCTGCCCCACCCGAGCGTTGTCCATTGAAGAGAAGGAATAGAGATGCCGACTTCCCACCCACACCCCCGCGAGGTTCTCGAGGACTGGGTCGAGCGCTGGTTGCAGGCCAACCGGGACGCCGAGGCGGCCGGTGACTGGCGACCGCTGGCCGACTTCTACGCCGATGACGCCACCTACGGCTGGAACATCGGCCCCAAAGAGGACGTCATGTGCGTCGGCATCGACGAGATCCGCGACGTGGCCCTGGGCCTGGAGATGGAGGGGCTGGACAACTGGCAGTACCCGTACCAAAAGGTCCTCATCGACGACAAGCAGGGCGAGATCGTCGGCTTCTGGAAGCAGGTCGCGACAGACGCCGACGGAACCCAATCGGAGATCTACGGGATCGGCGGCAGTTGGTTTCGACTCAACGCCGACGCCAAGATCGAATGGCAGCGTGACTTCTTCGACTTCGGTCACGTCCAGAAGCTTTACCTGGATCTGATGACGGCGGGCAAGCTCTCCGCCGGCATGCAGAAACGTATCGAGCGCAGCCTGGCCGGCGAGAAACTGCCCGGCTACTACCCGCTGGGCAAGTCGCCGGTTCCGCTCTGGTAGGGCACGACTGAAATCCCAGGAGGTCTCGTGGCCCTACGCGTCGCTCTGATCGGCACCGGCAATGCCGGCCGCATCGCCCTGCGCGGGCTGATCACAAACCCCGCCTACGAGCTCACCGGGGTGTGGGTCGCCACCACGGCCAAGGTGGGCCGCGATGCCGGCGAGCTCGCCGGTCTCGACGTCCGGACCGGCATCGCCGCCACCGATGACTTCGATGCGATTATCGAGGCCAAACCCGAGGCCGCGGTGTACTGCGCGATGGGCGACACCCGGCTGCCCGGCGCGATCAGGGACGTCTGCCGGCTGCTGGCCGCGGGTATCAACGTGATCGGGACGGCTCCGGGGGTGCTGCAGTACCCCTGGGGCGTCATCCCGGACAAGTTCATCGCCCCCATCGAAGACGCGGCCCGGCAAGGCAATTCCAGCGTCTACGTCAACGGCGTGGACCCCGGCTTCGTGACCGACCTGGTGCCGCTGGCTTTCACCAGTACCTGTGCGCACATCGAGCAGGTCCGCTGCCTGGAGATCGCCGATTACGCAACCTACGACGGCGCCGAGGTCATATTCGACGTGATGGGCTTCGGCAATTCGCTCGACGAGGTGCCGATGCTGCTGCAGCCCGGCATCCTGAGCGTTGCGTGGGGCGCGACGATCCGCGAGCTCGCCGCCGGCCTGGGCGTGACGCTGGAGGCCATCACCGACTCCTGCGAGCGCGAACCGGCCCCCGAGGCGTTCGACATCGCCGCCGGGCACATCCCGCAGGGCGGCGTTGCCGCACTCAAGTTCGAGATCAACGGCATCGTCGGCGGCAAACCCCTGATCGTGGTCGAGCACGTCACCCGGCTGCGCAGCGATCTGCGGCCCGACTGGGCGCAGCCCGCACAGCCCGGCGGCTCCTACCGGGTGGTGATCACCGGGGAACCGTCCTACACCGTCGACATCTGCCCAACCAGCCGGCACGGCGATCACAACTACGCGGCGATCGCCGCCGGTGTGGGCCGGGTCGTCAATGCGATTCCCGCCGTCGTGGCAGCACCGGCCGGCATCGTCACCACCCTCGACCTGCCGTTGGTCAGCGGACCCGCCGTCATAGCGGCAACCGGCGACCCAGGCACCGAAGACAACCAGCACTGACCGAAAGGCGGACGGCCCATGGGGCGGGTAGACGGCAAGGTAGCACTGATCAGCGGGGGCGCCCGCGGCATGGGCGCGGCGCACGCGCGGATGCTGGTCGATGAAGGCGCCAAGGTGGTCATCGGCGACGTGCTCGACCAGGAGGGCGAGGCACTGGCGGCAGAACTGGGCGACGCCGCGTTGTATGTCCATCTCGATGTCCGGGACCCCGAGCAGTGGGCTGCCGCGGTGACGGCGGTCATCGAACGGTTCGGGAAGCTGAACGTGCTGGTCAACAACGCCGGAACCGTCGCCCTGGGACCGCTGCGCAAGTTCGACCTGGACCAATGGCACAACGTCATCGATGTGAACCTCAACGGCACGTTCCTGGGCATGCGCGCCGCCATCGACTCGATGATCGCCGCCGGCGGCGGGTCCATCATCAATGTGTCCTCGATCGAGGGCCTGCGAGGTGCGCCGATGGTGCACCCCTACGTGGCCTCGAAATGGGCCGTGCGGGGCCTGACGAAGTCCGCCGCGCTGGAGTTGGCGCGCCATAACATCCGGGTCAATTCGCTGCACCCCGGTTTCATCCGCACCCCGATGACCGAACACCTGCCCGAGGACATGGTGACCATCCCGCTGGGCCGGCCCGGTGAATCCGAGGAAGTCGCCACGTTCGTGGTGTTCTTGGCCAGTGACGAGTCTTCCTACGCCACCGGTTCGGAGTTCGTCATGGACGGCGGCCTGGTCACCGATGTTCCACACAAGACCGGTTGAGCCCGGCATCGGGATGACCGAGCGCTATTCAGCTCCAACGACAATCAGAGGCGGCCGTCTTGACATCAGCACAATCAGCCTGTCCCTTCGGGTCGGGATTCGACTTCACCGACCCGGATGTCCTGCTCCGCGGAATGCCGATCACCGAGTTCGCCCAGCTGCGTAAGACCGCACCGGTCTGGTGGAACGAGCAGCCCGCCCACAGCAACATCTTCGACGACGGCGGCTACTGGGTCATCAGCAAACACCAGCACATCAAAGAGATCTCGCGTGACAACGACGTGTGGTCGACCAACGCCAAGGGCGCGGTCATGCGACTTCCCGACGGCATCACCGCCGACCAGTTGGACTTGACCAAGGCGTTGTTGATCAACCACGACCCGCCCGAGCACACTCGGCTGCGCAAGCTGGTCTCTCGCCTGTTCACGCCGCGCTCGGTGGCTTCCCTGGAGGAGAAGCTGGCCCATTCCGCCCGGGAGATCGTCGCCGCGGCCGCCGCCAAGGACACCGGCAACTTCGTCGACGACATCGCGATGGAACTGCCGCTGCTGGCCATCGCCGATCTGATCGGGGTTCCCGAAGCCGATCGGGAGAAACTGTTTCACTGGACCAACTCCATCATGAACACCGACGACCCGGACTTCGACTCCGATCCGGCGATGGCCAACGCCGAGCTGATGGGCTACGCCTACACCATGGCCGAGCAGCGGCGGCGCTGTCCGGCCGACGACATCGTCACCCGGCTGGTCCAGGCCGACCTCGACGGCGAATCCCTGGGCGAGACCGAGTTCGCTTTCTTCGTCATCCTGCTGGCGGTGGCGGGTAACGAGACCACCCGTAACGCCATCACGCACGGTATCGACGCGTTCGCCGAGCACCCCGACCAGTGGGAGCTCTACAAGCGGCAACGGCCCGAGACCGCCGTCGACGAGATCGTGCGCTGGGCGACCCCGGTGCACTGTTTCCAGCGCACGGCCAGGGTCGACACCGAGGTCGGCGGGGTGGCCATCGGCCAGGGCCAGCGGGTCGGACTGTTCTACAGCTCGGCCAACTACGACGAGGACGTCTTCGACCGGCCGTTCGACTTCGACATCCTGCGCGACCCCAACCCCCACCTGGCGTTCGGCGGGCAGGGCACCCACTACTGCATCGGCGCCAACCTGGCCCGGATGGAGATCCGGCTGATCTTCGACGAGATCGCCAATCAGCTCCCGGACATCACCAAACTGGCCGAGCCGCAACGACTGCGTTCCGGCTGGATCAACGGTGTCAAGGATCTGCAGGTCGCCTACCACGGCTAAGCCGCCGGTCGCGCGACCGGATGCCGGTCGATGCATGGGGTGTTTGCGGGGACCTTAACGCCGCCCGGCAGCGGGTTATAGGCTCCGAGCAAGTGGACTGCCGGACGTCCCGGAAATTCAAAAGGAAAGCAGGTTTGCGGTGAAGACTAAGGGTGCGTTGCTCTGGGAGTTCAACAAGCCGTGGTCGGTCGAGGAGATCGAGATCGGTGACCCCCAGAAGGACGAGGTCAAGATCCAGATGGAGGCGGCCGGCATGTGCCACTCCGACCACCACCTGATGACCGGCAGCATCCCTATGGCCGGTTTCCCGGTCCTTGGCGGGCACGAGGGCGCCGGCATCGTGACCGAGGTCGGTCCCGGGGTGGAAGATCTGGCTCCTGGCGACCACGTCGTGTTGTCGTTCATTCCGTCGTGTGGCACCTGTGGGACCTGTCAGTCCGGCATGCGCAACCTGTGCGACCTGGGCGCCGGCCTGCTCAACGGCGTGGCGGTCAGCGACGGCACCTTCCGGGTCAGCGCGCGCGGCCAGGGCGTCTACCCGATGACGCTGCTGGGCACCTTCTCGCCGTGGATGGTGGTGCACAAGTCTTCGGTGGTCAAGATCGACCCGTCCATTCCGTTCGAGGTTGCGTGCCTGGTCGGCTGCGGCGTCACCACCGGCTACGGGTCGGCTGTCCGCAGCGCCGACATCCGTCCGGGTGAGGACGTGGCGGTCGTCGGTGTCGGCGGGGTGGGCATGTCGGCACTGCAGGGTGCGGTCAACGCCGGGGCCCGCAACATCTTCGTCATCGACCCGGTGGACTGGAAGCGCGACCAGGCCCTGAAGTTCGGCGCCACCCACGTCTACCCGGACATCTTCGCCGCGATGGGCGGGATCATGGAGGTCACCGCCGGCCTGATGGCCCAGAAGGTGATCGTGACCGTCGGCGAGGTGCACGGCGCCGACATCGACAACTACATGATCCTGACCGCCAAGGGCGGCACCTGTGTGCTGACCGCGATGGGGTCCATGCTGGACAACCAGGTCACGCTGAACCTGGCGATGCTGACGTTGCTGCAGAAGAACCTGCAGGGCACCATCTTCGGCGGCGGCAACCCGCAGTACGACATCCCGCAGCTGCTGTCGATGTACAAGGTCGGCAAGCTGAACCTGGACGACATGGTGACCCGCCAGTACAAGCTGGAGCAGATCAACGAGGGCTACCAGGACATGCTGGACGGCAAGAACATTCGGGGCATCATCCGCTACACCGACGCCGACCGCTAGCGCGGCGGAGCCGGGCGCGGCGGGTCGGCGTTAAGGCTCCGCCGACCGCTAGCGCGGCGGAGCCGGGCGCGGCGGGTCGGCGTTAAGGCTCCGCCGACCGCTAGCGCGGCGGAGCCGGGCGCGGCGGGTCGGCGTTAAGGCCCCGCCGACCGGTAAGACACCAGTTGACTCTGCGCTTACCAGGCGACCTTCTCGCACTTTTGTCTGGTAAGCGCAGAGTCAGCGAAAGACGTCAACGAGAGATTAGGTACGCCGAAAGACCAGGCTGGCCTTGAGCTTGGTCCGGTTGCCGACCATGCCCAGGAAGTTCCCCTCGACGGCGAACTGTTTACGGGTGACGGCCGCCTCCGTGTTCAGGCGCACGCCGCCGTCGTCGAGCGGGGACACCTCAACGTTCAGCGGCAGTGCTCCGGTGATCCCCTTGACGGTCAGTTCGGCGTCCAGCCGGACGGTATCGCCACCGGTGGACTCGCCCCCGGTGACCACGACAGTGATGTCGGGGTACCGGTCGGTGTCGAAGAAGTTCGATCGGCGCAGATCGTGGTCGCGGGTGCCCAGTCCGGTGTTGATCGAGGCGGCCTTGACCTCGACCCTGCCGGTCACGGTCTTGTCGTCCTTGATCTCGCCGCTGCCGCTGAAATCGGTGAAGGCGCCCCGAACCTTCAGCGCTCCCCACATGGTTCCGTTCTCGAACCGGATGCTCGACTGGCCCGGATCCAGGTCCCAGGTACCGACCGCCGCCGGGCTGCTCAGAAAGGTTGCGACAGATGACATCTCATCTCCTCGGCCTGTGGCGTGGAAAGCCCGCACCAAGAGCATCAGCTCGTCTTCGATAATACGCAGCAGCGGCCGTTTCATCAGGCCCTCGGCGCATATGCTGAACCCATGACCACCGTCTTCACCAAGATCATCAACCGGGAGCTGCCCGGGCGTTTCGTCTACGAGGACGACGACGTCGTCGCGTTCTTGACCATCGAGCCGATGACGCAGGGCCACACGCTGGTGGTGCCCCGCGCTGAGATCGACCAGTGGCAGGACGTCGACGGCGCCGCCTTCGCTCAGGTGATGGCGGTGGCGCAGCGGATCGGCAAGGCGGTGTGTCGCGCGTTCGACACCGAACGCGCCGGGATGATCATCGCCGGCTTGGAGGTCCCGCACCTGCACGTGCACGTGTTCCCCACCCGCAGCCTGGCCGACTTCGGCTTCGCCGGCGTGGATCGCAGTCCCGCACCGGAATCGCTGGACGAGGCGCAGGCCAAGATCAAGGCCGCCCTCGCCGAACTCGGCTGAGGCTCAAACGATCTCAGCAGGAAGCTCGGCCGCTGGAGCGGGTGCGCTGACAAGACGCGGCAGCGCGACCCGGAACGTGCATCCCTGGCCCGGCGGAGAGCTGACGGTCACGGTGCCGTTGTGCGCCCGGGTCAGCGAGTCGACGATCGAGAGCCCCAAGCCGGTGCCGCCGCTGGCCCGCGCCCGCGACGAGTCGGTTCGGAAGAATCGCTCGAAGACCCGTTCCAACTCCTGCTCGCTCATCCCCGGGCCGTGGTCGACGACCTCGAGGATGGCGTCGTCGCCTTCGGTGCCGACGCGCACGGTGATCGGGGTTCCGTCCGGGGTGTGCTGGAGCGCATTGGTGACCAGGTTGCTCAGCACCTGGCGCAGTCGCGCTTCGTCACCGAGCACCTCCGGCGTCCCTGGGCCGTCGAACACCTCCAGCTCGACACGGCGGTCCGGTGCGGTGGCCCGGGCGTCGTGCACAGCGTCGGTCGCCAGCACCAGCAGGTCGACCCAATGCCGCTCCAGCGGGCGCTGAGCATCGGTGCGGGCCAGGAGCAGCAGATCCTCGACGAGCAGTCCCATGCGGCGTGCCTCGCTCTCGATGCGTGACATCAGCAGCTCCACATCGCGGGCCGCGCCCTGCCGGTAGAGCTCGGCGAAGCCGCGAATCGTGGTCAGCGGGGTGCGCAGTTCGTGGCTGGCGTCGGTGATGAACCGGCGCATCCGTTCCTCGGAGAGGCGCGCATTTTCCGCGGAGGCCGCCGACGAGGCCACCGCCTCCTGAATCTGGGCCAGCATGCCGTTGAGGGCCAAGGTGAGCCGTCCGACTTCGGTGCGGGGATCCCGCTCCGGGACACGACTGTCCAGCTGGCCGGCGGCAATGGCCGCGGCGGTCCGTTCGACCTCGCCCAGCGGCCGCAGGCTGCGGTTGACCACTACGTATCCGACGGCCCCCAGCACCACCAGCACCCCAACGCCGATCGTCACCCGCCACCAGGCGACGTAGCGCAACGTGGCCCGGGGATCGGAAAGGTCCCTGGCCACGGTGATCAGCCTGCCGTTCTCGCCGTGCACCGACAGGGCCCGCCATTGCACGCCCGATCCGTCGACGGAGCCGATCGTGATCGGTACGGGCCCCACGTCGTTGTCCGCCGGCAGCAGCGGCTCGGCGTTCTGGTCGTTGACCACCGTCCAGACCCTGCCATCGGGGTCGACGTCGCGGACGTAGTAGCTCGTCGGCGGCCGGCCGGCGTGGGGATCCTCGCCCGCCCGCGACGGCACCCGGGTTCGTTGTTCAAGGGCCCAGCCCTGGGCGGCGTCGATGAGGGTGGCGTCGATTCTGCTGATCAGACGGTGTCGCAAGATCGTGGTCACGGCGTACCCCTGTGCCAGCAACCCGATGGCCACCATGGCCAAGGTGGCCGCGACCAGACTCACCTTGAGCGGCAAGATGTCCCGGAGGGGTTTGACCGTCTCCATGACTACGACTGCATTCTGGTGTTCGCCGGCCTGACGCCGCTCATCGCGGCTCGCGAAGCACGTAGCCGACGCCGCGCAGGGTGTGCAGCAGACGCTTGTCCCCGGTGTCGATCTTGCGCCGCAAGTAGGAGACGTAGGATTCCACGACGTTGACATCGCCTCCGAAGTCGTAGCGCCACACGTGGTCGAGGATCTTCGGTTTGCTCAGCACTGTGCCGGCGTTGATCACGAAGTACCGCAACAGGGTGAACTCGGTGGGCGACAACGACACCGGTTCACCGGATTTCCACACTTCGTGGGTGTCTTCATCGAGTTCGATGTCGGCGAACTTCAGTCGGGAGTTACGCGGCTCCTGGGCGCCCTTGCCCGCCCGGCGCAGGATGACGCGCAACCGGGCCACCACCTCCTCCAGGCTGAACGGCTTGGTCACGTAGTCGTCGCCGCCGAGCGTCAGCCCGGTGATCTTGTCCTGCAGAGCGTCGCGGGCGGTCAAGAACAACGCCGGGGCGTCGATGCCGTCGGCGCGCAGCCGGCGCAGCACCCCGAAGCCGTCCATGCCCGGCATCATCACGTCGAGGATTACCGCGTCCGGCCGGATCTCCCGTGCGCGGTCCAGCGCCGCGGGGCCGCTGGAGGCGGTGTAGACCTCGAACCCCTGGAATTTGAGGCTGACCGACAACAGTTCGACGATGTTGCTTTCGTCGTCGACTACCAGGACGCGGGCCTCCGGTGCGGCGTCTTGCGCAGCTATTGCTCCCATACCGACAATTCCCCCGCGGACCGCTGAAAATGACCTGGATATTGGCTGTACGTCTGTTGTCAATCAATCTAGCCGATGGGCGCTCCGAACGGCCCCTAGACTGGCCTCGTGAGCCTGGTCAAGCAGCTGGTCGCCGTATACACCGCTCCGGCGCGTATCGGTCTGTCGATCGCCGACGCCGGCCTCGGCGTTGCCAGCACGGCACTGGGGCTGGCGCGGCAGGCGCTCGGCGAAGCCGGAAGGCCGGGGTCGAGCAACTCCATGGCGCAGATCCTGGGCCTGGAAGACACCATCAGCCGGGCCAATCGGCTCGCCAAATTGATGGACGACGACGCCCCGCTGGGGCGGGCGCTGGCGCCGGGAGGTCCGGCGGACCGGTTGCTGGCACCGGGCGGCCTGGTTGACCAGTTGACCGGGCCGGGAGGGGTCGTCGACCGGCTTACCGCCGAGGGCGGCGGCCTGCAGCGCGCTCTGCAGCCCGGCGGCCTGGTCGATCAATTGACCGACGAGGACGGGCTGATCGAACGCCTGCTGGCCGAAGACGGGCTGGCCGACCGCCTGCTGGCCGAAGACGGGCTGGCCGACCGCCTGCTGGCCGAAGGCGGGCTGATCGACAAGCTGACCGCCCGTAACGGACCGCTCGAGCAGCTCGCCGGTCTCGCCGACACCCTGAGCCGGCTGGCCCCCGGTATGGAGGCCCTGGAGCCGGCGATCGAGACCCTGCAGGAGGCGGTGATCGCCCTGACGCTGGTGGTCAATCCGCTGAGCAATATCGCCGAACGTATTCCACTGCTGCCCCGCCGATCCAGTCGGCGCTCGCCGACCCGGACTGTGCGCTCCCAACGCGTGATCGACCAGGATCCGACCGATCCAGCGAGCTGATCCCACCGCGATCGGGCGGTGCCCGGGTCTGCTGCGCTCGCGGTCGCCGCTTAAGCTGGCAGCACCAACCCGCCTCCTTAGCTCAGTGGTAGAGCACTCGCCTTGTAAGCGAGCGGTCGTCAGTTCAATCCTGACAGGGGGCTCCAAAAGATAGCTGGTAGCGCGGCCGCAGGCGCACTTGCGGCTGGCCTCCCACCCCGGGCGGCTAGTGGTCGCGGGTCAGGTACTCCAGCACCACGCGGGTGAAGGCGTCCTTGGCCTCGATCATGGTCCAGTGCCCGCAGTTGGGGAACACGTGTACCTCGGCGTCGGGGATGGTCCGCATCGGGATCAGCGCCATGTCCAGCGGGCTGACCCGGTCGTCGCGGCCCCAGGTCACCAGGGTCGGCGCCTTGAGCCGGTGCATCATCGCCCACGGCAGCGGCCCCTTCGATGCCTGCATCATCTTCACCATGTTGGTGAAGGATTCCTTGCCGTACATCCGCCGGGCGCTGGCCAGGGTGTCGGGGTCGGTGGCCAGTGCCCACCGCTCCTCGATGAGCTCGTCGGTGATCACGGACGGGTCGTAGACCATCGAGTGCAGCCACCGCACCAGCGCTTCCCGGCTGGGGTTGTCGACGAAGTCCTGCAGCAACCGGATGCCCTCGGCCGGTCCCGGGCTGAGCAGGTTGGTGCCGATCCCGCCGATGGTTACCAGTCGGTTGACCTTGTCGGGGTTGCCGATGGCGTAGCCGATGCCGACGCCACCTCCCATCGAGTTGCCGATGATGCTGAACCGATCCAGGCCCAGCGCCTCGGCGAATGCCGGCACCGCGCCGAACGCCGTCACCATGGGGTGCCCGCCGAAGTCGTCGCTGACCCCGAAGCCGGGAAACTCCAGCACCAGGCAGCGGAAACGTTCGGCGAAGGCGGGCAGCACGCCGCGGTAGTTGCGCCATCCGGTCACCCCGGGGCCGGAACCGTGCAGCATCAGCAGCGTCGGCCCGTCACCGGCCTCGTGGTAGCGCAGCACCCCCTGCTCGGTGGTGACCTCGCGCAGGGTCTCGTCGTGGCTCAGCTCTGCCGGCATGTGTCTCCTCAGGATCCCCGAAACTCTTAGACACGCTAACGCCGAACTGCTCCGGGGACGGTGCCGGGGTCGAATCTCGCCGGCGAGCTAGCCGCGATCGGGCCCCGGCGACGTCGACCGGAACTTGCCGAACCGCATCAGGTAGCGCGGCACACCCGTGGCGCCGACGCAGCGCGGCCAGTCGTCGGCGCGGAAGTAGGCGTCCGAACCGCCGTCGACAAAGATCACGCTGCCGCAGAGGAAGTCCGCCGCATCGGAGAGCATGAACAGCATCCAATCCGCCAACTGGGCGGGATCGCCGTAGCCGCCGACCGGCACCGGGAAACTGCGGACCGCCTTCTCCTGACCCGGTGTAGCGAGCTGCTTTTCCAGCAGCGGTGTCATGATCGCCCCCGGCGCCAGGGCGTTGAGCCGGATGCCGGCGCCAGCCCAGGCCGGCTGGACCGCCTGGCGACGGACCCACCGCGAGACGGCGATCTTGGAGGCCGCGTAGGCAATCGACGGCGCACCGGGCCCGAACAGACGCAGCCGGCGCACCGCCTTGGGCGCTTTGCCGGCCAGCAGTGCCCGCACCGCCGCCCCCGGCACCACCGGCACGGTGGTGGTCGAGTTGCTGGCGATCACCACCACTTTGGCTCCGCCCGCCGCAGCCAGCGCCGGTCGCCACGCCTGCAGCAGGTCGACCACGCCGAAGTAGTTGACCTGCAGGATCAGTGGCACCGCCCGCGGTGTGGGTCCGACGCCGGCCGCCAGTACCGCCCCGTCGAGGTGCCCCCCGCAGCGCTCCAGAACCTGTTGGGCTGCCGCCGCCCGACCGTCCGGGCCGGAGAGGTCGGCGACAACGTCGGCGTCGCGCAGGTCGACTCCGATCACCGTGTGGTCTTGGGCCCGCAGTTTCTCCGCGGCCTGTCGTCCCATCCCGGATGCCGACCCGGTGACCGCATAAGTGCCCATGGCTAGTCCTCCCCCACCACTCCGCGCAGCCCGTCCGCGCCGAACGCCGGCTCCAGCATCGCCGAAAAGTCCGGCCCACGGCGCAGCATCTGCCCACCGTCGACGTTGATGATCTGGCCGGTGATATACCCGGCCGCGTCGCTGAGCAGGAACAGTGCCAGGTTGGCCACGTCCTCGACTTCACCGGCACGGGGCAGCGGCGTACAGATGCGGTAGTCCTCGCTCAGCTCGGGCGAGTCGAGGATCGGGGCGACCAGCTCGGTGCGGGTCAGGCCCGGTCGGATGCTGTTGACCCGTACCCACGAGGGCCCCAGTTCGTCGGCGGCCAGCTGCATGAGGTGGTCCAGCGCGGACTTGGTCGGCCCGTAGGCGCCGAACCAGCGGTGGGTATTGCTGGCCGCGATCGAGGAGATCCCGACGAACGAGCCGCCCCCGCCGCGCACCAGGGCCCGCCCGGCGTGCTTGAGCACGTACATCGAACCGTTGACGTTGAGGTCGACGGTGCGCCGCCAGGCCTGGGAGTCGATCTGGGTGATCGGTCCGATGGTCTCCGAGCCGCCGGCGCAGTGCACCACCCCGTGCAGCCTGCCGTGCGGGGCAGCGGCGGCTTCGACCGCGGCGATCACGCTGTCTTCATCGGTGACGTCCACCGGCAGATGCCGCACCTGACCGCCGAGTTCGGCGGCGACGGCCGCCAGCCGTTCGGCGTTGCGACCCACGATGAGCACGTCAGCGCCGGCGGCGGCCAGCGCGGCGGCCACGGCCTTACCTATGCCGCTGCCGCCACCGGTGACCAGGTAGCTGCGGTCTTCAAAGCTGAGCTGCACGCCGGCCCCTCACGTCGTCACGGTCGAAACAAGTCTGGCTGCCGTCCACGCGAGCACCGGCCGGTCAGGGCTGGTCGCGGCGGGCCAGGCCGGTGGCCTTGGCGGTGCGCCAGTCCGGCACCTCGGGCGGCAGCGCGATCGGCGCGTTGTTGTCGTTATGTGCGGTCCAGTGCGCGTGGCCCAGCTGGTGGATGTGGAAGCCGTGTCGCAGGGCCTCGGTGAAGCCCATCGCATCGGCGGCGGCGTTCACCGAGTCCTTGATGAGCAACGCGGCCATCGTCGGCAGGTCGGCGATGCGGCGGGCGAACTCCAGGGTGCGGTCGGCCAGCTCCTCGGTGGGAAACACCTTGGAGACCATGCCCAGCCGGTAGGCCTCGTCGGCGTCCAGCGAGTCGCCGGTCAGCAGCAGCTCCTTGGCCTTGCGCGGCCCGAACTCCCAGGGGTGGGCGTAGTACTCCACCCCGGGCATCCCCAGCCGCACGCCGACCACGTCGGAGAACCGGGCGTTGTCGGCCGCGACGATCAGGTCGCAGGCCCAGATCAGCATCAGCCCAGCGGAGATGGTGTTGCCCTGTACCGACGCGATGGTGATCTTGCGCAGGTCGCGCCAGCGGCAGGTGTTGGCGAAGTAGTAATGCCACTCTTGCAGGTAGGTCTTCTCGACACTCGCCTCCCGGGTGCCGCCGTTGCCGGTGAAACTCCGGTGCTGGTTCGGCCCGGGCAGGCGTTCGGTCACCGCCGCCTCCGAGCCCAGGTCGTGACCGGCCGAGAAGTTCTTGCCGCGCGCCCCCAGGATCACCACCCGCACGTTGTCATCGGTTTCGGCCCGGCAGAACGCTTCGTCGAGCTCCACCAGCAGGGTCCGGTTCTGTGCGTTGTGGGTCTCCGGGCGATTCAGCCAGATTCGGGCGATGCGCCCGTCGTCGACGGTCTCATATTCGACATGGCCGCCCGAAGCGTCGCCGGCCTGGTTCGATGCGGTCTGCGATGTGACCATTGCCTCCACCCTCGTCGTCGTCGCATCACAGGCTACGGCGGCGGGCACCAGCTGCCCGAGCCAGGTGTGACACAGCGCGCACTTCGCTAGAGTCAAGTCATGCCTGCTAAATCCGAACCCGCCGACATCGAGGACGTGGAACCGCTGGCCGACAGCACCGCGAGCCAGGCCCGGCGCGTGGTTGCCGCCTACGCGGAGGACGCCGACGAATGCCGGGTGTTTCTCGCCATGCTGGGGATCGGGCCTGCGGCACCCGAGAAAAACGGGGCGTAATGCCCGAGTCGGGGGGCCCCGGCGCGTCTCGGCCGCACCAACCCAACGGTTCGGGCCAGGTGCCGCCGGTTGAACCGGGAGACTCCGATTTCGTCGTCGTGGCCAACCGGTTGCCCATCGACATCGAGGTGCAGCCCGACGGCACGACAGCGTGGAAGCGCAGCCCGGGCGGGCTGGTCACCGCGCTGGAGCCGCTGCTGCGTAAGCGGCGCGGTGCCTGGGTGGGCTGGCCGGGCAGTCTGGATGCCCCTGCCGAACCCATCGACGTCGAAGATCTGCGCCTGCATCCGGTTCCGCTGAGCCCCACCGATATCGCCGAATACTACGAGGGCTTCTCCAACGCCACGCTGTGGCCGCTGTATCACGACGTTATCGTCAAGCCCATCTACCACCGGGAGTGGTGGAACCGCTACGTCGACGTCAATCGCCGCTTCGCCGAGGCCGCTTCGCGGGCCGCCGCGCCGGGCGCCACGGTGTGGGTCCAGGACTACCAGCTGCAACTGGTCCCCAAGATGCTGCGGACCCTGCGCCCCGACGTGACCATCGGCTTTTTCCTGCACATCCCGTTTCCGCCGGTAGAGCTGTTCATGCAACTGCCGTGGCGCACCGAGATCGTCGAGGGGCTGCTCGGCGCCGACCTGGTCGG
This sequence comes from Mycolicibacter hiberniae, assembly GCF_010729485.1. Taxonomy (NCBI): domain Bacteria; kingdom Bacillati; phylum Actinomycetota; class Actinomycetes; order Mycobacteriales; family Mycobacteriaceae; genus Mycobacterium; species Mycobacterium hiberniae. The sequence continues at coordinate 3,163,749 of NZ_AP022609.1, forward strand.
CTTCCACCTGGCCGGCGGGGCACAGAACTTCTTGTTCCTGGCGCGCAAGCTCGTCGGCGCGCCCACCTCACGCGGGTCGGTGGGGGTGCGCAGCCGGTTCGGCGAAGTGCGACTGCCCGACCGCACGGTGCGAGTCGGCGCCTTCCCCATCTCGATCGATTCCGGCGAACTCGACCGCAAAGCCCGGGAGCGCGGAATCCGGCGTCGCGCCAAGGAGATTCGCGCCGAGCTCGGCCATCCCCGCAAGGTCCTGCTCGGCGTCGACCGGCTGGACTACACCAAGGGCATCGACGTGCGGCTCAGGGCGTTCAACGAACTGCTGGCCGAAGGACGCGCCAAACGCGACGACACCGTGCTGGTGCAATTGGCGACGCCGAGCCGGGAGCGGGTGGAGAGTTACCAGATCCTGCGCGACGACATCGAACGCCAGGTGGGCCACATCAACGGCGAGTACAGCGAGGTCGGCCACCCGGTGGTGCACTATCTGCATCGCCCGGTCCCCCGCGACGAACTGATCGCGTTCTTTGTGGCCAGCGACGTCATGCTGGTCACTCCCCTGCGCGACGGGATGAATCTGGTCGCCAAGGAGTACGTGGCATGCCGCAGCGACCTGGGCGGCGCCCTGGTGCTGAGCGAGTTCACCGGTGCCGCGGCGGAGCTGGGCCAGGCCTACCTGGTCAACCCGCACGACATCGAGTGCGTCAAAGACGTCATCGAGGCAGCGATCAACCAGACCGAGGATGAGGGCCGCCGGCGGATGCGGGCGCTGCGCCGCCAGGTCCTGGCGCACGACGTGGACCGCTGGGCCCGGTCGTTCCTCGACGCGCTCACCGACGCGGTGACCTGACGGGGGATCCCCGCCGCGGCCGAGCGCGGCGGATGCCGGGCTCAGCTACACAGGTGGATCGGGTTGTCCTGGCAGGTCAGCGGGTAGTGAATCACCGGATTGGGCAGCGGCGAAACGAATGTCAGCGTGAAGGGGTGTTTCTCCAACCCGGGCTGCAGCCCGCAGACCGCGCTGTGGGAATGGGTATAGGTGCCCCGCAGCGACGTGTCGAACTGGTACATCTCTTCGCTGGCGGCCGTGGTGCCGTCGGAGCATCTGGTGCCGGCCAGGATGGGCGTCTTGTAGGTCCACTGTCCGTTGGACAGCCGGTAGGCTCCGGCCTGCCCCGGCGGACCGTTGCTCTCGACCTGCAGTTTGCAGCCGATCGCCAGGTGCAGCGGCACCCTTCCGTCGCCCACGGTGGGGACGCACAGTGGGTAGATCCGCCAGGTGGCGGTGGTGTTGCCCTGCGTGTAGGTGAAGACGCCCTCGAGCGTGCCCTCCGGCGCCGCATCGTCGTCGGCGGCGGCCGGGGCTGCCAGCCCGGTGGCCGCCGTCATCGCCACGGCCACAGCCACCAGGCCTCGAATGAGTTTCCCCATGGCACCCATCCTTTCCGCTAGATCGGCACGATATTGCTGATGAGCCACTTGCGGTCGATCTTGCGGAAGTCGACGCGCAACCGGCTGCCCTCGTAGTACTTCTCCTTGGACTTGCCCGTCACCACGCGGTTCACGAATACCAGCACCGAACCGGTGGTCCGCTTGGCGTCCAGTGCGCCGACGCCTACCACGTCGACCTGGTTCACCAGCTGCTTCTCCCGGGCCTGCGGAATGATCTCGTTGACGGCCCGGGCCTCGAACTCGCGACGGTAATCCCCGGTGAACAACGGGAACGTCTCGGTCAGGCTGCGCTCCACGGTCTTGTACTCGTAGCCGAGCACTTTGGGAATCTCGTCGGTGGTCAGCTGGGTCAGCTCGGTGCGGGTCGTCTGTTCACCGCGCGCCTCGACCCGGCTCCAATACAGCGATCCCGCGGTGGCACCGAGACCCACGAATACTCCCAGCAGCCCGACCATGGCGACGAGCCCTGCCCATCGGCGACTCATCGGCTGCCGTCCGGCCACTTCAGGTCGTAGGCGGTCATGTTGCCGGCGGCGTCTTCGTGGACGATGATCCGCAGCGCGTAGGGCTGCGACGGCTTGTTGACGCCGTCAGCGTCGGTCGCGGTCGCGCGCATCGCCACCAATACCGACGCATTGCCGGCGACATCGTCCACGGTCTCCAGGGCCGCGGCGTTGACCACGGCCTCGGAACTGTGCTTGGTCTCGCGCAGCAGCGCCTTGAGGTTCTCGGTATTGCTGGCCATCGTGTCGCGCAGCGGGCCGCTGGTGCCCGCGACGAAGCGCTCCACCTGCTCGTTCACGGTGTCAGGTGTGTAGGTGTACATGTTCAGGACGGTCTGGACTGCGGTGTCGACGAATCGCTGGTCGCGGCTGTCGGAAGCGACGGCGTGCCGATGCTGCAGCAGCAGCACCGCCACCACCCCGCCCAGCACGGTACTGGCGCCCAGCACGACGGCAGCGGCCAGTACGGCAACCTGCCGGGCGTTGGCTCGCCGCCGCGGCGGCGGTCCCACCGGGCGGGCCGCTCGCACGGCGGCCCGGCTCGGCGTCGGTACCCCGACGGCCGTCGCCTCGGCGGTATCGCCGGCCGGACCGGCCGCACGCGAGGCCCGGCGTCGCGGCCTGGTGGGCTCGGGACCGGTCACGTCTGCCTCGGCTCGAGCATCAGGTCGGCCCAGTTCTCGGCGGGCAGCCATTTGTCGGCCCCTGAGACGAACACGCCGGTCTCACCGGCCGGGTCGACAAACTTGCCGCTGCGCTGGTCGTAGCTGCTGTAGGCCACGCCGTTGGCCTGGGCCTCGGCCGGCGCCGGCGCAGGCGCGGGATCGCGTCCGTAGGCCGGCAGGCCGCCGTTGCCCCCGGGGCTGGTCGGCATGTTCTGGTCCGGCGGCGCGTAGTACGGCCACGGCGCCGGGGCCGGCCCCAGCGCGTTCGGCGGGTAGGGCAGCGGGAAGGGCGGGTTGGGCGCCGGCCCGGGGCCCGCGGGCACACCGGGCGGCAGGGCCACCACCGGCGGGCCGGGATCGTAGTCGGCCTCCGGCGGGATGTACGGGAACTTGTTCATCGGGTTGGTCATCCGGGGGTCGGTGACCGGCGTGCCGTAGGGAACCGGCGGACCACGCCACGCATTGCTGCCGATCGGGACAAAGCCCCTGGGGTCACGGCACAGTTGAATGGTCGGCGCCCGTTTGCCCGGGTATTCCATACAGGGATAGTTGCGCGCACCGCGGACCGCGACCGAATCGTTCTGGGCCGCTTTGCAGTACAGATCCTTAGGCAGATCACGCACCGTCTCGTCGGCCGGCGAGCGCATGTCGGTGAACGGCAGGAACCCGACGGTGCACGGCGGCGGGTCGTGCATGTCGATCTTGAAGTCCAGCTTGACGCCTTCTTCCATGGGCACGCCACCGGCGACGGTCATCAGCGCGGCCATCAGCGCGGGGAACACCACCAGCGCCTGTTCGATCGACTTGCGGTAGATGACACCGATCCGCCCGAAATTGGCCATGCTGGCGGCCAATGTTGGGAACGACGCCCGGATGCCGCTGAAGGTGGTGTTCGCCTCGTCGGTGACGGACGGCAGGATCTGCAGCACCTCGCGCAGTTGCGGGTCGGCGTTGCGCACCTCGGTGGTGACCGCCGCCAACGAGCGGGCCAGTCTTTTGATGTCGTCCCCGCTGCGAATCTGAGCGTCCAGGAACGGCTCGAACTGGTCGATGAGCGCCGACGTCGCGTCGAAGTTGTCGTTGGCTTCGTCGACCAGTTGCCGCGATGACGCGATCATCCGGGCCAGTTCCTGCCCCGAACCGTTGAAGCCCTCGAACGCGCTGTGCAGCAGTTCCCGCAGCCGGCTGTTGGCGACGCTGTTGACCAGCGTCTGGGCCTCGTCGAGCAGCCCGGCGATGTCCTGGCCGATCGCGGTGCGGTCCTGGCCGATGCGGGCACCGCCGCGCAGCGACCCGGCGGCCGCGACCGCGGCGGCGTCCGCGGGCGGCACCAGGTCGATGTACTGCTCACCGATCGCGGACATGCTCTTGACGGTCGCGGTGACGTTCCCCGGGATCTTGGTGCTGCTGTTGAGCCGCATCTGGGCGTCGACCCCGTGGTCGGTGAGACGCACGTCTTCCACCCGGCCCACCGTCACGCCGCGGTAGGTGACATTGGCGCTCTTGTAGATACCGCCGCCACCGATGAAGTCGGCGGTCACCTTGTAGGTGCCGATGCCCAGCCGGCTCGGCGCATGCAGGTACAGGATCGAGATGGCGCCGACGGCCAGCACCGTGACCACGGCGAAGATCCCGAGTTGGATTCGGACGAGTCGGCTCAGCATGGCAGGTCATTCCTCATAACGGACAGCCGTTCCGGGCGGGATCTTGAACGGGTCCGCCGCCTGGCCCGACAGGTTGGCCATCTCGCCGATCAAAAAGTCGGGCGGGTTCAGGACCTCGTGCATGTGCGGCATGTTCGGGTCGAAGGCCCCGGTGGTGAACACTGACTCGCCGAACCGCCGCAACGTCATGTCGAAGGTGGTGTACACGTTGAGGTAGTCGCCGCGCACCGCATTGCGCAGGTACATCGACGGGAACGGGAATGTCGGGATGAACGGGAACGCCGACACCAGTTCGTTGGCGTTGTCGGCGAAGGCTTTGACGACCGGGTACAGGTCCTTGACGTCGGCGGCGAAGTCCTCTTTGGTCTCGGTCATGATCCGCGAACCGACGATCGCCAGCCGCTGCAGCGCCCCGAACGCATCGACGATGTTGGAGCGGTTGTCGTTGAGTACCTGCAGTGCGGCGGGCATGGTCTCCAGCGCCCGAGCCAGGCTGGGAGCACTGCCGGCCAGGGTCGCCCCGACCCGGTTCAGGCCGTCGGCGGCCGCGATGATGTCGCGGGCCTGCAGGTCCAGTGACGCGGTGAGCTCGGCCAGGCGCGGCAACAGACCGGTGAAGGTGGCGACCCGGCCGGCGACCGCCGCGTAGGCCTCCTCGGTGATGTCCTGCAGCGCTCCGAGATTGCCCTGGTTGACCACCACTCCCAGCGACGACAGCACTTCTTCGGTGCTGGGGTAGCGCCCGGTCCGGCTCAGCGGGATCTGATCGCCGTGAGCGAGCCGGCCCACCGCCGCCTCATCGTGCGGTTCGGACAGGTCGATGTGTTGGGAGCCCAGCAAGGAGGTCTGCGCGACTTTGGCGATGGCGTTGGCCGGCAGCACGACGTCGCCGTCCAGCGACAGTTTGACCGCTGCATAGAAGCTGCCGTCGGGCTGCTGGACGGCCTCAAGCCCGGAGACACTGCCGACGGTGACGTCGTCGACCATCACCGGTGAGTTCTGCGGCAGGGTCGTCACATCCGGCAGTTGCACCGTGATGCTGTAGGACCCGCGGCCATGGCCCGCGGTGCCTGGCATGTTCAGCGAGTTCAGACCGCCGAACTGGCATCCGGACAGCACCAGCACGCCGGCGCCCAGGACCGCTGAGCGCCGCCCGGCCCGCCGGGCGGCGCCGGCCAGAGACTTCACGCTCATCCGCCCTCCCGTGGTGCACCGGCTCCAGGCTGCTGCGGGCCCGGCGCCGTGCCCAGCTGCCCCGGCGCCGGCGGCGGCAGGAACAGGGCGGCGACGTCCTCGTGGCTCGGCGGCGTGACACCCGGCTCCGGCATCCACTTCAAGTAGGGCACCGGGGTCTGCGCCTTGGCCTCAGTGGCCGGGGTGTCGTAGATGATCTGGCCCTTGTAGGCGGTGATCGAGTTGATCGGGTGGAACAGGAACGGTATGAAGTTCATCGCCCAGCGGCGCATCACCGGACCCATTCGTTCCTTGCAGATCTCGGCCCGCTTGAAGTTGTCCGGCACCGAACCGACGTCGAACACGCCGCCGCAGATGAACTGCACGGGATTGGCGAAGTCGGGCAGGGACAGCAAGCCCGACAGGGTGCCCTGGGCGGGGTTGTAGATGTTGTAGAAGTTGACCAGGCCGTGCGGCGTGATGTGCAGCACCTGCTCCAGGTCCTCGCTCTGGTCACTGAGCACCTTGGTGAACTCCGACAGCTTGTCGACCTGGGCGATCAAGGCGTCGTTGTTGTCGCGCAGGAAACCCCGCACATCGCGCAGCGCCTGGTTCAGGGTGCCCAGTGTGACGTCCAGATCGGTCGAACTGTCGGCGAGCACCGCGGACACGGCGGCGACGTGGTCGGTGAACTGCACGAGCTGCTCGTTGCTGCCGGACAGCGCATCGACCAGCACCTGCAGGTTCTTGACGGTGCCGAACAGGTCGGTGCGCGAGTCGCCGAGCCGGCCGGTCGTGGCCGACAGCTCCCGCAGTGCGTTGCGGAAGGAGTCCCCGTTGCCGTCGAAGGTGTCCGCGGCCTGGTTGACGAACACGCTCAGCGCGCCGTTGGCCTTGCCCGGCTCGGGTGCCAGTTGCGCGCTGAGTTGCGTCAGCTCCTTCTTAACCTCGTCCCACTCGACGGGCACCGCGGTGCGATCCTCGCCGAGCACCGCTCCATCAGCCAGTCGCTCGCCGCCGGTATAGGCCGGCGCAAACTGAATGACCCTCGCCGACACGATGTTCGGCGCCATCAGCACCGCGTGCACGTCCGCCGGCAACGACACGTCCCGGTTCACCGACATGGTGATCTTGACGTTCTCGGCGCGCGGTTCGATCGACTCGATCCGACCGACCGGCACCCCCACCACCCGAACGTCGTCACCCGGATACAGGCCGACCGCCGAGGCGAAGTAGCCGGTGATCCGGTAGCCACGCTGCGCGGGCAGCACTAGATACACTCCGGCGGCCAGCAACACGGCCAGCATGCCGGCGAGCACGATTCGCGAAGTCGGGCGCGTCACGGCGACTTCGGCTTAATCACGGTGCGCTCGGAAATCATCCCGCGCAGGTAGTCGGCCAGGCTGTCCGGCAGTTTGCCGGGCTGGAAGTACATGTCGAGCAGCACCTCGGACATAGTGGGCGGCGGCAGGCCATAGAGGTTGATCTGGAAACCTGGGCCCGAGGAGACCACCTCGCCCAGTGTGGTGGCGTATCCGGGCAACCGGTCCAGCGCACCGGCGATCCGGTCCTTGCGCTCGATCATGTTGTCCAGCACCAGGTTGAGCTTGTCCAGGGTCGGACCGATCTCCTGGCGGTTGTCGGCGACCAAACCGGACAGCTGTTCGGATACGTCATCGATGCCCGCGATCAGTGCGCCGAGCGCCTGCCGGCGCTCGTCGAGCGCTGCAAAGAGCTGGTTGCCGTCGAGCACCAACTGATTGACCTGCGCGGCGCGCTGGTTGAGCACACCGGTGACCGACTTGGCGTGGGTCAGCAGCTGGCCCAGCGCCTCGTCACGGCGGTTGATGCTGCGGGACAACGCCGCCACCCCGTCGAGCGCCCCGCGTAACTGCGGCGTCGCTTCGCGCATCGAGTCGGTCAGAACGGCCAGCGCCTCCTCGAAACGCGGCTTGTCCAGGTCGCGAACATTGCCGCCGAGGTCCTGCAGCGCGCTGTTGAGCGTGTAGGGCGAGCGGGTGCGTTCCAGCGGGATCTCCCGCACCGATCCGGCACCGCCCGGCGTGATCGACAGCGCCTTCTCGCCCAGCACGGTGTCGGTGCGGATCGCGGCCAGCGACTGGTCCCCCACCCGTACATCGCGGTCAACGGTGAAGTTCACCTTCGCGCTGGCTCCGTCCAGCGCCACCTTGGTCACCTTGCCCACCCGGATCCCCGACACTGTCACGTCGTTGCCGGGCATGATCCCGCCGGCATCGGCGAAGTAGCCGTGATAGGTCTTGCCCTGCGGGTAGAACGGCAGGCTGGTGTAGCCGAAAGACACCAGGAGCAGGCAGGCGATCAGCGCCATGCCCAAGGTTCCGGTGCGAACCGGATCTGAGCGGTCAATTTTTGACAGGAGAACACCTCCCCTTGGTGGTGTCGGTCTGTCCGCCCATCGGCAGGATGATGTCGCTGCCGGCGGGTCCGTTGAACTTCATCGAGACCGTGCAGTAGTTGATGTTGAAGAATGAACCGTAGGCGCCCAGTGCGTTAAGCCGCAGGTAGTTCTCTTCCAGCGGATCGATGACGTCGTTGAGCTCCTGCTTGCGCTTGTTCAGCACGGTGGCCAGCGGCCGCGCATTCTCGATCACGCCCTGCAGCGGCCGCCGGGTGCGGCGCAGCGTGTCGGTGAGATCGTTCTCGACGGCGGCCAGCGGGCCGATCGCCCCGGCGATCGCGTCCTTGCCCTCGGCCAGGCCGGTGATGAGCTGCTGCAACCGGTCGACCGTGGCGTCGAACTGCTCGCTCTTTTCGTCGACCGTGGTCAACACCGTGTTCAGATTGTTGATCACGTCGCCGATCAGCTGGTCGCGGGAGGCCAGGGTGGTGGTAAAGGAGTTGGTGCTGGCCAGCATCTGCGTCAAGGCGCCGCCCTGGCCCTGCAGCAGCTCGATGATCGCGTTGCTGACCTCGTTGATCTTGTTGCCGTCAAGGCCCTTGAGCAGCGGGCGCATCCCGCCCAGCAGGGCGTCGAGGTCCAGCGCCGGCTGGGTGTGCTCCCGGGTGATGGTGCCACCGGGCGGTAGCTTGCGCAGGTCCCCGACGCCCGAGGCGATCTCCAGATAGCGGTCGCCCACCAGGTTCTCGTACCGGATCAGCGCACGGGTCGAGTCGTAGATCTGGTAGCGCTTGTTGACGTCGAAGGTGACCTCGACGTTGTTGTCCGGTGTCAGCTCCACACGTTTCACCGTGCCCACCGGGATCCCGGCGATCCGCACGTCCTCCCCGCCCCGGAGGCGAGACGCGCTGGCAAAGTCCGCGTGATAGGTGTGGCTGGACGCGAACCGGAATTCGCCGAATACCACCACCAGCCCCGCCGACACCAGCAGCATGGCGACGGTGAAGATGCCGACCTTGATCAGGGTCCCGCGCGTGTTCATCAGTACTCATCCCGTTCCGCGTAGGCGCCGTTGAAGAGGAACTGTGCGGTGGACGGGGCGTCGAACTGCACCTCGGTGTTCGGCTGGAACGGGATGTAGGCGCTGTCGGTCACCAGGAACGGCGACCGGAACCAGGAGCCGCCGAACTGCTTGCTGGGGATGTCCGGCAGGCCACGACAGTTGGGGCCGCCGGTCGCGTTGGCGATCGGCAGGCTCTCCGGAAAGGTGTAGGCCGGCGCACCGGGCAGGAAGTTGGAGTGCACGTACAGTGCCGGCTTGGTGCCGCCCAGGGACGGGCCGAACCGCTCCAGAGACTGCTTGATCCCCTTGAAGAGGCAACCGAACTCCGGGGAGTACTCGGCCAGCAGGCTGCCCAGGGAACGGAAGCGCTGAATAGCGGCGATGAAGTCGTCGGCGGCCGGCGCGAGCGTGTCGTAGCCGTTGTTAGCCAGACCCGTGGTGGCCAGCAGCGCCTGGCTGAGGTTGTCGCGCTGTTCCAGCAGTGTCTTACTGAGGGTCGGAACGTTGTCGAACGTCGTCGCCAGGTCCGGTGCGGCGTCGCCGTAGATGTCCCCGACCACCGCGGTCTTGGCGAATCCCGACTGCAGCTGCGGCAGTTTGGGGTTGATCTTGTCCAGGTAACCGTTGAGTCCCGACAGCAGCGCGCCCAGGTTGTCCCCGTTGCCCCGCAGGCCCTCGCCCAGCGCGCTGATGGTGCCGTTGAGCTGAACGGGGTCGACCTTTTCCAGCACGTCGGTGAGCTTCTCGAACAGCGTGTTGACCTCGAGCTGGACGGCGGACGCCTGCACGTTGGCCCCGTTGTGCAACGCCTTGCCCGACGGCTCCGGCGGGGGGATGAACTCCACCGACTTGGCGCCGAAGATGGTGTTGCCGGCGATGCGCACCGCGGCGTTGGACGGGATGTAGGACATCGCCGAGCTGTCCATCGCCAGGATCAGCTTGGCCTGGTCGCCCTGATATTTGATCGCCTTGACCTTGCCGACCTGGATGCCGCGGTACTTGACCTTGGCGTCCTGCTCCATCACCAGCCCGGCGCGCGACGAGGTGACGGTGACCTTGTCGGTGGAGGTGAACGCCGACGTGTAGGCCAGGTAAGTGAACACCGTGGCGGCAAGCAGGATCCCACCCAGGATTGCCGCAGCAATCCGCACCTGGGTACGCCTCGATCCCGTTTCCACCTGTATGTCCTTGCTAGCCCGAGAGGTTGAAGTTACCGGACCCGCCGTACACGGCGAGTGAAACGAACAGCGTAATGACCACCACCACCACAAGCGACGTCCGCACGGCCTGACCGACGGCGATGCCCACACCGACCGGACCGCCGGCGGCGTTGAATCCGTAGTTGGTGTGCACCAGCATCACCGCGATCGACATGATGATCGCCTGCAGGAAGGACCACAGCAAGTCGGTCGGGATCAAAAAGGTGTCGAAGTAGTGGTCGTAGAGGCCCGGCGACTGCGCGTTGATGAACACGGTGGTGGAGCGTGCCGCGAAGAACGCGGCCAGCACCGACAACGAGTACAGCGGAATGATCGCGATCAGGCCGGCGACCAACCGGGTGGACACCAGATACGACACCGCATGGACCGCCATCGATTCGACGGCATCGATCTCCTCGGCGACCCGCATGGCACCGAGCTGGGCGGTGGTGCCGGCGCCGATGGTGGCGGCCAGGGCGATCCCGGCGACCACGGGCGCCACGATCCGCACGTTGAGAAACGCCGACAGGAATCCGGTCAACGCCTCGATGCCGATATTGCCCAGCGACGAGAAGCCCTGAACGGCGATCACCCCACCGGAGGCCAGCGTCAGGAAGGTGGCCACGCCGACGGTTCCGCCGATGATCGCCAGGGCACCGGTGCCCATGGTGATCTCGGCGATCAGCCGGACCGTCTCCTTGCGGTATTTGGTCAGGGCGTTGGGGACGTAGCGGATCGAGTCGGCGTAGAACAGGGCCTGCTCGCCGAAGTTGTCGACGGCTTTGGGCATCCAGCGGAACAACCGCCGGAACCGCAGGGTGGCGTCATAGCTCACTTGACCAACACCCGCACGCTGATCGCGGTCATGACGACGTTGATGACGAACAGGCAGATGAAGGCGTACACGACGGTCTCGTTGACCGCGTTGCCGACGCCTTGGGGCCCGCCTTTGGCGGTCAGCCCGCGATAGCACCCGATCAGTCCGGCCGCGGTACCGAACAGCAGCGCCTTGATCTCGGCCATCACCAGCTCGCCCAGTCCGGTCAGCACCGTGAGGCCGTTGATGAAGGCACCCGGGTTGACGCCTTGCAGGAAGACGGAGAAGACGTAGCCGCCGACCAAGCCGATGGCGCACACCAGCCCGTTGAGCAGTAGCGCGACGAATGTCGAGGCCAGCGCGCGCGGCACCACCAGCCGGTGGATGGGATCGATGCCCAGCACCCGCATCGCGTCGATCTCCTCGCGGATGGTGCGCGCGCCCAGATCGGCGCAGATGGCGGTGGCGCCCGCACCGGCGACCACCAGCACGGTGACCACGGGCCCCAACTGGGTGATGGTGCCGAAAGCGGTGCCGGCCCCCGACAGGTCGGCGGCGCCGATCTCACGCAACAGGATGTTGAGGGTGAACGCCACCAAGACGGTGAACGGGATCGCGACCAGCAGGGTCGGCACCAGCGAGACGCGGGCGATCATCCAGGTCTGATCGAGGAACTCGCGGTACTGGAACGGCCTGCGGAACATGGCCCGGAAGGTCTCGATCGACATCTCGACGAAACCGCCCACGGCCCGGGCCGGAACCGTGAGCTGTTCGATCAAGGCACGTCCTTCCCGCAAATGCGCTTCCGCGGCGTCGGTGGTCGCAAAACTGTATCCGGCAACCTCCTACGACCGGTGTCGTTCGTGCAAATTCGGACGCCACCAAGCGTGAGCCGGATCATACTAACTAGAACACGTTCTCAGTGTCAAAAGGCACTTCTCAGCTCAGCAAAGTGGGCATTTTCCCTGCTCAGAGGCTATAACTCCCCGCAGCACGGTGGAACGCGTTCTAATGGGACGCTAGTCGCCGGCCATCAACTCCGAAGCGGAGAACGTCCGGGCGGGATCACGCCCAGCGAAGTAGTTGGCCAGGGTGTCCGACAGCACGGTGGGATCCCACGCCTGCCCGTCCGCGCTGAACCTACGCTCCACCGTCGGCGCGGCCATCAGGGTGACCTCGGGCCCGTAGACCACGAACACCTGGCCGTTGACCGCCGCGGATGCCGGCGACGCCAGGAATCGGACCAAGGTCACCACGTGCTCGGGCGACAGGGGATCGATCTCGCCCTCGCCCACCTTGGCCTCGCCGAACACATCGACGGTCATCGCAGTGCGGGCCCGCGGGCAGATCGCATTGGCGGACACGCCGTAGCGGCTCAGCGCCCGGCTTGCCGACAGCGTCAGCGCGGTGATCCCCGCCTTCGCCGCGCCGTAGTTGGCCTGGCCGACCGGTCCCATCAGGCCGGCTTCCGAAGATGTGTTGATGATCCGGCCGTAGACGGTTCCGCTGTCGGACTCCTTGGCCTTCTGCCGCCAGTAGGCGGCCGCGTTGCGGGTCAGCAGGAAGTGCCCACGCAGATGCACCGCGATCACGGCGTCGAAGTCGTCGTCGGTCATGTTGAACAGCATCCGGTCGCGGGTGATCCCGGCGTTGTTGACCACGATGTTGAGCCCGCCCAGGCCGTCGGCGGTGCTGACCAACTCGTCGGCGGTGGACCGTTGGCTGATGTCACCGGCGACCGGCACGCCCTTGCCGCCCGCCGCGGCGATCTCGTCGATGACGTCGGAGGACTCCAGCGCCGCAGCAATGTCGTTGACCACCACGGTCGCCCCGGAGCGGGCCAACCCGATCGCCTCTGCTCGGCCCAGGCCGGCGGCCGCGCCGGTCACCACGGCGACCTTGCCGGTCAGATCCCTCGCGCTGTCAGTCATCTACGCCGCTCCTTATGCGTCGCCGGCGCCTTGCGGCGCCGGCGGTTATGAATACCTCTAGTCGTTGCCGGTGGGAGATTAGTCCTCGACGCGGCGCAGTGCGGCGCGCGGGCATTCGGCGATCGCCTGCTCCGCGTGGGCTTCCCGGTCGGCGGGAACCGGAGCGAATTTGACCTCTGCCTGCTCGTCGTCGTTCAGATCGAAGAGGTCGGGGTCGATTCCGACGCAAATCGCGTTGCCCTCGCAACGATCCAGATCTACCTCAACTCGCATGACATTCTCCTGTTAAAGCCCTGCGCCGACCGAGCACGTCGGGCCGACGTCGTCTACTAGTGCCACCATACGATCAGACAGCGTCCCCACACGACCCGCTAGGGCCGTTGGACCCCGGGAATAGAACGTGTTACAACGAGCTGTCGAACTGAATCTTATCGTGACACCGATCACCAGCGAAGGACTCCCCCGATGCAGATCAGCTACACGTCGGCCCAAGAAGAGCTGCGCAGCGAACTGAGGTCCTACTTCGCCACGCTGATGACGCCGGAGCGGCGCGAGGCCCTGAGTTCGACCCAGGGCGAGTACGGCACCGGCAACGTTTATCGCGAGACCGTGGCCCAGATGGGCAAGGACGGCTGGTTGACGCTGAGCTGGCCGAAGGAGTACGGCGGCCAGGCGCGTTCGGCGATGGATCAGCTGATCTTCACCGACGAAGCGGCGATCGCCGGCGCCCCGGTGCCGTTCCTGACCATCAACAGCGTCGCCCCGACGATCATGGCGTTCGGCACCGAAGAGCAGAAGAAGTTTTTCCTGCCCAAGATCGCGGCAGGCGAGCTGCACTTCGCGATCGGCTACTCCGAGCCGGGCGCCGGCACCGACTTGGCCTCGCTGCGCACCACCGCGGTGCGCGACGGCGACGAGTACGTGATCAACGGCCAGAAGATGTGGACGTCGCTGATCGCCTACGCCGACTATGTGTGGCTGGCGGCCCGGACGAACCCGGAAGCCAAGAAGCATCGCGGTATCTCGATGCTGATCGTTCCCACGAGCGCCGAGGGGTTCTCCTGGACCCCGGTGCACACCATGGCCGGCCCGGACACCAGCGCCACCTATTACCAGGATGTGCGGGTGCCGGTGAGCAACCTGGTCGGCGAGGAGCACGCGGGCTGGAAGCTGGTCACCAACCAGCTCAACCACGAGCGCGTCGCGCTGGTGTCGGCGCAGCCGATCATCGTGGCTCTCGAAGAGGTCCGCGAGTGGGCGCAGAACACCAAGGATGCGCACGGCAACCGGATCATCGACTCCCAGTGGGTGCAGCTCAATCTGGCGCGGGTGCTGGCCAAGGCCGAAGTGCTCAAGCTGATCAACTGGGAGCTGGCCTCCTCGGACACGGCCGCGCCGTCCCCGGCGGACGCCTCAGCGGCGAAGGTCTTCGGCACCGAGCTGGCCACCGAGGCTTACCGGCTGCTGATGGAGGTGCTCGGCACCGCCGCCACCGTGCGCCAGGACTCCCCCGGCGCACTGCTGCGCGGACGGGTGGAACGGATGCACCGCGCGTGCCTGATCCTGACGTTCGGCGGCGGCACCAACGAAGTGCAGCGCGACATCATCGGCATGGTCGCCCTGGGCCTGCCCCGTAACCGCTGACCTAACTACCCCAAGGACTCTGGAGGCAACGCACTCATGGACTTCACCACCACCGAAGCATCCGACGACCTCTCGGGGCTGGTCGCCACCATCGTCGACACGGTGTGCACCCCAGAACACCAGCGCGCGCTGGACGCCCTGGAGCAACGCTTCGACACCGACCTGTGGCGCAAGCTCATCGACGCCGACGTGCTGTCCAGCGCGGCCAGTGAGTCGCTGGACGGCGGCGGGTTCGGTGTGCTGGAGCAGACGGCGATCCTGACCGCGCTCGGGCGTCAGCTGGCTGCCGTGCCGTACCTGGAGTCGGTGGTGCTGGCCGCCGGCACGCTTGCGAAGTTCGGCTCCGCCGAGCTGCAGCAGCAGTGGGGCGCTCCGGCTGTGGCCGGCCAGAAGATCCTCACCGCCGCACTCGACGGTGACATGGGCGAGGGTCCGGTCGCCGCATCGGCGACCGACGGCGGATTCCGGCTGACCGGTACCCGCACCCAGGTCGGTTTCGCGCCGGTCGCCGACGCCTTCCTGGTGCCGGCCGAGACGGATTCCGGTACCGCGGTGTTCCTGGTGGCCGCCACCGATCCCGGTGTGACGATGACGCCGTTGGCCACCACCGGCCGCGGCAGCGTCGGTCACCTGGAGCTCGCCGGGGCGCAGCTGGCGGCCGAACGCCGCGTCGGTGGCGCCGACGCGCTCGACCACCTGATCAGTCTCGCGGCGCTGGGTCACAGCGCCTACCAGCTCGGAGTGCTGGAGCGCGGATTGGCACTGACGGCCCAATACGCCCGTGAGCGGGAGCAGTTCGACAAGCCCATCGGCAGCTTCCAGGCCGTCTCGCAGCGGCTGGCCGACGGCTACATCGACGTCAAGGGCCTGCGGCTGACTCTGACCCAGGCCTCCTGGCGCGTCAGCGAGGGGCTGCCGGCTACCACCCAGGTGGCCACCGCCGCGTTCTGGGCGGCTGAGGCCGGGCACCGGGTGGCGCACAGCATCGTGCACATTCACGGCGGAGTCGGCATCGACACCGACCACCCGATCCACCGGTACTTTCTGGCGGCCAAGCAGACCGAGTTCGCGCTCGGCGGCGCCACCGGTCAGCTGCTGGCGATCGGCCGCGAACTGGCCGAAACACCGGCCTAGTTGGCCGGGCGGGGCGCTTCAGCGGTTCAGCGCATCCCCGAACGTCACCTTGAACCCGGGAAGGTCCGACAGCGGCACGGTGGCGTCGTAGGTGCGCTGGTAACCGGTAGCGCTGATCTTCCAGCCGTCGGCGGTCCGGCGGTAGGTGTCGTGGTAGAACGCGGCGCCGATCAGCATCAGGTTGAAGTCGGGCACGATCACCCGGTCCTGCAGATACCAGATGCCGGTGGCCGTGTCGGCTCCGGTGAGGGTGATCTCGGGGTGGTTGACCCGGTGCTCGCTGATCAGGTTGCCCGGCAGTGCGTTGCGCATGAACTCCACCAGCGATTCGCGGTCGGTGAAGGTGCGGTCGCTGCCCATCGACTTGCCGTAGTCGGCGGTGACGTCTTCGGTCAGCGTGGCCGCAAAGTCGTCCCAGTGCTTGGTGTCCAGTGCCCTCAGGTAGCGGTACTTGACGCCCTTGATGGCTTCTATGGCCTCGAAATCAGTCACCGCCCTATTGCAGCACTAATCTGACCCCCATGTCAGCACCGACCCTCCCCGACGAGCAGCCCACCGTTACAGCTCTACTGGCGCCGTTGGCCGACGTGGACGACCGGGGCATCTTCTACCAGGACAGCTTCGTCAGCTGGCACGATCACATCGCTGCGGGAGCCCGGCTGGGCGCCGCACTGCGGGCCCGCCTCGACCCGGAGAAACCGCCGCATGTCGGTGTGCTGCTGGGCAATACCCCTTTCTTCTCGACGGTGCTGGTGGCCGCCGCACTGACCGGCATCGTGCCGGTGGGCCTCAACCCCACCCGTAGAGGAGCGGCACTGCAACGCGACGTCGCCCACGCCGACTGTCAGCTGGTGCTGGCCGACAACACCGCCGGTGTCGAGGTGACGGGCATGATCGATGTCGAATCACCAGGGTGGAACGCGGAATTGGCCGGCTATGACGGTGCTCCGGTGACCTTCCGCGACGCCGACGCCGACGAACTGTTCATGCTGATCTTTACCTCGGGGACCAGCGGCGACCCGAAGGCGGTGCGCTGCACCCAGTGGAAGGCGGCGTTCCCGGGGGTGATGCTGTCGCAACGATTCGGGCTGGGCACGTCCGATGTCTGCTATCTGTCCATGCCGCTGTTCCACTCCAACGCGGTGATGGCGGGTTGGTCGGTGGCAGTTGCCGCCGGCGCGTCGATCGCGTTGCGGCGCAAGTTCTCCGCCTCCGGGTTCATTCCCGACGTGCGCCGGTTCGGGGCCACCTACGCCAATTACGTGGGCAAGCCGCTGTCGTACGTGCTGGCAACGCCCGAGCAGCCCGACGACGTCGACAACCCCCTGCGGCTGCTCTACGGCAATGAGGGTGCGCCGCGGGACCTGGAGCGGTTCGCCACCCGCTTCGGCTGCACGGTGGTCGACGCCTTCGGTTCCACCGAGGGCGGGGTGGCGATCGGGCGCACACCGGACACGCCGCCCGGCGCACTGGGCCCACTGATCGATGGGAACACCATCATCGATGTGGAGACCGGCCAGGAATGCCCGCCCGGCGTGGTCGGCGAGCTGGTGAACACCAGTGGGCGCGGCCAGTTCCGGGGCTATTACCGCGATCCGGAGGCCGAGGCGCAACGGATGGCCGGCGGCATCTATCACTCCGGCGACCTGGCCTACCGCGACGAGGCCGGCTACGCCTACTTCGCCGGCCGGCTCGGCGACTGGATGCGGGTGGACGGCGAAAACCTGGGTACCGCTCCGATCGAACGGATCCTGTTGCGCCACAATGCCGTCGCTCAGGTCGCGGTGTATCCCATCCCGGATCCCGCGGTAGGCGATCAAGTGATGGCGGCACTGGTGCTGGCCAAGGGGGCGTCGTTCGATACCGAGGAGTTTCGCGCGTTTCTCGCCGAGCAGCCCGACCTGGGCCCCAAACAGTGGCCGTCCTATGTGCGAGTGTCCGGCGAACTGCCGCGCACCGAGACGTTCAAGGTGCTCAAACGGGTGTTGTCGGCCGAGGGCACCGGGTGCTCCGATCCGGTGTTCCAGATCTGTCGATAACCGCATCCTTTCCGCTAAAGACGCTGGTGCGCAACCGATCAGCTGAAGGCCGGCGCGACGAATCGCCGCACCATCTGTTGTTCGGCCTGACTGTCACCGATGGGCCATATCGCCAGTGACATGACCACCCGCACGATCCACTGGGCCGCCTGTGGATCGTCGGCGGCGATTCCGGTGAGGTCCACGGCGAGACGGCCCAGCACCGGCGACGCGGGCAGCTCGGTGAGATCGCGGCCGTTGGTGACACCGACCATCATCTTGCGCACGGGGTCGGCCCGGATGTGTTCGAGGGCCACGGTGATCGCCTTGACCACTCGCTCCGGTCCGCTCAGGTCCTGCACGGCAGTTCGGACCGAGTCGACGATGCGGGCCGCCAGGCGCAGGAGCACGGCGTCGCGGATCTGGGCTTTACCGCCGGCGTAGCGGTAGATGGTCGCCCGCGAGCAGTGCACCTGCTGGGCCAGCGCCTCGATGTCGAAGGCCTCCAGCCCATCCCGCAGGACGAGTTCGGTGGCGGCTGCATAGATGCGGTCCGCGGCTGCCGCGCGTCGCTCGGCCCCCAACAGCCAGTCATCTCGTGCCACGGTCCCGCCTCCCGATTCGTGTGCGCTCATCGTCTCAGCATGGAGACAAAACCGGACATTAATCTCAGCATTCGCGCTGGTGCGTTCATCGGCATGCAACGTCGTCACCGACTGCTGGTGATCGGCAAATCTCAACATTGGCCGCGACGGTTGACGCACCACGTCCGCACCGGTCAGCGTGACGACGTGACGACGCGCGAAGGCCGGCTGGGCATGCTGTTGTTCGATGACAACTACGTACAGGACCCGTACCCGCTGTATCGGCGAATGACCGACAGCGCACCGGTTCATCGCATCGGCGACTCGGGTTTTTATGCGGTGTGCGGCTGGGATGCGGTGAACGAGGCCATTGCCCGACCCGAGGACTTCTCCTCGAACCTGACCGCGACCATGACCTATCAGCCCGGCGGCGATGTCGGCACGTTTGCGATGGAGGGCCTTGGCGGCAAGAGTCACGTGCTGGCCACCGCCGACGAACCCGCACACGCCATGCACCGCAAAGCGCTGCTTCCACAATTGGCGGCCAAGCGCATCAGAGCGTTCGAGCCATTTATCGCCGAGACCGGCCAGCGGCTGTGGAACGCCCATCTGGCCCAGGGGCGCATCGAGTGGATGGGCGCCATGGCGAATCGACTCCCGATGATGATCGTGGGTCGCATCATCGGCGTACCCGATTCCGACACCGACAAGCTGGTCCGCTGGGGGTACGCCGCGACCCAGGTGGTCGAGGGACTGGTCAGCGAAGACCAACTCACCGCGGCCGGCATCGCCGTGATGGAGCTGTCGGGCTACATCGCCGAACAGTTTCAACGGGCCGCTGAAGATCCCCGGGACAATCTGCTGGGCGATCTGGCCACGGCCTGCGCGCGCGGAGAGCTCGAGGACCTGACCGCGCTGACCATGATGATCATCTTGTTCAGCGCCGGTGGTGAATCCACGGCGTCGTTGATCGGCTCCGCGGCGTGGATTCTGGCCACACAACAGGACATCCAGGACCAGCTGCGCCAACAAGCGGAACTGCTCGGCGCGTTCCTCGAAGAGGTCCTGCGCTATGAGCCCCCCTTTCGGGGCCACTATCGCCACGTGGTCAACGACACCGAGCTGTGCGGCGTGCGGCTTCCCGCCGATGCGCGCCTGCTGCTGCTCTGGGGTGCGGCCAACCGCGACCCGGCCCACTTCGACGACCCCGACCGATTCAGGCTGGACCGTCCGGGCGCCAAGACGCACCTCACCTTCGGGAAGGGCATCCACTTCTGCCTGGGGGCCGCCCTTGCGCGATTGGAAGCGCAGATCGTGATCGGCCAGCTGCTCGCAAACACCACCGGACTGCGCGCTGCCGAAGTGGGCAGATGGCTGCCGAGCCTGCTGGTCCGGCGGCTGGAGAGCCTGCAGCTGGCCTGCGGGTGACGTCCCCGGCGGCCACATCCGTCCCGTCGGAGTTGCTCAGCGCGGTGCCGACCGCCGAAATGGGGTGAGCGTTCCTCCCACCGGGTCGCAATTCTGGGCGAATAAATACACCAATGGGGCGCCTTACGTTCGCCTTCCCGGCCCCATCGGGTTACTCGGGCATTGGCGGGGTCCGACACGGGCGATCCTCATCCGCATTCGCTCGGCCGTGGCAGGCAATACTGAGTCAATGCCTGTTGCCCGCCGCCTCGTCGTCGCAGCCCTGGCCGCTGCCATCGCTCTGGCCCTGCCCACCCCCGCAACCGCGGAGCCCCTGCAGGCATCCTTCGCGCAGCTGGCCAACACCATCCCGGGCAACGTCGGCCTCGCCTATGCCCCCGTCGGCCAGAACGGCGTCGTCACTCTCGGTTCGCTGCAGAGCGGCGTCGCCTGGTCGACCATCAAGGTTCCGCTGGCGATCGCGGCGATCCACGCCAACCGCCCCAACGCCCAGGAACTGGCGGCCAAGGCGGTCACCGCATCGGACAACGACGCCGCCGAACAGCTGTGGTCCTCCCTGGGGCCCGCACCCCAGGCCGCCCAACAGGTGCAGGCCGTGCTCCGGGCCGGCGGTGACACCGGCACCGCCGTCGAGTCCCGGCGACTGCGTCCTGAATTCAGCGCCTTCGGCCAGACCCAGTGGCCGCTGGGCCGCCAAGCGGTGTTCGCCGCGCATCTGCCCTGCATGGCCGCCGCCGCGCCCGTCTACAGCTTGATGCGCAACACCGTGACCGACCAGCGCTGGGGGTTGGCCGGCATCGGCGCCCCGACCAAAGGCGGCTGGGGCCCCGGCCAGGGCGGCGGGTATCTGGTGCGCCAGTTCGGCATCGTCGGCACACCGCGGGGTGATCTGGCGGTGGCACTGGCGGCCGAGCCCAAGGACGGCAGCTTCGGATCAGGGGTCGCGGCACTCAACCAGATGACCCAGTGGCTGAGCGCTCATGCCGCCGAGCTACCGGGTGGCCGCTGCGCGGGGTAGGTTGGCCGCTAACCACGTGTTACCCGCGAGTAGGAGACACCCATGCCCGCCCCGTCCGCCGCAGAGTTCGACCGGCTGCGTCAGTTGGCCGCCATCGACGACATCAACGCGCGGCAGTCGAAGACCATCGACGAGGTCTTCACCGGCCAGCCGCTGACCACGATCCCGGTCGGCAACGCCGAGGATGTGGCGGCCGCGTTCGTCAAGGCCCGCGCAGCCCAGCGCGTCTGGGCGGCACGGCCGGTCAAGGAGCGCTGCGCCATCATCGAGGGCTACCGCGACCTGGTGATCGCCAACCGGAACTTCCTGATGGACGTATGCCAGGCCGAGACCGGCAAGGCACGTTCGGCGGCGCAGGAGGAGATCCTCGACATCATGCTCAACGCGCGTTACTACGCGCGTCAGGCAGCCAAATTGCTGGCCTCCAAGCGGGTACCGGGGCTGTTGCCCGGCGTCGTCAAGACCGTGATCAACCACCACCCGAAGGGTGTCGTGGGCGTCATCGCCCCCTGGAACTACCCGATGACACTGTCGATTTCGGACGCCATCCCCGCGCTGCTGGCCGGCAACGCCGTCGTGATCAAACCCGACAGCCAGACCCCGTACTGCACCCTGGCCAACGCCGAGCTGCTGTATCAGGCCGGTCTGCCCCGTGACCTGCTCGCAGTGGTGCCCGGTCCGGGCTCGGTAGTCGGCACGGAGATCGTGCAGCAGTGCGACTACCTGATGTTCACCGGTTCCAGTGCCACCGGCCGGACCCTGGCCGAGCAGTGCGGCGCCCGGCTGATCGGCTTCTCCGCCGAACTGGGCGGCAAGAACCCGATGATCGTCACCAAGGGCGCCAACCTGTCCGAGGTCGCCAAAGCCGCCACCCGCGCCTGCTTCTCCAACGCCGGGCAGTTGTGCATCTCGATCGAGCGGATCTACGTCGAACGCGAGGTGGCCGACGAGTTCGCCGCGAAGTTCGCCGAGCAGGTACGCGCCATGAAGCTCTCGGCCACCTACGACTTCAATGCCGACATGGGCAGCCTGATCTCCGAAGACCAGGTCAAGACCATCTCCAACCACGTCGACGACGCCAAGGCCAAGGGCGCCAAGGTGATCGCCGGCGGCAAGGCCCGCCCCGACATCGGCCCGCTGTTCTACGAGCCGACGGTGCTGACCGACGTCACCGACGAGATGGAGTGCGCCCGCAACGAGACGTTCGGCCCGGTGGTCTCCATCTACCCCGTCGCCGACGTCGAAGAGGCCATCGCGAAGGCCAACGACACCGAGTACGGACTGAACGCCAGCGTGTGGGCCGCGAGCAAGTCCCAAGGGGAGGCGATCGCCGCGCGCATCCGCTCCGGCACGGTCAACGTCGACGAGGGCTACGCGCTGGCCTTCGGCAGCGTCGCCGCCCCGATGGGCGGCATGAAGGCCTCCGGGGTGGGCCGCCGCCACGGTGCCGACGGGATCCTCAAGTACACCGAGTCGCAGACCGTCTCCACCGCCCGGGTCCTGAATCTGGACCCGCCGCCGGGCATCTCCGGGCCGGTGTGGCAGAAGCTGCTGACCCCGATGATCCGGGTGATACAGGCGCTACCGGGCCGGTAGCGCTCAGTGCCGGCCGGTCCGGTTCTTGCCCCGGTCGATGTCGCGCTCCAACTCGGCCAGCGCGGGCTCGATGGCGTCGGCCATCTTGTGGATGTCCTCGGCGACTTCCGGCGTGGTCACGAATCCGAAGTCGAGGTGATCCCGGTACGAGAAGCAGGTGATGTTCAGGGCGACGTCCATCACCGGCGGACCCAGCGGGACCAGTGACTCCAGTTCGGCCCCGGCCATGTAGATCGGAACCGGCGGTCCCGGAACGTTGGAGACCACCAGGTTGATCGGGGCCAGCCGGTTCGACAGTCCGGTCGCGGTGTAGGCACGCGCGGCGAGTTGCAGCAGCCCAGGCGGCGTGGTGTCGGTCAGCCCCATGATCTGATGGGCCGACAGCGCCTTGGCCATCTGCTTGGCGCTCTGGGTGTTGGCGTGAATGGTCTTGAGCCGCTGCGCCGCTCCCTCGATGTCGGTGGCCATGGACACCGTCATCGAACTGACCTTGTTGCCGACCTCTCCCTGGCTCTCCTCGGTACGGGTCGACACCGGGATCTGGGCCACCAGCGGCTTGTCGGGCAGCTCACCGCGCTCGCCCAGGTACTGGCGGACGGCGCCGGCCACGATGGCCAGTACGACATCGTTGAGCTTCACCCCGTAGGCGTCCTTGACAGCCTTGATCCGGGCGAGCTCGATGCGGGCGGCACTGATCCGCCGGTGCGGCGAGACGCTGGCGTTGAACCGGGTCACCGGCGCATCGAAGTACCGCGGGGGTTTGCGGGGCAGCCCCAGCCCCACGGTGGCGATCTGCTGGCGGACGGTCTGCTGCAGCAGCCGGCCGATCCGGTACGGCGTCTTGACGGCGACGTTGACCAACTCCTCGACCACACGGCGCTCGTAGCTGGGCATGGCAGCACCATTCGACGAGCCGCTGGCCGCCGGCGGCGCAGGCCGAGGCTCCGGCGTGATGTCCAGCATGATCTCGAACAGCCCTGCACCCGAGACACCGTCGACGATCGCGTGATGCATCTTGGTCAGGGTCGCGACCCGGCCGCCGCTGACGCCCTCGATCACCCACATCTCCCACAAGGGGCGGGAGCGATCCAGCTTGTAGGACATCAGCCGCCCCACGAGCTCTTCGACCTCACGCCGGCCGCCCGGCGCGGGAACGCCGATTCGTCGCAGGTGGAAGTCGATGTCGAGGTCGTCGTCCTCGACAAACCACGGCCGGTCCAGACCCAGCGGGGCAGGGGTGACCTTCCAGCGCAGCTGCGGCAGTTGCGGCAGTCGCTCGATCAGCAGCTCGCGGACCCGCTCGAAACTGTAGTTCGGCGCATTGGTGGTGTCACAGACCGCGAGTCCACCGATGTGCATGTGCCAGCCCGCCGTTTCGGCAGACCAGAACGCGGCGTCCACGCCCGAAAGTCGCTGCATCGAAAGAGAGTAGCCCGGACACCGGCTCGCCGGGGGCGGCTCCCCGGCAAAAGATTCGGTGAATCTAGTTCTCGACCGTCACGTGCTTGGCGTGCACCTCATCAGCCGGCCGGGCCTCGGTCTGCTCCTTGGCCCAGCGGTAGTCCGGCTTGCCCGCCGGGGAGCGCTTGACCTCGTCGACGAACCACAGACTGCGGGGCACCTTGTAGCCGGCGATCTCGGTACGCGCACAGGTGTTGATCTCCGCCAGCGAGGGCCGGGCGTCTCCGCGGGCCTGCACCACCGCGGCGACATGCTGGCCGTAGCGGGCGTCGGGCACCCCGACCACCAGCGCATCGAAGACGTCCGGGTGGGTCTTGAGAGCGGCCTCGACCTCTTCGGGGTAGATCTTCTCCCCGCCGGAGTTGATCGACACCGACCCGCGGCCCAGCATGGTCACGGTGCCGTCGGCCTCGACCTGCGCGAAGTCGCCGGGGATCGCATACCGCACTCCGTTGATGGTGCGGAAGGTCTCGGCGGTCTTCTTCTCGTCCTTGTAGTAACCGACCGGGATGTGCCCCCGCTTGGCGATGATGCCCCGCACGTCCGAACCGGGCTGGACCTCGTTGCCGTCGTCGTCGAGCACGACCGTGTTCTTGTCGATGGTGACCCGCGGCCCGCCGGTGTGCGCCTCACCCTTGGCGACGATGCTGGTGCCGCCGAAACCGGTCTCCGAGGACCCGATGGAGTCGGTGATGATCCGGTTGGGCAGCAGCTCCAGCAGCCGCTCCTTGATGCTCGGGCTGAACAGCGCCGCGGTGGAGGCCAGCAGAAACAGCGACGACAAGTCGTACTCGTTGCCGGCGTCCTGGTGGGCCAACAGGGCATCCAGCAGCGGACGCGCCATCGCATCCCCGGTGAAGAACAGCAGGTTGACCTTGTGGTCGTGGATGGTGCGCCATACCGTGTCGGCGTCGAATTCCGGTGCCAGCACCACAGTTTGGCCGCTGAACAGCGACATCCAGGTGGCCGACTGGGTCGCGCCGTGGATCATCGGCGGAATCGGGTGACGGACCATCGGCGGGTTGGCGGCGGCCTGCTTGGCCAAGTCGTACTCGTCGGCGATCGGCTCGCCGGTGGCGAAGTCGGTGCCGCCGAACAGCACGCGGTAGATGTCCTCGTGGCGCCACATCACCCCCTTGGGGAACCCGGTGGTACCGCCGGTGTAGAGCAGGTAGATGTCGTCGGCGCTGCGGGGACCGAAGTCACGCTCGGGCGAGCTCTGCGCCAGCGCGGCCTCGAACTCCACCCCGCCGTAGCGCTGACAGTCCAGGTCGCTGCCGTCCTCGACCACCAGGATGGTCTTGACCTTCGGGGTGTCGGGCAAGACGTTGGCCACCCGATCGGCGTACTGGCGCTCGTGCACCAGGGCGACCATGTCGGAGTTGTCGAACAGGTAGCGCAGTTCGCCCTCGACGTAGCGGAAGTTGATGTTGACCAGGATGGCGCCGGCCTTGATGATGCCGAGCATCGCCACGACGATCTCGTTGCGGTTGCGGCAGTACAGGCCGACCTTGTCGTCCTTCTTGACGCCTTGCTCGATCAGGTAGTGGGCCAGCCTGTTGGCCTTCTCCTCCAGCTGCGCATAGGTCAGCTGTTCGGTCCCGCAGATCAGGGCAACCCGATCGGGGACGGCGTCGATGGCGTGTTCGGCTAAGTCGGCGATGTTGAGAGCCACAACACACAAACTAGAACGTGTTACATTTCGATTTCAAGTCGAGGATCCAACCCGGAAAGGCGGACGCCGGTGTCCGAGTCGTCAGAGCAGCCCCACGCCCTGCTTGAACAGCGGGGACACACCCTGATCGTCACGCTGAACCGGCCCGAGGTGCGCAACGCCCTGTCCGGCGAAATGCTCGCGATCATGGTCGAGGCGTGGGACCGGGTGGACAACGACGACGACATCCGCTCATGCATCCTGACCGGTGCGGGCGGCTATTTCTGCGCCGGCATGGACCTCAAGTCCGCCAACAAGAAGGCCCCCGGCGACTCCTTCAAAGACGGCAGCTACGACCCCTCACGCATCGACGGCCTGCTCAAGGGCCGCCGCCTGACCAAGCCGCTGATCGCCGCGGTGGAGGGCCCGGCTATCGCCGGCGGCACCGAGATCCTGCAGGGCACCGACATCCGCATCGCCGGCGAAAGCGCCAAGTTCGGCATCTCCGAGGCCAAGTGGAGCCTGTACCCGATGGGCGGCTCGGCGGTGCGACTGGTTCGCCAGATTCCCTACACCATGGCTTGCGACCTGCTGTTCACCGGTCGCCACATCACCGCCGCCGAGGCCCTGGAGATGGGGTTGATCGGCCACGTGGTGCCCGACGGTCAGGCTCTGACCAAGGCTCTGGAGATCGCCGAGCAGATCAACAACAACGGGCCGCTTGCCGTGCAGGCGATGCTGCGCACCATCCACGAGACCGAGGGCATGCACGAGAACGACGCCTTCAAGATCGACACGAAGATCGGCATCAAGGTGTTCTTGAGCGAGGACGCCAAGGAAGGCCCGCGGGCTTTCGCCGAGAAGCGCAAACCGCAGTTCAAGAACCGCTGATGCAGGTCGCGGTCACCGGAGGCACCGGCTATCTCGGCGCCCACACCGTCAAGACGCTGTTGGAAGCCGGACATTCGGTACGGCTTCTGGTCGCGCCCGGCTGCGGCGCCGAGCCCGTCATCCCCCGGCTGCGTGAGCTGGGCGCCCTGGAGGTGCTCGACGGCGACATCCGCGACACCGGCGTGGTGGCGGCGCTGCTGGACGGCTGCGACTCGGTCCTGCATGCCGCCGGGGTGGTCGGCACCAACGATCGCCAGGAAAAGCTGATGTGGGACATCAACGCCTACGCCACCGAGGCGATCCTGACCCGTGCGGTGTCGGCGGGCCTGGACCCGGTGGTGTCGGTCAGTTCCTACAGTGCGCTGTTCCCGCCGCCGAACGGGATCATCGGCCCGGACTCGCCCACCGTGCCCGGCCGCAGCGCCTACGCCCGAACCAAGGCCTACGGCGAGCGGGTCGCGCGCCGGCTGCAGGACGAGGGCGCCCCGGTCGTGGTCACCTACCCCTCCAGCGTGGTCGGCCCGGCGTTTCACACCGCACCGGGCGTCACCGAGCGGGGCTGGGCGCCGATCGTGAAGTACCGGGTGGCGCCGGTGGTGCGTGGCGGGATGGCGATGGTCGATGTCCGCGACATCGGCCTGGTGCACGAGGCGCTGATGCGGCCCGGCCGCGGTCCGCACCGCTACCTGTGCGGCGGGATCATGGTCACCTTCGACGAGATGATCAGCGCCGTCGAGCGGGGCCTGGGCAAGCCGGTGCGGCGAATCCCGGTGGCCCCCAGTGTTTTCAAGGGCATCGGCCGTGTCAGTGATCTGGCCAGCAAGCTGCTGCCGCTGCCCGAGTCGCTGAGCTACGAAGCGGCCTGGTTGCTGACGTCGGCCACCCCGACCGACGACTCGGCCACGCTGGCCGATCTGGGCCTGGCGTGGCGGTCGCCGACCGAGGCGATCATCGCGTCGCTGCAGGCGTAGCGCGCCGCAGGCTCGCCTGCTCGCCTGCTACTCGCCCCTGCTCGCCTCCAACGCGCCCTCCTGCTCGCCTACACCCCCCTCCTGCTCGCCGAACGTGTAATCAGCCCGACTTTTCCGGCGTCTTTTCGGTCTGAGTACACGCTCGGGGTTGTGTCGGTGGTCGTCGGCAGACTCCCGGCATGGGTGAGCCCTTTCTAGGCAGCGAGGCCGTCGCCGCGGGACGGTTGACGAAGTATGCGCTGAGCAGTCGGTTCGTCGCAGTCCACCCGGATGTCTACGTGCCGCGCGGCACGGCGCTCACCGCCGTGCCGCGGGCGCAGGGCGCGTGGTTGTGGTCGCGTCGTCGCGGGGTGATCGCCGGTCAGTCCGCCGCCGCACTGCATGGCGCGAAGTGGGTCGACGACCACGCCCCCGCCGAGTTGCTCTACGACTGCCGACGGCCACCGCCCGGGGTGCGAACCTGGTCGGACCGGGTTCGGCCCGACGAAGTCCAGCTGATCGACGGCATGCCGGTCGCCACCCCGGCGCGCACCGCGGTGGACCTGGCCTGCCGCTATCCGGCCGGAAAGGCGGTGGCCGCCATCGACGCACTGGCCCGGGCGACCCGACTCACCACGGCCGACGCCGACATGATCGCCCGGCGTTATGCGGGTCGGCGCGGCATCCGGCGTGCGCGGCAGGCCCTGGCACTCATCGACGCCGGCGCCGAGTCACCCCGCGAGACGTGGTTGCGGCTCTTGCTGATTCGAGCGGGATTCCCGCCGCCGCAGACCCAGCTGCCCGTCCACGACCAGTGGGGACAACTGGTGGCCGTGCTGGATATGGGCTGGGCGGAGATCAAACTGGGCCTGGACTACGAGGGCGACCACCACCGCACCAGCACACGGCAGTTCCACCGGGACATCCGCCGCCACGAGACCGTGACCGATCTGGGCTGGATCGACCTGCGGATCACCCGGGAAGACACCGAAGCCGGGATCATCGCCCGTGTCAGCAATGCCTGGGAACGCCGAGCGTGCACTGAGACCGCGAAACAACCCGGATTTCCGGGCTGATTACACGCTCGCCGGGCGGCCGAGCCGGCCGGGTCGGTCGAGGCGGCTAGGGCGGTCGAAGCGGCTGGTGCCGCTAGCTAAGCAGGGGCTTGCTGGGCGTGAACACCACCGGCATCGACTCCAGACCGCTGACGAAGTTCGCCGGGCGCAGCGGCAGGGGGTCGCCGGAGGCCAGGCGCAGGTCGGGCAGCCGCTGCAGCACCCGCTGCGTCATCAGCCGCAGCTCCAGCCGGGCCAGCTGGTTGCCCAGACAGAAATGGGTGCCGAAGCCGAATGCCACGTGACTGTTGGGGTCTCGGGTGGCATCGAAGCGTTCCGGCTCGTCGAAAACCGTCTCGTCGAAGTTGGCCGACTCGAACAGCAGCAGCATCTTCTCGCCCTCACGCAGCTGCGTGCCGTGGAACTCGATGTCGCGAGTCAGCGTGCGGCACATGTTCTTCACCGGGGAGGTCCACCGCAGCATCTCCTCGATCGCCACCGGCACCCGCTCGGGTTCGCGTTGCAGCATCTCCCACTGGTCGCGATGACGCAGCAGTTGCTCCGTGCCGCCCGACAGGGTGTGCCGGGTGGTCTCGTCGCCGCCGATCAGGATCAGCAGCGTCTCGAACACGATCTCATCGTCGCTCATCCGCTGCCCGTCCACCTCGGCGTTGACCAGGATGGAGAACAGGTCGTCGGCGGGTTCGGCGCGACGCTTGCCGATCAGGTCCATGGTGAACGCGGTGTAGGCGCTGAACGCCTCCATGACGGCTTGGAAGGTGGCCGACTCGACGTCCAGGTGCGAGCTCAGCCCGCACACCAGGTCATCGGACCACTTCAGCAGCATGCTGCGCTGTTCGGGCAGCACCCCGAGCATGTCACCGATCACCGCCATCGGCAGCGGGGCGGCGATGTCGCGGACGAAATCGCACTCGCCGCGCTCGCAGACCGCGTCGATCAAGGTGTCGCACAGTGTCTCGATGGACGGCAGCTGGGCGTGCACGCGTTTGCGGGTGAACCCGGCGTTGACCAGCTTGCGCCGCAACAGGTGCGCGGGGTCGTCCATGTCGATCATGTACGGAAAGCCCGGCTGGTCGGGACGGATGCCGCCGGCGTTGGAGAACACCTCGGGAGTGCGCTCGGCGTCGATCACCGCCTGGTAGGCCGACGCCGCGGCCAGCCCGTTGCGATCCCGGAACACCGGCTCGCATGCCCGCATCCACCGGTAGGCGGCGCGCGCACCGCCGTCGGCGTAGAAAGTTCCGTTGGTCAGGTCGATATCCGGCTTGGTGGTCGGCGCGACATCGGCCATTACCTCGGTCATGGGCGTCCTCCGGATTACAGTGGGAGTCATGGTTCTTTCGCAGCACACCATCGCTGGCACTGTGCTTACCATGCCGGTCCGCGTCCGTCACGCGGATGTGCATACCGCGATGTTCTCGGTGCCCGCGGACGCGACGCAGGCGATGATCGACTACAGCGGCCTGCAGGTCTTCCAGCACCAGCCGGGACGGGCGGTGGTGAACCTGATGCTGGCCCGCTACCTCGACGGCGACCTGGGCCGCTACCTCGAATTCGGCACGGCGGTGATGGTCAACCCGCCGGGTAGCGAGGCGAGCGGCTGGCGGGCCCTGGGCTCTGCCGGAGCGTTCATCCACCACCTGCCGGTGGACCAGGAGTTCACTCTCGAGGCTGGGCGCACGATCTGGGGATTCCCGAAGATCATGGCGGACTTCACCGTTCGTGACGGCCGACGTCTGGGCTTCGACGTCGCCGCCGACGGTCAGCACATCGCCACCATGGAGTTCGCCCGCGGCCTGCCGGTCCCGGGGCTGTTCACGTCTCGGCCACGGACGCTGCAGGCGTTCAGCCATCTCAATGGTGTTGCCCGTCAAATCCCTTGGGAGATGAAGGTTTCCAAAGTGCGTTGGGCCCTCGGCGGCGCCGAGCTGCGGCTGGGCACCCACCCGTATGCCCGCGAACTGGCCGCACTGGGCCTGCCCAAGCGGCCGATGCTGTCCTCGACCGTGGGCCGCGTCGAGATGACGTTCGGCGACGCTGAGGTCCTCAGCGCCTAAATCGGCACCGCGCCGCCGAGCCCCGCCCCGCGCTAGACGAGCGAGGCCAGCTGGTTGATCTGCTCGACGCTGCGGCCGCTGACCACCATC
This sequence comes from Mycolicibacter hiberniae, assembly GCF_010729485.1. Taxonomy (NCBI): domain Bacteria; kingdom Bacillati; phylum Actinomycetota; class Actinomycetes; order Mycobacteriales; family Mycobacteriaceae; genus Mycobacterium; species Mycobacterium hiberniae. The sequence continues at coordinate 3,194,194 of NZ_AP022609.1, forward strand.
GTGGTCACGCCCGCGGCCGCCCAGACGTCGATCTGCTTCCGCACGTAGTCGACGTCGCCGACGATCGCGGCATCGTCCACCAGCTCGTCGGGGATGACCTGTGCGGCCTTGTCCTTCTGGTTGCTGCGGAACAGCTTCGTCACGTCGTCGACCACCTCCGCATAACCCATCCGGCGGTAGACCTCGGCGTGGAAGTTGGTTTCCTCAGAGCCCATCCCGCCCATGTAGAGCGCCAGGTAGGGCTTCATGGCCGCGAACGCCGCCGCGCGGTCGTCGGTGATGACGATGTTGGCCGTCGCGCAGATCTCGAAGTCCTCCCGGGTGCGCCGAGCCCCGGGCCGGGCGAAGCCCTCATCGAGCCACTCGTTGTACATGTCGGCCAGCCGCGGCGCGTAGAAGATCGGCAGCCACCCGTCGGCGATCTCGGCGGCCAGCGCGATGTTCTTCGGGCCTTCGGCACCGAGCATCACCGGGATGTCGGCACGCAGCGGATGGGTGATCGGCTTGAGCGCCTTGCCCAGCCCAGTGGTGCCCTCACCGCTGATCGGCAGCGGGTAGTGCGGGCCGGCGCTGGTCACCGGGGCCTCGCGGGCCCACACCTGGCGCAGGATGTCGATGTACTCGCGGGTGCGGGCCAGCGGCTTGGCGAAGCGCTGGCCGTACCAGCCCTCAACCACCTGCGGTCCGGACACGCCGAGCCCCAGGATGTGGCGGCCGCCGGACAGGTGGTCCAACGTCAAGGCGGCCATCGCGCAGGCGGTCGGGGTGCGCGCCGACAGCTGCACCACCGAGGTGCCCAGTCGAACCCGTGAGGTCGACGAGCCCCACCAGGCCAGCGGCGTGTAGGCGTCAGAACCCCAGGCCTCGGCCGTGAAAATCGAGTCGAATCCCGCGTCCTCGGCGGCGGTCACCAGTTCTCGGTGGTTGGCCGGCGGCTGCGCGCCCCAATATCCCAGTTGCAGTCCCAGCTTCATCCTCGGCTCCTCGCTCGCCTGCTTGCCACCATTGTTAGAACCTGTTCTACTCGATGCCGTGACTGCCAGCCAAAGCCACCGCGCGCAGATCGATGAGCATGAACCGCCGCTGTCTGCGCCGCTGAAGTTGTCCTTTGACTACACGCGTTCAGTCGGCCCAACCCTTGGCGCATTCTTCACCGCTCTGCGTGAGCGCCGCATCGTCGGGGTCCGTGGTTCCGACGGGCGGGTCTACGTTCCCCCGGCCGAATACGATCCGGTCAGCTACGAGCCGCTCACCGAGATCGTACCGGTGGCCAGTGTCGGCACTGTCGTGTCATGGTCCTGGCAGCCGGAGCCGCTGCAGGGCCAACCGCTGGACACCCCGTTCGCCTGGGCGCTGATCAAGCTCGACGGCGCCGACGTGCCGATGCTGCACGCGGTGGCGGCCGAGAACCCCAAGGCCATCAGTGTCGGCACCCGGGTGCACGCGCACTGGGCCGACGAGACCGTCGGAGCGATCACCGACATCGCCTACTTCGCGATCGGCGAGGACCCCGAACCGGTCTCCGACACCCCCGACGAGCGCGACCCGGTGACCATGGTGGTGGTTCCCAGCAGCATCGAGATCCAGCACAGCGCGTCGCGCCCGGAGAGCGCCTACCTGCTGGCCCTGCAGGAGGGCAAGCTGCTGGGCGCCCGGACCGGTGAGACCGGCAAGGTGTATTTCCCTGCGCGCGAAGCCGATCCGGCTACCGGACTGCAGTTGGACACCTTCGTGGAGCTGCCCGACAGGGGCACGGTGACCACCTTCGCCATCATCAACATCCCGTTCGCCGGCCAGCGGATCAAGCCGCCGTATGTGGCCGCCTACGTGCTGCTCGACGGTGCGGACATCCCCTTCCTGCACTTGGTGTCAGACATCGACGCCCACGAGGTGCGGATGGGCCTGCGCGTCGAGGCGGTGTGGAAGCCCCGCGATCAGTGGGGCCTGGGCATCGACAACATCGAGTACTTCCGGCCCACCGGCGAACCGGACGCCGACTACGACACCTACAAACACCACCTGTGAGGGGCAGCATGACGCAACGCGATGTCGCGGTGGTGGGCTTCGCCCACGCCCCGCACGTCCGCCGCACTGACGGAACCACCAACGGCGTCGAGATGTTGATGCCGTGTTTCGCCCAGTTGTATGCCGAGTTGGGTATCGCCCAGACCGACATCGGCTTCTGGTGCTCGGGTTCGTCGGATTACCTGGCCGGCCGGGCGTTCTCCTTCATCTCGGCGATCGACTCGATCGGCGCCGTTCCGCCGATCAACGAATCGCACGTGGAGATGGACGGCGCCTGGGCCCTGTACGAGGCCTACATCAAGGTCCTGACCGGCGAGGTCGACACCGCCTTGGCCTACGGTTTCGGCAAGTCCTCGGCCGGCCAGTTGCGCCGGGTCCTGGCGTTGCAGACCGACCCCTACACCGTCGCCCCGCTATGGCCGGACTCGGTGTCGATCGCCGCACTGCAGGCCCGACTGGGCCTGTCCGGCGGCCAGTGGACCGCTGAGCAGATGGCCCGCGTGGCGCTGGACACCTTCGCCGTCGCCGAACGGGTGGATTCGGTGGAGTCGACCGACAGCCTCGACGAACTGCTGCAGCGACCCTTCTTCGCCGACCCCCTGCGCCGGCACGACATCGCCCCGATCACCGACGGCGCCGCCGCGATCGTGCTGGCCGCCGGCGACAAAGCCCGTGAGCTGTGCGAAAACCCAGCCTGGATCACCGGTTTCGAACACCGGATCGAGTCCCCGGTACTGGGCAGCCGCGACCTGACCCGGTCGCCCTCGGCCGCCGCCTCGGCACAGGCCGCCACCGGCGATGAGATGCCCGCCGTGGACGTCGCCGAGATCCACGCTCCGTTCACCCATCAGCATCTGATCCTGACCGAGTCCATGCGACTGCCCTCGAAGACCAAGGTGAACCCGTCCGGTGGAGCCCTGGCGGCGAACCCGATGTTTGTCGCGGGGCTGGAGCGCATCGGCTTTGCCGCCCAGCACATCTTCTCGGGTTCGGCCAGCCGGGTGCTGGCGCACGCCACCAGCGGGCCTGCCCTGCAACAGAACCTGGTCGCGGTGATGGAAGGACGCAACTGATGGCCCAACTCGCTGCGGTGCTGGGCACCGGACAGACCAAGTACGTCGCCAAGCGCCAGGACGTGTCGATGAACGGCATGGTGCGCGAAGCCATCGACCGGGCACTGGCCGATTCGGGCTCGACGTTTGCCGACATCGACGCCGTGGTGGTCGGTAAGGCGCCGGACTTCTTCGAGGGCGTGATGATGCCCGAGCTGTTCATGGCCGACGCCGTGGGCGCCACCGGCAAGCCGCTGATCCGGGTGCACACCGCCGGTTCGGTGGGCGGCTCGACCGCGGTGGTGGCGGCCAGCCTGGTGAAGTCCGGCAAGTACCGGCGGGTGCTGGCGATGGCCTGGGAGAAGCAGTCGGAGTCCAACGCCATGTGGGCGCTGAGCATCCCGGTGCCGTTCACCAAGCCGGTCGGCGCCGGCGCCGGCGGTTACTTCGCTCCGCACGTGCGCGCCTACATCCGCCGTTCCGGGGCCCCGTCCGACATCGGCGCGATCGTCGCGGTCAAGGACCGGCTCAACGGCGCCCGCAACCCGCTGGCCCACCTGCACCAGCCCGACATCACCGTCGAGAAGGTGATGGCTTCCCAGATGCTCTGGGACCCCATCCGTTTCGACGAGACCTGCCCGTCGTCGGACGGTGCCTGCGCGATCGTGATCGGCGACGAAGCCGCCGCGCAGGCCCGCATCGACGCCGGCGAGCCGGTGGCGTGGATCCACGCGACCGCGCTGCGCACCGAGCCGCTGGCGTACGCCGGGCGCGACCAGGTCAATCCGCAGGCCGGCCGCGATGCCGCGGCCGCGCTGTGGAAAGAGGCCGGGATCACCAGCCCGATCGATGAGATCGACGCCGCGGAGATCTATGTGCCGTTCTCCTGGTTCGAGCCGATGTGGCTGGAGAACCTTGGCTTCGCGGCTCCCGGCGAGGGCTGGAAGCTCACCCAGGCCGGGGAGACCGCGATCGGAGGGAAGCTGCCGGTGAACGCCTCCGGCGGTGTGTTGTCGTCCAACCCGATCGGCGCCTCGGGCATGATCCGGTTCGCCGAGTCGGCGATCCAGGTGATGGGCAAGGCCGGCGATCACCAGGTTCCGAATGCGCGTAAAGCGTTGGGCCACGCCTACGGCGGCGGTTCGCAGTACTACTCGATGTGGGTGGTCGCCGCCGACAAGCCGGCCGACAAACCCGCCAACTGAGAGGACGACCGGCATGAACGCAGATCACCCCGCCCACGTTGCAGGTAAGCGCTCCCGGGACGCGGTCGTGGCTCGCGACAAAGAGGCCTGGCTGGCGAACTTCGCCGAGGACGCGATCGTGCAGGACCCGATCGGGCCGTCGCACTTCGACCCGGAGGGCAAAGGTCACCGGGGCCGCGACGAGATCTCCGCGTTCTGGGACAAGGCGATCGCCAGCACCGACAAGATCGAATTCAACTTCTCCGACACCTTCCAGTGCGGCGACGAGGAAGCCAACACCGGAAACATCACGATCACCATGGGCGGGCACCAGATCGTCACCGAGGGCGTGTTCACCTACCGCGCCAACGACAAGGGTGAACTGGTCGCCCTGCGCGCCTACTGGGAACTGGACCGCGCGGCCAAGACCGCCAAACCCGTCTAGCCAGCCGGTTAAGCCGGCGCCAATACGCGCGCCGAGCGTGTAATCAGACCGACTTCCTGGCGATTTTTCGGTCTGATTACACGCTCGGCGAAACCTGCATCATTCGCCTAGTTCGACCGGCGCCAGACCTTCGCGGTAGCGCTGCGCCAGATCCGGTAATACGGCGGGTTCGCGTTGATCCACAGCTCGGCGCCGGTGCCCTCGATGGGGCCTTTGACGACGGCCGGCGAACCGGTGGGCGCGACGAAGGCCGTGGGGTCGATCTTCGGTGCGCGACCGTTGAACCAGAACAGCTGCATCGTTCAGATATTCCAGGGACCAAAGACCCCGACCCAGCAGGGTTTATTGCGCAATCGGCGGTAAAAACTGTAACGTGTTCTAGTTAGAAGCACAGGGTTGGAGGCAACAGGTGAGCACTGACAGCGCCGAAGTAGGCGTCCGCCACATCGACACCGGCACACTGCCGGATCGCTACGCCCGGGGCTGGCACTGCCTGGGCCCGGTGAAGGACTTCCGGGACGGCAAACCACACTCCATCCATTCGTTCGGCGCCAAGCTGGTGGTGTTCGCCGACTCGCAGGGCGAGCTGCACGTGCTCGACGCCTACTGCCGCCACATGGGCGGCGACTTGAGTCGCGGCGAGGTCAAGGGCGATGAGATCGCCTGCCCGTTCCACGATTGGCGCTGGGGCGGTGACGGCCGCTGCAAGCTGGTGCCCTACTCCAAGCGGACGCCGCGGATGGCGCGCACCCAGGCCTTCCCCACCGACGTGCGCGGCGGCCTGCTGTTCATCTACCACGACCCGGAGGGCAACCCGCCGCCGGACGAGGTGCGGATCCCGGAGATCCCGGAATGGTCCAGCGGTGAGTGGACCGACTGGCGCTGGAACTCGATGGTGATCGACTCCAACTGCCGCGACATCATCGACAACGTCGTGGATTTCGCACACTTCTTCTACATCCACTACGGCCTGCCCACCTCCTTCAAGAACGTCTTCGAGGGCCACGTCGCCTCGCAGTACCTGCACAATGTCGGGCGTTCCGATGTGCCCGGTCTGGGTACCAGCTACGGCGGTTCGGAATTGGACTCCGAGGCGTCGTACTTCGGCCCGTCGTTCATGATCAACTGGCTGCACAACAGCTACGGCGGTTTCAAGGCCGAGTCGATCCTGATCAACTGCCACTACCCGATCAGCCAGGACCAGTTCCGGCTGATGTGGGGTGTGATCGTGCAGAAGCCCAAGGGCTTGGACGACGCGACCACCGAGAAGATCGCCGACGCCATGACCGACGGTGTCAGCAAGGGCTTCCTGCAGGATGTCGAGATCTGGACGCACAAGAGCCGGATCGAGAATCCGCTGCTGGTCGAGGAGGACGGGGCGGTCTACCAGCTGCGCCGGTGGTACTCGCAGTTCTACGTCGACGCCGCTGACGTCACCCCGGAGATGACCGATCGCTTCGAGATCGAGATCGACGCCACGGTGGCCAACGAGAAGTGGAACGCCGAGGTGGCCGAGAATCTGCGCGTGCAGGCCGAGCAGGCGAAGGACGCAGAAACCGTCAAGGCAGAGTAGGCCCGACGCCATGGCCCGCGAGGTTCCCGACGCCGGCGAGCTGGCCCGGTCCATGCTGATGTTCTACGGCCCGCACGACGACCATGACGGGCACGGCGACTCGCCCGACGACGACGGCCCCGATACCCGGTATTCGCGACACCCGGTGGACCCACAACGCTACGCGGCGATTCGTGCTGCGACGCAACGCGATACCGACCGCTACCTGCATTCGGGCCTGATGCCGGTGCAGTGCCGGCACTGCACGGCCACGGTCGAGGTCAAGAAGCTGGGCCCCGGACACACCTCGGTGCAATGGGATTCGGCGGCGGTCAAGCAGTGCGCCCACTTCGCCGCCGAACGCGAGGCCGGCCACAGCAGCGGCCGAAGCCGCGGCTGCCCGAAGCTGGCGAAGAGCATCGCGCACGCGATCGCCGAGGGTGCACTGGAGGAGTTCTCCAGCGCTCCCCCGCCCGGCGACGGGATCGACTAGCTCAGTTCACCCCGCGAGCAGACGCAAAATCGCACCCAACGCGATGGTTGAGTGCGATTTTGCGTCTGCTCGCGCCCAGGTATCAGCGCGTCACAGTCCGGCGAAGCGCTCCCGGACCTGCTCGGGGGTCAGTCCGTAGTCGGCCAGCGAGTACTCGTGTTTGGGTGCCCGCGGACCGGTCTTGCTGGCGGCGTAGTCGTCGGCCATGGCCTGGCGGGCGTCATCGGAGAGCTCGATACCGAAACGCTCGTAGATGCTCGCCGCGGTGGCCAGCGGATCGGCGACGAAATCCCGGTAGTCGATGTCGCAGAACTGGGCCTGGTCATAGTTGGCGCGTTGAGCGTTGAACAACTCCAGCCCGCGCGCCCAGGTCTCCATCTCGTCGGCGCCGATCTGCGCGCCGACGAACGTGTTGGACTGGCCTTCGGTGGTGTGCTGGGCCAGCGAGCACATCGACGCCAGGATGGTCTCGGGCGGGCGGTGGCACTGCACGATCAGCGCGTCGGGGTAGACCGTCATGATCGCGTCCAGCGCGAACAGGTGACTGGGGTTCTTGAGCACCCACCGCTTGTCCTGGTCGTTGAGCCCGATCAGTTGCAGGTTGCGGCGGTGTCGCCGGTACGCCGGAGTCCAGTCCTGCTGGGAAAGCCAGCGCGAGTACGTCGGCAGGTGCGCCAGCGTCTCGTAGGACACCGAGTGCAGGGACTGGCGTAGCAACTGCCAGCACTCCTCGAGGCCGTCGGCAGTCATGTAATGCAGCCCGGTGTACTCGGGGTTCTCCTCGTGGTGGCGGGCGAACTGCGACTGCATCTGGGCGAAGACCGGGTTGCTGTCCCAGGTTTCGCGTGGCGGACGCGGCTGGGGGAACTCGGCGAGCCACATCTGTAGGCCCTGGTTGGCCGGGTCGGCACCCAGCAGGCGGTGCAGCGCGGTGGTCCCGGTGCGGGGCAGTCCGGTGACGAAGATCGGCCGCTGGATGTCGACCTGGGCGTACTCGGGATGCTGATTCCAGCCCGCCTGCGAGAGCAACCGCGCCACCAGCGCACCGCGCAGGAAGAACCGGTTCATCTTGCTGCCCAGCTCGGTGAGATCGGCCTCGGCGCGGTAGGACTCCAGCAGTACCGCGAGCGCTTCCCGGTAGTTGTCGTCGTCGGGGCCGAAGTCGTCCAGGCCCACCATCTTGGTGGCCGAGGCGTGCAGATCCTCGACGGTTCCGACGTTGGTTCGCGTCGTCATCAGTTGTGGTACTCCCCGCAGTTGACGTCGAGGACCTGGCCGGTGATGCCGCTGGCCAGATCGCTGGACAGGAACAGCACCGCCGAGGCGACCTCGTCCTCGGTGGGCAGCCGCTTCAGATCGGAGCTCGCTGCCGTGGCGGCGTAGATCTGCTCGACGGTGGTGCCGTACTTGCCGGCCTGATGGGCGAAGTAGCCCTGCAGCGTGTCACCCCAGATATATCCGGGCGCAACGGAGTTCACCCGGATGCCCTGCTCTCCGAGTTCGGAGGCCAGCGACTGCGACATCGCCAGCAGCGCGGCCTTGGCCATTTTGTAGGCGCCGTACTTGGGCTGCGAATGCCTGATCACCATCGAGTTCAGGTTGACGATGGCGCCGTCGGCGGCGGCCAGGGCGGGCGTGAGGCCCTGCGTCAGCCGCAGCGCACCGAGGCAGCTGAGCTCGATGGCATCACGGATGTGCGAAAAAGTGGTCTGCGCCAGCGGCTTCATCGACGGCACCCGGAAGGCGTTGTTGATCAGCACGTCGATGTGGTCGAACTCCGCAGTGGCCGCCTGCACCAACTGTGCCACCTGGTCGTCGTCGGTGATGTCGGTCGGCACCGCCAGCGCCCGGCGCCCGGCGGCCCGAACCTGCTGCGCCACCTCCTCGAGGCGATCGGCACTGCGCGCGACCAGCACCAGGTCGGCACCTTCGGCTGCGAACCGGTGCGCCAAAGTGGTGCCGAGCCCCGGCCCGACTCCGCTGATGACAACGACTTTGTCGGTCAGCATTCCGGTCATCTTCACCCCAGCATCCTGTTGGCGATTTGGCGCTGCCGCTGCGCGATACGTGCGCGCCAGCCGTCCTGCGAAATCTTGTTGTGGTCGTAGAAGGGCAGTGCGGCCTCGACGCCGTCGACGTCGATGAGATCCACGGTTGGACCGTCGGCCTCGGTCAGTGTTCGCGACACCCGCTGCCAGCGGAACTGCAGGAAGCCGCGCCGGTGCCCACACGTCTCGACCCAGTTGGTGATCCCGGGGTCGGTGTCGGAGACCACGATCCGGATCTTGCCGTCCGGATCGGCTTGTGCCTGAGTTCCGTTCAGCGATGTCTGGTGATTGATGTAGTCCAGCGAGATGTACCACAGGCTGCCCAGCTGGAAGCCCAGGTACGGCGCATCCGAGACCGGCAGGGTGATCAGCAGCGCCTGGCCGGGCTCAAGCTCGTAATGCCCGGCCGAGGAGTACTGGGTGGCCAGGCCGCCCGGCGTGAGGCGCGGTGCCACCATGGTGTTGACCGGCAGGTTGAGGTAGAACCACTGCGGAAAGGCCAGCCAGGTCTTGACCCGGTTGATCAGTTGCTTTCCGGCTGCGGCATAACGCTTCTCGATCAGTTGGCGGGTCGGCGGCGGCGGGGCGGTGCCCTCGGTGTCAGTGCGGGAGATCGACAGCGTGCCGCGCCGGGCGTCCCAGTCGTTGTAGACCTCGCGGATCACCAGCTGGGCCGGGGTCTTCGGCTGGAAGCGCCAGCTGAAGCTGCCGTCGGGGGCGATGTCGAGCTCGCGGTCGTCGAAGGCCGCCTCGCTGGCCGGGACGTGGGCGTCGGTGTATTCGCCACCGAGCAGCTGGAAGCTCAGGTCGGTGGTGGTTCCGCGAGTGCCGCGCACCACGTAGTCGTTGCCGGGGCGCACCACTGTGCCGAAGTAGAGCGTGTCGGGGTTGTCCAGACCCATCTTGGTGAACGGCCCGGTGCCCGACAGCAGGAACGGGTGGTCGCGCTCGCCGTTGAAGGCGGCGTGCACGCAGGCCTCGATGCCGCCGGCGAGGTATTGCAGGCCTTCGAGCAGGTCGGCCTCGGTCTCGATGTGCGGGGCGGCGGCGACCAGCTTCTCCGCCTCGGCGATCGCGGCCGACAGGGGTTCGGAGTACATCGCTGCAGCACCTCTCAAATCGCCAGCCTGGTCCATAATTGTACCGATATGGTAGATATCTCGAACCGACTGTAAACGGTCGCGGTAGCATGCTGCAATGGCTGCGGCTGAACAGGAGGCGTTGCAACCCCCGGCACCCCGACGAGCCGTGCGCGCGTCGCCCCCCACCGAACGGGTAGTGACAATCCTCCAATTCCTGGCCGGCCATCCAGACCAGAGCTTCGGACTCTCCGAACTCGCCCGCCGCACCGGACTGGCCAAGCCGACGTGCCTGGGCATCGCCAACGCCCTGGCCGACGCGGGTTACCTCAGGCGCGACGATTCCGAGAAGGCATACCGGCTCGGGCCGGGACTGATCTCGTTGGGCCGCGCCGCCCAGCAGTCGCTGCGGGTGGGTCCCGAGGCACGCGAACTCCTGCGCCGGCTGTCCGCGGAGTTCGCCACCTCCGCCGCGCTGAGCGCGGTGGTCGACGACCGGATCACCGTGCTCGAACTTGCCGCGGCTCCCAACGCACATCCGGGGGTTCAGCCCGGCCAGAGCTATCCGTTCGCCCCGCCGGTCGGGTTGATGTTCGTGCTCTGGGACGACCACGCCCTGCGCGAGTGGCTCTCCCGGGCGCCCACCGTCCCGTTGCGATCGGAGAGCGAGCGTCTGCAACGCGTCATCGACGAGTGCCGCGCCGACGGGTATCTGGTCGAGCGGCTGACGCCGGGCGGTCAACGGCTGTACGCGTTGATGGCGGGCCTGCCCAGCGACCTGCCCGGCGAACTGCGTGCCCTGCTCGGCGAACTCGTCTCCGATATCGGCGAACGGGTGTACCTGCGCAGCGAAGCCGGCGGCCGGGGCCGGCACGACATCAGCGTGCTCTCGGCGCCGGTCTACGATCATCATCAGCGCCAGGCGATGGTGCTGTCGCTGCACGCGAGGCAGGCGCTGACCGACTCGGAGATCACCAAGTGGGCCCGGGGGCTGCTCCGGACCGCCGACGCGCTCACCGCCCAACTCGGCGGCAGCAAGCCCGCGCCGCTGTCAGGCACGGCGCCATGACGTTACCGGCCGCCGAGCGGCTCGCACTGTCCGAACTCGTGCACCGCTACGCCGGGTACGTCGACGCGCGGCGATTCGACGAACTTGCCCAACTGTTCACCGCCGACGCCGAACTCGTCCTGCCCGACCCGCCGGATCGGCTGGAGCCGTGTGTGCACCACCACGGCCACGCCGGCGTGCGAGGGGCGATGTCGGGCCTGGCCGGTGTCACCCGGACTCAGCACGGCGTCGTCGGCGAGTTCTACACCGGCGCCGACACTGAGAACGCCGGCGGCGACGTCGCGTTCGGCGAGATCACCGGGATTGCGCATCATTGGATGAAACGGGGCGCCACGTTCACCGATTACGTCTGGTACCTGCGCTACCGCGACACCTATCACCGTGTCGGGCCGGGCTGGCGGATCGCCCGGCGCGCGCTGACCATCGACGCCATCGAATCCCGGCCGGCTGATCAGGTGCGGTCATGACACCTGCCCGCCCACCTCAGATCTCTTTGCAGCTGCGGACTTTCACCGACGACGCCGATCACGACTGGGCCAACACCCTGGCACTCGGCCGGGCGATGGACGCCGCCGGCGTTGATCGCGTCGTGGTCTCCGACCATGTTGTGTTCGGCGAGAATCCCCAGGCCTACGCCGACCCCCGGCTTGGCGGGATCGCCGGCGGACGCCAGCCGACCGGGCCGGACGGCCAGTGGCTGGACCCCCTGATCGTGCTGACCGCGCTGGCCGCGACCACCACCCGCATCCGGCTGGGCACCGCGGTGTTGCTGGCGGCGCTGCGCCGGCCCGCGGTGCTGGCCAAGGAACTGGCCACGCTGGACGTGCTGTCACAGGGGCGGCTGGATCTCGGGGTCGGTGTCGGCTGGCAGCGCGAGGAATACCAGGCCGCCGGCTTGTCCTTCGAGCGCCGTGGGCGCCTGCTGGACCACACCCTGGAGGTGTGCCAGGCGCTGTGGACCCAGCAGCGCAGCAGCTACGCCTCCCCGGAGCTTACTTTCGCCAACATTCATCAGATGCCCAAACCGCTGGCGCCCGGAGGCATTCCGATCTGGGTGAGCGGGACCGTCAACGACGCGGTAGCGCGCCGGCTGGCCCGGTTCGGGTCGGGCTGGATCCCCTGGGGCCCTGCCATGCGCGACCCGGCCGGCGCCATCGCCGCGATGAAGGACCGCATCACCGCTTTCGGCGGCGACCCGGGCCGCCTGCAGGTACTGGGTCACGCAACCACCGTCAAACGCCCGGACGGCTCCCTCGACACCGGCGCGACCGCGGCCTGCGCCCCGGCGCTGGTGGCCGCGGGGGTCACCGATGTGCGCGTCACATGCTCGTTGCCCGCCGACCCCGAGCGGGCCACCGATCTGCTCACCGAACTCGTCGCGGCATTCCGCGCCGCAACCTAAGGAGACGCCGATGGAAAAGGTCATGATCGTCGCGCGGACAGCCGATTTCAACGAACAGTGGTGCCAACGGCTGCGGGGCCCGGTCGCGGCGACGTTGCTGGACCTGGGGCTGCCGGGCGTGGTGGTCAACGTGCGCGATGCGCCGGTGCGCGACTCCATGATGACCCTGACGACGCTGGACCCGCCGGCGGCGGCCGTCATCAGCCTGTGGACGCAGCAGTGCTACGGGGAACAGACCCGCAGCGCCATTGCGGCGATTGCCGCCGAATCCGATTCCGCGGCAGCGTATCTGGTCACCGAATCGGTTCCTATGCCGCCGCCGGATCCCGGCGGAGGCCGCCGCACCCGCGGCCTGGCCAACGTTGCGTTGCTACGCCGGCCTGCCGAGCTGGACGAGGCGACCTGGCTGCATCGCTGGCACATCGACCACACCCAGGTGGCGATAGACACCCAGGCGACATTCGGCTACACCCAGAACACGGTGGTCCGCCCGCTCACCGAGGATGCGCCGCGCATCGACGCGATCGTCGAAGAGCTGTTCCCCGAGGAGGCGGTGTCGGACCCGTACGCGTTCTACGGCGCGTCCGATGAAGCCGACTTGGGCGACCGGGTCAAGAAGATGGTGGACAGCGTCTCTCGCTTCGGTGCTCACCGCGACATCGACACGGTGCCCACCAGCCGCTATGTGTTCCGGTCGCCGTTCGTCACACACACTGCTGGGACAGCGTGATCAACGCCTGGCGCACGTTGGGGTGGCGTTCCAGATAGGCGAGCGTCGGATTCGGGGCACCGGGATCCTCTTGTCTTCCCCGTTCATCCAGCTCGGCCCTGACATCAGGATGACGGTTCAGGTATGCGTCGATGGATTCGCCCACTGTTTGATCGCAGGGTTCGGCGTTGGCCACCGGTGTCAGGACCCCCGTCGCGCTCAGCAGGCCGACCGCAATCGCTCGAGTAATACCGCTCATCTTTCGACGGTACCCGCGTCCTAGTTCACGCTGGCCAGGGCGAACGGCAAGACCTGCGGCGCTCCGGCCGCGCGCACCACGCGGGCCGCCATGGTCAGCGTCCAGCCGGTGTCGGTCACGTCGTCGATCAACAGCACCGGACCGACGCCGGCGGGAAGCGGCGCCGGCGGCTGCCAGCACCCCTGCAGCGCGGCGACCCGGTAAGCCGAATTGGCCGCCGCCGTCGCGCGCCGGCCGGGCGCATACCGCAGGGTGTCCAGGCGCACCAGGCGACCGAGCTCGGCCAGCCGGTCGGCGAGCGAACCGATCAGCACCGGGTGGGTCGTCGAATCCAGTGCCATCACCGCGGTGGGCCGTTGCTGCCACTCCCAGCCGGCCAACACGTTCACAGCCGCGCGCACCACGTCGTCGGGAACCTCGCGGTCCGGCTCGTCGAGCAGGCGACGCAGCCGCACGCCCCACCCCAAGTCGGTGAGCCGGCCGATCACCCGGCCGGGTTGCGGTCCGTCGGTGATCCGGCCCGACAAGTCCACCCCGAGCTGCGCCAGTCCCGACGGCCACTGCCGCCGCGGCGTGATCTCCACTCCGGGGCGCATCAACCGTTCACGGGTGGCGGCGGCGGCGGTGGCGTCCACTTCGCCGTCAAACCGCGGCCCGGCGCAGTTGTCGCAGCGCCCGCAACGCTCCCCCGCCTGCAGCTGCGGGTCGTTCAGTTGGGCACGCAGGAAACTCATGCGGCAGTCGCCCGTGGCCTGGTAGTCCAGCATCGCCTGCTGCTCTGCCCGGCGCAGTTCCTCGAGCTTGCGGTAGCGCTGCTCGTCGTAGGTCCACTGCGCGCCGGTGCCCAGCCAGCCACCCTTGACTCGGCGCACTGCGCCGTCGACATCGAGGACCTTGAGCACCATCTCCAACCGCGACCGGTTCAGGTCGACCCGCGCTTCCAGCGCCGGGGTCGAGAGCGGCTGATCGGGCGACAGTTCACCGATCACCTTGCGCACCAAGGACTCCGCGGGGAAGGCCAGCGACGCGAAATAGTGCCAGATGTCTTGGTCCTCGGTGCCGGGCAACAGGATCACCTCGGCGCTGGCGGTGGCGCGCCCGGCACGACCGACCTGCTGGTAGTAGGCGATCGGCGAGGACGGTGCACCCAGGTGGACCACGAAACCCAGGTCGGGCTTGTCGAATCCCATGCCCAGCGCCGAGGTGGCGATCAGCGCTTTGACCCGGTTGGCCAGCAGATCGGCCTCGAGCTGCTCGCGATCGGCCGAGTCGGTCGAGCCGGTGTAGGCGGCCACCGCGAACCCCTGAGCGCGCAGGTCGGCGGCCACGTCGTGGGCTTGGGCCACAGTGAGCGTGTAGACGATCCCGGATCCGGGCAGCTTCTCCAGGTGAGCGCCGATCCAGGCGGCGCGCTGCGCCGGTCCACCGGCGGTCACCACCGACATCCGAAGCGACTCGCGGTCCAGGCCGCCACGCAGCACCAGCGTGTCGCTGCCGCCAACCCCGAGCTGGCCCGCGACGTCGGCGACCACCCGGTCGTTGGCGGTCGCCGTGGTCGCCAGCACCGGGATGTCGGCGCCGAGCTCGGCGATCAGCGTGCGGATACGCCGGTAGTCCGGCCGGAAGTCGTGGCCCCAGTCCGACACGCAGTGCGCCTCGTCGACCACGACCAGCCCGGCCTTAGCGGCCAGCGCCGGTAACACTTCATCGCGGAAGTCCGGATTGTTGAGCCGCTCCGGGCTGACCAGCAACACGTCGAGATCACCGGCGGCCACCCGGCGTTGCACGTCTGCCCATTCGGTGACGTTCGAGGAGTTGATGGTGGCCGCATGCACACCGGCACGCTCCGCTGCCGCGACCTGGTTGCGCATCAGCGCCAGCAATGGCGACACGATCACCGTCGGACCGTGGCCGCTGGCCCGCAACAGCTTCGCGGCGATGAAATACACCGCCGACTTGCCCCAGCCGGTTCGCTGCACCACCAGCGCGCGGCGGCGAGCCACCACCAGCGCCTCAATCGCGATCCACTGGTCGTCGCGCAGCCGCGCCTGCGGTCCGGCCAGCTGTTCCAGAATCGCCTGGGCCTGCGGCCGTGTCGTCATGCCGCGATTATTTCGCGGCCCGCTCCCGCTGGATCTCCAGGGCGATGTCGATGAGCTGGTCCTCCTGGCCACCGATCAGCTTGCGCTGCCCGGCCCGGTGCAGCAGCTCATGCGCCGGCACGCCGTAACGCTCACCTTGACGCACCGCGTGCTTGAGGAAGCTGGAGTACACCCCGGAGTAGCCCATGATCAGTGCGTTGCGGTCCAGCACGCACTCGGCCGGCATCGCCGGGCGCACCACTTCCTCTGCGGCATCAGCGATGTCGAAGAAATCGATTCCGGTCTTGATCCCGACCTTGTCGAACACCCCGATCAACGCCTCCACCGGGGCGTTACCCGCGCCCGCACCGAAGCGGCGCACCGAGCCGTCGATCTGCTTGGCGCCGGCACGCACCGCCTCCAGCGAGTTGGCAACGCCCAGCCCCAGGTTCTCGTGGCCATGGAAACCCACCTGGGCGTCATCACCGAGCTCGGCGACCAACGCGGCCACCCGATCGCGAACACCCTCCATCACCAGCGCACCGGCCGAATCCACCACGTACACGCACTGGCAGCCGGCGTCAGCCATGATGCGGGCCTGGGCGGCCAGCTTCTCCGGGGAGACGGTGTGAGCCATCATCAAAAACCCGACGGTCTCCAGACCCAGCTCCCGAGCCAGGCCGAAATGCTGAATGGAGACATCGGCCTCGGTGCAGTGGGTAGCGATCCGGCAGATCTGTCCGCCGTTGCCCTGCGCCTGCTTCATGTCTTCCTTGGTGGCCACGCCGGGCAGCATCAGGAAGGCGATCTTGGCGTCCTTGGCGGTCTGCGCCGCGAGCTTGATCAGCTCCTGGTCGGGCGTCTTGGAGAACCCGTAATTGAAGCTCGATCCGCCCAGGCCGTCACCGTGGGTCACCTCGATGACCGGCACCCCGGCGGCGTCGATCGCCGCCACGATCGCCGCGACCTCCGCAGGCGTGAACTGGTGACGCTTGTGGTGCGAACCGTCGCGCAGCGAGGTGTCGGTGATCCGCACATCAAAAATGTGATCAGACATAGCGATTACGCTCCTCCAGCCTTGCTGCCGCCATCTCACGGGCGATCTCTTCGCCGACCTTGGTCGCAGCGGCGGTCATGATGTCCAAGTTGCCCGCATACGGCGGCAGATAATCGCCGGCGCCCTCGACCTCGACGAACGTGGTCACCACCGCACGCCCACCGGAGTTCAGCGACGGCTCATCGAACTGCGGCTCGTTGAGCAACCGGTAACCGGGCACATAGGTCTGCACCTGAGCCACCACATCCTTGATCGACGCGGTGATCGCGTCGCGGTCGGCGTCCTCGGGGATCTGGCAGAAGATCGTGTCGCGCATGATCATCGGCGGGTCGGCCGGGTTCAAGATGATGATCGCCTTGCCGCGCTGCGCACCACCGATGGTCTCCACCCCACGCGAGGTGGTCTTGGTGAACTCATCGATGTTGGCCCGGGTCCCCGGCCCAGCCGACACGCTCGCGACACTGGCCACGATCTCCGCATAGGGCACGGTGCCGCCCTGCTCTTTGACCGCACGCGTGACGGCATACACGATCGGAATGGTGGCCTGACCACCGCAGGTGATCATGTTGACGTTCGGCGCATCGACATGCTCATGCAGATTCGCCGGCGGGATCACCGCCGGACCCACCGCCGCCGGCGTCAAGTCGATGGCCCGGATACCGGCGGCCTCATACTTGGGCGCATACGCCTTATGCACGTAAGCACTGGTGGCCTCGAACACGAAGTCCGGCTTCTCATCGAGGGCCAACAGCCAGTCCGCCCCCTGCGCCGAGGTCTCCAGGCCGAGCTTGCGCGCCCGCGCCAAACCCTCAGACTCGGGGTCGATGCCGATCATCCAACGCGGCTCCAGCCACTGCGAACGCAGCAACTTGTACAACAGGTCGGTACTGATATTGCCCGACCCGACGATCGCAACTGAGGCCTTAGCAGCCATGAAAGCTCCTCTATTCGAATCTATTCGAAAACCAGCCGGACCGAACCCAGCCCGGCGAAATCGGCGACGCAGTCGTCGCCGGCATGGACGTCGATGGCCCGGGTAGCGGTGCCGGGCAACACGATGTCGCCAGCCTTGAGCCGCACTCCGAAGCTTTCCACCTTGCGAGCCAGCCAGGCCACCGCGGTGACCGGGTTACCCAGCACCGCGTCGCTACGGCCTTCGGCGACCACCTCGCCGTTCTTGGTCAGGGAGGCGTCGATGCTCTTGATGTCGATATCGCCCGGCTTGACCCGCTGCTTGCCCAGGACGAAGCCCGCCGATGAGGCGTTGTCGGCGATGGTGTCGCACAGCTTGATCTTCCAGTCGCTGATCCGGCTGTCGATCAGCTCGATCGCCGGGGCGAAGGCCTCGGTGGCCGCCAGCACATCCTCTTCGGTGCAGTCCGCGCCCGGCAGATCCTTGGCCAGGATGAACGCGACCTCCACCTCGACCCGGGGATAGAGATAGTTCGACGCCTTGACCGGCTTGTCCTCGAACACCTGCATCTCGCTGAGCAGGTGTCCGTAGTCCGGTTCGTCGACACCCATCATCTGCTGCATCGCTTCGCTGGACAGGCCGACCTTGTGTCCCACGACGCGCGCGCCCTCGGCGATCCGCTGGCGAATGTTGATCAGCTGAATCTCGTAGGCGTCGACGACGTCGATCTCGGGCTGAGCCGCAGTCAACGGGGAGATCGGAACCCGACTGCGCTCCGCCTGCGCCAACTCGGCAGCGAGCTCCTCACGGATCTGGGCGCTGAGCATGATGGTCCCCTCGGGTGGTGGTGAGCGGGTGAAACGGGCCGTTCAGCGGCAATTCTAGGACGTGTTCTAATTTTTCGTTCTGTCGGTCCGGGCCCGGCCAAAACCGGTGGTAGGCAGCCCACCGGCCCGGCGGCGGCACAGAACTACGATTTGCCGGCGTAGTCGACGTGCCAGTGCTTGATGCCGTTGAGCCAGCCTGATCGCAGCCGCTGAGGACGGTCCAGCGGGGTCAGGTCGGGCATGTTGTCGGCGATCGCGTCGAAGATCAGCCCAATGGTCATCCGCGCCAGGTGCGTGCCGATGCAGTAGTGCGCACCGGTGCCACCGAAGCCGACATGCGGGTTGGGCTCACGCAGGATGTCGAAGGTGTATGGGTCGGTGAACACGTCCTCGTCGAAGTTGGCCGAACGGTAGAACATCACCACTCGCTGACCCTGCTCGATCAGCGTGCCGTTGAGGTTGTGGTCGCGGGTCGCGGTGCGCTGAAAAGCAGTCACCGGCGTTGCCCACCGCACCACCTCGTCGGCCGTGGTGGCCGGACGCTCCCTGATGAACAGCTCCCATTGGTCGGGATGTTCGGTGAACGCCATCATTCCCTGCGTGATCGAGTTGCGAGTGGTCTCGCTGCCGGCCACCGCCAGCAGAATGATGAAGTAACCCAGCTCGTCGTCGTTGAGCTTCTCCCCGTCGATATCGGCTTCCACCAGGGTTGTCACGATGTCATGGCCCGGATTGCGGCGCTTGAGCTCGGCCAGCTCCAGGCCGTAGCCGATGATCTCCAGCGCTGAGGCCGCCGGGTCATAGTGCGCGAACTCCGGGTCGTCGTAGGAGGTCATCTGGTTGGTCCAGTCGAACAGCTTTCCGCGATCCGCCTGCGGCACCCCCATCAGCCCCGCGATGGCCTGCAAGGGCAATTCCGAAGCCACCTCCACCACGAAGTCGCCGCTGCCCCGGGCCAGCGCATCCTTGGCGATCTGTTGCGCCCGCGCCCGCAGATCGTCGTGCAGCGGCAGGATGTGGCGCGGCGTGAAGCCACGGGAGATGATCCGGCGCTGCCGCGTGTGTTTCGGCGCATCCTGATTGAGCATCAGGATCCGCTGCGCGTCGAGCTGTTCGCGGGTGGTCTCGTCGTGAAACCGGGGGATCGCCCCGTTCACCTCGCTGGAGAACACCTCGTCGAGCCGCGAGATCTCCTTGATGTCCTCGTGCCGGGTGATGGCCCAGTAGCCACCGTCTTTGAAGCCGCCGCTCCTGTCATCCGGCTGCGCGATCCACTTGATCGGTTCGTTGCGCCGCAGTTCGGCGAACTCTGCGTCGGGCAGTCCCTCGGCGTAGATCTCCGGATCGGTGAGGTCGAATCCGGCGGGAAGGCGAGTGGCTGACGAGACGGTAGGGCTGGCCACGATGGCGACTCCTCACTGGTGAACCGGTTCCGACTACGATACTTTTTCGCCTACGCTGAGCAGGGCTTTACCAGAGGAAAAAGGGCATAAAGACCCCGCTGACGAGGCGGAAATGGAACACGTTCTACCTGGTGGCCGGCTGGGCTCAACCGGCCCGGAACAGCCGGATTACCAGCAGGCTGGGGAGTCGTTTCCGCGGGGCCGGCCGGGCAGTACGGCCAGCCAACTGGCGCCCGGGTGGGGCGGTTTTATAACGTGTTCTACATGGCCGAACAGGAGTACGACGTCGTCGTGGTCGGAAGCGGCGGCGCCGGTATGGTCGCCGCGCTGACTGCCGCCCACCACGGACTGTCCACCATCGTCATCGAGAAGGCTGCCCACTTCGGCGGCTCGACCGCCCGCTCCGGCGGTGGTGTGTGGATTCCCAACAACGAGGTGTTGCAGCGCGCGGGGGTCAAAGACGACCCGCAGGCGGCGCGCACCTATCTGCACACGATCATCGGCGACGTGGTGCCGGCCGAGAAGATCGACACCTACCTGCAGCGCGGGCCGGAGATGCTGTCGTTCGTGCTGAAGCACTCACCGCTGAAGATGTGCTGGGTTCCCGGTTACGCCGACTACTACCCCGAGCAGCCCGGCGGCAAGCCGACCGGACGTTCCATCGAGCCCAAGCCGTTCAACGCCAAGAAGCTGGGCGCCGACATGGCCGGCCTGGAGCCGGCCTACGGCAAGGTGCCGCTGAACGTGGTGGTCATGCAGCAGGATTACGTTCGGCTCAACCAGCTCAAGCGCCACCCGCGCGGGATGCTGCGCAGCCTGAAAGTCGGCGCCCGCACCATGTGGGCGCAGGCCACCGGCAAGAACCTGGTCGGCATGGGCCGCGCCCTGATCGCGCCGCTGCGCATCGGCCTGCGCGAGGCCGGTGTCCCCGTCGAGCTCAACACCGCGCTGAGCGACCTGTATGTCGAGGACGGCGTGGTCCGGGGCGTTTACGTACGCGGGGCATCCGACCCCGAATCGGCGGAGCCGCGGTTGATCCGGGCCCGGCGCGGGGTGATCCTGGGCAGCGGGGGCTTCGAGCACAACGAACAGATGCGGGTCAAGTACCAGCGCGCCCCGATCACCACCGAGTGGACGGTGGGGGCAACGGCCAACACCGGCGACGGCATTCTGGCCGGCGAGAAGCTGGGGGCCGCACTGGACATCATGGAGGACTCCTGGTGGGGGCCGACGGTGCCGCTGCCCGGGGCGCCGTGGTTCGCGCTCTCGGAGCGCAACTCGCCCGGATCGATCATCGTGAACATGGCCGGCAAGCGGTTCATGAATGAGTCGATGCCCTACGTCGAGGCCTGCCACCACATGTACGGCGGCCAGTACGGTCAAGGCCCCGGACCCGGCGAGAACGTGCCGGCGTGGCTGGTCTTCGACCAGCGCTACCGGAACAACTACATCTTCGCCGGCCTGCAGCCGGGGCAGCGGATTCCCAAGAAGTGGCTGGAGTCGGGCGTGATCGTCTCCGCCGACACCCTCGAGGAGCTGGCAACCAAGACCGGTGTGCCGGCCGCCGCATTGAGCGCGACCGTCGAGCGCTTCAACGAGTTCGCCCGCAACGGCGTGGACGAGGACTTCCATCGCGGCGAGAGCGCCTACGACCGCTACTACGGCGACCCGACCAACAAGCCGAACCCCAATCTGGGCCAGATCGCTCAGGGCCCGTTCTACGCCGCCAAGCTGGTGCCCGGAGACCTGGGCACCAAGGGCGGGATCCGTACCGACGTGAACGGCCGGGCACTGCGCGACGACGGCACCGTCATCGCCGGGCTGTACGCGGCCGGCAACGTGAGCGCTCCGGTGATGGGCCACACCTATCCGGGGCCCGGCGGCACCATCGGCCCCGCCATGACATTCGGCTACCTGGCCGCTCTCGACATCGCTGGCGCGCAAACCGGAAAGGCCTGATATGGCGATCGATCTCGAGGTCGCACTGGGAGCAGAGTTCGGCCAGGTCGAATTCTCCTGGACCGCAACCAATGTGCAGCTCTACAACCTGGCGCTGGGCGCCGGGTCGGACCCGATGGACCCGCGGGAGCTGAGCTACGTCGTCGACGGCAGCCCGCAGGTGCTGCCCACCTTCGGCTGCGTCGCCGCCTCCTTCAACGAAGTGGAGCCGCCGAAGGTGAGCTGGCCCGGTGTCGAGATCGACCTGGCCAAGATTCTGCACGCCTCGGAGCGGGTCACCGTACCGGCGCCACTGCCGCCGTCCGGCAGTGCCCGCGCGATCAGCCGGATCTCCGACGTGTGGGACAAGGGTAAAGCCGCGGTGGTGGTGCTCGAGACCTCGGTCACCAGTACCGACGGCACTCCCCTGTGGACGCAGCACCGGTCGATCTTCGCCCGCGGCGAAGGCGGCTTCGGCGGCCAGCGGGGACCGTCGACGGCGAGCGAACTGCCCGACCGCGCACCGGACTTCGAGATCGATATTCCGGTGGCGCCGCAACAGGCGCTGTTGTACCGACTCTGCGGCGACCGCAACCCGCTGCATTCGGACCCCGCATTCGCCGCCGCAGCCGGTTTCGACCGCCCGATCCTGCACGGGCTGTGCACCTACGGCATGACCTGCAAGGCCGCGGTCGACACCGCGCTGGGCGGTGACGCCGGAGCGGTCCGCTC
This sequence comes from Mycolicibacter hiberniae, assembly GCF_010729485.1. Taxonomy (NCBI): domain Bacteria; kingdom Bacillati; phylum Actinomycetota; class Actinomycetes; order Mycobacteriales; family Mycobacteriaceae; genus Mycobacterium; species Mycobacterium hiberniae. The sequence goes on from NZ_AP022609.1 coordinate 3,216,462, forward strand.
CTTCGGCGCCCGGTTCGCCGGCGTGGTCTTCCCGGGCGAGACCCTGCTGGCCCGGCTGTGGAAGGACGGCGACCGGCTGGTGGGCAGTGTCGTGGCACCCTCACGCGACGACGCCGCCATCCTCAACGACGTGGAGTTGGTCCCGGCTTAGCCTCCCCCGCCGCGCCCCCGCGCCGGCGTCCGCGCCCCTGCGGCACCTAATTGAAAATGACATTCATCTTCGATATGGTGAGCGGCATGACCGCGCCGGTATGGATGGCATCTCCGCCAGAAGTACATTCGGCCGCACTGAGCACCGGCCCCGGGCCGGGTCCCGTCCTGGCTGCCGCCAACGCGTGGTCATCGCTGAGCGCGGAGTACACCGCTGTCGCCGAGGCGCTGCGGGAGGTGCTCGGCGCCACCGCGGCAGCGGCATGGCAGGGACCGAGCGCCGAAAGCTATCGCGCCGCGCATCTGCCCTACCTGGCCTGGCTGGCGACCGCCAGCGCCGACAGTGCCGCGCACGCCGCCCAGCACGAAACGGCGGCCGCCGCATACGTCAGCGCGCTGGCGGCCATGCCGACGCTGGCCGAGCTGGCCACCAACCACGCCGTCCACGGGGTGCTGGTCGCCACCAATTTCTTCGGCATCAACACCATTCCGATTGCGCTCAACGAGGCCGACTACGTTCGGATGTGGGTCCAGGCCGCCACCACGATGGCCGGCTATGAAGCGGTCGCCGGCGCAGCGCTCGCGTCCGCTCCCCAGCTCACCCCGGCACCGGCCGTCGTCAATCACGACGAGCACGGCCATGACGACCACGATGAGCACGATCACGATCACGACGACCACGACCATGACGACCACGGCGATCACGGCGATCACGATGACCACGACCACGACCACGGCGGCGGCGATCACGACCACGACCACGGCGGCGGCGGAACCCATGACGGCTCGCTGACCCCCGCCGACTTGGAGTGGTGGACGGAATTCTTCGGCGAACTCGGCCACTACGGCGAGATCCTGCTGAACGACCTGCTCACCAATCCCGGGGCGTTCATGAGCGACCTGTCGTGGATCATGGCAGATCTGACCTTTCACGCCGCCCAGATCGCCTCCACCCTGAATCAGTTCGCACCGGCGCTGCTTCAGCCGGCTCTGACGCTGGCGGTAGGCAACCTGGGCTGGGCCGCCGGCTTGGCCGGACTGGCCGGAATCCAGCCCCCGCCGGTCGCCGCTGTGCCCCTGGAACCGGTCACCCCGATGCTGCCGACCGCCGGCGCTACGACGCCCGCCCCGGCCCCTCCCGCTTCGGCTACCGCCGCACTTCCCCCATCGGCGTCGGTGCCGGCAACCAGCGCTCCGCCCAGTTCGATGCCGCCGTCGTCACCGCCCCCCGCCGGTGGGCCGGGCTTCTTCCCGCCGTACGTGATCGGGCCGCCCGGCTCGGCCGGCTGGATGGCGTCCAAGGCCCGCACCCGCGGGGTGACCAAAGCGGTGACCCCGGAGCAGGCCGCCGAAGAGGCCGCGGTGGCCGCTGCCGCACGAGACCGCGCCCGCGGCCGGCGACGCCGCAGCGCCCGGGGGCGCGCAGACGAGTTCATCCGGGTCTATGCCGACAGCACGCCGTCTCCCGAGGCCGGCCGGGACACCTGCGCCCGGCCCTCTGCAAGCAGTGCCGGCGGACTCGGATTCACCGGCGCTTACGCCGCGGCGAACACCTCCGCAGCCGGATTGGCCACGCTGGGCGGGAGCAACTTCGCCGACAGCCCGACCATGCCGCTGCTGCCCGAGAGCTGGGGCGAGGGAAACTAACCCAGGATCAGGCCAGAGGTGGGAACGCCGGTCCCCGCGGTGACCAGGACGTGCTCGACGTTTTCGACCTGATTGACCGAGGTTCCGCGCAGCTGGCGCACGCCCTCGGCGATGCCGTTCATGCCGTGCACATAGGCTTCGCCGAGCTGGCCCCCGTGCGTGTTGATCGGCAACCTGCCGCCGAGCTCGATGGCACCGCCGGCGATGAAGTCCTTGGCCTCCCCCTTGCCGCAGAAGCCCAACTCCTCCAGCTGGATCAGGGTGTAGGGGGTGAAGTGGTCGTAGAGCACCGCGGTCTGGATGTCGGCCGGTGTCAGACCGGACTGCGCCCACAGTTGCCTGCCGACCAGGCCCATCTCGGGCAGCCCCAGCTCCTCGCGATAGTAGGAGTACATGGTGAACTGGTCGGCCCCGGCGCCCTGGGCTGCCGCCTCGATGACTGCGGGGCGGTGCTTGAGGTCGCGGGCCCGCTCCGGGGTGGTCACGACAATCGCCACCCCGCCGTCGGTCTCCTGGCAGCAGTCCAGCAGGCGCAACGGTTCGGCGATCCATCGCGAGTTCTGGTGATCCTCGATGGTGATCGGCTTACCGTAGAAGTGCGCCTTGGGGTTGGTGGCGGCATGTTTGCGGTCGGCCACCGAGACCACGCCGAAATCGGCGCTGGTGGCGCCGTATTCGTGCATGTAGCGCTGGGCGATCATCGCCACCGAGGCCGCCGGGGTGCTCAGCCCGTGCGGATAGGACCAGCTGTACTCCACACCGCGGGAATCGGCGTTGACCGTCAGGCCGGTCATCACCTGGCCGAACCGGAACTCCGAACGCTCGTTGAAAGCCCGGTAGGCCACCACGACCTCGGCCACGCCGGTCGCCACCGCCAGCGCAGCCTGCTGCACGGTGGCCGCGGCGGCACCGCCGCCGTAACCGATCTGGGAGAAGAACGTCAGATCGCCGATTCCGGTGGCACGCGCAACGGCGGTCTCCAGGTTGGAGTCCATGGTGAAGGTCACCAAGCCGTCGACGTCGGAGGGCTTCAGGCCCGCATCGTCGAGGGCGTCGAGCACCGCTTCGGCGGCCAGACGCAGTTCGCTGCGCCCGGATGCCTTGGAGAAGTCGGTCGCGCCGATGCCGGCGATAGCCGCCTTGCCGGACAACATCATGCCTCCCCGAGGGTGAGAGTGGCGGTGGCGATGACATGGTCGCCGAGACTGTTGTTGCCCACAACCTTCACGGTGATCAGGCCCTCTTCGACGGCGGTCACTTCACCGGAGAAGGTGACGGTGTCGTAGGCGTACCACGGCACGCCCAGCCGCAGGCCGATCGAGCGGATCACCGCGTTGGATCCGGCCCAGTCGGTGACGTAACGCTGAACCAGTCCGGTGTCGGTCAGGATGTTGACGAAGATGTCCTTGGATCCCTTGGCCTGCGCCTTGTCTCGGTCGTGGTGCACGTCTTGGTAGTCGCGGGTGGCGATAGCCGTGGAGACGATGAACGTCGGGTCGCCGTAGATCTTCAGCTCGGGCAGCTTGGTGCCCACCTCGACCGTCGGAGCACTCATTGACTGTCTCCTTCCACAGGCTCCCAGGCGTACAGCGTCCATGCGGGCCCGGAATCGCTGGCAGGGAAATCGAGAAAGGTTGCGCGAACCGGCATTCCGATCTTGACCTCGGCCGCGTCGGCGCCGCGGAGCTCACCTAGCATCCGCACGCCCTCCTCCAGCTCGACCAGTGCGATCACGAACGGCAGGCTGCGGCCGGGGACTTTCGGCGCGTGGTGCACCACGTAGCTGAACACCGTTCCCCGGCCGCTGGAAACGACGTAGTCGGTGGTCTCGGTCTTGTCCTTCCAGACTGCGGGCACCGGCGGATGCTGCAGACTGCCGTCCGGCCGCTGTTGGATACGCAGTTCGTGCGCGGCCACCCCGTCCCAGAAGTACTGGGAGTCCTTCGACCACGACGGGCGCATCATCTTGTCGGGATCAAGGTCCTCCGGTACCGCCGCTGACGGGCCCGGCTCCTCCTTGTCTGCAGGCAGGAACTTGAGGATGCGCCAGATCATGTCGGCGACGTTCTCTTCGCCGACCCACCAGCGGATCTTCTGAGTGATGAAGTAGCCCTCGCCCAAGCCGGTCTTCTTAGGGCCCACGATGTCGGTCACCTCAGCGGTGACACTGACCTCTTCGCCGGGCTGCAGATAGCGATGGTAGGTCTGCTCGCAGTTGGTGGCCACCACTCCGACGTAGCCGGCGCCGTCGAACAGGTCCATGACCTTGCCCAGCGGGTCGTCGGCGGGACGCTGCCCACCCAGGCCCATCATCGTCCACACCTGGATCATGGCCGGCGGTGCGACTACTCCCGGGTGTCCCGCCGCACGGGCGGCGGCCTCGTCGGTGTAGATCGGGTTGGTGTCGCCGATCGCGTCGACCCAATGGCGGATCATCGGCTGGTTCACCGGATCCCGGCCGGACCGTGGCTTGCTGCGGCCCGACGCCAGTATCTGCTCGATCCCGGAGGAAAGGTCGCTCATCGGTCTCCTCGACTCATCGTGGCACTCGCGGGACCTTCAGGCCCGAGGCGGCGATCATCTCGCGCATCACCTCGTTGACCCCGCCGCCGAAGGTGATCACCAGGTTGCGCTTGGCCATCTTGTCCAGCCAGTTGAGTACCTGGGCGGTCTCCGGGTCCGCTGGGTTGCCGAACCGCCCGACGATCTCCTCGGCCAGGCGGCCCACTTCCTGGATCCGCTCGGTGGAGAAGACCTTGGTGGCGGCGGCGTCCGCCACGGCGATGGTCTCGCCGGACGCGGCGACCTGCCAGTTGAGCAGTTCATTGATCCGCCAGATCGACTTGATCTGCCCCAGCAGCCGCTTCACGTCGTCGTGCTCGATCGGGGTGACGCCGTCGGATCCGGGCTTGGACGCCCAGGCGTGTACCTGGTCGTAGATGCCGGCCACCCGACCGGCCGGACCGAGACCGACCCGCTCGTGATTGAGCTGAGTGGTGATGAGCTTCCAGCCGCCGTTCTCCTCACCGACCAGCATGTCGGCCGGGACCCGCACGTCGTTGTAGTAGGACGCGTTGGTGTGGTGAGCCCCATCGGACAAGATGATGGGCGTCCAGGAGTAGCCCGGGTCCTTGGTGTCGACGATGAGGATCGAGATGCCCTTGTGCTTGGCCGCGGTCGGATCGGTCCGGCAGGCCAGCCAGATGTAGTCGGCATCGTGCGCACCCGTGGTCCACATCTTCTGTCCGTTGACGATGTATTCGTCGCCGTGTCGGACCGCAGTGGTGCGCAGCGAGGCGAGGTCGGTGCCGGCGTCGGGCTCGGAGTAGCCGATTGCGAAATGCACGTCGCCGGAAAGAATTCCGGGCAGGAACTTCTTCTTCTGTTCCTCGGTGCCGAGTGCCTGCAAGGTGGGGCCGACGGTCTGCAATGTGACCATCGGCAGCGGGATGTCGGCGCGGTTGGCCTCGTTGATGAAGATCTGCTGCTCGACGGGGCCGAACCCCAGACCGCCGTACTCCTTGGGCCAGCCGACCCCCAACTTGCCGTCGCTGCCCATCCGCTTGATCACCGCGCGGTAGGCCTCATTGTGGCGATCGGACTCCATCGCTTGAGCCTCTTCGGGCGTGATGAGAGTCGAAAAGTATTCCCGGAGTTCGGTTTGCAGTGCCCGCTGCTCGGGCGTGAGGTCGATGAACATTACGCTCCCACCAAATCCAGGCGGTGGTTCGGACCACCCAACAACCGAGTCACGTCTTTGATCGAGGAGTAGTAGCGGTCCATCGGATAGGTGATGTCCATACCCATACCGCCGTGCAGGTGGTGGCAGAGTCGCATCGCCGGCGGGGCCTGCGAGGTCAACCAATAGCCCAGAATGCTCAGGTCTTCGTCGGCATCAAGGCCCTCGGCCAGCCGCCAGACCGTGGAGGTGGCCAACAAATCGATTGTCCGAGAGGCGATGTAGACCTCGGAGAGTTGTGCCGCCACCGTCTGGAACGTCGACAGCGGGCGGCCGAACTGCTCGCGGGTCGCGACGTAGTCGGCGGTCAGTCGCAGGGCGCCGGCCACCAGCCCCGCCGCGAACGCTCCCGTGGCCGCCAGAACCAATTGGTTGAGGCGACGCACGCCGGCGCCCGCGAGGACGTCGGACTGCTCTACCGCAACGTCGGTGAAGGTCACCACGTATTCGTCGGATCCGTTCGACGTCGGGGTCTTGGTGAGGGTGACCCCGGCGGTGTCAGGAGAGACCACCACCACGCCCTGATCGCAGGAGACGATCAGCCATGCCGCGGTCTCGGCGTACGCCACACCGGTTTTGACGCCGTTGAGCTTTCCATCGGCATAGCTGGTCTTGGGGTGCTCCGGCAACTGTTGTCCGGGCTCGTTCAGCGCAGCCGACAGCACCGCACCGGCGGGGACTTCGGCCAGGTATCGGTCCTGCTGAGCTTCGGACGCCAGATCCAGCAGCGGCACCAAGCCCAGACCCAGGGTTGCCAGCGCAGGACCGATGGTGCCGTGCCGGCCGATCTCAGTCAGTGCGGTGGCCAGCTCCGCGAGCCCCTGGCCGTCGCCGCCCAGTCGCTCCGGCACACCCAGCGCCGCGACTCCCCCGGACACGAGCGCTTCCCAGGTGTTCTCTCGGTCGAGCACCGAGGTCACCACATCGGCGACAGCCTGCTGCTCCGGGTTCGGTGTGAAATCCACCCGAATCCTCCTTGATTCGTCTACGCCGTCAGTCTGCTCAGTGCGCGACCGGGCACTTACCCGAGTAGTCGACCTGCCAGTGCTTGATGCCGTTGAGCCAGCCCGACTTCAGCCGCTCCGGCTCGCCGATCGACTTCAGATCGGGCATGTGGTCGGCGACCGCGTTGAAGATCAGGTTGATGGTCAGGCGGGCCAGGTTGGCGCCGATGCAGTAGTGCGCCCCGGTACCGCCGAAACCGACGTGCGGGTTCGGGTCGCGAAGGATGTTGAAGGTGAACGGGTCGTCGAACACCTCTTCGTCGAAGTTGGCCGAACGGTAGGACATCACCACGCGCTCGCCGGCCTTGATCTTGACGCCGGAGATCTCGGTGTCGACGCTCGCCGTGCGCTGGAAGGCCGAAACCGGTGTGGCCCAACGGATGATCTCGTCCACGGCGGTCTGCGGCCGTTCCCGCTTGAACAGTTCCCACTGGTCGGGGTTCTGCGAGAACGCGATCATGCCGTGCGTAATCGAGTTGCGACTGGTCTCGTTGCCGGCCACCGCCAGCATGATGACGAAGAAGCCGAACTCGTCGTCGCTGAGCTTCTCACCGTCGACGTCGGCCTGAATCAGCTTGGTCACGATGTCATCAGTCGGGTTCACGCCCCGCTCCTCGGCCATCTTCATGGCGTAGCTGATGACTTCGAAGGACGACATCGCCGGGTCCACGTCGGCGTACTCGGGGTCTTCACCGGCGGTCATCTCGTTGGACCAGCGGAACAGCTTGTCCCGATCGTCCTGGGGCACACCGAGCAGTTCGGCGATGGCCTGCAGCGGCAGTTCGCAAGACACCTGCTCGACGAAGTCTCCGGTGTTGGCCGCCGCGGCGGTCTCAGCGATCTTCTGTGCGCGCGCCTTCAGCTCGTCCTCAAGCCGCGACAGAGCGCGGGGGGTGAAGCCCCGGGAAATGATCTTGCGCAGCCGGGTGTGGTGCGGCGCATCCATGTTCAGCAGGACCGCGCGCTGCAGGTCGACCGCCTCACGAGTCATCTCCTGCGGCCAGACCGGGATCGCGCCGTTCATGGCGCTGGAAAAGACGTCGCTGCGCAGCGAGACGTCCTTGACGTCCTTGTGCTTGGTCACCAGCCAGTAACCCTTGTCGCCGAAACCTCCGGTCCCCCCGGGAACGTCGACCCAACGCACCGGTTCAGACTTACGCAGCTCAGCGAGCTCTTGGACCGGAAGGCCCTTCAGGCTCATCTCGGAGTCGAGGAAGTCGAAGTCGCTGGGGATGGCGGGGCAGCCCATGTCTCTACTCCTAGGGTGTTCGGTAGGTAACTGTCGGTTCGACGACGTTTGAACCCGGAAGCAGGAACAACACCGTCTAGTGCCTGATTGCGACCATTGAAACACGCCCCGACCGCAGATCAAAGGCAGTGCCGCATCCTCGCTTGTCAGACTAATGAAACGTGTTCTAGCCTGGCCGCATGGGTAATCCTGTCATCGTCGAAGCCACCCGCAGCCCTATCGGCAAACGTAATGGCTGGTTGTCCGGCCTGCACGCCACCGAACTGCTCGGGGCGGTGCAGAAGGCACTGATCACCAAGGCCGGCATTGACGCGGGCAGCGTCGAGCAGGTCATCGGCGGCTGTGTCACCCAGTTCGGCGAGCAGGGCAACAACGTCACCCGGCAGTCCTGGCTGGTGGCCGGGCTGCCCGAGCATGTCGGCGCCACCAGCATCGACTGCCAGTGCGGCAGCGCGCAGCAGGCCAACCACCTGATCGCCGGCCTCATCGCCGCCGGCGCCATCGACATCGGCATCGCCTGCGGCATCGAGGCGATGAGCCGGGTTCCCCTCGGCGCGAACGGCGGCGGCGCCCGCGCGGCGTCGTGGGACATCGACCTGCCCAACCAATTCGAGGCGGCCGAGCGCATCGCCAAGCGTCGGGGCATCACCCGCGCCGACGTGGACGCGCTCGGGCTGCGGTCCCAGCAGCTGGCCAAGCAGGCTTGGGCCGAGGGCCGATTCGACCGGGAGATCTCCCCGATCGAGGCCCCGGTCATCGACGAGAACAAGCAACCCACCGCCGAGCTGAACATCGTCAGCCGCGACCAGGGCCTGCGTGACACCACAGCCGAGGGCCTTGCCGCACTCAACCCCGTCATGGAGGGCGGTATCCACACCGCCGGTACCTCGTCGCAGATTTCCGACGGGGCCGCCGCGGTGCTGTGGATGGACGAGGACAAGGCCAAGGCGCTGGGGCTCAAGCCCCGTGCCCGCATCATCAGCCAGGCCAACGTCGGCTCGGAGACGTACTACCACCTCGACGGTCCGGTGCAGTCCACCGCGAAGGTGCTGGAGAAGGCCGGGATGAAGATCGGCGACATCGACCTGGTGGAGATCAACGAGGCTTTTGCCTCGGTCGTGCTGTCCTGGGCCGCTGTCCACAAACCGGACATGGACCGGGTCAACGTCAACGGCGGGGCCATCGCCCTGGGCCACCCCGTGGGCTCCACCGGCGCCCGGTTGATCACCACGGCACTGCACGAGCTCGAGCGCACCGACAAGTCGACCGCCCTGATCACGATGTGTGCCGGCGGAGCACTGTCGACCGGCACCATCATCGAGCGCATCTAGTGGCTCCGGTTCCCGAGAGCGAGCGCATCGCCGCGGCGCAGGCCTATATCGACGCATTGGTCAGCCATGACGCCGCTGCGGTCCGGTTCAGCCCGGACTGTGTCCGCATCGAGGTCGGAATCAAGACCGGGTTCTCGGGAAACCACCTGCGCCGCAGCCTCAACCGCGGTCCGCAATTCCGATTGATCTCGGCGGCGACGCTGCCGGAGTACAGCATCGACGGCGACGACGTCCGGGCGGTCTACGACATCATCACCAAACCGTCGCTACTGGGGGCCCGGGTGTGCTCCCATGTCGACGAGGTTTTCCGGATTCCCGCCGAAAGCCCAGACGGCACTGCTGTCATCCACCACATCCGCGCCGGGATTCGTCCGTTCATCCACCGTTAGAGTGAATCCGTGAGCAACCGAGACATACCCGAGAAGCCGAAGGCTCTCGATTCGCCGGCCACCGGGAATTTCATCAAGTGGATGTCTCGCGCCAACACGTGGGCCTACAAGGCGACCGGTGGCCGGGTCGGCCGAAAGTGGCGGCTGGGATCCAAGCGTTTCGGTGACGTTCCCGAGGTGGGCATCCTCACCACGACAGGTCGCAAATCCGGCCAGCTGCGGGAGTCCCCGCTGTTGTTTCTGCGGGAAGGCGACCGGGTGATCCTGGTGGCGTCCCAGGGCGGACGCGCCAACAACCCGCAGTGGTACTTCAATCTCAAGGCCAACCCGCAGGTGAGCTTCCGCATCCGTAACGAGGTGCTGTCGCTGCGTGCCCGCGATGCCAGCGATGCCGAGCGGGCCGAGTACTGGCCCAAGCTCGACGCGATGTACCCCGACTTCGCCAATTACCGGGCCTGGACTGATCGGGAGATCCCGATCGTCATCTGCGAGCCCTGACGAGGCGTCGCTGCCGGCGCACGTGAGCCCCTGAAGCACCCATGGGTCGGTGGCCGCGTTGTCGCCGTTGACCGCTCGTCGCGTTGGTCGTGAGCGACCCTGATCCATGCGGAACACCATCCCCGTTGCTAGGCCGTGGCCCTTTCCGGTTGGCACATCTGCGGCGTGGCAGTTCGACGATCTCGTTCCACGGCACGTAGCCGCCCACCATGCAATGGCCGGGAGGCCCCGCGCGCCATGCGTGCGGGGCCTCCCGGTACTGCGTCTCTGTCGAGGGTCGTCGACCTCGATCAGTAGTTCGCGCCGTACGCGCCTTGGTGGCCCATGCTGCCGCCCTTGCCCGTGCCGCCGTTAGAACCGTCCTGACCGTTCGGCCCGCCGACACCACCGGCGCCACCCTGACCACCGATTGTCCCGGCGGCGCCACCAGAGCCACCGGGGCCGCCCTGGCCACCGCTCGGATGGTCTTCTGTTCCTTGGCCGCCGGTACCGCCGGTACCGCCGCCGCCACCGGTCCCGGCGCTACCGCCGTTACCGCCGTTACCGCCGGCACCTGTGTTGCCGTTGGCCGCTGTGCCACCGTTTCCGCCCGCACCGCCGTCAGCGCCGATACCGCCGCCGCCGCCGGGTCCGCCCTGGTAGCCAGTGCCACCACCCGCTTCTCCGGTCTCACCGCTCTGGCCCGGGCCGCCACGACCACCGGTGCCGCCGACGCCGCCGTTACCGCCGGCGCCGCCATCGCCCGAGTTCCAGCCGCCCATGCCGCCGTCGCCGCCGGCGCCACCGACTCCGCCGATCCCGCCGGTGTAGCCCGGGCCGCCCTTAACCGGCGAAGTGCCGCCGGTCGTACCTTGGCCGCCGGCCCCACCGTTGCCGCCCTTACCGCCGTCGCCGTCGGGTCCGGCGTTGCCGCCCTTACCGCCGACGCCGCCGGCCTGACCGGTCTGGGGCTCGCCGTTACCGCCGTTACCGCCGTTGCCGCCGTTGCCGGTACCGGCAGCCTCAGCACCCTGCTGGCCATCAGCAGCCTGACCACCAGCACCGCTACCACCCTGGCCACCGGCCCCGGCAGCACCGCGCTCACCGCCGTCACCACCGGCACCACCGGCACCCGCAGTCGGGTTGGCCCCGCCGCCGGCACCGGCACCGCCGTCGCCACCGTTGCCCGCGCCACCGGCAGCACCACCGTCGCCACCGACACCGCCAACACCCTGGCCACCAGCACTGCCATTGGTCGCCGAACCACCGGAGCCACCGGCACCACCGTTACCACCAGCGCCACCGTTGCCACCGTCGCGACCGTCACCCCCGGCCGTGCCGTTGCCGCCACTGCCGGCCGCCGCACTGCTACCCGCCGAACCGTTGGTCCCCGAACCGCCGGCGCCACCGACTCCACCAGCGCCACCAGCACCACCGACGCCACCATCACCCGACTGTGAGCCGCCCTTACCGCCGGCACCACCGGCGCCACCGGCACCCGCGTCACCACCTGCAGTGCCATTGCCGTCACCGTCGGTGACACCCGCAGCACCATCAGCACCGGTACCGCCGGCACCACCGGCGCCACCGTTACCGACCGTTCCGGCGTTGCCGCCCTTTCCGCCGTCGCCGCCGGCCTGACCGAAGCCTTCGCCGTCGCCGCCGTTGCCGCCGTTGCCGCCGTTGCCGGTACCGGCAGCCTCAGCACCCTGCTGGCCGTCAGCAGCCTGACCACCGGCACCGCTACCGCCCTGGCCACCGGCACCGGCAGCGCCGCGGTCACCGCCGTCACCGCCGGCACCACCGGCACCCGCAGTCGGGTTGGCCCCGCCGCCGGCACCGGCACCGCCGTCACCGCCGTTGCCCGCGGCACCGGCAGCACCACCGTCGCCACCGACACCGCCGACACCCTGGCCACCAGCACTGCCATTGGTCGCCGAACCACCGGCACCGCCGGCACCACCGGCGCCACCCTTGCCGCCGTCGCCACCACTGCCGCCGTGGTCAGCAGCCGAACCATTGCCGCCACTGCCGGCCACCGCGTCGGCACCCGCCGAACCGTTGGTCCCCGAACCGCCGGCGCCACCGACGCCACCAGCGCCACCAACACCACCGACGCCACCATCACCCGACAGTGAGCCGCCCTTACCGCCGGAACCACCGGCGCCACCGGCACCCGCGTCACCACCGGCAGTGCCATTGCCGTCACCGTCGGTGACACCCGCAGCACCATCAGCACCGGTACCGCCGGCACCACCGGCGCCACCGTCGCCGACCGTCCCGGCGTTGCCGCCGGCACCACCGTCACCACCGGCCTGACCGGTCAGGGCTTCGCCGTTACCGCCGTCGCCGCCGTTGCCGCCGTTACCGGTACCGGCAGCCTCAGCACCCTGCTGGCCATTGGCAGCCGCACCACCGGCACCGCTACCGCCCTGGCCACCGGCCCCGGCGGTACCGCGCTCGCCGCCACCACCACCGGCACCACCAGCGCCGGCCGTCGCACCGCCGCCGCCACCGGCACCGGCACCGCCGTCACCGCCGTTGCCCGCAGCACCGGCGTCACCACCGGCACCACCGACACCGCCGACACCCTGCGCACTTGCCATACCACCGGCACCGCCGTCGCCGCCCTTACCGCCGGCACCACCGCTGCCACCGTCGCCGCCGTCACTACCGGCCGTGCCGTTGCCGCCACTGCCGGCCGCCGCATCCGCACCGTCGACGCCCTCGAGACCAGCACCACCGGTACCGCCGACACCGCCGACACCGCCGGCGCCACCGACACCGCCGTCACCGGACACCGAGCCACCGGCACCACCGGCACCACCGCGACCACCGGCACCGGCGTCAGCGCCGTCGGTGCCATTACCGGAGCCATCCGTGACACCCGCAGCACCGCTGGCACCCGTACCCCCGGCACCACCGGCGCCACCGTCGCCGACCGTCCCGGCGTTGCCGCCGGCACCACCGTCACCACCGGCCTGACCGGTCAGGGCTTCGCCGTTACCGCCGTCGCCGCCGTTGCCGCCGTTACCGGTACCGGCAGCTTCCGCACCCTGCTGGCCATTGGCAGCCGCACCACCGGCACCGCTACCGCCCTGGCCACCGGCCCCGGCGGTACCGCGCTCGCCGCCGTCACCACCGGCACCACCAGCGCCGGCCGTCGCACCGCCGCCGCCACCGGCACCGGCACCGCCGTCACCGCCGTTGCCCGCAGCGCCGGCGTCACCACCGGCACCACCGACACCGCCGACACCCTGCGCACCGGCCTTGCCATTGGTGGCCGTACCACCGGCACCGCCGTCGCCGCCCTTACCGCCGGCACCACCGCTGCCACCGTCGCCGCCGTCACTACCGGCCGTGCCGTTGCCGCCACTGCCGGCCGCCGCATCCGCACCGTCGACGCCCTCGAGACCAGCACCACCGGTACCGCCGACACCGCCGACACCGCCGGCGCCACCGACACCGCCGTCACCGGACACCGAGCCACCGGCACCACCGGCACCACCGCGGCCACCGGCACCGGCGTTGCCGCCGTCGGTGCCATTACCGGAGCCATCCGTGACACCCGCAGCACCGCTGGCACCCGTACCCCCGGCACCACCGGCGCCACCGTTGCCGATCGCGCTGCCGTTACCACCGGCACCACCGTCACCACCATTGGTGCCCGACGCCGCACCCGGGTCACCGGCCGCGTCATAACCGGCACCGCCGGCACCACCATTGCCCTGCGGACCATGCGCCGCCGAGTCGCCTCCGTCAGCACCATCGGCACCCGCAGACGATCCCGCGCCACCGGTACCACCGGCACCACCGGTGGCCAGCGCACCGCCGTCACCACCGTTACCACCGGTCGTATTACCAGCCGTGCCGGCCGCACCCGCGCCACCGTCACCGGCCTTACCCGCGTCACCCCCGGCACCGGCACCGCCACCGGCGCCCTGGTTACCCGCACTGCCGTTGGTGGCCGAACCACCGGCACCACCGGCACCGCCATCGCCACCTTGCCACCGGCGCCAGCCGCACCACCGGTACCGCCGTTACCGTCACCACCGGCAAACGAACACACCGGTCGCGCCGTCGCCACCGGCACCACCAGCCGCACCGGTACCACCCGCGCCACCAGCGCCACCGTTACCCGACACCGAGCCACCCGCACCGCCGGCACCACCGGCACCACCGGAACCACCCGCGTCACCGGCACCACCGGCTTCACCGGAGTTCGCGGCACCATCGGCACCGTGGATACCGGCCTTGCCGTTACCACCGGCACCACCGGCGCCACCGTTGCCGATCGCGCTGCCGTTACCACCGGCACCACCGTCACCACCATTGGTGCCCGACGCCGCACCCGGGTCACCGGCCGCGTCATAACCGGCACCGCCGGCACCACCATTGCCCTGCGGACCATGCGCCGCCGAGTCGCCTCCGTCAGCACCATCGGCACCCGCAGACGATCCCGCGCCACCGGTACCACCGGCACCACCGGTGGCCAGCGCACCGCCGTCACCACCGTTACCACCGGTCGTATTACCAGCCGTGCCGGCCGCACCCGCGCCACCGTCACCGGCCTTACCCGCGTCACCCCCGGCACCGGCACCGCCACCGGCGCCCTGGTTACCCGCACTGCCGTTGGTGGCCGAACCACCGGCACCACCGGCACCGCCATCGCCACCCTTGCCACCGGCGCCAGCCGCACCACCGGTACCGCCGTTACCGTCACCACCGGCAAACGAACCGGCCACACCGGTCGCGCCGTCGCCACCGGCACCACCAGCCGCACCGGTACCACCCGCGCCACCAGCGCCACCGTTACCCGACACCGAGCCACCCGCACCGCCGGCACCACCGGCACCACCGGAACCACCCGCGTCACCGGCACCACCGGCTTCACCGGAGTTCGCGGCACCATCGGCACCGTGGATACCGGCCTTGCCGTTACCACCGGCACCACCGGCGCCACCGTTGCCGATCGCGCTGCCGTTACCACCGGCACCACCGTCACCACCATTGGTGCCCGACGCCGCACCCGGGTCACCGGCCGCGTCATAACCGGCACCACCGGCACCACCATTGCCCAGGACCATGCGCCGCCGAGTCGCCTCCATCAGCACCATCGGCACCCGCAGACGATCCCGCGCCACCGGTACCACCGGCACCACCGGTGGCCAGCGCACCGCCGTCACCACCGTTACCACCGGTCGTATTACCAGCCGTGCCGGCCGCACCCGCGCCACCGTCACCGGCCTTACCCGCGTCACCACCGGCACCGGCACCGCCACCGGCGCCCTGGTTACCCGCACTGCCGTTGGTGGCCGAACCACCGGCACCACCGGCACCGCCATCGCCACCCTTGCCACCGGCGCCAGCCGCACCACCGGTACCGCCGTTACCGCCGTTACCGTCACCACCGGCAAACGAACCGGCCACACCGGTCGCGCCGTCGCCACCGGCACCACCAGCCGCACCGATACCACCCGCGCCACCAGCGCCACCGTTACCCGACACCGAGCCACCCGCACCGCCGGCACCACCGGCACCACCGGAACCACCCGCGTCACCGGCACCACCGGCTTCACCGGAGTTCGCGGCACCATCGGCACCGTGGATACCGGCCTTGCCGTTACCACCGGCACCACCGGCGCCACCGTTGCCGATCGCGCTGCCGTTACCACCGGCACCACCGTCACCACCATTGGTGCCCGACGCCGCACCCGGGTCACCGGCCGCGTCATAACCGGCACCACCGGCACCACCATTGCCCTGCGGACCATGCGCCGCCGAGTCGCCTCCATCAGCACCATCGGCACCCGCAGACGATCCCGCGCCACCGGTACCACCGGCACCACCGGTGGCCAGCGCACCGCCGTCACCACCGTTACCACCGGTCGTATTACCAGCCGTGCCGGCCGCACCCGCGCCACCGTCACCGGCCTTACCCGCGTCACCACCGGCACCGGCACCGCCACCGGCGCCCTGGTTACCCGCACTGCCGTTGGTGGCCGAACCACCGGCACCACCGGCACCGCCATCGCCACCCTTGCCACCGGCGCCAGCCGCACCACCGGTACCGCCGTTACCGTCACCACCGGCAAACGAACCGGCCACACCGGTCGCGCCGTCGCCACCGGCACCACCAGCCGCACCGATACCACCCGCGCCACCAGCGCCACCGTTACCCGACACCGAGCCACCCGCACCGCCGGCACCACCGGCACCACCGGAACCACCCGCGTCACCGGCACCACCGGCTTCACCGGGCACGGTGCCGTCGTCGCCGTTTCGGCCGGCGAGTCCGTCGCCGCCGTCACCGGCGTCGCCACCGTTGCCGACGGCGCCCGCGTTGCCACCGGCGCCACCGTCACCGCCGCTGATGCCACCGCTGCCGCCGTGCCCGCCGCGACCGCCGTCGCCCGTGTCGGTGCCGCCGTGGCCGCCGGCGCCGCCGTCACCACCGGAGCCGGTCTGGCTTCCCGCGCCGCCGTTGCCGGCGTCGCCACCGTTGCCGTTGTTGCCGGCGTTCCCGCCGGCGCCGCCGACACCACCGTCGCCGGCCCCGGTGCTGTTACCGCCGTCGCCGCCGGCGCCGCCGCTGCCGGATTCGGTGCCACCGGCACCACCGGCACCACCGGCTCCACCGTTGTTGCCGTCGCCGCCCTTGCCGGCGTCACCACCGTTGCCGTTGACACCCGCGTCGCCGCCGGCGCCGCCGTTACCGCCGTCGGCCGAGCCATCGCTGGAGCTGTAGCCGTCACCACCGCTACCGCCGTTGCCGCTGATCGGCGCGGCGTCACCGTCGGTGCCGTCGTTGCCGACGGCACCCGTTCCGCTGGCCCCGCCGCTGCCGGCCGCACCGCCGGTGCCACCGGCTCCCGCCGTGCCGGTGTCGCCACCGCGACCGCCCTGACCACCGTCGGGGTTGGCTGCGCCACCGGCAGCTCCCTGGCCGCCGTTGCCCGCCGCGCCCGCGTTACCGCCGGCACCGCCGTCACCACCGTTGCCGTTGTTACCCACGGCACCGTTGGTCGCGCTGCCACCGGCACCGCCCGCGCCAGCGGCACCACCGGCACCACCATCGCCACCGTCACTGCCGGCGCCACCGTTTCCGCCGGGCACCGTGGCGTCCGAGCCGTCGAACCCAGCACCACCATGGCCGCCGGCACCACCGTTACCGCCTAGGCCACCAGTGCCACCGGCACCGACGACCGAGCCGCCCGCACCACCGGCACCACCAGTACCGCCGGCACCGCCGGCAGTGCCGTCGGAGCCGGCAACACCCTCCGCGGTGCTGTCCGCACCGGCAAGACCCGCGGCGCCGTTGCCAGCGTTTCCGCCCGCGCCGCCGTTGCCGTGGTCACCGGCGTCGCCACCGGCACCACCATTGCCACCGGCGGTTCCCGGCGCAGCGCCCGCATCAGCGGCCGCGTCATAGCCGGCACCACCGTTACCACCGTTACCACTGGCAGGTGCCACACCGTCGGCGCCGTTGGTGCCGGCGGAACCGCCCGCCCCGCCGCTGCCGGCCGCACCGCTCGCGCCGCCGGCGCCGACCGTGCCGGTGTCGCCACCGCGGCCGCCGTTGCCGCCGTGCGGATTGGCGGCGTTGCCGTTCGCACCGTGCCCGCCGTCGCCGGCCGCGCCCGCGTTACCGCCGGCACCGCCGTCACCACCGTTGCCGTTGTTACCCACGGCACCGTTGGTCGCGCTGCCGCCGGCACCGCCGGCACCAGCGGCACCACCGGCGCCACCGTTACCGCCGCTGCTACCGGTACCGCCATCACCGCCGGGGACCGTGGCGTCCGCGCCGTCGAACCCGGCGCCACCATGGCCGCCGGCACCACCGTCGCCACCGAGGCCGCCGGCGCCACCGGCACCGGCAATCGAGCCGCCCGCACCACCGGCGCCACCGGCACCGCCGGCACCGCCGACCGTCCCGTCAGAGCCGGCAACGCCCACCGCAGTGCTGTCCGCACCGGCAGTACCCGCAGCGCCATTGCCACCGTTTCCGCCGGCGCCGCCGTTGCCGCGGTCACCGGCAGCACCGCCGGCACCACCGTTGCCACCGGCGGTTCCCGGCGCAGCACCCGCATCAGCGGCCGCGTCATAGCCGGCACCACCGTTGCCGCCGTTGCCGCCGCTGGTCGGGGTGCTTCCGGCATTGCCGTCCGCACCGCTGGTCGCGCCCGTGCCACCGGTGCCGCCGGCGCCGCCCGCACCGACGTTGCCGCCGCGCCCACCGTTTCCGCCGTCGGGGTCGGTTGCGGTTCCGTTCGCGCCGTCGCCACCGTTGCCGGCCTGGCCGCCGCCACCACCGTTGCCCGCACGACCGCCAACGCCGGTCGTGCCACCTCCGGCACCACCGTCGCCGCCCGCACCGCCGGCGCCACCGTGTCCGCCGTCGAAGCCGTCCCGGTGGCCGGCGCTGCCGTCAGCACCGTGGAAGGCGTTCCCACCGAAGCCGCCGTTTCCGCCGTAGCCACCGGCGCCGTCGCCACCGTTCGAGGCGAACGTGCCGCCGCCGCTCGAGCCGCCGGCACCTCCCGCGCCACCAGCACCACCGGACCCGCCCACGCCACCGGCGTAGCCGTCCAGGTGTTGGGCGTCGCCGTTGGCGCCGTTGAGACCATCGGCGCCGTTACCGCCGTTACCGCCGTTGCCACCCATGCCACCGGCGCCGTGCGCACCGGTGTTGGCGCCGGTACCACCGACACCACCGTTACCGCCGGCACCGCCGTTACCGGCGTCGGAGCCGTCTGCTCCCGGTGCCGTGCCGTTGCTGCCGTTGAAACCGTTACCACCGGCGCCGCCGGCACCACCGACGCCGCCGTTGCCGGTCACGGCCTGGGAACCGTCTGCGTTCAGGCCGCCCTTACCGCCGCTGCCGCCGGCGCCGCCGTGGCCGCCGGCGGTGCCGTCCACCGAACCCGCAGTGCCGTTGACGCCCGCCACACCCGCGCCGCCCGAGCCACCGTCTCCGCCGATACCGCCGACTCCGCCGACTCCGGCGGCCGCGAAGGTGCCGTTGCCGCTGTCACCACCGGCACCGCCCTTACCGGCGTCGCCTCCGGCGCCACCGTTCTGCCCGGCATAGCCGTCGCGGTGCCCGGCGTCACCGGCGGCACCGGCGTCACCGTGCGCACCCTGCCCACCGTTACCGCCGTTGCCGCCCACACCACCGGCGCCGTGCGCACCGGCCACCGCACCACTGCCGCCGACACCACCGGCACCGCCGGCACCACCATTGCCACCACGCGTGCCATCGTCACCCGACTCGACACCGTTGACACCGTTCAGACCATTACCGCCACGGCCACCAGCACCACCGGTACCACCATCACCGGTCGCAGCCACCGAACCATCGGTGTTCAGACCACCCTTACCACCGTTACCGCCGGCGCCACCGGCACCACCGGCAGTGCCGTCCACCGCACCGGCGGTGCCGTTGACACCGTCGAGACCGGTGCCACCGGCACCACCATTGCCACCCACGCCGGCCACGCCGTCACTGCCGGCGCCCGCGAAGGTGCCGTTGCCGCTGTCACCACCGGCACCGCCCTTACCGGCATTGCCACCGGCGCCACCGTCCTGACCGGCCTGGCCCGCGATCTGCTGGGCACTGCCGTTGGCGCCATTGGCACCGTGCGCACCCTGCCCACCGTTACCGCCGTTACCGCCCACACCACCGGCGCCGTGCGCACCGGCCACCGCACCACTGCCGCCGACACCACCGGCACCGCCGGCACCACCATCGCCACCACGCGTGCCATCGTCACCCGACTCGACACCGTTGACACCGTTCAGACCATTACCGCCACGGCCACCCAGGCCACCGGCACCACCATTGCCGTTGGCGCCCTGCGTGGCGCCGTCGGCCTCTAGGCCGCCCTGGCCGCCGTTACCGCCGGCCCCGCCAGCGGCACCAGCCGTGCCATCAGGGTTTTCCGCGGTGCCGTTGACACCGTCCAGGCCGGTGCCGCCGACACCGCCGTTGCCACCGATACCCGCGACGCCGTCGGCACCACTGGCCGAGTAGGTACCGCCGCCACTGGAACCTCCGGCGCCACCCTTGCCGGCATTTCCACCGTTACCGCCGTCTTGACCGGCATAGCCGGCCGCGTGCTCGCTGTCGCCGCCGGCACCGTCACCGCCGTCGGCACCATTGCCACCGTTGCCGCCGTTACCACCCAGACCACCGATGCCGTGGGCGCCGACAGTGGAGCCCTGGCCGCCCTGGCCGCCGTTGCCACCCGCGCCACCGTTTCCGGCGTTCGTGCCGTCAGCGCCCGGCCCATCGCCGTTGAAACCGTTGAAACCGTTACCGCCAGCGCCACCATCACCGCCGATACCGCCCACGCCCTGCGCAGCATAGGAACCGTCTGCGGCCAGACCACCGGCACCGCCGTCGCCGCCGTTGCCCCCGTGGCCGCCACCAGTGCCGTCAATGCTGCCCTGGACACCGTTGGTACCCAGGAACCCGTCACCGCCGGCACCACCATTGCCACCGACCGTGGCCGCGCCATCAAGCCCATCAGCACCCTGGCCGTTGCCGTCACCGTCGGTGCCACCGGTCCCGCCGGCGCCGAAGTCTCCACCCCTGCCGCCCGCACCACCCTGGCCGGCATCGGGGTGCTCGGCCGTGCCGGCAGCGCCCTGACCACCGGCACCTGCAGTCCCGGCGTTGCCGCCGTCACCGGCCGCACCGCCGGCGCCGGTGACACCGGCGGCACCATTGGTGGCGCTACCGGCGGCACCACCGGCACCACCATTGCCGCCCGCGCCACCGAATCCAGCGTCTCCGCCGGCCCCACCGTTGCCATCGCCCTCGTCATCGAAAGTGCCCGCCGCTCCGTCGGCGCCACGGCCACCGCCACCACCGGCAGCACCCTTACCGCCGGCACCGCCACTGCCGGCGTTACCGACCACCGAGCCGCCAGAACCGCCGGCACCACCGGCGCCACCGTTGCCGCCAGCACCACCGGAGGCCCCGGCACCGCCCGCGAGCGTGGCATCGGCACCGGTCACACCGGCAACACCGTCGCCGCCCACACCGCCAGCGGCGCCATTGCCGTGCGCGCCACCGTCGCCGCCGGCACCACCATTTCCACCGGAGGAACCGTCGCCATCGGCCAACAGGCCGGTGCCGTTACCGCCCGCACCGCCTACGCCGCCATTGCCACTGATCCCGACGGGCAACTGGCCGTCGGCTCCGGGGCGGCCTGCGTTGCCCCACAACCAGGACATGAACTTCTCACCCGCGGCACCGCCGAGACCGACCACCGTGCCGATCTGGCCGCCGGCGCCACCATCGCCACCGTTGCCACCACCGAGTGCGCCATCGCCACCGAGACCACCGGCGCCACCATCGCCGGCCAGACCCGCATTGCCCCCGACCCCACCGTTGCCGGCAGCACCGAAGTGTCCACCCACACCACCGACGCCGCCACGGCCACCGCCGCCGCCATCGCCGCCGAGACCACCGGCACCACCGTTGCCGCCCAGGTCGTCCAGGCTCACACCGCCGGCGCCACCGACACCACCGACACCACCACTGCCGCCAACGCCGCCGGCGCCGCCCAGGCCACCGATGCCGAGCACAAACCCGGCCGCGCCGCCGGCACCACCATTGCCGCCAAGACCACCGGTGAGGCCGTCGCCACCGGCAGCGCCGTTCAAGGCTCCCAGCACCCCATCGAGACCCGCGGCACCTGCCGCACCGACCGCCCCCGCGCCGCCGGCGCCACCGGCGCCACCGAAACCGACACCGAACAGGCTCACCACGTCGCCGCCGGCACCACCATTGCCACCGGCCACCAACGCATCGATCGACGCCCCACCCGCGCCGCCGGCACCGCCATCGCCGAACAACCAGCCACCGACACCGCCGGCGCCGCCGGCACCGCCCTCCACACCGAGACCGCCGACACCACCATTGCCGAACATGCCGGCGTCGCCACCGACACCACCGACACCACCGGCGATCCCGGCCACACCCTCTGCGCCGACTCCACCGTCGCCGAACAGGAAACCGCCGTCACCGAGGTTTCCGAACCACCCCAGCGAACCGAACAGCGTCTCGTTGGTCCCCGTGAACCCATCGATGCCGTTACCGATCAACTCACGACCGAACAGGTCTACCCACGGCTGGTTGATCAGGTCGAGGAACTGCTGGTTGTCGGCGATGAAGTCCTGGCTCAGGTTGTACAGCGGTAGATACAGCTGCTCGTGGTAGAAGGACGCCACGGCCAGGTCGAACTGCTCGAACAGGTCATAGATGAAGTCCGCATCCGCCGCGCCGGGGTCCGCAAACCAGCCCGACCAGACCTCGGCACTCTCAGCTGCGTCCGACAGACCCGACCAGAACACCGGGTCGAACAGGTCCTCGATATCCGCGGAGGCCACGGGCGCCGGGCCGACGCCAAACGCCAAAAACGCCGCAACAGCGCTGCCCGCCCCCACCACGGAACGTCCCACCGAACGCCAGCCCGACGAACGTACAACTTTGCTGGCATCCCGCCGGCCCATGGCGCAACCTCTCATAGCTTTTACTTAGATTTGGAGCAGGTTCGAATTATGGTCGTTCGTTTACTTTGCGCAACTCGGGTGCCGCTTTATGTGGCTAAAGCCACAACCAGTCCCCGTTTGTGACGTATTCTGATCCCCAAGACCCGCAGTTCAAACCCATAAATGAGAGCTTGGACACAGTGTGGGGTGAGTTCGAACACAGTCGCTCCCGATGGCTTATTTGGCGGAAATTATGGTTAACTTCAGGAATCTTCATCGACGGAGGCGTGATTCACTTCGCGCTACCGCCGGAGATTCAGGGGCGCCCGCATGACGCGGATGGGCGCTTTATCTGCAGTTTGCTGGCATCACAAATGGAGCAGAAAAAGGACGCCGCACATACCGCCGACGGCTCACCGAGCCGCCGTGGCCTTGACGAGTGGGGACCGCAACCAGGTCATCCTTGCTGGCACTGCCCACAGTCCGGGGATCGCGACCAGGGGGAGATCGGCGAAACAACTCCACGCGAGGTGGCGGACCGGGCGAGCGCAGCTCTGCCACCTGACACTCTGCGGTGGTTCGGGCTCAAGATCATCAGCAAAACTGCCCAAACTCCGCTGGTATGGTGTCGCCCAGACGGCAGTAAAAGTGCGTAGATGTGGAACAAGAGCCACGCCTGCGGGGTTGGGGAGCCGATCCATCCGTGTGAGTGGACGACTGCCCGCCCGTGTTGGGCCTACTTGCCCTCCGAGGAACGGTAGATGATGTCGAACGCCAGCGAAGCGGTTTTGCCGCTTTCCCCTGCGCGCACGGTCCTCGTGGTCAGTCCCGGAGACTCCCGGCCGCAATGGCAGCCGCCGACGGAATCTTTCACCGCTGGGCTCTCGTGGTTGGAAGGCGCACTCGGTGAAGCGGTCACCGCGCACGACGGAGAGCGGCTGCCCGAACAGGACCACGCGGACCGGTTCGCCGCCGGGTTCGCCGACGCCGGCAACGCGGTGGCCTGCGCCCTTGCGTTGCAGCGCGCTCCCGGGGCATCGATCCGGCCGCGAATCGCCGTACATGCCGACGAGGCGCCGCTGGTCGAACCCAGCGCCCATCCGCGTTCCCTGGTGAACCGCGCGGCCCGGCTGTGCGACCTGGCCCACGGCGGTCAGACGTTATTGTCAGAGACCGCCCACCAGCTGATGGCCGATCGACTGGGGCCCCGGACGTGGCTGCTCGACTTGGGCGCCTTCCGGCTGCGCGGGATCCCCTACCCGGAGCGGGTGTTCCAGCTCTGCCACACCGGGCTTCCAACTGAGTTTCCACCGTTACGCACGGGACGTGCGGTACACGGGCCTTATTTTCCGACGCCGATGACGAGTTTTGTCGGCCGGGAAGCCGAGCTGGCCGAGCTGCGGCGGTTGGTCGACGGCAACCGCCTGGTGACGCTGACCGGTGCCGGTGGCGTCGGCAAAACCCGCTTGGCGCTACAACTGGCCGCGGAGTTCGTCGACCGGTTCCGGGACGGCGCATGGTGCGTAGATCTGGCGCCGATCACCGATCCGGAGTTGGTTCCCGAACGGGTGACTCACGTGCTGGGCCTGCCCGACCGACCGGACCGCTCCCCGGTCGACACCCTGGTGCGCTTCATCGCAGATCGGCAGTTGTTCATGGTGCTCGACAATTGCGAGCATCTGCTGGACGCCTGCGCGCGGCTGACTGCCACCTTGTTGGCTACCAGCGCGGAGCTGACCATCGTGGCGACGAGTCGGGAACCCATCGGGGTGGCAGGGGAAGTGACCTGGAAGACCCCGTCGCTCTCCCTGGTCGATGAGGCCGCCGAGTTGTTCCGGCACCGCGCTCGCCTGGTCCGGCCGGGTTTGATCGAGACCAGCGATGATGCGGAGTTGGTCGTCGAGATCTGCCGCCGGCTGGACGGGGTACCGTTGGCCATCGAGCTGGCGGCTACCCGGGTGCGGGCTTTGTCGTTGACTGAGATCGCGGACGGACTGGGCGAGCGCTTCCACCTGCTGACCGGTGGTGCCCGCACGGTGGTGCCCCGCCAACAGACGCTGCGTGCTTCCGAGGACTGGTCGCACGACCTGTTGAGCGAATCCGAGCGCGTGGTGTTTCGCCGGTTGGCGCCGTTCATGGGCGGGTTCGACCTCGATGCCGCCCACGCGGTGGCCGGGGGCCCCGACCTGACCCGCGCACAGATCATCGACAAACTTACCCAGCTGGTGGACAAATCGCTGGTGGTAGCCGACAACGCCGGAGAGGCGACGCGGTTTCGGCTGTTGCAGACGGTCCAGCAATACGCTCTGGAAAAGCTCGAGCAGTCCGGGGAATCGGAGACCATCCAGGTACGACACCGCGATCATTACACCGCGCTGTTTGACGCCGGGGTGACCGCCGGGTACGGGTGGCATATCGCCCAGGCCGAACTCGAGATCGACAACCTCCGGGCCGCCTTCACCTGGAGCCGGGAGCACAACGACATCGGGGCCGCCGCGCGTTTGGCTTCCTCGTTGCTTCCGCTGTGGATACACAGCCGGACCTTGGAGGGGCTTGCCTGGTTCAACACCGTGCTCGCCGCCGGCAACGCGATGGCGCCCGGCGCCCGTTCCCGCGCGCTGGCGGATAAGACGATCTTGGAAGCGGTGACCGGAAACTACGAACAAGTCGAACAGGCCGAGGAAGCCGTCGCGCTTGCACGGCGCCTGGACGAACCCGACCTACTCGCCTGGGCACTGGCCGCCTGCGGATTCACCTGTAGCTACAGCCCCGAACTCGCGCTGCCCTGCTTCGAGCAGGCCATCGCGCTGTCCCCCGCATTGAACGACGACTGGCGACTGAGCCAGATATATGCCATACAGGCGTATTCGGCGTTCGTGGCAGGTGATCTCGCCGCTACGCGCCTTGCGGCGGACAACGGCGCCGTGCTCGCCGAAGCCATCGGTGACTGGTCGGTTTCGCGCCTGTGCCGGCTATGCCTGGGTCTGGCGCACTTGCATCGCGCAGAGCTGGACAACGCCGTCGATCAGGCCAGACACGTGGCGATGGAGGCCGAGGCGGCACGTGACCCGCTGTTCAGCGCCCAGAGTCTGACGCTGCTGGCTGAAGCGCTCGCCTGTCAGGGGCATCTGCGCGCTGCGCGGGCAGCGGCGAACGCATCGGTCGAGGCGGCCGCCGAACTCATCGACTTTCACCGCGGCATCAGCTTCGGAGCGGTGGCCGACACGCTGCTTGCCGCCGGCGATGTGTCCGGGGCGCGCGGTGCCGCCGACGCCGCGTGCGACGCCTGCGCGCTGCCCCAACTCCTGGCAATCAACGGCAATCCAGTCGCCCGGGTGGCGCTGGAAACCGGCGACGTGGCCGCGGCACGCCGCTGGGCCGACGCGGCGCTGTCGGTGGGCATGGGCTTCCACCGGATTCTGCTGCTGGAGGTCCGGAGCCGGGTGGCCCTGGCCGAAGGCGACCCCGAGCAGGCCAAACGAGACGCGCTTGACGCGCTGACGCTCGCAACAGAATCCGAGGCCTATCTGGCCGTCGCCGACCTGCTCGAGGTGCTGGCAGCCTGCGCCGCCGCGTCCGGCCGCCACGACGAGGCGGCCCGGTTCCTCGGCGCGGCGAGCGCCGTCCGACGGCGAACCCGCGCGGTCCGGGCCAAAGTTTACGACGCCGGCTACGAGTCCACCGTCGATGCTGTGCGAGAAGCCCTGCCGCAGAGAGTTTTTGAAAGTCGGTGGGCGCAAGGCGCCGCATGGTCGATCGCGGAGGCCATCGACCACGCGCGCCGGGGCGACGCGAAGGGCAAAACCGAGGCCAAACGTCCGTCCAGCGGTTGGGCCTCGCTGACTCCGGCCGAACGCAACGTCGTCCGGCTCATCAGCGCCGGGCTGCGCGACAAAGACATCGCCGCGCACCTGAGCGTCTCGCCCCGCACCGTGCACTCACACCTGAACCGGATCTACACCAAGCTCAATATCTCTTCGCGCCTGCAACTCGCCCATGAGGCGGCCCAGCATCTCTGACGCCCGGCAGCCGGCCGCGCGGCGTCTCAGGCGACCCGGGGCTCGGGTTCGGGCTCTAGCTCGGGTTCGAGCTCGAGCTCGGGCTCGGGCTCGGGCTCTAGCTCGGGCTCGGGCTCTAGCTCGGGCTCGGGCTCGACGAATTGCCACCGTTTCCAGTGCCGGGTTTCCTCGGTGTTCAAATCCCGACCCAGCAGGGTGGTGACGGCGGCACCGTGCTCGAGGTAGAGCTCCTCGTTGCGGCGCCAGGCCGCCAGGTACCGGTAGAACGGCAGCCACGGGTGCAGGTGATGGATCAGGTGATAGTTCTGCGACAGCATCAGCGGAGCCAGCAGCCATTCCATCCCGACCCGCAACCGGCTGGCGCGATACCGATCCTGGCGCTGCGTGACGTCGATCCCGTGGTGCGGCAGCCAATCGAACGCCCAGCCGATGATGAACAGACCGAGCCGTTGCGGAATCAGCACGACCTCGGCAAGCAACCAGAGGTGATCGGTCAGGATCGCGCCCACGATCAGGGCGACCGTCAGGGGCAACACCACCGAAGTCTCGGCGACTTCGGCAACCGGTCGCCGCCAGGAGTGGCGTATGCGTTGCCGCAGCTTGCGGGTGTACCACGCCGCGTAGAAGACATCGATCAGCGCCCAGCGGAAGGGCAACTGCCAGGTCGGTGCGTGGGTGGCGAACACATCGGGATCGCGCTCGGGGTCGTTGGTGTGGCGGTGATGCTCGCCGTGGACGTACCCGAAGGAGGGCAGCGAGAACGACGGTGACACGAACAGCCAGGCCAGGCGGCCGACCACGGTATTGACCCAGCGCACCGAGCAGAAGGAGCGGTGCAGCGCTTCGTGCGCCACCGAGAACATCACGTAGGTGACCGCGGTGCTCAGGGGGATCACGACCCAGGGCGGCAGAGTTCCGCGGGCCGCCCCGATGGCGACCCCGGCGAAGACGGTCACAGCGCCGACCGCGAGCCAGAAGGTCGGCCAGGCGAAGGTGGGGATGCCCTCCCCGGGATGCGGGTGTCGTGGCCGTGGTGCCGCGCGCGACCTGCCCGGCACCTCAACCACCAACCACACGAGACCTCCAACGCGAGCGCCAACGAACCTGGGAAACTTTTAAGAGCAGCTGAAAGATTACCGCGACGTCGGGGCGGCGCGACCGCCAATAGTCCGTTGTCCGGCAACGTGTTTATCACATTATTGACGCCGCCGTATAAACCCGCTGGTCGCTGATCGAAAGCTGGTCAGGACGCCTTGTGGGCGGGTCGTGCCTACCCGCCTCGATCCGTGACCGAACGTAGGCACCGGCCCCTTTGTCGCCGCGGCGCCGAACCGGACGAACCGGCTCCGGGCCCGACGTACGTGGCGAGCGCCCCACGATCAGCAAGCACTGACTTATGCGGGATGGAGGCGACCGCCACCGTCGCCGGACCGTACGAAGCCGTCAGGCTCCGTACACCGGAACCGGCGGCCGCGACGCCGCCAGCAGGTCGGTGACGACCGGCCCCAGCTCGGCGGGTTCCCAGCGAGCGCCCTTGTCGGCCTGCGGGCCGTGCGCCCAGCCCTCGGCAACCCGGATCTTGCCGCCTTCGACCTCGAAGACCTTGCCGGTCACATCCCGCGACTCGACGCTGCCCAGCCACACCACCAGCGGGCTCACGTTCTCCGGCGCCATCGCGTCGAACTCCTGGCCCTGGGTCGCCATCATGTCGGCGAAAACAGTCTCGGTCATACGGGTGCGTGCCGACGGGGCGATCGCATTGACCGTGACGCCGTAGCGGCCCATCTCGGCGGCGGCGACCAGGGTCATCGCGGCGATACCGGCCTTGGCGGCCGAGTAGTTGGCCTGGCCGACACTGCCCTGCAGGCCGGCGCCGGAACTGGTGTTGATGATGCGGGCGTCCACCGTTTCGCCGGCCTTGGAGCGCGCCCGCCAGTAGGCCGCGGCATGCCGCATGGTGGCGAAGTGCCCCTTGAGGTGGACTGCGACGACGGCGTCGAACTCCTCCTCGCTGGTGTTGGCGAACATCCGGTCCCGCACGATGCCGGCGTTGTTGACCAGGACGTCGAGCCCACCGAAGTGGTCCACCGCGGTCTGGATGAGCGCCGCGGACTGCTCCCAGTCGGCCACATTCGAACCGTTGGCGACGGCCTCCCCGCCGGCTGCGACGATCTCGTCGACCACGCCCTGGGCAGCACTACCCCCACCGGCCGGTGAACCGTCCAGGCCCACACCGATGTCGTTGACCACCACCCGGGCGCCCTCGGCGGCAAAGGCGAGCGCGTGCGCCCGTCCGATCCCCCCGCCCGCTCCGGTGACGATGACCACGCGGCCGTCGAGAAGTCCCATCTGCGTTCTCTCCTTTATTTGTTGGCGCTCGTAGCGTTCAGGTAGGCGGGCGGCTCGCCGCCGCCGTGTGCTTCCAGGCTGGCGCCGCTGATGTACGCCGCGGCATCGGAAGCCAGAAACGCCGCCGCCCAACCGACATCGGCGGGCTTGGCGAGCCTGCCCAGCGGCACCGTGGCAGAGACCATGGCCAGCGATTCGGCGTCCCCGTAGAACAGCTCCGACTGCTCGGTCTCGACCATGCCGACCACCACCGAGTTCACCCGGACCTTGGGCGCCCACTCGACGGCCAGGGTGGCGGTCAGGTTGTCCACGCCGGCCTTGGCGGCGCTGTAGGCGGCCGTGCCCGGGGACGGCCGATGGCCGCTGACACTGGTGATGTTGATGATGGAGCCGCCTGCCGCCTGGGTCTGCATGACGGCATTGGCGTGCTGGGCGACCTGCAGCGGGGCCAGCAGGTTGAGTTCGATGATCTTGCGACTGAAGTTCGCCGACGCCTCGGCGGCCGGCGCGTGCGGGGAGCCGCCGGCGTTGTTGACCACCACGTCCAGGCGCCCGTGCCGGGCGACGACCGCCTCGATCAAGCCGCGCACCGCGTCGTCGTCGCGCACATCGCACGCGTGGAACTCGTACGGCAGGCCGTCCACCGGGCGCCGCGCGCAGGTCACCACCGTGGCACCTTGGTCGGCGAAGACGGCACTGACGCCCGCGCCGACGCCGCGCACTCCACCGGTCACCAGCACCACCTTGCCGGTCAATCCAAGCTTGATCGCATCATCCACTGTGCTAGCGTACCAAGCAAGTGCTTGCTTAGGTATCCAAGTCCCCAATACGACAGGGAAGTCCGCCCATGCCGATCACAACCACAACCGTCGAACCGGGGATCGTCGCGGTCACCGTCGACTACCCGCCGGTCAACGCCCTGCCGTCGCGGGCCTGGTTCGAGCTGGGCGACGTCATCACCGCAGCGGGCAAGGACATGTCCACTCACGCGGTCATCCTGCGGGCCGAGGGCCGCGGCTTCAACGCCGGTGTCGACATCAAGGAGATGCAGAACACCGAGGGCTTCACCGCTCTGATCGACGCCAACCGCGGTTGCTTCGCCGCCTTCAAGGCCGTCTACGAGTGCGCGGTGCCGGTGATCGCCGCGGTCAACGGCTTCTGTGTCGGCGGCGGTATCGGCCTGGTCGGCAACGCCGACGTGATCGTGGCCTCTGACGACGCCAAGTTCGGTCTGCCCGAGGTCGAGCGCGGCGCCCTCGGTGCGGCCACCCACCTGTCCCGGCTGGTGCCGCAGCACATGATGCGCCGGTTGTTCTACACCGCAGCCACCGTCAACGCCGCCACGCTGCACCAGTACGGATCGGTGCACGAGGTGGTGCCACGCGCCGAGCTCGACGAAGCTGCACTTCGAGTGGCCCGCGACATTGCGTCCAAGGACACCCGGGTGATCCGGGCGGCCAAGGAAGCCCTCAACCTCATCGACGTGCAGAAGGTCAACTCCAGCTACCGCATGGAGCAGGGCTTCACCTTCGAGCTCAACCTGTCCGGTGTGGCCGACGAGCACCGCGACGAGTTCGCCGGTACCGAGAAGGGGAAGAAGTAATGGCCTCGAAGATCACCACTCTCGACGACGCCGTCGCCGAGCTGCGCGATGGCATGACCATCGGCATCGGCGGCTGGGGCTCGCGCCGTAAACCGATGGCGTTCGTCCGCGCCATCCTGCGCACCGACGTCAAGGACCTGACCGTGGTCACCTACGGCGGACCGGATCTGGGCCTGCTGTGCGCGGCAGGCAAGGTGCGCCGGGCCTACTACGGCTTCGTCTCGCTGGACTCCGCGCCGTTCTACGATCCGTGGTTCGCCAAAGCCCGCACCACCGGTGCCATCGAGGCGCGCGAGATGGACGAGGGCATGCTGCGCTGCGGGCTGCAGGCCGCCGCGCAGCGGCTGCCGTTCCTGCCGATCCGCGCCGGGCTGGGCAGCTCGGTGATCGACTTCTGGGAGGGCGAACTCAAGACCGTCACCTCGCCGTACCCGGTTGAGGGCGGACACGAGACCCTGGTCGCGATGCCGGCGCTGAATCTGGACGCCGCATTCGTGCACCTGAACATCGGCGACGAGCGCGGCAACGCCGCCTACACCGGGATCGATCCCTACTTCGACGACCTGTTCCTGATGTCGGCGCAGCACCGCTTCCTGTCGGTCGAGAAGATCGTGCCCACCGAGGAACTGATCGCCGGCACGTCACCCCAGACCCAGCTGATCAACCGGATGATGGTGGACAAAGTTGTGGAAGCCCCCGGGGGCGCCCACTTCACCCTCGGCGCAGCCGACTACGGCCGCGACGAGAAGTTCCAGCGGCATTACGCCGAGGCCGCCAAGTCCGATGAGACCTGGGCGGAGTTCAAGGCCACGTACCTGTCCGGTAGCGAGGACGACTACCAGGCTGCGGTGAAGAAATTCGGAGCGGAGGCGCAAGCATGACAGACTCACCCACTCGCGCGGAGATCTGTGCCGTAGCCTGCGCCGAGCTGTTCCGCGACGCCGGCGAGATCATGGCCTCACCCATGGCCACCGTGCCCACGGTCGGCGCTCGGCTCGCCCGCCTCACCTTCTCCCCCGACCTGGTTCTCACCGACGGCGAGGCCCGCATCCTGGCCGACACCCCGGCGATCGGCAAAGTCGGTGCGCTGGAAGGCTGGATGCCGTTCAACCGGGTCTTCGAAACCCTCTCGTGGGGCCGGCGCCACGTGATCATGGGCGCCAACCAGATCGACCGCTACGGCAACCAGAATCTGTCGGCGTTCGGCCCGCTGCAGCACCCGACGCGGCAGATGTTCGGGGTGCGCGGCGCACCGGGCAACACGATCAACCACACCACCAGCTACTGGGTGGGCGCGCACTCGTCGCGGGTGTTCTGCGAGGCCGTCGACATCGTCTCGGGCATCGGCTACGACAAGGTGGACCCGGACAACCCGGCGTTCCGCTTCTTCAACCTGGGCGGCGTGGTGTCCAACCTCGGCGTGTTCGACTTCGGCGGTCCTGACCACCAGATGCGCGCGGTCTCACTGCACCCCGGGGTCACCGCCGACGAGGTCGCCGACAACACGTCGTTCGAGGTATACGGTTTGGCCGACGCCCCCGCCACCCGGCTGCCGTCCCCGGAGGAGCTGCAGCTGATCCGTGAGGTGATCGACCCGAAGTCGCTGCGGGACAAAGAAGTGCGCGCATGAGGTTAAAGACCCCGCTGACCGAACTGGTCGGCATCGAACATCCGGTCGTGCAGACCGGTATGGGCTGGGTGGCCGGCGCCCGGCTGGTGTCGGCGACCGCCAACGCCGGCGGTCTGGGCATCCTCGCCTCGGCGACCATGACGCTCGATGAGCTGGCCACCGCGATCGCGAAGGTCAAGGCAGCCACGGACAAGCCGTTCGGGGTGAACATCCGCGCCGATGCCTCCGACGCCGGCGACCGGGTGGACCTGATGATCCGCGAAGGCGTCAAGGTGGCGTCGTTCGCGCTGGCACCCAAGGCTGAACTGATCGAGAAGCTCAAAGAGGCGGGCGCCGTGGTGATCCCGTCGGTGGGCGCGGCCAAGCACGCCAAGAAGGTGGCGTCCTGGGGCGCCGATGCGGTGATCGTGCAGGGCGGCGAGGGAGGTGGGCACACCGGTCCGGTGGCGACCACACTGCTGCTGCCGTCGGTGCTCGACGCCGTCGCGGGCACCGGGGTGCAGGTGATCGCCGCCGGTGGATTCTTCGACGGCCGCGGCCTGGCCGCCGCGCTGTCCTACGGCGCCACCGGCGTCGCGATGGGCACCCGGTTCCTGTTGACCAGTGACTCCACCGTTCCGGACTCGGTCAAGCAGCGCTATCTGACCGCGGGCCTCGACGGTACGGTGGTCTCCACCCGAGTCGATGGGATGCCGCACCGAGTGCTGCGCACCGAGCTGGTGGACAAGCTCGAAAGCGGCTCTCGGGTGCGCGGTTTCAGTGCCGCGATCCGCAACGCTGCGAAGTTCAAGAAGATGTCCCAGATGAGCTGGCCCACGATGGTGCGCGACGGCTTGGCCATGCGACACGGCAAAGAGCTGACCTGGTCGCAGGTGCTGATGGCCGCCAACACCCCGATGCTGCTCAAAGCGGGCCTGGTGGAGGGCAACACCGAAGCCGGCGTGCTCGCCTCCGGCCAGGTCGCCGGCATCCTGGAGAGCCTGCCGTCCTGCGCGGAGCTGATCACCTCGATCGTCGACGAGGCGGTCGAGCAGCTGCGGGCGGCCAGCTCCTTCATCGCCTGAGCCCCCGATCCCGCGACGCCGGCCCGTGGGCCGGCGTCGCGCGATACTCCTGCGGGGAACGCGTTGATCAGGCCTCAACCATCAACAACGTGTGTCCGCTCGGATCGCGGAAGAAGAACATCGGCGGAACGGGGTCTCCCTGACGCATGATCTCTGCGTCGACATCGACTCCGAGTTCCCGCATCCCGGCGTGTGCGGCATCGATGTCGTCGGTGTTCAGCGTTATCCCGGTGTCGGACGGCTCAACGGGGCCACTGCCCGGTGGCGGTGGAGCCAGCGCAATGCCCGCCAGGCCCTGCGGCGGGTAGACCTCGACCCACCGGTAGCCGTCGCCCATGTGGATGTCGGTGCGTTTCTCGAAGCCCAACGACTCGTAGAACGCGATGGCCTTGTCCTGGTCGACGGTGGGCACGCAAACGAGGTTGATCGACTTCAGGCCGATCTTGGCGGTACTCATCTTGCTCCTTCTCGGTTGGGGACACTACGAACTGGCGCCATAGAGCTGGGCGATTTCCGGCGAGCCCGCCCAGCGGCTGTAGGTGGGGCTCTGCGGCCAGCCGTCGGGTGAGTCCTGCCACTCTTCCTGGCGCCCGTAGGGCAGCACATCGAGCAACGAGAACACGTGGCCGAGCTGTTCGGTTCCGCGCCGGTTGGTATGCCAGGTTCGATACACCGCATTGCCCTGCCGCAAAAAGACATTCACCGCGAACTGTCCGCCCGGCGGTGCACCGACGTCGGCCCCGAACGAACTGTTGGCGGTGCTGTACCAGGCCATCTGATTGCCGACGCGCCGCTTGTAGGCGATCGCCTCGTCGATTGGCCCCTGCGTGACAATCACGAACCGCGCGTCGTAGGCGCCCAGAAATTCGAGGCGGGTGAACTGCGAGGCGAAGCCGGTGCATCCCGCGCACTGCCACTGCTGGCCCGGGGACCACATGTGGTGATAGACGATCAGCTGACTGTTGCCCTCGAACACCTCGGCCAGGCAGACGGGCCCGCGTTCGCCCTCGAGCACGTAGTCGTCCATGGCGACCATCGGCAGACGGCGGCGCTGCGCGGCGATCGCGTCCAGCTCCCGGGTCGCCGCTTTCTCGCGGGCGCGCAACGCATCCAGTTCGCGCTGCCAAGTCTGATGGTCCACAACCGGAGGCACCCCGACACCCGCCATCACGAGAACTCCCATTGCTATGTGTACAACGTCCACATTGACTATGTTCACACCGTACACTTTTTCCCGAGGGGGCTGTCAAGAGGTGTCTGGGATACGGGGCTACCACCACGGCGATCTGGGCGCGGCACTGATCGACGCCGGCCTGCAGCTGACTCGCCTCGGCGGGCCGGAGGCCCTGACCGTACGGGAGGCGACGCGGCGCGTCGGGGTCTCCCCCAATGCCGCCTACCGCCACTTCGCCGACCGGGAGGAACTGCTGAGAGCGGTGGCCGTCGCCATCTGGGACCGCATGGCCGCACGGATGAGCCCACCGGCAACCAGCCGAGGCACCCCGCAAAGCCGGGCGCGCAACCAGCTGCGCGCGGTCGGACTCGGCTACATCGGATTCGCCCTGGACGAGCCGGGGTGGTTCACGGTGGCCTTCTTCGGCTCCGGCGTCACCGCAATAGGCGACGGCCAAGTCCCTCCGCCGTTTCGGGCGCTGCTCGAGGCACTCGACGCATTGGCCGACACCGGCGTGCTGCAACCCAAGCGGCGCATAGGCGCAGAATGGCCGTGCTGGTCGGCGGTGCACGGGTTCGCCGAGTTGGCCCTGCGCGGACCGCTGCACGGCGCCCCCCGCGCTGACCTGGACGCGCTGGCGCAACGCACGGTCGACGACATCATCTCCGGGCTGGTGGGCTGAGCCGACCAGCCTGGACTGTGCTGCCGGCGGGCGCCGGCAGCGCCGCCGTCAGCTGCCAAGCCGCTCGATGATCGTGACGTTGGCGGTGCCCCCGCCTTCGCACATGGTCTGCAGGCCGTACCGACCGCCGGTGCGTTCGAGTTCGTTGAGCATGGTGGCGAACAACTTGGCCCCGGTCGCCCCGAGCGGGTGGCCCAGTGCGATCGCCCCACCGTTGGGGTTGACCTTGGCCGGGTCGATCGGGAACTCCTTCATCCAGGCCTGCACCACCGAAGCAAACGCCTCGTTGATCTCGACGACGTCGATGTCGTCGATGCTCAGACCGGTCTTCTCCAGTGCGTAACGGGTGGCCGGAATCGGGCCGGTCAGCATGATCACCGGGTCATCGCCGCGGGCGCTGATGTGATGGATGCGGGCGCGGGGAGTCAGGTTGTGCGCCTGCACTGCGCTTTCTGAGGCCAGCAGCACCGCAGCCGATCCGTCACAGATCTGGCTGGAGACCGCCGCGGTAAGCCGGCCACCCTCCACCAGCGTCTTGAGGCCGGCCATCTTCTCCAGGGTGGACTCGCGCGGGCACTCGTCGACCCGGAAACCGTCGACGTCGATGATCTCGTTGTCGAAGCGTCCTTCGGCGATCGCGGTGAACGCCCGCTCGTGGCTCTGCAGCGCGAAGCGCTCCATGTCCTCGCGGGAGATGTCCCAGCGCTCCGCGATCATCTCGGCGCCGCGGAACTGCGAGACCTCTTCGTCGCCGTAGCGCTCCAGCCACTTCTTCGACTCATTGGTCGGGGAGGTGAAGCCGAACTGCTCACCGACGACCATGGCCGACGAGATCGGAATCCAGCTCATGTTCTGCACGCCACCGGCGACAATCAGGTCCGCGGTGCGCGACATGATCGCCTGCGCGCCGAACGAGATGGCCTGCTGAGACGAACCGCACTGCCGGTCCACAGTGACCCCGGGCACCCCTTCGGGGTAGCCGGCTGCCAACCAGGCCAGCCGGCCGATGTTGCCGGCCTGGCCGCCGATGGCGTCCACGCAGCCGGTGATCACATCGTCGACCGCGGCCGGGTCGACGCCGACGCGGTCCAGAAGTCCACGAAAAGCCAACGCACCCAAGTCGATCGGGTGATAGGAGGCCAGCGAACCGTTGCGCTTGCCGACAGCGGTGCGAACGGCGTCGATGACGTACGCCTGCGATACTTGAGCGGCCATTTTCAGACTCCTTCTTTGGTGATTCCACCCAGCACGATGGCGAGGTATTGCCTGCCGACTTCCGCGGCGGTCAGCGGTCCACCCGGTTGGTACCAGCGCACCGATACCCAGGTGGTGTCACGAATGAAGCGGTAAACCAGGTCGACGTCGAGATCGGGCCGGAAGCATCCCGCTTCAATGCCCTGCTGCAGCACGTCAAGCCACATCTTACGTTGCTGGCGGTTGCGTTCGTCGACGTAGGAGAACCGCTCGTGAGACGACAGCCGCTTGGCCTCGTCCTGGTAGATCACGACCTGGGCGTGCCGATGCTCGATCGCGTCGAACGACGCCAGGAACAATCCCTTGAGCCGTTCCAGGGGATCGCTTTCATGATCGATGATCTGCTGATAGCGGGCGAACAGCCAGTCCAGAAAGTCGCGCAGCACCTCGTCGACCATCTCCTCCTTGGAGGAGAAGTGGTGATACAGACTCCCGGACAGGATCCCGGCGGCGTCGGCGATGTCGCGCACGGTCGTGGCACGCAGGCCACGCTCGGCGATCATCTCCGCCGCCAGATTCAGGAGTTCGTCACGGCGCGTCATGGCATCAGGCCCGCTGGCTGGAAACCGAGATGATCTCGCCGGTCAGGTAACTGGAGTAGTCGCTGGCCAAGAATGCGATGGTGGTGGCGATCTCCCACGGCTCGGCGGCCCTGCCGAATGCTTCGCCGTCGGCGAGGCGATCCAGCAGCTCGGCCGAGCTGGTCTTCTCCAGGAACTTGTGCCGGGCAATGGAGGGTGAGACGGCGTTGATCCGCACCCCATACTCCACCGCCTCGATTGCGCTGCAGCGGGTGAGGGCCATCACGCCGGCCTTGGCCGCGGCGTAGTGCGACTGGGAATGCTGTGCACGCCAACCCAACACGCTTGCATTGTTGACGATCACCCCGCCGTGCGGGGCTTCCCGGAAGTAGCGCAGCGCCGCCCGGGTGGCCCGCATCACCGAGGTCAGCGTCACGTTGAGCACGCGGTCCCACTCGTCGTCGGTCATGTCGATCACCGGGGTCTGCCCGCCGAGTCCGGCGTTGTTGACCAGCACGTCGAGCCGGCCCATCTTCGCCACGGCCTCGTCGAACAGCGCGTCGACCGCGGCGGTGGAGGTGACGTCGCAGACCACGGCCTCGACGCGGCCCAGCCCGAGGCCGACCAGTTCGTCGCGGGTCTCGCCGAGCCGGCGTTCGTGGAAGTCGGAGACCACCACGTCGGCGCCTTCGAGCAGCGCACGCCGCGCGGTGGTGGAGCCGATCCCGGTGCCGGCGGCGGCGGTCACCAGGACCGTCTTGCCTTTCAGCAGGCCGTGCCCGGCGACCTCGTCCGGCGCCTTGGACAGATCCTTATTGGCCGAGCTCATCCCTTTGCCTCCCGGGGTAGGCCGAGAACCCGCTCGGCGATGATGTTGCGCTGAATCTCGTTCGACCCGCCGTAGATGGTGTCGCTGCGGGTGAACAGGTAGAGCCGCTGCCATTCGTCGAACTCGCCGTCGCGCAGCACCATCGAGTCGCGGCCGATCACGTCCATGGCCAGCTCACCGAGATCGCGATGCCAGTTGGCCCACAACAACTTCGATACGTTGTCTTGGCCCGGCTGCTCGACATCCATGGTGGCCATCGCGTAGGACCGCATCGAGCGCAGGCCCACCCAGGACCGGGTCAGCCGCTCCCGGATCAACGGATCCTCGGCGGCGCCATTGCGCTGCGCAAGCTCAGCCAGCGAGGAGAGTTCCCGCGCGTACCGGATCTGCTGCCCCAGCGTCGACACGCCCCGCTCGAAGGTGAGCGTGCCCATCGCCACTTTCCAGCCGTCTCCGGGCTCACCGACCACCAGATCCGCGTCGGTGCGCGCGTCGTCGAAGAACACCTCGTTGAACTCCGAGGTGCCGGTGAGCTGCACAATCGGCCGGACCTCGACCCCGGGCTGGTCCAGCGGCACCAGCAGGTAGGACAGTCCGTTGTGCCGCTTGGAGCCCTTCTCGGTGCGGGCCACCACGAAGCACCACTGCGACAGGTGCGCCAGTGACGTCCACACCTTCTGACCGTTGATGACCCACTGGTCGCCGTCGAGCACGGCGGTGGTGGCCACGTTGGCCAGATCGCTGCCGGCGCCCGGTTCGGAGTAGCCCTGGCACCACAGCTCGGTGACGTTGCGAATGCCGGGCAGGAAGCGTTGCTGCTGCTCGGGTGTGCCGAATGCGATGAGGGTCGGCCCCAGCAGCTCTTCGCCGAGGTGATTGACCTTGTCGGGGGCGTCGGCGCGGGCGTACTCCTCGTAGAACGCCACCCGGTGTGCCACCGACAGGCCGCGCCCGCCGTGTTCCACCGGCCAACCCAGGCAGGTCAGGCCGGCGTCGGCCAGATGGCGGTTCCACGCCATCCGCTCCTCGAACGCCTCATGCTCGCGCCCCGGACCCCCGAGGCCCTTGAGCTCGGCGAATTCCCCGACCAGGTTATCGGCCAGCCATGCACGGACCTCAGCCCGGAACTCCTCGACTGCTTGCACCCCTGTAGGCTAACCTACCAAGCACTTGCTCGGCTACGAGCCGTCGAGCCCAGGGAGCCCGCGCTGGCGGCAATACAGAGTTCAGCGACGGGGAGGAGCAGCGCCTATGAGTACCCAACCGCAGACCACACCTGCGGCCCTGGACCACATCGCCCGTGCGCTTCCCGACCATGACGCCCTCGTCACCGAGGACCACCGCTTTACCTACGCCGCCCTGCGCGACGAGGTGCGGCGGGCCGCCGCGGCCCTGATCGCCCTGGGCGTGGAGCCCGGCGACCGGGTCGCGCTGTGGTCGCCGAACACCTGGCACTGGGTGGTCGCCTGCCTGGGCATCCACTACGCCGGCGGCGTGCTGGTTCCGCTCAACACGCGCTACACCGCCGCCGAAGCGACCGACATCCTGGTCCGCAGCGAAGCCAAGGTCTTGGTGGGCATGGGCCGATTCCTCAAGTCCGACCGCCTCGCCGAGCTGGACCGCGACCAGCTGCCCGCACTGCAACACGTCGTCCGCGTGCCCGTTGGGGACGCCGACGGCACCTGGGACGAATTCATCGCCGCGGGCGACGGTGTTTCTGGCGCCGACATCGATGCCCGCGCCGCCGCCGTTCGCCCCGACGACCTCTCCGACATCCTGTTCACCTCCGGCACCACCGGTCGCAGCAAGGGCGTGCTCTGCGCGCACCGGCAATCGCTGGCCGGACCGGCCGCCTGGGCGGCGTGCGGCCAGATGACCGCGCAGGACCGCTACCTGTGCATCAATCCGTTCTTTCACAACTTCGGCTACAAGGCCGGCATCCTGGCCTGTCTGCAGACCGGGGCGACCCTGATACCGCAGGTCACCTTCGATGCGGCCGGCGCGCTGCGCGCCATCGAAGAACACCGCATCACGGTGCTGCCCGGGCCCCCCACCATCTACCAGACGCTGCTCGATCACCCCGACCGCGACCGCTACGACCTGAGTTCGTTGCGGTTCGCGGTCACCGGCGCGGCCACCGTGCCGGTGGTGCTGATCGAGCGCATGCAGACCGAACTCGACATCGACATCGTGCTGACCGCCTACGGGCTGACCGAGTCCGGCGGCTTTGCCACCATGTGCCGCGCCGACGACGACGCCGTTACCGTCGCGACCACCTGCGGGCGACCGATCGGCGACTTCGAGTTGCGACTGAGCACCGGTGGCGATGCGGATTCCGGCGAGGTACTGCTGCGCAGCTCCAACGTCATGCTCGGCTACCTCGACGACCCGCAGGCCACCGCCGCGGCGATCGACGAGCAGGGCTGGCTGCACACCGGCGACATCGGGACTGTGGATGCCGCCGGGAACCTGCGGATCACCGACCGGCTCAAGGACATGTATATCTGCGGCGGATTCAACGTCTACCCCGCCGAGATCGAGCAGGTGCTGGCTCGCCTCGACGGCGTTGCCGACGTCGCGGTGATCGGGGTACCCGATGACCGGCTCGGCGAAGTGGGCCGTGCTTTCATCGTGCGCCGACCCGACTCGACCCTGGATGAAACCGCGGTGATCGCGTACGCCCGTGAGCATTTGGCGAACTTCAAGGCACCGAGATCGGTGACCTTCACCGACTCCCTACCGCGCAATCCCGGCGGCAAGGTGGTCAAGCATGAGTTGAGAGAGTGGGCCTGATGGACCTGAATTTCGATGACGAGACCGAAGCTTTTCGTGTCGAGGTGCGCGACTTCCTGGCCGCGAACTCCGACAAGTTCCCCACTGAGTCCTACGACACCGCGGAGGGTTTCGAGCAGCACCGTCGCTGGGACAAGGTGCTTTTCGACGCCGGCCTGTCGGTGATCGCCTGGCCGAAGAAATACGGTGGCCGCGACGCCACCCTGCTGCAGTGGGTGGTCTACGAGGAGGAGTACTTCCGCGCCGGCGCACCGGGGCGAGCCAGCGCGAACGGCACCTCGATGCTGGCGCCGACCCTGTTCGCCCACGGCACACAGGAGCAGCTGGATCGGGTGCTGCCGAAGATGGCCAGCGGCGAGGAGATCTGGGCGCAGGCATGGTCGGAGCCGGAGTCCGGCAGTGACCTGGCGTCACTGCGCTCGACGGCGACCAAGGTCGACGGCGGCTGGAAGCTCAACGGGCAGAAGATCTGGAGCTCGCGCGCCCCGTTCGGCGAGCGCGGCTTCGGGCTTTTCCGCTCCGATCCGGAGGCCCAGCGCCATCACGGCCTGACCTACTTCATGTTCGACCTGAAGGCCGACGGAATCACCGTGCGCGCCATCGAACAGCTCGGCGGTGAGACCGGTTTCGGCGAGATCTTCTTCGACGACGTCTTCGTCCCCGACAACGACGTGATCGGTGTGCCGAACGAAGGCTGGCGCGCCGCGATGAGCACATCGAGCAACGAGCGCGGCATGAGCCTGCGCAGCCCCGCCCGGTTCCTGGTGGGCGCGGAAAAGCTGGCGGAAATGTGGCGAGAGCACGGCAGCGACCCGGTGTTCACCGACCGCGTCGCCGACGCATGGATCAAGGCCCAGGCCTATCGGTTGCAGACGTTCGGCACCGTGACCCGGCTGGCCGCCGGCGGTGAGCTGGGTGCGGAATCGTCGGTGACCAAGGTGTTCTGGTCCGATCTCGACGTAGCGCTGCATCAGACCGGCCTGGACATCCGCGGCGCCGACGGGGAACTCGCCGACGCCTGGACCCACGGTTACCTGTTCTCGCTCGGCGGGCCGATCTACGCCGGCACCAACGAGATTCAGCGCAATATCATCGCCGAGCGGCTGCTGGGCCTGCCCCGGGAGAAGAAATGAAATTCGATCTAGACCAAGATCAGCGCGACTTTGCGGCCAGCATCGACGCCGCCCTGGGCGCCGCCGACGTTCCCGGCGCGGTGCGCGCCTGGTCGCAGGGTGACACCGAGCCGGGCCGCCGGGTGTGGAATCAGCTGACCGAGCTCGGCGTGACCGCACTGGCGGTTCCGGAGGAGTTCGACGGCATCGGCGCCCACCCCGTCGACCTGGTGCTGGCCGTCGAGGCACTCGGCCGCTGGTGCGTGCCCGGGCCAGTGGTGGAGTCCATTGCGGTGGCGCCGCTACTGCTCGCCGGCTCCCCCGATGCCGGTTCGCAACTGGCCGGGCTTGCCGCCGGCGAGCTGATCGCCACCGTGGCGCTGCCGCCACACGCCCCCCGGGCCGTCGACGCCCAGGCCGCCGACCTGGTCCTGCTGGCCGAGGACGGCCAGGCCGGCACGGCGCAGGCCGGCGCCCGCCACGCCTCGGTGGACCCCAGCCGCGGCCTTTTCGACGTCGCCGCGACCGGAACCACCTGGGACGCCGACACCTCCCGCGCCTACGAGATAGCTGCCCTGGCCACTGCCGCACAGCTCATCGGGGCCGGTCAGGCGATGCTGAACACGGCCGTCGACTATGCCAAGCAGCGCACCCAGTTCGGTCGGGTGATCGGCGGCTACCAGGCCATCAAGCACAAGCTGGCCGACGTGCACATCGCGCTCGAGCTGGCCCGGCCGCTGGTGTACGGGGCGGCCTTATCGTTCGCCGACGACTCTGCCGATACCGCCCGCGATGTCAGCGCCGCGAAGGTGGCCGCGTCCGACGCGGCGCTGCTGGCCGCGCATTCGGCGCTGCAGACCCACGGCGCCATCGGCTTCACCAGCGAATGCGATCTGTCGCTGTGGCTGCTGCGGGTGCAGGCCCTGCGGCCCGCATGGGGTAACCCGACCGCTCACCGGCGGCGAGTGTTGGAGGCGATCTAAGTGGCCCGTAACGACGAACGCGATCTGTTGCGCCAGACGGTGGCGGCACTGGTCGACAAGCACGCCACGCCCGAGGCGGTTCGGGTGGCGATGGACTCCGAGCGCGGCTACGACGAGACGCTGTGGCAGCTGCTGTGCGAACAGGTCGGCGCCGCTGCTCTGGTGGTGCCCGAGGAACTCGGCGGTGCCGGCGGCGAACTCGGCGACGCCGCGGTCGTTGTCGAAGAACTGGGCAAGGCGCTGGTACCGACTCCGCTGCTGGGCACCATCCTGGCCGAGCTGGCGCTGCTGGCAGCGGCCGAGCCCGACGCCGAAGCGTTGGAGCAGCTGGCCGAAGGCGGCGCGATCGGAGCCGTCGTGTTCGACGACGGCTATGCCGCCAATGGTGACATCGCCGATATCGTCGTGGGCGCCCGCAACGGCCGGCTGGAGCGCTGGACCGGCTTCGACACCGAGCCGGTGGCCACCATGGACCCCACCCGCCGACTGGGGCGAATCACCCCCACCGCGACCACGACCATCGGCGACGACCCCGGTATCGCGGACTACGCGTCGATCCTGCTGGCCGCCGAGCAGATCGGCGCCGCGGACCGCTGCCTGGAGCTGACCGTGGAGTACACCAAGAGCCGGGTGCAGTTCGGCCGCCCGATCGGCAGTTTCCAGGCGCTCAAGCACCGGATGGCCGACCTGTACGTCGCCGTTTCGGCCGCCCGCGCGGTCGTCGCGGACGCCATCGCCGAACCGTCGGCGACCTCGGCTGCACTGGCGCGTGTGGTGGCCAGCGAGGCGCTGTCGAAGGTCGCCGCCGAGGCAGTGCAGCTGCACGGCGGAATCGCGATCACCTGGGAGAGCGACATCCAGCTGTACTTCAAACGCGCGCACGGCAGTTCGCAGCTGCTCGGCCTGCCCGCACAACATCTTCGGCGGCTGCAGGCCGAGGTGCTCTAAGGCCCGTACGGTAGCCGCATGTGTACACGACTGGTTTATCTGGGCCCCAACGGCAACATCATCACCGGACGGTCCATGGACTGGAAGCTGGATTTGGCGACCAACTTGTGGGCGTTGCCGCGAGGCGTGAAACGCGACGGCCGGGCCGGCGCGAACTCCGTTGAGTGGACCGCGAAGTACGGCAGTGTGGTGGCCACCGGCTACGACATCTGTACCACCGACGGCTTGAACGAAGCCGGATTGTCCGCCAACCTGCTGTGGCTGGCTGAGTCTGTGTATCCGAAATACGACGGCAGCCGGCCCGGACTGTGCATCTCGGTCTGGGCGCAGTACGCCCTGGACAACTTCGCCACCGTCGCCGAAGCCGTCGCAGCGTTGAGCACCGAGGCGTTCGAGGTGGTCACCGACGGTGTGCCCGGCGAGGACCGCCTGGCCACTCTGCATCTGTCGCTGTCGGACGCCACTGGTGACAGTGCGATCGTGGAATACGTTGACGGCAAGCAGGTCATTCACCACGGGCGGCAGTACCAGGTGATGACGAACTCGCCGGTTTTTGATCAACAACTCGCGGTCAACGCCTATTGGGAGCAGCTGGGTGGCACCGTCATGTTGCCGGGCACCAATCGGGCTGCTGACCGGTTTGCGCGGGCTTCGTTCTACGTCAATGCGATTCCGCAAACCGACGATATGAAGATCGCACTCGCCTCGGTACTCAGCGTGGTGCGCAACGTGTCGGTGCCGTTCGGCATCTCCACACCGGGCGAGCCGAATATCTCCTCGACCCGCTGGCGCACGGTCGCCCACCACACCCGCAAGCTGTACTGCTTCGAGTCGACGCTGACACCCAACGCGTTCTGGGTGGACCTGACCAAGCTGGACTTGCAGGAGGGTGCCGCGGTGCGCAAGCTCGACCTTGGCTCCGACGACAGCAATATCTTCGCCGGTGAGACATCGGCGGACTTCGAAGTCGCCGAGGCGTTCACCTTCCTCGGTCTGAACAGGTGAGGGCGGCTCGCCGCACGGTCCTGCTCTCGGTTGGGCTGGCCGCCCTGATGTTGGCTACACCGGCCGCGGCCGAACCGGGGCCGCAGTGGTCGGGGCTGGACGCGCGCGCGTACGCCGGCGCGATTCCCGCCGAGGGGGATCTGATCACCGTGGTACCGCTCGACCCGGCACTGTCAGTGACCGGCGCGGCCAAGGCATTCCGGATCCTGTACGCCACGCCCGATCAGCACGCCCGGCCCGCGGTGAGCACCGCCGCGGTCTTCGTGCCGCACGGGGCGCCCCCAGCGGGGGGATGGCCGGTGATCGCGTGGGCGCACGGCACCGTCGGCCTCGGCGACGACTGCACCCCGTCGGCCCGGCCACGCAGTCCCCGCGACAACGAATACCTGTCGCACTGGCTCGACCAGGGTTATGTGGTGGTCGGCACCGATTACGTCGGGCTGGGCACGCCAGGACTGATGAGCTACCTC
Organism: Mycolicibacter hiberniae; assembly: GCF_010729485.1. Lineage (NCBI taxonomy): Bacteria > Bacillati > Actinomycetota > Actinomycetes > Mycobacteriales > Mycobacteriaceae > Mycobacterium > Mycobacterium hiberniae. Next base: position 3,261,385 of record NZ_AP022609.1, read on the forward strand.
AACAGCGCCACCGAAGCGCACTCGGTGATCGACTCCGTGCGAGCCGTCCACCAGATGGATCTGCCGCTGTCCCCCAAGTGGGCGATCGTCGGCCAGTCCCAGGGCGGCGGCGCGGCAATCAACAGCGCCTGGTGGGCCACCCGGCTCACCGCCGGCACCGGCCTGGACTATCGCGGCGTGGTGGCCACCGGCACTCCGGCCAACATCGAACGGCTGGTCATGGAGGCCGGACCCGATCTGCCGCCGCAATCGGTGCCTCCCGCGGCGATCAGCTACACCTCATACATCGTGGCCGCCCTGCGCGAAGCGCTACCTGATACTCCCGTCGACAGTGTGCTGACTCCTCGCGGGCGCGAGCTGGCAGACCGGGCGGAAACGATGTGCAAAACAGAGTTGGACCAGCAGGCGGCGGGAACCACTCTGAACGAACTGTTCAGCGCACCGGTGAGTTCGCTGGACGGCATCGGCGCGGCGCTCGACGGCTTCATGGGCACCCCGACCGACGGGTATGACAGGCCGATCTTTCTCGGGCACGGCCTGCGGGACACCGACGTGCCGCCCCGGTCCAGTCAGACGCTGTATCAGCAGCTGATCGATAACCACCAGAATGTCGAGCTGCATATCTACCCCGACCACGACCATTCCGGAACCGTGCTCGCCTCAATTCCGGACTCCACCCGGTTTCTCCATCAACTGATGACAGGGTGAATTGCATGACCAACCATCTCGACCGCACGGCGCTGCGCGCCGGCATTCCACCGTTCCACGTCATGGACGTCTGGCTGGCTGCCGCCGAACGCCAGCGCAGCCACGGCGATTTGGTGAACCTGTCCGCGGGCCAGCCCAGTGTGGGCGCCCCCGAGCCCGTGCGTGCCGCCGCCGCGCGGGCACTGCAGGCCAACGAGCTGGGCTACACCATCGCACTGGGCATCCCCGAGCTGCGTGCGGCCATCGCCGACTCCTACGCCGATCGCTACGGTCTGAGCGTCGACCCTGACGACGTGGTGGTGACCACCGGCTCCTCCGGCGGTTTCCTACTGGCCTTTTTGGCCTGCTTCGACGCCGGCGACCGGGTGGCGATCGCCAGCCCCGGCTATCCCTGCTACCGCAACATCTTGACCGCGCTGGGCTGTGAGGTGGTCGAGATCCCGTGCGGACCCGAGACCCGCTTCCAGCCCACCGCCCAGATGCTCGCCGAGATTCCCGGGCCCCTGGCCGGTGTGATCGTGGCCAGTCCGGCCAACCCGACCGGCACGGTGCTCGAACCGGCGGAACTGGCCGCGATCGCCACCTGGTGCGACGCGGCCGGAGTGCGGTTGATCAGTGATGAGGTGTACCACGGGCTGGTCTACCCCGGCGCACCGCAGACCAGCTGCGCATGGGAGACCTCCCGCAACGCTGTGGTGGCGAACAGCTTCTCGAAGTACTTCGCGATGACCGGGTGGCGGCTGGGGTGGCTGCTGGTGCCACCGGCGCTGCGCCGGGCGGTGGACTGCCTGACCGGCAACTTCACCATCTGCCCCCCGGTGCTGGCCCAGTACGCGGCGGTCGCCGCGTTCACCCCGGAGTCGATCGCCGAATCCGACGGGCACCTGCGGCACTACGCCGCCAACCGGGAGCTGCTGTTGGACGGCCTGCGCGGCTTGGGCATCGACCGGTTGGCGCCCACCGACGGCGCCTTCTACGTCTATGCCGACGTCGCCGAGCACACCGCAGACTCACTGGATTTCTGCGCGCGTCTGCTGGCCGACACCGGGCTCGCGCTGGCGCCCGGAATCGATTTCGACACCGAGCGCGGCAACACCTACGTCCGCCTCTCGTTCGCCGGCCCGACCGCCGACATCGAGGAGGCGCTGCGCCGGCTCCGGGAGTGGCTGCCCCTCCGGTAGGTTTACCCCAAGCTTGAAAAACCTGACCGAAGGGACCACTGCTATGCCCACTACCACGACCTCTCGCCTGGCGCTCGGCGCGGCAGCAGTCGGCATGCTCGGCGCGGTGGCCGCAGCAGCGGCCCCGTGGAGCACCTCACCTGAGGCCGATGCCGCACCCGGCCAGTGCACGGCGGCGGGGCTGTCCAACACCGCCAGTGGCGTGCTGGGCCAGGCGGGTGCGTTCCTGCACGACCACCCGGAGGCCAACGACGTGCTGACCTCCGCGGCCACCATGCCCGCGGACCAGGCCAAGTCCTCGGTTCAGGGCTACTTCATCGGCCACCTCGACCAGCTCTCGACCCTGCAGGGCATCGCCCAGCCGCTGACCGACCTGAAGAACGAGTGCGGGATCGCGGTCTCGCCGACCCAGCTGGCCATGCTGCTGGAGACCGTCAGCAAGTAGGCCCGGGCGATGGCCCTGGTGATCACTGAGCATGAACGGGCCGCGCTGGCGCAGGCGGCCGGTTTCGGGCTGTTCGCCGCCATCACCGGACGCCGCTCGCGCCGGTTTCCGGTGGGCGGCGCCATCCCGGCAGGTGCGCTGGCCTACACCAGCCGCCGGCCGGCGCAGCCGTTGTCCGAGGTCGAGCGCGCCCTGCTGCTGTCGCTGATGGCCGGGGCCACCGGCTGGCATGACGGCATCGCGCACCATCCGGGCTACGCCCCGGCGCTGCCGAATTATCCGGGCAGCGCCACCGGGCGGGCCATGCCGTCGGCGGCCGGTTTTCACACCAGCCAGCTGTTCTTCACCGACGACACCGGCTGTTACCTGCTGCCTACGCGCGACCAGCAGCCACAGCAGTTCGACACCATCGAACAGTGGATAAGCCATACCGCCGATTCCTATGTGCGCCTGTCAGAGTCACGCCTGGAATTGCCGCGCGAAGAGCCCTATATGGAAGGTCACAACACCTGGATCGGCAACCATGCGGGTAGTCTGCTGGCCTTCAACGTGGCCGACCTGGCCGAGCATCTGCTGGAGAATCTGTGGTTCTTCGCGGCGAACGGCTATCCGGTCCGTGATGACATCAACAACCGGGAGATCCCCGGCGTTTCAGCCTTTTCCGGTCTGGCCCATGTCGACGACCCGATACCGTTGTCGTTCGTCGAGCAGTACACCCTGACCGAGGCCAGTGCCGAGCTGTCGATCGCCGCGCACAACGGCGCACTGGCCTTGCAGGCGATGGGTTTGGGCGGCTGGATCTTCGACGGGCTGGACCGGTTGTCGGTGCTCGGCGGCTCGGGCGATCCGCGCGCACCCGGCCTGGGCTTCGTCGCCGACACCGATCCCCGCTGGCCTTTCCCGAACGTCACCGGCCTACCCGGCCACTTCGACACCCTGAGCCCACCGCATGTCAGCTCAGTCGCCGAGGGTGTCCGCAGGCTGGTGGCCCGCAAGTTCGGGCCCGGCGGCCCGTCGCACCCCGAGACGCCGGGTCCGTGGTCAGACAGCGCGACGGTGCGCCGGTCGGCTCTGCCGCCGGACGGCATCGCCGACCTGGTCACGTGCGAGGCGTCCTACATCTACGACACTTTCGGCAAGCTGCCGGGCACCGTCCCGACCGTGCATGTGTTGATGTATCTGCAGGCGCAGCATCTGGACACCGACTTCTACGACCAGTTCTACGCGCCGGGGGCCTACCTGCACACCCACGCCGAGCACCAGCGATGCTGGCACGGCTCATGAGCGGCGGTGCACCGCGCCGGTGATGGTGTAGCCGAGCCCGATTGCCAGCAGTGCGAACTTGACCGACGCCGCGCCGCGGGCGCGCCGGGCGTTGGCGTCGAGGTCGACACCGTCGAGTACCCGCAGCAGCGCCACCCCCTCGACCGCGTCACCGGCAACCGCGGCAATCGGTAACAGCCGCAGTGCGATCGGATGTCCGTGGCGACTGCGGGTGCGCTCGATGAGCAGCAGCGCGGCGGTGCCGTAGGTCAGCATGTAGCCGAAATCGAGCCACAGCGACCAGCGCGCCCAGCGCCGGCCCTCCGGTCCCCAAACGTCCAAGATCTGCTGGGTTCGCTCGCGGTTGCCGGCCAGTTCGAAGGGGATGATGCCGGGCCCGCCGGTCTTGCGCATCCCGCGGTCCAGCACCAGCATCACTGCGGCGTAGGCAGCGGTCGCCGCTGCCGACCAACCAAGTCGCTTCACCCGCTGCATGCTAACCACGCAGCCGGCCCAAAGCACTACAACCAGGTGTCGTCAGTGGTGGCGGTGAGGAACGCCTCCAGGTCATCGCGCCAGTGCGCCGGGGTGGTCTTGTCCGGCTCGATGCCGGTGTAGTCACCGCGATAGAACAGCAGCGGCCGCGGCTTCACCTTCGGCACATCCGAAAGCGACTGCACCGCACCGAAGACCACGAAATGGTCGCCTCCGTCGTGCACCGAGGCCACCGTGCAGTCGATGTGGGCCAGCGACCCGGCCAGGATGGGCGACCCCAGTTCAGAAGGCTGCCAGTCCACACCGGCGAACTTGTCCGGCTCGCGAGAGCCGAACCGGGCGCAGACGTCCTTCTGCTCCTCGGCCAGGATGTTGACGCAGAATTTTCCGCTGGACTCGATGGCCTGCCAGGACCGCGACTGCTTGGTCGGGCAGAACAGCACCAGCGGCGGATCCAGGGACAGCGCGGCGAACGACTGGCAGGCGAACCCGACCGGCACCTCGTTGTCCACCGTGGTGATGATCGTGATGCCGGTACAGAACTGGCCGAGCACATTGCGAAACGCGCGCGGGTCGATCCCGGGTTCTTCGGTCACAGCTATTGCATGCCCACGGTGAAGTCATGCCCCCAGAGGCTGACAGCCGTGCTCTCCCGGGCCACCCAGTCCTCGTCATCGACCTCGAGCCCCTCGCAGCCGAACTCGATCTGAAAACCGCTGGGCGCCTTCATGTAGAACGACAGCATCTTGTCGTTGACATGCCGTCCCAGCGTGGCGGCCATCGGAATCTTGCGGCGTGCGACGCGGTCCAGGCAGAGGCCGACGTCGTCGGCGTTCTCCACTTCGACCATCAGGTGCACGATTCCGGTGGGCGTCGGCATCGGTAGAAACGCCAGGCTGTGGTGACGCGGGTTGCAGCCGAAGAACCGTAGCCAGGCCGGGTCGCCGTCGGCCGGGCGGCCGACCATCTGCGGGGGCAGCCGCATGGAGTCGCGCAGCCGGAAGCCGAGCACGTCGCGGTAGAAGTGCAGAGCCTCGGCGTCGTCCTTGGTGGACAGCACCACGTGGCCCAGGCCCTGCTCCTCGGTGACGAACCGGTGGCCGTAGGGGCTGACCACCCGGCGATGCTGCAGTGCCACACCGTGGAACACCTCCAGGTGATTGCCCGACGGGTCGTCGAAGGCGATCATCTCCTGGACGCAGCGCTCGGCCAACTCGGCCGCGGTCGCCTCCTTGTAGGGCGTGCCCTCGGCCTCCAGACGTTGCCGGATGTCGGCCACTCCTTCGGCGTTGGCGCATTCCCAGCCGGATACCAGCAACCGGTCGGTGTCGCCGGGCACCACCACCAGGCGGGCGGGGAACTCGTCCATCCGCAGGTACAGCGCGCCCTCACAGGTGCCTGATCCCTCGACCATGCCGAGAACCTTCAGCCCGAAGTCCCGCCACGCCGCCATGTCGGTGGCCTGGATCCGCAGGTAGCCCAGTGAACGGATACTCATCGGTGATACCTCCAGCTAGCTCGTCGTTGTCCCAGCCAGGTCCAGTTCGATCAGACCATGGTGTCGCCGGGTGGCAACCCGAACTCGTGGTTACCGAAGATCATGTATGCGCGCTCCGGGTCGTTGGCCGCGTGCACCCGACCCGCATGCGCGTCACGCCAGAACCGCTGCACCGGTGCGTCATTCGACAGCGCCGTGGCTCCGGCGGCCTCGAACAGCCGGTCGATGGAGGCGATGGCCCGGCCGGTGGCGCGGACCTGGTCACGCCGGGCCCGGGCCCGCAGCTCGAACGGGATCTCCCTGCCGGCGGCCAGCAGCGCGTACTCGTCGCCGACGTTGCCGATCAGCTGGCGCCAGCCGGCGTCGATGTCGCTGGCGGCCTCGGCGATGCGGACCTTGGCGAACGGGTCGTCCTTGGCCTTCTCCCCGGCGAACGCCGCACGCACCCGCTTGCCCTGGTGCTCGACGTGCGCCTCGTAGGCGCCGTAGGCCATCCCCATGATCGGCGTCGAGATGGTGGTCGGGTGAATGGTGCCCCACGGCATCTTGTAGACCGGCGCGGTGTTGGTCTGGTAGCCGCCGGCGGTGCCGTCGTTCATCGCCCGGTAGGACAAGAAGCGATGCCGCGGCACGAAGGCGTCCTTGACCACGACGGTGTTGCTGCCGGTGCCACGCAGGCCCACCACGTGCCAGACGTCATCGATGCGGTAGTCGGAGATCGGGATCAAGAAGCTGCCGAAGTCGACCGGCTTGCCGTCCTTGATCACCGGACCGCCGAGGAATGCCCAGGTGGCGTGGTCACAGCCCGACGACCAGTTCCACGAACCGTTGACGATGTAGCCGTCGGCGGTCTCGGTGACCACACCGGCGCCCATCGGCGCGTACGACGAGGAGATCCGGACTCCGGTGTCCTCACCCCAGACGTCTTCCTGGGCCTGCTGGTCGAACAGGGCCAGGTGCCAGTTGTGCACGCCGATGATGCCGGCCACCCAGCCGGTGGAGCCGCAGGCACTGGCCAGGCGGCGCACTGCCTCGTAGAAGATGGTGGGGTCGCACTGCATTCCGCCCCACTGCTCGGGCTGCAGCAGCCGGAAAAAGCCGATCTCCTCGAGCGCCGCGACGTTGGCGTCGGGCAGCTTACGCAGGTCTTCTGTCTCCTGGGCGCGCTCACGCAACTGCGGCAGCAGGTCGTCGATGGCGGCCAACACCGACTGCGCGTCACGCTGTTGAATGGACGTCACTAGATTGCCTCCCAGGAGTGAACAGGTTCTTCCGGCCCGATTTCCAACCAGCCTAGTGTGAGATTAGAACACGTTCCGATTTGTGTCGAGCACGGTGTTCCTGCTGCTGGTGGCGATAGCGGACCGCTTTTCTGTAACCTGTTCTAGTTGTGACCGAAGATGAAGGGCGGCCCGTGACGGAGACCATTCCGGACAAATCACTCGGTGCTCATGTGCTGGAACTGCAGATCACCGCAGTCGTCACCGAAACCGACGACGCCCGGTCCCTGGTTTTCGGCGTTCCCGACGGGCCGGACGACCCAGAGATCCCCGCGCAGCGGCTGAAGTACTCGCCGGGCCAATTCCTGACGCTGCGCGTTCCCAGCGACCAGACCGGCTCGGTGGCGCGCTGCTATTCGCTGTGCAGTTCGCCGTTCACCGACGATGCGCTGACGGTCACCGTCAAGCGCACCGCGCAGGGCTACGCGTCGAACTGGCTGTGCGACAACGCCCACCCCGGAATGCGCATGCACGTGCTGGCGCCCTCGGGCACCTTCGTGCCCAAATCGCTGGACACCGACTTTCTGCTGCTGGCCGCCGGCAGTGGAATCACCCCGATGATGGCCATCTGCAAGTCGGCGCTATCGCAGGGCAGCGGCAAGGTGGTGCTGGTCTACGCCAACCGCGACGAACGGTCGGTGATCTTCGCCGCCGCGCTGCGCGAGCTGACCGCCGCCTACCCTGACCGGCTGACGGTGGTGCACTGGCTGGAGTCGGTCCAGGGCCTGCCGTCCCGTGCGGCGCTGGCACAGCTGGCCGCGCCCTACACCGATCGCCAGGTCTTCATCTGTGGCCCGGGCCCGTTCATGCAGGCCGCCCGCGAGGCCCTGGGGGACTGCGACGTTCCCGCCGAGCAGGTCCATCTGGAGGTGTTCAAGTCGCTGGAGGGCGACCCGTTCGCCGCGGTGACGATCACCGAAGCGCCGGAGGGCGAGCAGGCGGCGGCGCCGGCCACCGTCACCGTGGAGCTGGACGGCGAACAGCACGAGCTGGTGTGGCCCCGACACGTCAAGTTGCTCGACCTGCTGCTGGACAAGGGCATCGACGCTCCGTTCTCCTGCCGGGAGGGCCACTGCGGCGCCTGCGCCTGCGAGTTGAAAAAGGGCAAGGTCACCATGGAGATCAACGATGTGCTGGAGCCTCAGGACCTCGCCGAAGGGCTGATTCTGGCATGCCAGGCCCACCCCGAGACCGATTCGGTGGAAGTGACCTACGACCAGTGATCGCGGGTCTAGGTTGGTGCGGCATGAAGCGGTTGCTGATGGTCCCGGCCGCGTTGACGTTGCTGGCCGCGCTGATTCCGCCGGCGATCGCGTCGGCGGCCAGCGACTCCAAGACGTCACTGTTGCCGGTCAACGAAGCTGATCAGCTCCAGACCCACAGCTGGGTCGACTGCAGCGCACCGCCGCTGTGCAGGTTCACCGTCGGGGTGCGGCTGCAGACGCCCGAGGGCCTGACCGGCTTCCCGCCCGACCTGTGGGCACGCCAGAGCACCGAGATCCGCTCGTCGAAGCGGACCGCCTATCTCGACGTGCACACCGACGGCGGCGAGGGCTGGTTCAAAGACCGCGGCGGACCGGGTACCAAGGTGTTCAAGGACGGAACCGGCGCGGTGATCCAATCGATGTACTACGGCGAGGGCCCGCCGGAGAAATACCAGACCAACGGCAGCATCGACGTCCTGGAGTATTCGACCGGCCAGCCCAAGACGGACGCCAACGTCATTGTCTGCACCCACGTGCAGGTGGTCTACGCCGGTGTCAACCTCACCACGCCGTCGACCTGCGCTCAGACGGTGTTCTCCTAGCCCCGGGCCGCAACGCGCCGCGCGGGCCGGCTCATAACCGGCGGGACGATTCGCCCTCCGGGCGCAAGACCACGAAGGAGTGTCCCGGCAGTACGGTCGCGTCGGCCACCGTCTGGGGCGACCCCCAGGCCAGTACCGGCTCACCCCGGACCGGCACGCTGACCTCGGCATCGCTCAGATTGCAGATCAGCAGCACCGGGCCGCGGCGCATCGCGATCCATCGCCTGTCCTCGTCATAGCCGATCTCGCCGGGTGCCAGCCAGGAACCGTCCGTGCCGGTTTCCCTGCGCAACCCGACCAGTGCCCGGTAGACGCCCAGCAGCTGAGCATGGTGTGGGGCCTCGAGCTCGGCCCAGTCCAGTGTGGACCGCTGAAAGGTCTGGGGGTCCTGCGGGTCCGGGATGTCGTCGGCATCCCAGCCGTGGTCGGCGAACTCGGCCTTGCGGCCCTCGGCGGTGGCCCGCGCCACCTGGGGGTCTTCGTGCGAACTGAAGAACTGGAACGGCGTCAGCGCACCCCATTCCTCGCCCATGAAAAGCATTGCGGTGTAGGGCGACAGCAGCGCCAGCGCCGCCTTGACCGCAAGTTGGCCCGATGTCAGGTTCTGCGACGGCCGGTCCCCCAGCGCCCGGTTTCCGATCTGATCGTGGGTACAGGTGTAGGCCACCAGCCGGGTGGCCGGAATCTGCGACTTGGGCACCGGACGGCCGTGCCGCCGGTGGCGGAACGACGAGTACGTGGCCGCGTGGAAGAAGCCGTTGCGTAGCGTGGTCACCAAGGCGGCCAGGCTGCCGAAATCGGCGTAATAGCCTTGCCGCTCCCCGGAAACCGCCGTGTGGATGGCGTGGTGGACGTCGTCATCCCATTGCGCGTGGATCCCGTAACCGCCGTCTGCGCGGCCGGCAACGGTCCGCGGATCGTTGCGGTCGCTTTCCGCGACAAGCGACAACGGACGGCCCAACTGTGCTGCAAGGGCATCGGTTTCAGCGGCCAGCTCCTCAAGAATATGGATGGCCGTGGTGTCGACCAGTGCGTGCACCGCATCCAGCCGGAGACCGTCGGCGTGAAAGACCCGCATCCAGCGCAGTGCGCAGTCGATGATGTAGCGACGAACTTCGTCGGAGTCGGCGCCGTCGATGTTGATGGCACTGCCCCACGGGTTGCGAGTCTGCGACTGATACGGCCCGAGGCGCGGCAGATAGTTCCCCGAGGGGCCGAGGTGGTTGAACACCGCGTCGATCAGCACACCCAGACCGCGGCCGTGGCAGGCGTCGATGAAGCGCGCCAGCCCGTCTGGCCCACCGTAGGGCTCGTGCACCGCGTACCACAGCAGGCCGTCGTAACCCCATCCGTGGGCACCGGAAAAGGCGTTGACCGGCATCAGCTCGACGAAATCGACGCCCAACCCGACCAGATGATCCAGCTTCTCGATGGCCGAGTCGAACGTTCCGCCCGGCGTGAAGGTGCCGACATGCAGTTCATAGATCACCGCACCGTCGACACGCCTGCCCGCCCAGTCCTGGTCGGTCCAGGTCAGGCCGGTGTCGTCCCACAACGCCGAGCGCGCGTGCACGCCGTCGGGCTGGCGGGCCGACCGCGGATCCGGCAGCACCTGCGGATCGTCGTCGAGCAGGAACCCGTAACGTGCGTCGGGCGCCACTTCGAGAGCCGTGCGCCACCACCCGCCGCCCGTCGGGGACATCGGGTAGGCCACCCCGTCGACATCGAGGCGAACGACTTCCGGAGTCGGGGCCCAGACGGCGAAGTCAGCCATCGACGCGCTCCAGCAGAGCTACCGGCAGTTCGGCGAACAGTTCGACAGCCGACACCGCTCCGCGATGGCCGACACCGGAGAACGCGTCGGTCCAGGTGCCCGGCGGGAGCTCGACGACGGTGCCGTGCCATCCGGTGCCCTGCAGGCGCACCGTCCACCGGCTGACCGCCACCACGACGTCCTCGCCGCGCCGAAACGCCACGACGTGTTCGCCCGCCGGCCCCGAAGCCGGCAGCGGGTGATGCCCGCCACGCAGGAAGGTGTCCGGGCGCGCTCGTCGCATCTGCAACGCCGCGGCGACAACCCGCATCTTCGGGGGGCGCAGGGACCGAAGCGCGTCGCGGCGCGCGGCGTAGTCCACCGCCCGCCGGTTGTCTGGATCCACCAAGCTGTCGTCGCAGAATTCGGTGCCCTGGTAGACATCCGGGATACCCGGAACGGTCAGCGCCAGCAGTTTCTGCCCCAGGACGTCGCTTTCGATATGCGGGGCGAGTTCGCGGGCGAGTTCGGTCATCTCCCGTGCGATGGCTCCGTCCAGGACGGCATCGAGCCAGCGATGCAGGGCGCCCTCGAACTCGGCGTCGGGGGTGTGCCATGTGGTCCGCCTGGCCGCTTCGCGAGCTGCCTTTTCGGCATAGGAGTGCAGGCGCTCGCGCAGCGCGGAACTCACCCGGCCGTCGAGGGGCCATACGCCGAAAATGTTCTGCCACAGAAAAAGCCCGGTCGCCAGATCAGGCGACGGTGTCCGGGCCTCCCATCGGGCGACGAAGTCCGCCCACAACGACGGCACCTGCGACAGCACCGCGATGCGGGCCCGCACGTCCTCGCCGCGTTTGGTGTCGTGGGTGGACAGGGCGGTCATGGCGCGGGACCAGTGTTGAGCTCTGGTGGCGGCACGGTGATGAAACTCCGCGGCGCCCACCCCGAAGCAGCTCGGGTCCCCGCCGACTTCGTTGAGCGACACCAGCCGCGCGTCGCGATAGAACTGACAGTCTTCGATCGCCTTGGCGGTCACCGCTCCGCACAGTTGCTGCAACCGCACCGCGGTATCGCCCCCGCCCGCGATCGCTGCCGCGACCAGCTGCAGTGGCTCGTCGAAATCGGGCCGCTGCGCGCGGACCTGCCCCAGCGCCACCGGCAGGATCGCCGTCAGGCCCAGGTAGTCGCTGCGATAGACGCCGATGCGACCCAGCAAGGCCACGATGGCATCGGTCAACTGCGGATGGTCAGCGCCGGTGGCGGCCACCACACAACGGTGCAACCGCGCCAGCTCGCTGGACAGCGTCTCGGTTGCCGCGATCGCCTTCTGCTCGGCCACCAGGGCCGGCATCGCGCGGTAGTCGATTCCCACGGTTTCGAACAGTTCGGTCAGCGCCGGCTCGCCTTCGGGGTCGATGAACAGCCCGCCGATCTCGCGCAGGGCATCGTAGCCGGTGGAGCCCGCCACCGGCAGGCTCGGTTCGAGTGCCTCGTCGACGGCCAGAATCTTTTCGACGACGATCCAGGCGTCAGGACCCACCAGCTCACGCAGCCACGCGAGATATCCCTGCGGATTCGCCAGCCCGTCTGGATGATCGACCCGCAAGCCGTCGACGAGCCCGTCGGCGAACCAGCGGGACACCTCGGCGTGCCACGCGTCGAATACGGCGCGGTCCTCTTGACGCAGGCCGGCCAACGAGGTGATCGAGAAGAAACGCCGGTATCCGCAGCTGCCGTCACGCCAGCCGACCAACCGATAGTGCTGACGATCGTGGACTTGCGCGCCGCTGCCGCCGCCGGTTCCCGGCGCGATCGGCCACACCAGATCACCGAGCCGCAGCACCTGCCCGTCGACGGTCAGATCGGCCACGTCGGCGTCAGATCCCAGTACCGGCAGTATGACCCGGCCGTCACCGATGTCCCAGTCGATGTCGAAGAACGCGGCATACCGCGAGGAGCGGCCGTGCATCAGTACGTCCCACCACCACGGGTTCTGCTCCGGGTGTTGCACACCGACGTGGTTGGGAACGATGTCGATCACCAGGCCCATGCCCCGAGCCCGGGCCGCGGCGGACAACCGGGCCAACCCTTCTGCGCCGCCCAACTCCGCGGAGACCGTGGTCGGGTCGGTGACGTCATAGCCGTGCGCCGATCCGCGCACCGCGGTCATGACCGGCGACAGATACAGGTGCGAAACGCCGAGTTCGTCGAGGTAGTCGAGCTGGTCTTGCGCATCGGCGAAGGTGAACGCGAATCCGCTTTCCGGGCCCCTCAGCTGTAGCCGGTAAGTGGACAGCACCGGGCGGGTCATACCTCAGCGTACTTTCCGCAGGACGAGCAGCGAACGCCCGCGCACCGATACCTCTTCCCCGGCGCGAACAGGCTGCGCCATGGGCGATGCCGGCTCCGCGGTGTCCATTTCAACGGTCCATTCTTGCGCGTATTCTTCGCCGGGAACGGCAAACCCGACCGTCTCCTCGTGCGCATTGAAGCACAGCACAAACGAGTCATCCACCACCCGCTGACCGCGCATGTCAGGCTCGCGGATCGCCTCGCCGTTGAGAAACACCATGATGCATTTGTCGAATCCGTTGTCCCAGTCATCGGAGCTCATCTCACGGCCGGCGGGATTGAACCAGGCGACGTCGCCGATCTCGTCGCCGTGCCGCACCGGACGTCCCTGCAAGAACCGGCGCCGGCGAAACACCGGATGCTGTTTGCGAAGCTGCGTTAGGCCGCGGGTGAAGCTCAGCAGGTCGGCGTTGGTCTCGGCCAGTGACCAGTCCATCCAGGCCAGCTCGGAGTCCTGGCAGTAGGCGTTGTTGTTGCCGTGCTGGGTGCGGCCCAGCTCGTCACCGTGCGCGATCATCGGTGTCCCTTGCGACAGCAGCAGGGTGGCAAGGATGTTGCGCATCTGTTGTCCCCGAAGCGCCTCGATGTCCGGGTCGTCGGTGGGCCCTTCGACGCCGCAGTTCCACGACCGATTGTGGCTCTCGCCGTCGGAGTTGTCGTCGCCGTTGGCCTCGTTGTGCTTCTCGTTGTAGGACACCAGGTCGCGCAGGGTGAACCCGTCGTGGGCGACCACGAAGTTGATACTGGCGCCGGGCCGGCGCCCGGTGGACTCATAGAGATCAGACGAACCGGTGAGCCGGGATGCGAACTCCCCCAGCGTCTCCGGCTGGCCTCGCCAGTAGTCCCGCACGGTGTCCCGGTACTTTCCGTTCCATTCGGTCCACAGGCCGGGGAAGTTGCCCACCTGATAACCGCCTTCCCCGACATCCCACGGCTCGGCGATCAGCTTGACCTGGCTGACCACCGGGTCTTGCTGAATCAGATCGAAGAACGCCGAAAGCCGGTCCACGTCATAGAATTCGCGAGCAAGCGTCGATGCCAGGTCGAAGCGAAAACCGTCGACGTGCATCTCGGTCACCCAGTAGCGCAGCGAGTCCATGATCAGTTGCAGCGCGTGCGGGTGACGCGCATTGAGGCTGTTGCCCGTGCCGGTGTAGTCCATGTACCGGCTGCGGTCGTCGTCGACGAGCCGGTAGTAGGCGGCGTTGTCGATACCGCGGAAGCTGATGGTCGGCCCCAGGTGGTTGCCCTCGGCGGTGTGGTTGTAGACCACGTCGAGAATCACCTCGATGCCCGCTTCATGGAAGCTGCGCACCATGGTCTTGAACTCCGCTACGGCTGCCCCCGGTTGCCGGCCTGCCGCGTACTGGCTGTGCGGGGCGAAGAATCCGAAAGTGTTGTAGCCCCAATAGTTCCGCAGACCCATCTTCAGCAGGCGGTCGTCGTGCATGAACTGGTGTACCGGCATCAGCTCGACAGCGGTGACGTTGAGGGCCTGCAGGTGGTCGATGACCACCGGATGCGCCAGTCCGGCGTAGGTGCCGCGATGCGCCTCGGGAACATCCGGATGCGTCTGGGTCATGCCCTTGACATGGGTCTCGTAGATGATCGTTTCGTTGTACGGGGTCATCGGCGGCCGGTCGGTCGCCCAGTCGAAGTACGGATTGATCACCACGCTGGTCATCGTGTGCCCCAGCGAATCCACCCGGGGCAGCGAATCGGTCTGCGGAAAGTCGCCTCCGGCCGCCATGTCGTAGGAGAACAGGGCCTGGTCGAAGGCGAAGTCGCCCGCGAACGCTCTGCCGTAGGGGTCGAGCAACAGTTTGCTGGGGTCGCATCGGTGTCCGGACGGCGGGTCGAACGGCCCATGGACCCGGAATCCGTAGTGCTGTCCCGGCGCCACCGACGGCAGATAGGCGTGCCAGACGTAGCCGTCGACCTCCTCGAGTGGGATCGCGGTCTGCTGGCCCTCGTCGTCGATCAGGCACAGCTCAACCCGCTCGGCGATCCCGGAGAACAGTGCGAAGTTGGTTCCCCCGCCGTCATAGCTGGCGCCGAGCGGGGCGCGGTTGCCCGGCCAGAACTCAAGCGGCATGGGCGGGTCGCCGATGCGATCCGCGGCGGCGGTCACGGCCTCGGCCTGGTCTGGGGTAACGCTCATACTCACTCCATCTCGTCGGCACCGCCGGCGCCGTTGCCTGAGGCGGGGCTACCCGCCTGCTGGGCGGTCAAACAATCGCCGCGCAGCGACGGTGAAACGCACCGCAGGCGGGTATAGGGGTTGTCGTGGTGCCCGAGGACCTACGCCGGCTGGCGGCGGCGCACGGTGTGGCCACGGCCTATCGCAATGAGCGCCGCGATTTGGTGCAGGTCGACGCCGATGTCGTGATCCGGGTGCTCGGGTTGCTCGATGTCGCGGCCGGCAGCGCAGCCGACCGGCAGCGCGAGTTGCTCCGGCTTGCACAGGGCGACCGGCCCGGGGCGGCACCGTCTACCGCCGCCGTCCGGGTGACCGGCCGGCCGCAACCATTTCCCGGAGCCGTTGCGCTGGTGGGCGAGGACGGGCAGCGCACGGTGGTGCACGACGAACTGCCCGCGGGCCTGCCGCCGGGCTGGTACGACGTGGAGCTGCGTTCGGGCCGGCGGATGACCCTGGCCGCCGCTCCCCCGCAGGTGCCGCAGGCGCCACGCGCGTGGGGATGGATGCTGCAGCTGTACGCGTTGCGGTCCGCCCGCTCCTGGGGCATCGGTGATCTGGCGGATCTGCGGGATTGGATCACGTGGACCGCCGCCGAGCACGGCGCCGCAGCGGTGCTGCTCAACCCGCTGCATGCGCCGGGGCCGACGCATCCGGTTCAGCCTTCGCCGTATACGCCGTCGAGTCGGCTGTTCGCCAACCCCCTGGCACTGTGCATCGGCGACCTCGGCGCCTACCACCGTGCCGACCCGGACACCCGCGCCGAAGTCGATGCGCTGCGTGTGTCCGCCGACACCGCGCGCATCGACTACGACCTGGTCTGGGCAGCCAAACGCGCCGCCTTGGAGTTGCTCTGGCGCGCTGACGGGCGCCCGGGACTCGCGGAACCGGCCGGCGCTGCCCTGCGTGACTGGGCCACCTACTGCGCGCTGGCCGAATGCCATGGCGGTCGCTGGTCGACATGGCCGGCGCCGCTGCACGACCCGGCCGGGCCCGCGGTGGCGGCGGCCCGGCGGGAGCTCGCGCCACGGATCGCATTTCATGCCTGGGTCCAGCAACGCTGCAGCGAGCAGCTTCTCGCGGTGCAGACCGCGGCCAAGGACGCGGGCGTGGGCGTGCTGCACGATCTGGCCGTCGGCGTCGACCCCGATGGCGCCGATGCCTGGGCCCTGTCCGACGTGCTGGCCGGTGCGGCCAGCGTCGGGGCACCGCCGGACACCTTCAGCCCGCACGGGCAGGATTGGCGGCTGCCGCCCTGGCGGCCGGACCGCCTGGCCGCCACCGGCTACCGCGCGGTGCGCGACATGCTGCGCGCCGTGCTGGCCCATGCGGACGGCGTGCGTATCGACCACGTCGCCGGGTTGTGGCGGCTGTGGTGGATCCCGCCCGGCGAGACGCCGGATCGCGGCACCTACGTCCACTACGACGCCGACGTGATGCTCGCGGTGCTGGCCCTGGAGGCGCATCGCGCCAACGCCGTCGTCATCGGTGAGGACTTGGGAACGGTCGAGCCGGAGGTCTCGCGGGCGCTGGCCGACAACGGCATACTCGGGTGCGCGGTCTCCTGGTTCGTCCGCGATCAGTCCGCCTCCGGCCAGCCGCTGCTGCCGCCGGCGAAGTGGCCGGCACAGGTGGCCGCCAGTATCTCCACCCATGACCTGCCCACCGCGGCCGGATTCTTGCGGGCGGAGCACGTGCGGGCACGCGCCGACCGGGGCCTGCTCGACGACGTCGCGGCCGCGCAGGCCGCCGCCGAGGCCGAACGGGCCGAGTGGCTGGCGCTGCTTCGGTCCGAGGGCCTGCTCGAGCCGGTAGACGACACCTTGGCCCCGGACGATTCGCGGATCATCGAGGCCATGCACCGCTTCTTGGCTGCCACGCCCTGCCTGCTGAAGCTGGTCTCGCTCTACGACGTGCTGGCCGATCCCTGCCAGCCAAACCTGCCCGGCACGGTCGACCAATACCCGAACTGGCGTCTGCCGCTGGCGGAGTCTTTGGAGCAGCTGCGCGGCGACGCGCGCATCGCGCGCACGGCGGCGGTGTTCTCCCACCGTCGAGGTCACCAAGCGCCCGGCCGGTAGCCGCGGCCGGATTGGGGTACATGTCGAGATATGGCCACCGACGCCGACGACGTATCTGGTCAGAACCTGCCAGACCCGACAGCGGGGAGCCACGTCGAGCACGGCATAGTCGAGCACCCACGCGCGGAGGACTTCGGCGACGCCGCGGCCCTGCCCGCCGATCCGATCTGGTTCAAGCGTGCGGTGTTCTACGAGGTACTGGTCCGGGCGTTCTACGACTCCAACGGAGACGGCATCGGCGATCTGCGGGGCCTGACGGAGCGGTTGGACTATCTGCAATGGCTCGGTGTCGACTGCCTGTGGCTGCCGCCCTTCTGCGATTCACCGCTGCGCGACGGCGGCTACGACATCCGGGACTTCTACAAGGTGTTACCGGACTTCGGCACCGTCGACGATTTCGTCGAACTGCTCGATGCCGCGCACCGGCGCGGCATCCGGGTGATCACCGACTTGGTGATGAACCACACCTCCGAGAGCCACCCGTGGTTTCAGCAGTCCCGCCAGGACCCGGACGGTCCGTACGGCGACTTCTACGTATGGAGCGACACCAGCGAGCGGTACACGGGAGCCCGGATCATCTTCGTCGACACCGAGGAGTCCAACTGGACGTTCGACGGTGTGCGCAAGCAGTTCTATTGGCACCGGTTCTTCTCCCACCAGCCCGACCTGAACTACGACAACCCGGCGGTGCAGGAGGCCATGATCGACGTGCTGCGGTTCTGGCTGAATCTCGGCATCGACGGTTTTCGCCTGGACGCGGTGCCCTACCTGTTCGAAAGAGAGGGTACGAACTGCGAAAACCTGCCCGAGACACATGACTTCCTGAAGCGGTGCCGAAAGGTGGTCGACGACGAGTTCCCCGGCGCGGTGCTGTTGGCCGAGGCCAATCAATGGCCCACCGATGTGGTCGCGTACTTCGGCAACCCCGAGACCGGCGGCGACGAATGCCACATGGCCTTCCACTTCCCGCTGATGCCACGCATTTTCATGGCGGTACGCCGCGAGTCGCGCTTCCCGATCTCGGAGATCATGGCGCAGACTCCGCCGATTCCTCAGCGTGCGCAGTGGGGAATCTTCCTGCGCAACCACGACGAACTGACATTGGAGATGGTCACCGACGACGAGCGCGACTATATGTACGCCGAATACGCCAAGGATCCCCGCATGAAGGCGAATGTCGGAATTCGGCGCCGCTTGGCCCCGCTGTTGGACAACGACCGCAACCAGATCGAACTCTTCACGGCGTTGCTGCTGTCGCTGCCCGGTTCCCCGATCATCTACTACGGAGACGAGATCGGAATGGGCGACATCATCTGGCTGGGCGACCGCGACGCGGTGCGCACCCCGATGCAGTGGACCCCCGACCGCAACGCCGGCTTCTCCACCGCGAACCCCGGCCGGCTCTACCTGCCTCCGATCCAGGACGCGGTCTATGGACATCAGTCGATCAACGTCGAAGCGCAGCGCGACACCTCGACGTCTCTGCTCAACTGGACCCGCACCATGTTCGCCGTTCGACGCCGCTATGCGGCTTTTGCCCTCGGTGAGTTCCGCGAACTGGGCGGGTCAAACCCGTCGGTGCTGGCCTACGTGCGCGAAATCCCGGGCGAGTGTGGGCGCGTCCAGGGGGACACGGTGCTCTGCGTCAACAACCTGTCCCGCTTCCCCCAGCCGATCGAGTTGAACCTGCAGCACTGGGATGGCCACACACCGGTGGAGCTCACCGGCTCGGTGGCGTTTCCGCGGATCGGAAAGCTGCCGTACCTACTCACGCTGCCCGGGCACGGCTTCTACTGGTTTGAGCTGTGCGAGCCGAAGGAGAAACGGTCATGACTGCTGGCACCGGAGACCCGGCGCGCCTGCCGTGGGCGGAGTGGTTACCTACGCGACGGTGGTACGCGGGACGAAACCGGCAGGTGGCCGAGGCCAAAACCGCTCTGGTGGTGGAGCTGGGCGACGGGCTGCAGCTGGTGATGCTCGACATCGGCTACACCGACGGCACCGCCGATCGCTATCAGGTGATGGTCGGCTGGGATGTGGACCTGGCTCCCGAGTACGCCCAGATCGCCGTGATCGGGACCGCCGGTGGCCGTACCGCTTACGACGCGCTGTACGACTCTGCGGCTACCCGAGCCTTGTTGTCGCTCATCGATTCCGCGGCGCGGCGCGGCGACATCACGTTCGCCCCGCAGCCGGGGGCGACGCTGCCGACGGGCGCCGAGTCTCGGGTCTCGGACGCCGAGCAGAGCAACACCAGCGTCATCATCGAGGACAAAGTGGTTCTCAAGGTGTTCCGGCGACCCAGGGCCGGTATCAACCCCGACATCGAGCTGAACGCGGCGCTGGGACAGGCGGCCAATCCCCATGTGCCGCGCCTGATGGGCTCTTTCCAGCTTGAGCTGCCCGGCGACTCGGGCGTGGTGCCCTACGCGCTGGGCATGGTCAGCGAGTATGTGGTGAACGCCGCCGAGGGCTGGGCGATGGCGACCGCGAGCGTGCGCGACCTGTTCGCCGAGGCCGACCTGTATGCCTATGAGGTGGGCGGCGATTTCGCCGGCGAGTCCTACCGGCTCGGTGAGGCGGTCGCCTCGGTGCACCAGACGCTGGCCGACACCTTGGGAACTTCGCGATCCGCCTTCCCCGCACCGACACTGCTGTCGCGTTTGGCGGCGACGGCTGCGTCGGTGCCGCAGGTGCGTCCCCACCTGGCCGCCATCGAGCAGCGCTATACGGCCCTGGCCGGGCAGACCGTCGCGGTGCAGCGAATCCACGGCGACCTCCATCTGGGTCAGGTGCTGCGCACCCCGGCCGGCTGGCTGTTGATCGATTTCGAAGGTGAACCCGGCGCTCCGTTGTCGGAGCGCCGCAGACCGGACTCCCCCCTGCGGGATGTCGCGGGGATCTTGCGGTCCTACGAGTACGCCGCGTACGGCAAGTTGGCCGACCTGCCGCGCGACGGGCTCGACCGGCAACTGGCGACCCGGGCCCGTGAGTGGCTGGACCGCGCCCGCAGCGCATTCTGCGAGGGTTACGGCGCGCAGTCCGGTACCGACCCGCGCGAGTCGGCGGCGTTGCTCACCGCCTACGAGGTCGACAAAGCGGTCTACGAGGCCGGCTACGAGGCCAGCCACCGGCCCGCCTGGCTGCCGATTCCGCTGCGGGCACTGACTCGGCTCACGGCTGCGTGAGTGGCTCGAGCCACAGGGCCGACAGCGCGGGCAGTACCAGCATCGCCGATGCGGGGCGGCCGTGCCAGGGTTCGTTTATGGCGTCCACGCCCCCGAGGTTGCCGACGCCCGCACCGCCGTAGTCGACGGCATCGGTGTTGAGTATCTCGCGCCACCTGCCGGCGAACGGCAGGCCCAGGCGGTAACCGCTGTGCACCACACCGGAGAAGTTGAACACCGCAGCCAGCACCGATCCGTCAGCCGCATGGCGCAGAAAGCTCAGCACGTTGTTGGCGGAGTCGTTGGCGTCGATCCAGGAATAGCCGGCCGGACTGACATCTGCGCTCCACAGCGCGGCATGGCGGCAATAGATGGCATTGAGATCGCTTGTCAGGAACTGTATCCCGGCTGACAACCCGGATTCCTCCTCTCGTGGGTCGAGCTGGAACCAGTCCAGGCCGTGTTCCTGCGACCACTCTGCGCGCTGGCCGAACTCCTGGCCCATGAACAACAGTTGCTTGCCGGGATGGGCCCACTGATAGGCCAGCAGACTGCGCACCCCGGCCGCCTTGGCGCAGTCGTCCCCGGGCATACGGCTCCACAGCGTTCCCTTGCCGTGCACCACTTCGTCGTGGCTGATGGGCAGCACGAAGTTCTCGCTGTAGGCGTAGAGCATCGAGAAGGTCAGCTCCTGGTGGTGGTAGGAGCGGTGCACCGGGTCGTGGCCGAGGTAGGCGAGCGTGTCATGCATCCATCCCATATTCCATTTCATGGAAAAGCCCAGTCCACCAAGACTTGTCGGCCGAGTGACGCCCGGCCACGATGTCGACTCCTCGGCGATGGTGACGATGCCTGGCGCCGACTTGTGCGCCGTCGCGTTCATCTCCTGCAGGAACTGCACCGCCTCGAGATTCTCTCGACCGCCGTAGACGTTGGGGGTCCAGCCGCCCTCGGGCCGCGAGTAGTCCAGGTAGAGCATTGACGCGACGGCGTCCACGCGCAGCCCGTCGATGTGGAATTCGCTGAGCCAGAACAGCGCGTTGGCCACCAGGAAGTTGCGCACTTCGGGGCGGCCGAAGTCGAACACATACGTTCCCCAGTCCAGCTGTTCGCCGCGCCGCGGATCGGCATGCTCGTACAACGCGGTGCCGTCGAAACGCCCCAGCGCCCAAGCGTCTTTCGGGAAGTGCGCCGGGACCCAGTCCACGATGACACCGATCCCGCCGCGGTGCAGGGCGTCGACCAGCGCCCGGAAATCGTCGGGAGTACCGAAACGAGCGGTTGGGGCGTAGTAGGAGGTGACCTGGTACCCCCACGATCCCCCGAAGGGGTGTTCGGCGACCGGTAGCAGCTCCACATGGGTAAACCCCTGCTCCACAACGTAGTCCGTCAGCTCCTCGGCGAGCTGTCGATAGCTGCGCCCCGACCGCCAGGATCCGAGGTGTACCTCGTAGATGCTCATCGGTTCGAACACCGGATGTGCCGCCGCACGCCGGGCCATCCAGTCTTGGTCGCTCCAGGTGTGGTGACTGACGGTTACCCGGGAAGCCGTCCGCGGCGGAGTCTCGGCGGCGAAGGCCATCGGGTCGGCCCGTTGCGTGACGACGTCGTCCGCGCCGTGAATCCGGTATTTGTACAGACCACCGATGGGGAATCCCGGCAAGAACAGCTCCCATACGCCGGAGCCGCCGAGCACCCGCAGAGGTGCGCCGATGCCGTCCCAGCCCGTGTTGTCGCTGATCAGGCCGACACCTTTGGCGCCCGGCGCCCACACCGCGAACGACACCCCGGTCACCACCCCGTCCGGGGTGTCGAAGGTACGCGGATGCGCACCCAGCACCTGCCACAGCCGTTCGTGGCGGCCCTCCCCGAACAGGTGCAGGTCGACCTCGCCCAGGGTCGGCAGAAAGTGATAACCGTCGGCCTCGATCCGGGGCTGTCCGGCGTCGGGACAGTCGACCTGCAGCCGGTAGTCGATCAGCCCGGTAAAGGGCAGCGTGGCGGCGAACAGTCCGTTGCCCCGGGGTTTCATGGGCACCCGGTCGTCGCCCACCACGACTGTCACGCCGCGCGCGGCCGGGCGCAGCGTTCGAATCACCGTGTGTCCGCCGTGCTCGTGGGCGCCCAGGATCGCGTGCGGGTCATGATGGGTTCCCGACAACAACCGCGCGATGTCCTCGGGCCTGACGTCCTCGGCCTTCATGCGCGGCCCGCCGCGCCTGGACATGCGCGCCCGGGGCGGCGCACCACCACCTCGATTCGGCCCGGCACCCACCACTCCGTTCGTCGGCTGCGATCCGGGCAGTGGGTACCCGCGGCGGCCGAAAGCTACGCGAAGTGGCGACACGCGTCCCGGCGGCGAACGCCGCCGGCGGGGTCTAGCCGCGCGGCAACCCCAGCAGCCGCTCGGCCGCCAGCGTCAACAGGATCTGCTCGGTCCCGCCGGCGATCGACAGGCACCGGGTGTTGAGGAAGTCGTGCACCTGGCGACCGGCCACCGCCCCGGCCCCCTCGGCCACATCCATCCGGAACTCCGCCAGGTTCTGCCGGTAGCGCACCCCGATGAGCTTGCGCACCGAGGACTCCGAACCCGGGTCTTGGCCGCCGACGGCGAGCTGGGCGATGCGTTGGTCCAGCAGCGAACCCGCTTGAGCGGCGATGATCAGCCGGGCCAACCGCTCGGCGGTGGCCGTGTCGGGTTCGGATTCCGCCAGGGTCTGCAGCAGTTCCTCCATCGGATTGCCCAGCGCGGTTCCGCCGGCGATGGCGACCCGCTCATTGGCCAGGGTGGTCCGGGCAAGTCGCCAGCCGTCGTTGACGTTGCCCACCACCAGTTCGTCGGCGACGAACACGTCGTCGAGGAAGACCTCGTTGAACAGGGCGTCACCGGTGATCTCGCGCAGCGGGCGGATGTCGATGCCCTCGGAGGCCATGTCGATCAGGAAATAGGTGATGCCCTTGTGCTTCGGCGCCTCCGAGTCCGTCCGGGCCAGGCAGACGCCCCACTGCGAGTCGTGGGCCCGCGAGGTCCAGACCTTCTGGCCGGTCAGTCGCCAGCCACCGTCGACCTTCACGGCCTTGGTGCGCAGCGCCGCCAGGTCCGAGCCGGCGCCGGGCTCGGAGAACAGCTGGCACCAGAAGATCTCGCCGGTCAGTGTGGCCGGGATGAATCGCTCGATCTGTTCGGGGGTGCCGTGCTCGAGAATGGTCGGCGCCGCCCACCAGCCGACCACCAGGTCCGGACGCTGGACGCCCGCGGCCGCCAGCTCTTGGTCGATCACCAGTTGCTCGGCCGGCCCGGCGGCCCGCCCGTAGGGAACCGGCCAATGCGGCGCCAGCAGGCCCGCTTCGGCCAGCGCCGCCTGTTGCTGCTCGGCGGGCAGCGCGGCGATGCGGGCCACCTCCGCGGCGATCTCGGGCCGGACATCGGTGGCCTCGCCGAGGTCCACCTCCAGCCGGCGCCGCACCCCGTCGCGGGTCAGCGCCGCGGTGCGCCGCAACCAGCGCTCGGGCCCGCCCAACGCCTGCCCGATGCTGTAGGCGCGGCGCAGGTACAGGTGCGCGTCGTGTTCCCAGGTGATGCCGATGCCGCCGAGCACCTGGATGCAGTCTTTGGCGTTGGCCTTGGCGGCGTCGATGCAGATGGCGGCGGCGACAGCGGCGGCGATCGCGAACTGCTGGTCGTCGGGGTCGCCGGCAGCGCGCGCCACATCGCTGGCTGCCACCGCGGCCTGGTCGGCCCGGCACAGCATCTCCGCGCACAGGTGCTTGACGGCCTGGAAGCTGCCGATCGGCTTGCCGAACTGTTCACGCACCTTGGCGTAGGCGACGGCGGTGTCCAGCGCCCAGCGGGCCACCCCGGCCGCTTCGGCGGCCAGCACCGTGACCACCAGGTTCTCGATTCGGTTGCCGGACTCCAGGAGCACCGCCGGCGCGGCCGACAACGTGACCTTGGCCAGCGGCCGGGAGAAGTCGGTGGCCGGCAGGGGTTCGACAGTCACCCCGTCGGCGCGGGCGTCGACCAGCACCCAGTCCTGGCCGTCGGGGCCGACCGGCACCAGCAGCAGCCCGTCGGCGGTGGCACCGAGCACCCGCTCGGCGGTCCCGGAGGCCTGGCCCGTCGCGGCGTCGAAGCTCACCGCCGCCGAGTCGGTGTCGGTTGCCACCCCGGCAACCCGCTCGCCCGCGGCCAGGGCTTCGGCCAGCTGGGGATCGGTGATCACCAGCGTGGCCAGGGCGGTGGTCGCCACCGGCCCTGGGACCAGGGCTTTTGCCGCCTCATCGACCATCGCGCAGAGGTCCTCCAGGCGCCCGCCGGCGCCACCGGCTTCCTCGGGGACCGCCACTCCGAACAGACCCAATTCAGCCAGACGAGCGAAAACGGTTCGCCAGGAATCGGTTTCGCCCAGTTCCGCGGCGCGAATCGCCTCGGTGGTACCCGCCGCAGCGGCCCAGTCGCGGACCAGCTCGCGGGCGGCGAGCTCGTCGTCGGTGATGGTCACGGACACGCTGGGCACCTCCGGGTCGAAACTGACTGATGGCGGGTGGACCTGGAAGACCACCCCACCTACTAGAACGTGTTCTAATAGTGCCAGCGTCGGAGCGTCAAGTCGAACCGTTATGGCTGGACACGTCGGGTCCGGCCGATGTCGGGAGTAATAAATTCAACTACGCGGTGCGTATCGTTATCAGCCAGAGGATCGACGGAGGGAGGCGCGCAGCACATGTCGTCACCAGCCGAGGGCAACTCAGGCCGAGGATCGGCCAGCCAACCGCGCGAGGTGGTCAATGTCGCTGTGCTCAACGAATCCGACCTAGGCTCCGAAGCGCAGCGCGAACGGCGCAAGCGCATCCTCGACGCGACGCTGGCGATCGCTTCCAAAGGCGGATACGACGCGGTGCAGATGCGTGCCGTCGCCGACCGCGCCGACGTGGCCGTCGGCACGCTGTACCGCTACTTCCCCTCCAAAGTTCACCTGCTGGTCTCGGCGATGGGCCGGGAGATCGCGCGGGTGGACACCAAGACCGATCCCGCGACGTACGCCGCGACCACCCGCCACCAGCGGCTCAACCTGGTGGTCAACAAGCTCAACCGCGCCATGCAACGCAACCCGCTGCTCACCGAGGCGATGACGCGGGCCTACGTCTTCGCCGACGCCTCGGCGGCCGGTGAAGTCGACCACGTCCAGAAGCTGATCGACTCGATGTTCGCCGGAGCGATGAGCGACGGGGAGCCCACCGAGGAGCAGTACCACATCTCGCGGGTGATCTCGGATGTGTGGCTGTCCAACCTGCTCGCCTGGCTGACCCGGCGCGCGTCGGCCACCGACTTCACCACCCGGCTGGACTTGGCTGTCCGGCTGCTGATCGGCGACGACGACAGACCCAAGGTCTGACCCGAGGACAACGACGAAGCCCGTCGGCTCGCCGATCGCGACCGCCGGGACCATCGGCGGCCCATCCCGATAGCCTGACCGGATGCGCTTCAAGCTCGGCCGCCCCGACATCGGCCGGTACGCCGATCGATTCGACGTGGCACCCGCGTCGCCGGCCACACCGCTGTCGGTGACCTGGCTCGGCGTCACCAGCCTGCTCATCGATGACGGCTCGTCGGCGCTGATGACCGACGGCTTCTTCTCCCGGCCCGGCCTGGCCCGAGTGGCGCTGGGCAAAGTGGCGCCGTCTGAGGCACGCATCCACGGTTGTCTGGCGCGGGCCGGAGCGCGTGAGCTGGCCGCGGTGATCCCGCTGCACTCGCACATCGATCACGCGATGGACTCCGCCGTGGTGGCCGAACGGACCGGGGCGGTACTGGTCGGCGGCCAGTCGACGGCCAACGTGGGTCGCGGCCAAGGGCTCTGCGAGGACCGGCTGATCGTGGCCGCAACGGGTGCGCCCATCGCCCTGGGCGCCTACGACGTCACCCTGGTGGAGTCGCGGCACTGCCCGCCTGACCGCTTCCCCGGCGTCATCACCGCCGCGGTGGTGCCGCCGGTACGGGCGTCTGCCTACAAGTGCGGTGAGGCCTGGTCGGCGTTGGTGGTTCACCGGCCCTCGGGACGCAGCCTGCTGATCATGGGCAGTGCGGGTTTCGTCCCGGGGTCGTTGGCCGGCCGCAACGCCGACGTGGTCTACCTGGGCATCGGCCAGCTCGGCGTTCAGCCCCGGCAGTATCTGGTCGACTACTGGAATGAGACGGTCCGGGCCGTCGGGGCTTCGACGGTGGTGTTGACCCACTGGGACGACTTCTTCCGGCCGCTGTCGAAACCGTTGCGCGCCTTGCCCTATGCCGGTGACGATCTCGACGTCACCATGCGGGTTCTCAGCGAACTCGCCGAGGCCGACGGAGTGGGACTGCACCTGCCCACCGTGTGGCGCCGTGAGGATCCGTGGGCCTGAATCTGGCTCTTGCGCTGCTGCTGCTTGCTGTGGTGCTGGGCTTTGCGGTGGTCCGCCCACGCGGCTGGCCGGAGCTGGTCGCAGCGGTACCCGCCGCCCTCATCCTGGTTGGCGCGGGCGCGATCTCGATGCACGACGCACTGTCCGAGGCTGCCACATTGCTGCACGTCGTGGCGTTCCTGGGCGCCGTGCTGGTGCTGGCGCAACTCTGCGACGACGAGGGCCTGTTCGAGGCGGCCGGCGCGGCCATGGCACGCGCCGACGTGGGTCCGCCGCAGCACCTGCTGCGCCGCGTCTTCGTCATCGCCGCGGGTCTGACCGCGGTGCTGAGCCTGGACGCGACTGTCGTGCTGCTGACGCCGGTGGTGCTCACGATGGCCCGGCGACGCAACGCCCCGATCCGCCCGCACGCCTATGCGACCGCCCACCTCGCCAACACCGCATCGCTGCTGCTGCCGGTGTCCAACCTGACGAATCTGCTGGCGTTTCACGAGGCGGGCGTCTCCTTCCTGCGGTTCGCGGCGCTGATGGCGGCTCCGTGGTTGGCCGCCACAGCGGTCGTCTACCTGATCTTCCGCTGGTTCTTCCGCGCCGATCTGCGTGCCACGCCGGTGCACGAGCATGCCGGGCCACCGCCCCCCGTCCCGGTCTTCGTGCTGGTGGTGCTCGCGCTGACCCTGGCCGGCTTCGTGGTCGCCGAGACCCTCGGCGTGCCGCCGGCGTGGGCGGCCGTCGCCGGTGCTGCGGTACTGGCCGCTCGCGGCCTGGCGCAGCGGCGCAGCACGCCGGGCAGCATTGTCCGGGCGGCCAACCCGGGGTTTCTGGTGTTCGTGTTGGCACTGGGCGTGGTGGTGCGCGCCGTGGTCGACAACGGCCTGGGCGACCGGATGACCATGGTGCTGCCGGATGGATCGGGCCTGTGCGCCCTGCTCGGTGTCGCGGCGGTGGCCGCGGTGCTGGCCAATGTGGTCAACAACCTGCCCGCAACGCTGGTGCTGGCGCCGCTGGTGGCGCCGAGTGGACCGGTCGCGGTACTGGCCGTGTTGATCGGCGTCAACATCGGACCCAACCTGAGTTACACCGGTTCCCTGTCGAACCTGTTGTGGCGCCGGGTGTTGCGCCGGTACCGTGTGCCGGCCGGAGTGGGCGAATACACCCGCCTGGGCCTGTGCACGGTGCCGGTCACCCTGGTGGTGGCCGTCGTCGCCCTATGGGCAAGTGCCCGGCTGCTGGGGGTCTAACCGACCCGGTAGGCCGGTGGCAGCGGCATGCCCA
Source organism: Mycolicibacter hiberniae (assembly GCF_010729485.1). Lineage (NCBI taxonomy): Bacteria > Bacillati > Actinomycetota > Actinomycetes > Mycobacteriales > Mycobacteriaceae > Mycobacterium > Mycobacterium hiberniae. The sequence continues at coordinate 3,289,286 of NZ_AP022609.1, forward strand.
GTTCGGCCAGCACCGCGCGCGCCCGCGCCGGGTAGTCGGTGATGAGCCCGTCGACTCCGGCGGCGATCTGCCGGCGCATGTCGTCGGCCTCGTTCACGGTCCACGGGATCACCCGCAGCCCGGCAGCGTGTGCGCGTTGCACGAAGGGCCGATCCACCACCGAGTAGTCCGGGGACACGACGGCGGCACCGGCCGCCTGCGCTCCGGAGATCGGGTCGGGGCCCTGCTCCCACAGCGCGACCAGGGGGATGGCCGGTTCGGCGGCACGCACCAACGGCAGGACGCTCCAGTCGGAACTCTGGATAGCGACGGCATCGAGCCGACCGGCCGCCCGCACCGCCGCCAGCACCACCTCGACGATCCGCTGCTGGTTTCCGGAGTCGACCTTGGTCTCGATGTTGTAGCGGATGCCGGTATGTGCGGCCAGCGCGAAGACGTCCGGCAAAGTCCCGATCATATTGCCGGCCACCATTTCTGCGTCGGGAAACTCCGGCAGCAGGTGTCCGCAGTCCAGGGTGCGAATCTGGGCGAGAGTCAACTCGGCGACCCGCCGGCCCACGTACGGGTAATCCGGATCGCCGGCGAAAGCCGGTCCGGTGTCGGCACATTTGGCCGGTTCGATCACCAGGTCGTGCCACACCAGTGGCTGGACGTCGCGGGTCAGCACGACGTCGAGCTCCAACGTGCTGACACCCAGCTGGAGCGCCTTGGCGAAGGCGCGCAGTGATTCCTCGGTGGTCTCGCCCCGCCCGCCCCGGTGAGCCTGCAGATCGAATGCCGGCGACTGCGCGCTCGCCGAGGAAGGGTTCAGCATCGCGGTGAACAACACCGCCGCCAGGACGACGCGGCCGATCACCGCCGCTGACGCGCGATTTCGGCCAACACCACCCCGGCAGCCACCGAGGCGTTGAGCGACTCAGTGGGCCCGGCCATCGGGATCGACACGATGGCGTCGCAGTTCTGCCGGACCAGCCGGGACAGGCCTTTGCCCTCGGAACCGACGACCAGCACCATCGGGCCGGTGCCGTCCAGCTCATCGACCATGGTCTCGCCGCCGGCGTCCAACCCGACGACCTGCAAGCCGCGGTCCGCCCATGCCTTCAGTGTCTGGTTGAGGTTTGCCGCCCGCGCCACCGGAATGCGTGCTGCTGCACCGGCACTGGTGCGCCAGGCCACCGCCGTCACCGACGCCGATCGGCGCTGCGGAATGACCACGCCGTGTCCGCCGAACGCCGCTACCGAGCGCACGATGGCACCGAGATTGCGCGGATCGGAGATGTTGTCCAAAGCGACCAGCAGCGCGGGCGCGGCGTCTTGCCGCGCGGCGGCCAGCAAATCGTCGGGATGGGCGTATGCATACGGGGGAACCTGCAGCGCGATGCCCTGGTGCAGACCGTTGGTGGTCATCTTGTCCAGGTCCGACCGGGGAACCTCCAGGATCGGCAATCCGGAGTCGGCCGCGCGGGTAACCGATTCGGTCAGCCGCTCATCGGCTTCCGCGCCGAGGGCCACATACAGCGCGGTGGCCGGTATTCCGGCGCGCAGGCACTCCAGAACCGGGTTGCGGCCCAGCACGGTTTCGCTCTCGTCGGCACGCTTGGCGGTCCGGTAAGCACGCTGTTTGGCTGCGCGCTTGGCCGCTTTGGCCGCCGGGTGATACTCCCGCTTGTGCGCCGGCGGGGTGGCGCCGCGACCCTCCAGCCCGCGGCGGCGCTGTCCCCCGGAACCTACCGTCGGCCCCTTCTTGGTGCCGGGCTTGCGCACCGCACCTTTGCGCTTGGAATTTCCAGCCACCTAATCCACTCCATCCACCAGCAGAGACCATTGCGGACCGTCGCCGGTGTCGGTGACCTCGATGCCGGCATCCTTGAGCCGACCGCGGATCTCATCGGCCAGCTGCCAATCCCGTTCCGCGCGAGCAGTTTCCCTGCGATCCAATTCGGCACGCACCAATACGTCGACCGCGGCCAGCGCCGCCGAGGTCTGATCGCGCGATTCCCAGCGTTCGTTGAGCGGATCGCAGCCCAGCACGTCCATCATCGCCCGGATCGAGCCGGCGGCGCCCAGCGCAGCCTCGTGGTCGCCGGTGTCCAGCGCCCGGTTGCCCTCAGCCCTGGTCCGGTGCACCTCGGCCAGGGCGATCGGCACCGACAGGTCGTCGTCGAGTGCGGCGGCGAACCGCGGAGTCCAGCTGCCCGGTGTCACCGCACCGACCCGGCTGCGCACCCGGTGCAGGAACTCCTCGATACCGACGTAGGCATTGACGGCGTCACGCAATGCCGTCTCGGAGAACTCGAGCATCGATCGGTAGTGGGCGCTGCCAAGGTAGTAGCGCAGCTCGGCGGGCCGGACCCGCTGCAGCACCGCCGCCATCGACAGCACATTGCCCAGCGACTTACTCATCTTCTCGCCGCCGAGGGTGACCCAGCCGTTGTGCAGCCAGTAGTTGGCGAATCCGTCTCCGGCAGCGCGGCTCTGCGCGATCTCGTTCTCGTGGTGCGGGAAAACCAGATCCATGCCCCCGCAGTGGATGTCGAACTCAGCACCGAGGTAGGACCGGGCCATCGCCGAGCATTCCAGGTGCCAGCCCGGCCGGCCGCGGCCCCACGGTGTGGGCCAGCTGGGCTCACCGGGCTTGGCGCCCTTCCACAGCGTGAAGTCGCGCGGATCGCGTTTGCCGGTGGCGACGCCCTCGCCCTGATGCACGTCATCGATCCGGTGACCGGACAGCTTCCCGTAGTCGGGGTAGCTGAGCACGTCGAAATACACGTCGCCGTCGCCGGTGTAGGCGTGCCCGGTGTCGATCAAGCGCTCGATCAGCTCCACCATCTGGGTGATGTGCCCGGTGGCGCGCGGTTCCACCGACGGCGGCAGCACCCCCAGCGCGTCGTAGGCGGCGGTGAACTCGCGTTCGTGGGTGGCGGCCCACTCCCACCAGGGCCGGCCGGCCGCGGCGGCCTTGGCCAGGATCTTGTCGTCGATGTCGGTCACGTTGCGCACGAAGGCGACGTCGTAGCCGCGGGCGGTGAGCCACCGGCGCAGGATGTCGAACGCCACGCCGCTGCGGACGTGGCCGATGTGCGGCGCGGCCTGAACGGTGGCGCCGCATAGATAGATGGACACCTGACCGGGCCGCAGCGGGACGAACTCACGCACGGCGCCGGTTGCCGTGTCATGCAGTCGCAGGCCGGGGCGTTCGGTCACGACGGGCCAGCTTACCGGGCGTCCTGACCGCGGCCTCCGCACCCGCCGCCACCTGCCGTATCGGTGGACAGGGATTGTGACGTGGCATATATTGCGGCAGTGAGCAAACGTCTGGTGGCAGTCTCGGGAACCTTCTTGGCTGCGGTCGCATTCGTCGGCAGCGCGACCGCCTACGCCGACGAACCGAACAACAACAACAACCAGTCCCAGCAGGCTGAGCTTGTGGCGGCCCCAGTAGAGGCGCCTCCCGCTCCGGCCCCGGTTGCCCCCGTCGATGCCGCCGCCTTGCCCTCCGCCGCAGACCAGGCGGCGCTGCAGGAAACCCAGCAGGACATGCAGGCCGAGCAGCAGCGGCAGCAGGCCGAGCAGCAGGCCGACTTGGTCGGTACCTCGGCCACGACCGCAGGTGCCAGCCAGGCCGCAATGGGCAGCCAGATCGGTATGTCGATGGCGATGATGGCGCCGATGCTGGCCATGATGGCGCCGTCGCTGGTCATGCCGCTCATGACCCCGATGCTGAGCAGCCTCGCCCAGTCAGGCGCGGGCACCGGCGCAAACGCGCTTACCGAAACCGCCGGTGCGGCCGCCTCAACCGACGCATTCTTCGGCCCCGGTTCAGCCGCCGCGACGGAGCTCTTCAGCGCTCCGGCCGTCGAAGCCTTCAACACGCCCGCCGAAGCCTTCTCGCCCGCTTTCGAGGCCGTCAGCGTTCCCGCTGTCGAAGCCTTCAGCACGCCCGCTGTCGACCTGCCTTTCGGCCTGGGCGACTTTGACTTCCTGTCCACCGTGGGCGCCGACGCCCTCACGGGGGTAACTGGGGACATCATCGGTGGCACCCTGGTCGACGTCGGGGCCGCCGGTGCTGATGTCGCCGGTGACGCCGCGCTCACTGCTTCCAGCGCATTTCTCGATGGCGGTGCTGCCCTGGGTGACGGCATCACTGACGCCGTCGCCATCGGCGTCACCGACGCGGTCACGCAGGGTGTCGTCGACACCGTCACCGAAGGCGTCACCGAAGGCATCACCGACACCGTCACCACGGGCCTCGCCGAGGCCGGTGCATCGTTGGGCGGCGATATCGCCCTCTGCATCATCGGCACCATCTTCGGCGGGAACTGCTAGTCCCGTCGGTTGATTTAAGCCGGTACCACCAGCGCGGTAGCCACCGCGGCAAGCCCCTCACCCCGGCCGGTCAGTCCCAGGCCGTCGGTGGTGGTTGCCGATACCGAAACCGGTGCGCCCAGCAGTTGCGACAGCAGCTGCTGGGCTTCGGCGCGGCGCGGCCCCACCTTGGGCCGGTTACCGATCACCTGCACCGCGGCGTTGCCGACCACAAAACCGCTCTGGTCGAGTAGTTCGCGCACGTGCCCGAGCATCACGGCACCCGTTACGTGTGCCCAGCGGGGCTCGTCGACCCCGAAAACCGCCCCGAGGTCCCCCAAGCCTGCCGCCGACAGCAGCGCGTCGCACAGGGCGTGTACGGCTACGTCGCCGTCTGAGTGGCCGGCACAGCCGTCGGCATCGGGAAAAAGCAGGCCCAGCAGCCAACAGGGCCGGCCCGGCTCGATCGGGTGGACATCGGTGCCCACCCCGACCCGCGGCAGCCCGCTCACCGGTTCACGACCGCCTGGGCCAGCAGCGCATCCAGGGCCGTGGTGATCTTGAACGCCAGGGGGTCCCCCTCGACGGTCTGGACCTGGCCGCCGACGTGCTCGACCATGGACGCGTCGTCGGTGAAGTGGGTTCCCGCGCCGGCCTGCCGATAGGCCCGCAGCAACAGGTCGGCGGCGAAGCCCTGCGGGGTCTGTACGGCCCGCAGGCCGGCCCGCTCGGGGGTGCCCAGCACCATGCCGTTGGCGTCGACCGCCTTGATGGTGTCGGCCACGGCAAGAGCCGGGACCACCGCCCGGTGGCCGGCGTGTAACGCCTCCACAACCCGCCGTACCAGCGCGGGTGGGGTCAACGGCCGGGCGGCGTCGTGGACCAGCACATAGTCGGACTCTGTGACACCGGCCAGCGCCAGCCGGACGGACTCGACGCGGTCGGCGCCGCCGGCCACCACGGTGGCGGCCTCGCCGAGGATCAGCTTGGCCTCATCGGTGCGGTCCGGCGGTACCGCGACCACCACCTGGTCGACGACTCCGGACTCACGCAGGCCCGCTACGGCACGCTCGATCAGGGTCTGGCCACCCAGCAGAAAGAACGCTTTCGGTACGCCGGCGCCCAGCCGGACACCCGCACCAGCCGCCGGCACCACAGCTACTGTGCTTGGCAACTATTCTCCGAGATTCGCCGAAAAGCTCGAAACGTCGCGGTCAGGACGCCGCGGTCAGGACGCAGCGGCCAGCACCTCGTCGAGGATGATCCCCGCCTTGGCGTCATCGGTGTTCTCGGCCAGGGCCAACTCACCGACCAGAATCTGCCGCGCCTTGGCCAGCATCCGCTTCTCGCCCGCGGACAGGCCGCGCTCCTGATCCCGCCGCCACAGGTCGCGAACGACCTCGGCTACCTTGTGCACGTCTCCCGAGGCAAGCTTTTCCAGGTTCGCCTTGTAACGACGCGACCAGTTGGTCGGTTCCTCGGTGTGCGGGGCCCGCAACACCTGGAAGACCTTGTCCAGACCCTCCTGGCCGACAACGTCACGCACACCAACATATTCGGCATTGTCAGCGGGAACTCGGACGGTGAGGTCGCCCTGCGCCACCTTCAGGACCAGATAGTCCTTTTGCTCGCCTTTGATGGTCCGGGTTTCAATCGCCTCGATCAACGCTGCACCGTGGTGTGGATATACGACGGTTTCTCCGACCTTAAAGATCATCTGATTTGAGCCCCTTTCGCTACCCCATCCTAACACGCCGTCGCGACACGCGACCAACAACGGCGCAGGTCAGGGGCACTGCCGGGCCAGGAGGGGGGTTGACAGCAGTGGAGAAGCGTGCTGGGCCGATCCCGATGAGAGCCTGATCAGGGCTGGTCGGCGGGGGTCGCGGCACACCTGCAACCCTGAGCTATCGTCACGGGAGCGTTGCTACTACAGTGCATAGTCACACCTCGCGACGGCCGGGCAGGAGACCATACGTGAACTCGTTCAGCAGGGCCTTTAACAGGGCTGCGATCGCGCTAGCCGCTGCAGCGACGATCGCTGGCTGCGGCACCGGCCAGATATCGCAGACTGCTGAACAGGCATCCGCGGTCAACGGCGCCTCAGCCGATGTCGGCACCCTGGCGCTGCGCGACGTTCGGATCCAGGCGACTCAGACCGGCGCGGCGCTCGAGCCCGGCCAGACCGTCGACCTGGTATTCGTGGTCAGCAACCAGTCGACCGAGACCGACGACGAGCTGACCGACATCAAGACCTCCATCGGCAAGGTGTCGCCGCTGGCCGGCGGCAAGACCGTCCCGGTCGGCGGTGTCCTGGTGGTCAGTGCCCCGGCCGGACCGGACCTGCCCGCGGCGCCCGCCGCCAGGGCTCTGTCGGACGTCGCCAACGCCAACACCGCCTCGGCGACGGTGACGTTGGACAAGCCGATCCGCAACGGGCTGACCTACGACTTCACCTTCAACTTCAAGAACGCCGGATCAGTGAGCGTGGACGTGCCGATCTCGGCCGGCCCGCTCACCTCGCATCACTGAACGCCGTAGCACGCCGGCCCTGTCGGACCTAGCCGATACGGTCTGCCCGTGGCCAAGGCACGTTCGTTTTATCGCTGTTCGGAATGCGGGAACACCACCGCGAAGTGGCTGGGTCGCTGCCCGGAATGCGGCAGTTGGGGCGGTATCGACCCGGTAGCCGAAGCGGCCGCACCGGCGGGGGGCCTGCGGCCCGCCGCACCGGCCCGGCCCGCGGTTCCGATCAGCTCGATCGCGGCGGGCAGCTCCCGGCCGGCGGCCACCGGGGTCACCGAGCTCGACCGGGTGCTGGGCGGCGGGGTGGTTCCCGGTTCGGTCACGCTGCTGGCCGGGGATCCCGGCGTCGGCAAGTCCACCCTGCTGCTCGAAGTCGCTCACCGCTGGGCGCTGGGCGGGCGGCGGGCGCTGTACGTCTCCGGGGAGGAATCCGCGGGCCAGATCCGGCTGCGCGCTGAGCGCACCGGATGCAGTCACGACGAGATTTACCTGGCCTCCGAAGCCGACCTGCAGACCATCTTGGGACACATCGAGGCGGTGCGTCCCACCCTGGTGGTGGTCGATTCGGTACAGACCGTGGCGGCCGCCGACACCGACGGCGTAGCCGGCGGGGTCACCCAGGTACGGGCCGTGACGGCCGCCCTGACAGCGGCAGCCAAGAGTGCCGATGTGGCGCTGATCCTGGTCGGGCACGTGACCAAGGACGGTGCCATCGCCGGGCCCCGGTCACTGGAGCACCTCGTTGACGTGGTGCTGCATTTCGAGGGCGACCGCAACTCGGTGCTGCGGATGGTGCGCGCGGTCAAAAACCGGTTCGGCGCCACCGATGAGGTGGGCTGCTTCCTGCTCCGTGACGATGGCATCGAGGGCATCGCGGACCCTTCCGGCCTGTTCCTGGAGCAGCGCAGCGAGCCGGTGCCGGGCACCGCTATCACCGTCGCCCTGGACGGCAAACGACCGTTGATCGGCGAAGTACAGGCGTTGTTGGCCAAACCGGCGGGCGGCTCGCCGCGCCGGGCGGTCAGCGGCATCGACCACGCTCGCGCCGCCATGATCACCGCGGTGCTCGACAAGCACGCCGGCCTGCCCATCGCGGCCGGCGACATCTACCTGTCCACGGTGGGCGGTATGAGATTGACCGACCCGTCTACTGATCTGGCTGTCGCCATCGCACTGGCCTCGGCCTATGCCGATCTGCCGCTGCCGGCCACCACCGTGGTGGTGGGCGAGGTCGGCCTGGCCGGCGACCTGCGCCCAGTCAGTGGGATGGATCGTCGGCTCGCCGAAGCGGCTCGGCTGGGATTCACCAGCGCCCTGACTCCACCGGGCGCCCCGGCAACGGTTGGCGGCCTACGCACGGTTGCCGCCGCCAACATCGTCGCCGCGCTGCACCACCTGTCCGAAATCGCTGACCGGCAAGCCGGTTACGCGCCCCCGCAGCTGCTGGACCGGAGTTCTGGCTGACCCCGGCGCGGTTACGCGCGAGCCGGTCGGTCTAGTTGCCCGGCGGCGGCAGGCCCGGCGGGAGCCCGTCCTGGGGCGGCGGAGGCAGGTCCGGCGACGGCTCGGTAAGCATGAACGGCACCGTCGCCGACCGTAGATTGCCCAGTTGGACCACCAGGTTGTAGGTCCCCGGTCCGATCGGTTGTCGTGGCAGCGGGCACTGCGGCGCCGAACCCATGCCGGTCCAGGTCACCGTGGTGGTGACCTGCTCCCCGGGATCGAACGTCTTGACCAAGGTCTCGTTCGAGGGCGCGCAGTCCAAGTTCGACCACAACCGCTGATTGTCCAGCGTGTACACGTAGGCAGCCAGCACCGCGGCGCCCACGTCGCGCTTGCAGGCAACCAGTCCGATGTTGGTGACCACCATGGTGAACTGCGGTTGTTCACCCACCGTGTACTGCGGAGCGGTCAGACCCTTGACTGCCAGCGTCGAATCGGGGCAGTCGTCGCCCTCTTTGAGCACCGGCGGCGGGACCACCGCTTCGGTCGGGGTCGGCGAGGGTGGCGGCGCCTGTTGGTCGGGCGCCACCACGGGCGTCTTGACCCCTTCCGGGGAGGCGTTCGGCGGTTTGGCGTGTTGCGCGGCGGCGGTCTGCTTCCCGTCGGCTTTGTCGGCACCGGCGCTGCCGCGCACGATGCCGAAGATGACGGCCGACACCACAGCGATCACGATGAGCGCAATGCCCAGCGCGAGGCCACGTCGTCGCCAATAGATCTGCGAAGGCAGCGGACCCTGCGGTTCCAAATCGAGCACGTTCTCACGGTAGGACGACCTCAGCGCGAGTTGTCCGACCCTTCGCGGCGTGTCGTAGCCGCGTTGTGACCTTCGGCGACTATTCCGTGCCGTAGTCGCCGATGTCGCCCAGGTGGTCGCGCGCCGACACCCGCCCGTCGGCCAGGTGATAGGTGGCGCCGACGATCGCCAGCGAGCCCGCAGCGATACCGTTGGCGATCACCGTGGATCGACTGGCCAGCATCGACACCGTCTCGTTGACGTGCCGGGTCTCGAACTCGTCGACGGCGCGCAGCCCGTCACGGCGGCCCAGCAGGATCGACGGCGTCACCCGTTCCACGATGTCGCGCAGGTAGCCACCCGGAACGGCGCCTCCGTCCAGCGCTGCCAGCGTTGCCTTGACCGCGCCGCAGCTGTCATGGCCGAGCACCACGATCAGCGGAACGCTGAGGACGTCCACGGCGAACTCGAGCGAGCCCAGCACCGCCGAGTCGACGACATGGCCGGCGGTGCGGACCACGAACATGTCGCCCAGCCCCTGATCAAAGATCAGTTCGGCGGCCACCCGGCTGTCGCCGCAGCCGAACACGGCCGCGGTCGGCTTCTGTCCCGAGGCCAGCGCGGCGCGGCGCGCGACGTCCTGGCTGGGGTGAATGGGCTCGCCGGCGACGAATCGCTCGTTACCCTCCTTGAGTGCTTTCCACGCTGACACCGGGTTTGAGTTGGGCATGCCCCATATTTTGCACGCCATCCCGCGCGAGCGCTCGGTGACCGTCCACCCCGAGGACGTGCTCAGCTGGTTCGCCACGGCCGAACGCGATCTGCCCTGGCGCGCCGGTGATGTCACGCCGTGGCAGATCCTGGTGAGCGAGTTCATGCTGCAGCAAACCCCGGTCGCCCGGGTGCTGCCGATCTGGCCGGACTGGGTGGCGCGCTGGCCGACCCCGTCGGCTACCGCGGCAGCCAGCCAAGCCGATGTGCTGCGGGCCTGGGGCAAGCTCGGCTACCCCCGGCGCGCCAAACGCCTGCACGAATGCGCCGGCGTGATCGCCCGGGACTTCGCCGACGTAGTACCCGACGACGTCGAACTCCTGCAGCAGCTACCCGGTGTCGGCAGCTACACCGCCAGAGCGGTGGCCTGCTTCGCCTACCGCCGACCGGTCCCGGTGGTCGACACCAACGTGCGGCGGGTGGTGGCCAGGGCGGTACACGGCCAGGCCGACGCGGGCCCTGCCTCTGCCAAGCGCGACCACGCCGACGTCTCCGCCCTGCTGCCCGGCGACGACCAGGCAGCCCGGTTCTCGGCAGCCCTGATGGAGCTGGGCGCCCTGGTGTGCACCGCCCGGTCACCGCGCTGCGACGGCTGCCCGCTGCGCAGCACCTGCCGGTGGCGGCTGGCCGGCTCGCCGCCGCCGGTCGGGCCCAAGCGGCCCGCCCAACGCTATGCCGGCACCGACCGCCAGGTCCGCGGGCGCTTACTGGACGTATTGCGGGACACTGACTCTGCGGTGAGCAGGGCCGACCTCGACCTGGCCTGGCCGGTGGACCCGGTTCAGCGCGAGCGCGCCTTGGCCTCCCTGCTCGGCGACGGCCTGGTCGAACAGCTCGCCGACGGGCGCTTCGCCCTGCCCGGTCAGGACAGAAACGACTCGACGGCCTCGCGGTAGGTCTGCGGCGCCTCGTCGTGCACCAGGTGTCCCGCCTCGGGAACGCACAGGTAGGTGCTCTTGAAGCCGACGCTGTGCATCTGGCGCATCTGCCCCGGCGGGGTCACCGAGTTGCCGGCCTCGATCAACAACGTCGCGCAACGCACCTGCTGCCACTGCTCCCAGTAATCGCGGGTGCCCCATTCGGCGGCGATCTGCAGCCACCACTCGGGACGACCATGCAGCCGCCAGCCGCTCTCGGTGCGGTCGAAGGCCTCCAGGAAGTAGCGTCCGGCGACGTCGCCGAATTCGGCGATCACCTGCTCGGCGCTGCCGAACTCGACAGGCAGGGCATGCACCCAGGGTTCCCACGCGCCGGTGGTGCGACCCCGGAAGTCCGGTGCCATGTCCTCGACCACCAGCTCGGAGACCAGCTCGGGGCGACGGGCGGCCAGACACCACGAGTGCAGCCCACCCATCGAATGCCCGACCAGGCGCACCGGGCCGGGCAACTGCTCCACCGCGCAGGCCAGGTCGGCGACGAAGCGTTCGGTGCTGATCGGGTGAGGGTCGGCCACCTCACGGCCCCGGTGCCAGGGCGCGTCGTAGGTGTACACCGCCCCCAGCCGCGTCAGCCACGGCAGCTGACGCCCCCAGGTGGTGCCGCGGCCCATCAGTCCATGAACCAGCACCAGCGGCGTCCCGTGCCCGCCGCGGTAGGTCAGCAACTCGGTCGACGCGGTCTTCACCCGGGGCACGGTAGCCTAGGCCACATGTCAGTGGTGAAGATCAACGCAATCGAGGTGCCCGCCGACGCCGGGCCCGAATTGGAGAAGCGATTCGCCCACCGGGCACACGCGGTGGAGAACCAGCCCGGTTTCCTTGGCTTCCAGCTGCTGCGTCCGGTCAAGGGCGACGACCGCTACTTCGTGGTCACGCACTGGGAGTCCGACGAGGCTTTCCAGGCATGGGCCAAGGGCCCGGCCATCGAAGCCCACGCCGGGGAGCGGGCCAAGCCGGTGGCCACCGGGGCCTCGCTGCTGGAGTTCGAGGTCGTGCTCGACGTTGCCGGAAACGCCGCTTCGGACTAGTCCTGTGCGGCGCCGACTGGCGGCCTGGACAACCTCTCTGACCCTGGTCACCGTCGCCGGGGCTGTCGCCGGTTGTGTCCCTTCGCCGGCCTCACCGGCCGACCCCGGCGCCGGGGCCGGCGGGGTGACGATTTCGACCAAGACACCGCCGGGTCTACGCGCCAAGCAGACCATGGACATGCTGAACTCCGACTGGCCCATCGGTCCGATCGGAGTGGCGACCCTGGCGGCACCCGACAAGGTCGAGCAGGTGGTCACGACGATGGAGTCGCTGTGGTGGGACCGTCCGTTCCGCCTCGATGGCGTCGACATCAGCGCCGGCGCCGCCACCCTGCACCTGATCACCTCCTACGGGGCGCGTCAGGACATCCGGCTCCGCACCGATGACAACGGCATGGTGGACCTGTTCAAAGCGACCACCGAGGCGCCGGACATCGGTTCCTGGCACGACGTCGACGAGGTGCTGAGCAAGACCGGGGCCCGGTACTCCTACCAGGCCGCACGGGTGGACCGGGGCGCCTGTAAACCGGTTGCCGGCGCCAACACCGCCGCGTCGCTGCCGCTGGCGTCCATCTTCAAGCTGTACGTGCTGCTGGCCGTGGCCAACGAGGTGAAGGCCGGGAGACTGTCCTGGGATGACCCGCTGACCATTACCGCCCGAGCCAAAGCGGTGGGCTCGTCGGGCCTGGAGGAACTGCCCGACGGCGCCCATGTCTCGGTACGCAGGGCTGCCGAGAAGATGATCGCCACCAGCGACAACATGGCAACCGATCTGCTGATCGGCCGGGTGGGCACGCGTGCGGTCGAGCGGGCGCTGGTCGCGGCCGGCCACCACGACCCGGCCAGCATGACACCGTTTCCCACCATGTACGAAATGTTCTCGGTGGGTTGGGGCAAGCCGGATCTGCGCGAGCAATGGCAGCAGAGTTCACCGCAGGAACGGGCACAGTTGTTGCAGCAGGCCGATTCGCGGCCCTATGATCCCGACCCGGTCCGGGCGCACGACCCCGCGTCGGCCTATGGCGCCGAGTGGTACGGCAGCGCCGAGGACATCTGCCGGCTGCACGTCGCGTTGCAGGCCGCTGCGGTCGGCGCGGCCGCACCGGTACGCGAGATCCTGTCGGAAGTTCGCGGCATCGACCTGCCCCGCACCGAGTGGCCCTACATCGGCGCCAAGGCCGGCGGCCTGCCCGGCGACCTGACTTTCAGCTGGTACGCCGTGGACCGGGGCGGTCAGCCCTGGGTGGTGAGCTTTCAGCTCAACTGGCCGCGCGATCACGGCAAGAGCGTCGGCAGCTGGATGCTGCAGGTCGCCAAGCAGGCGTTCGCGCTGTTGCCCGGCTAGGGCGGCGACGGGCCGAAAATGAATCTGGCGACGTGACCCGCCGGGTCACGTCGCCAGAATTCAGCGATCGAAACTACTCCGCAGCCGCCTTGGCCAGGTCGGTCGCCTCGGCTGTCGGCTTCGGGCTGCCGGCGAAGGTGAACACGGCGTTCTCGTGCGCCCCCTCGCCGTCCCAGTTCTCCACGTCGACGGTCACCAGCTGACCGGGACCGATCTCTTCGAACAGGATCTTCTCCGAGAGCTGGTCCTCGATCTCGCGCTGGATGGTGCGCCGCAGCGGGCGAGCCCCCAGCACCGGGTCGAAGCCGCGCTTGGCCAGCAGTGCCTTGGCCCGGTCGGTCAGCGCGATGTCCATATCCTTGGCCTTGAGCTGCTTGGCCACCCGGCCGATCATCAGATCGACCATCTGGATGATCTCGTCCTTGGACAGCTGGTGGAAGACGATGATGTCGTCGATGCGGTTGAGGAACTCCGGGCGGAAGTGCTTCTTAAGCTCGTCGTTGACCTTCAGCTTCATCCGCTCGTAGTTGTTGTCCCCGCCGCCCTGGGTGAAGCCCAGACCAACCGCCTTGGAGATGTCCGCGGTGCCCAGGTTGGAGGTGAAGATCAAGACACAGTTCTTGAAGTCCACCGTGCGGCCCTGCCCGTCGGTGAGCCGGCCGTCCTCGAGTACCTGCAACAGGCTGTTGTAGATCTCGGAGTGGGCCTTCTCGATCTCGTCGAACAACACCACCGAGAACGGCTTGCGCCGCACCTTCTCGGTGAGCTGCCCGCCCTCTTCGTAGCCGACGTAGCCCGGAGGGGCACCGAACAGCCGCGACGCGGTGAAGCGGTCGTGGAACTCGCCCATGTCGATCTGGATGAGCGCGTCGTCGTCGCCGAACAGGAACTCCGCCAGCGCCTTGGACAGCTCGGTCTTGCCGACGCCGGACGGCCCGGCGAAGATGAACGAGCCCGAGGGCCGCTTGGGGTCCTTCAGGCCGGCGCGGGTACGCCGAATCGCCTTCGAGACGGCCTTGACCGCGTCTTCCTGGCCGATGATCCGCTTGTGCAGCTCATCTTCCATCCGCAGCAGGCGGGTGGTCTCCGCCTCGGTCAGCTTGAACACCGGGATACCGGTCCAGTTGCCCAGAACCTCCGCGATCTGCTCGTCGTCGACCTCAGCCACGACATCCAGATCACCCGAGCGCCACTGCTTCTCGCGCTCTGCCCGCTGCGCGACGAGTTGCTTCTCCCGGTCCCGCAGACTGGCCGCCTTCTCGAAGTCCTGCGCGTCGATCGCAGACTCCTTCTCCCGACGCGCGTCGGCGATCTTCTCGTCGAACTCGCGCAGGTCCGGCGGCGCGGTCATCCGGCGAATCCGCATCCGGGCACCGGCCTCATCGATCAGGTCGATCGCCTTGTCCGGCAGGAACCGGTCGTTGATGTAACGGTCGGCCAGGGTGGCCGCCGCCACGATCGCCGAGTCGCTGATCGAGACGCGGTGGTGAGCCTCGTAACGATCCCGCAGACCCTTGAGAATCTCGATGGTGTGCTCGACGGTCGGCTCGCCGACCTGCACCGGCTGGAACCGGCGCTCCAGCGCCGCGTCCTTCTCGATGTACTTGCGGTACTCGTCGAGGGTCGTGGCGCCGATGGTCTGCAGTTCACCGCGGGCCAGCTTCGGCTTGAGGATCGAGGCCGCGTCGATGGCGCCCTCGGCCGCGCCGGCACCCACCAGGGTGTGCAGCTCGTCGATGAACAAGATGATGTCGCCGCGGGTGTTGATCTCCTTGAGAACCTTCTTCAGGCGCTCTTCGAAGTCGCCGCGGTAACGGCTGCCGGCCACCAGTGAACCCAGGTCCAGGGTGTAGAGCTGCTTGTCCTTGAGCGTCTCGGGGACTTCGCCGGCGACAATGGCCTGCGCCAGGCCCTCCACCACGGCGGTCTTGCCGACGCCGGGCTCCCCGATGAGCACCGGGTTGTTCTTGGTGCGGCGAGACAGCACCTGCATGACCCGCTCGATTTCCTTCTCGCGGCCGATCACGGGGTCGAGCTTGCCCTCCATGGCGGCGGCGGTCAGGTTGCGGCCGAACTGGTCGAGCACCAGGGAGGTCGACGGTGAGCCGGACTCGCCGCCGCGCCCGCCGGTGCCGGCCTCCGCGGTCTCCTTGCCCTGGTAGCCGCTGAGCAGCTGGATCACCTGCTGACGGACCCGGGTCAGGTCGGCGCCGAGCTTGACCAGCACCTGGGCTGCCACGCCCTCGCCCTCACGGATCAGGCCGAGCAGAATGTGTTCGGTCCCGATGTAGTTGTGGCCGAGTTGCAGCGCCTCACGCAGGCTCAGCTCGAGCACCTTCTTGGCGCGGGGCGTGAACGGGATGTGCCCGGATGGCGCCTGCTGGCCCTGGCCGATGATCTCTTCGACCTGGCTGCGCACCCCTTCCAAGGAGATGCCCAGCGACTCCAGCGACTTGGCGGCCACGCCCTCGCCCTCGTGGATGAGACCCAGCAGGATGTGCTCGGTCCCGATGTAGTTGTGGTTGAGCATCCGGGCCTCTTCTTGGGCCAGGACGACGACCCTGCGGGCACGGTCGGTGAATCTCTCGAACATCGGTGGCTACCTGCTCTCCCTCGCGATCGGCACGATCGGCCTCGGCTCGGCCGGCGTGCCTGCCGTCCACTCTAGTGGGCGGCGCACTGTGCTGTGACCTGCCTTGCAGTGCGCGGGCAGATCGTTCACCCGATGCCGGGTCCCGAAAGACCCAACCGCGGATACAAGGGGACAACGTCCAAACCCGCGAAAAACGTTTCCGGCGGCGGTCAGGTTCGCCAGCAGCGAAACCTACTCGGCCCATGCGGCGGTCCCAGCTTCGCCTCTCCTTCGTCGAGGCTCGCTGAACCGCCGGTCAGTTACGGCGGTCCCAGCTTCGCCTCTCCTTCGTCGAGGCTCGCTGAACCGCCGGTCAGGTTGCGGCGTGAAATGCGTCGATGATGTCGGCCGGGATACGCCCGCGGGTGGACACGTTGTGACCGTTGCGCCGGGCCCATTCCCGGATGGCCGCACTCTGCTCGCGGTCTATGGCGCCCCGGCGACCCCCACCCGAACGTCCGCGGCGACGGCCACCGACCCGGCGGCCCGCGTCGGCCCACTTCTTCAGTTCTGCGCGCAGTTTCGCGGCATTTTTGCTCGAAAGGTCGATCTCATAGGTCACCCCGTCCAGGCCGAATTCGACCGTTTCGTCGGCGGCACCCTCACCATCGAAATCATCGATCAAGGTGACGGTCACTTTTTTCGCCATTGGAACCCCTTGGTTAGCTTTCCTCGCGCAAACGGGTGCGCAAAGCCGTATTCGACCTCGCCGCCTAATGTGCCATAAAAATACGCCTGCTTCAACACAACAGGTGTCGGCGCAGTTCAGTTGCCTTGCCGGCGAACAATCGGAAACAAAACCGTGTCCCGAATTGATAGTCCCGTCAAGACCATCAACAGACGGTCGATACCCATTCCGGTTCCGGTGCAGGGTGGCATAGCGTGTTCCATCGCCGCCAGGAAGTCCTCATCCAGTGCCATCGCCTCGTCGTCGCCCGCCGCCGCCGCCGCGGCCTGCGCCGCGAACCGCTCACGTTGCACCACCGGGTCGATGAGTTCGGAGTAGCCGGTGGCCAGTTCGACACCGCGCATATAAAGGTCCCACTTCTCGGTGACGCCGGGGATACTACGGTGCTGGCGGGTCAGCGGTGTCGTCTCCACCGGGAAGTCCCGGACGAACGTCGGGGCGCTCAGGTCATGACCCACGGCATGTTCCCAGAGTTCCTCGACCAGTTTGCCGTGCCCATAGCCACGGTCGGTCGGGATTTCGACGCCGAGACGATCGGCGATCGCCCACAGCTGCGCGACTGGGGTGGCCGGGGTGATCTCCTCGCCGAGTGCGGCCGACAGCGAGGGATACATTTCAACGGTCGCCCATTCGCCGTCGATGTCGTAGACACTGCCGTCGGGAAGCGGCAGTTGACGGGTTCCGATCACCTCGTCGGCGACTTCTTGAATTATCTCCCGCGTAGCCAAGGCGGAGTCGTCATAGGTGCCGTAGGCCTGGTAAGTCTCCA
Source organism: Mycolicibacter hiberniae (assembly GCF_010729485.1). NCBI lineage: Bacteria > Bacillati > Actinomycetota > Actinomycetes > Mycobacteriales > Mycobacteriaceae > Mycobacterium > Mycobacterium hiberniae. The sequence goes on from NZ_AP022609.1 coordinate 3,306,524, forward strand.
ACATCGAAAACTCGGGCGAATGAGTGGAATCAGCGCCTTCATTCCGGAACACTCGATTGAGCTCGAAGACTCTGTCGAAACCGCCCACAACGCACCGTTTGAGGAACAGTTCTGGTGCGATTCTCAGGTAAAGGTCGGCGTCCAGGGCGTTGGAATGGGTGACGAAAGGTCGGGCGGCCGCCCCGCCGGCCAATGTCTGCAGCATCGGCGTCTCGACTTCCAGGAATCCGCGCCGCTCGAGCGCGTTGCGCACCGACCGAATGACCGCGATCCGCTGGCGCGCCACGGTCCGCGCCTCCGGCCGGACGATCAGGTCGACGTAGCGCTGCCGCACCCGCGACTCCTCGCTCATCTCCTTGTGCGCGACCGGAAGGGGCCGCAACGACTTCGAGGCCATCTGCCAGGAGTCCGCCAACACCGACAACTCGCCGCGGCGGGAGCTGATCACCTCGCCGTGCACGTAGACGATGTCGCCGAGGTCGACGTCGGCCTTCCACGCCTCCAACTCCTGCTCCCCGACACTGGCCAGGCTGATCATCACCTGCAGCTGGGTTCCGTCGCCCTCCTGCAGGGTCGCGAAGCACAACTTGCCCGAGTTGCGGGCGAACACCACCCGCCCCGCGATGCCGACGACGTCGCCGGTGGCGGTGTCGGCGGCCAGGTCGGGGTACTGGGCCCGGATCTCGGCGAGGGAATGGGTGCGCTGCACCGCCACCGGATAGGGGTCGCGGCCTTCGGCCAGCAGTCGAGCCCGCTTGTCGCGGCGGATCCGGAACTGCTCGGGGAGGTCGGATTCGTCCTGCGTAAGGCGGGAGATGTCGGCGGAGCTCACGACCCGCCAGCTTAGAGGAACAGGGCAGCCAGAACGAAAAGCCGACGGCCGTCAGCGCGCCGGGCGCAGCCTGCCGCGCTGGTTGTTGCGGTTGCGTTCGAACACCAGCCGCAGCCCGTCCAGGGTGAGGTTGGGGTCGTGGTGGTCGACGGACTCCAGATCGGCGAGCAACAGCGGCGCGGAGTGGCCGGTGGCCACCACGGTCACGCCGTCGCCGGCGCTCGCGGCCTCCTCGCGTACGCGGCGGACCAGCCCGTCGACCAGCCCGGCGAACCCGTAGATCGCGCCGGCCTGCATGCATTCGACGGTGTTCTTGCCGATCACCGAACGCGGACGGGTGAGTTCGACCCGCCGCAGCCCCGCAGATCGTGCCGCCGCGGCATCCGAGGAGATCTGCAGGCCCGGGGCGATGGCGCCGCCGAGAAATTCGCCCTTGGCCGAAACCACGTCGACGCAGATCGACGAGCCGAAGTCGACGACGATGGCCGCCGTCTTGAACTTCTGGTAGGCGGCCAGTGCATTGACGATGCGGTCGGCCCCGACTTCCTTGGGGTTGTCCACCAGCAGCGGGATCCCGGTGCGCACACCGGGCTCGATCAGCACCGCCGGGACCGCGGGCCAGTATTGGTCGAGCATCAGTCGCACCTCGTGCAGCACCGAGGGGACTGTGGACAGCGCGGCGACACCGGTGAGCTGTTCGCCGTCATCGCCGATGAGACCGTCGAGGGTCAACGCCAGCTCGTCGGCCGTGATCTCCGCCTCGGTGCGGATCCGCCACTGCTGCACCACATTTGCGTGCTCACCGGAACCGGTGAGCAGGCCGATGACGGTGTGGGTGTTGCGGACGTCGATCGCCAGCAGCACGGCTAGCGCACGCTTCGGGGCGAGAGCAGATCAGAGACGTCGTCGGGCACGAAAGCCGGGTCGTTGCCGAGATCCACCTGCTTGTTCTCGGCGTCGACGAACACGATCCGCGGGCGGTACTGGCGCGCCTCGGCGTCCTCCATGGTGCCGTAGGCGATCAGAATCACCAGGTCCCCGGGATGCACCAGATGCGCGGCCGCACCGTTGATCCCGATCACGCCGCTGCCCCGCTCGCCGGTGATGGCATAGGTCACCAGTCGGGCGCCGTTATCGATGTCGACGATCGTCACCTGTTCGCCTTCAAGCAGGTCGGCAGCGTCCATCAGGTCGGCGTCGATGGTCACCGAACCCACGTAGTGCAGATCGGCGTGGGTGACCGTGGCACGGTGAATCTTCGACTTGAGCATCGTCCGAAACATCAATTCCTCCGGGTTGATACGGGAAATACATCCGAACCGACCGACGCCACCTCTGCGTCGATGGGACATCCGAGGGTGATGGCCGCGTTGTCGAGCAGCCGGGTGGTGCCGACTCGGGCGGCGATCAGCAGCCGCCCGGGCCCGTTCACGGGCGCCGGGCCCAGGTCGGTGCCACGGACCTGCAGGTAGTCGACGTCGACGCTCTCCACCGCGGACAGCACCGCGGCCGCGGCGTCCAGCGCCGCCTGGGCGCCGTCGGCTGCCGCGCGCTCACCGGCGGCCAAGGCGGCCGACAGGGCGGTCGCGGCCTCGCGCTGGGCGGGGTCGAGGTAGCGGTTGCGCGACGACATTGCCAGGCCGTCGGCTTCGCGCACGGTGGGCACACCCACCACCGTCACGTCCAGGTTCAGATCGGTGACCATCTGGCGCACCAGCACCAGCTGCTGATAGTCCTTCTCCCCCAAGAACACCCGGTCCGGATTGACGATCGAAAGCAGTTTGGCGACCACGGTGAGCATGCCGGCGAAGTGGGTCGGGCGTGCGGCGCCTTCGAGTTCGGCTCCCAGCGCGCCCGGGTTCACCGCGGTGCGCGGGCCGTGCGGGTACATCGCCGCGGCGGTGGGGGCGAAAACCAGTTCGACGCCCGCGTCGCGCAGCGCGGCCAGATCCTGGTCCAAGGTGCGCGGATAGGCCTCCAGGTCTTCACCGGCCCCGAACTGCAGCGGATTGACGAAGATCGACACCGCCACCACCGAGCCGGGCACCCGCTGCGCCGCTGCGACCAACGACAGGTGGCCCTCGTGCAAGGCGCCCATGGTCGGCACCAACATGACCCGGCGACCGGTGGCGCGCAGGGCACGGCTGACGCGGGCGACGTCGTCGGGCCGGTCGTAGACGTTGAGTCCCCCGGCGGTGAAGGCGGGCCCCGGGCCCCGGTGCGGGTGGGAGCTCATCGCGCCAGGACCTCCAGTACGTCGTCGGGTGCACCGGCCCGGTGCGCCGTGCGTAGCGCGTTGGTCCGATAGGCCTCAGCCAGGTCCGGATCGACGCCGGTCAACGCCCGCAGATGCCCGGCCACGGTCTTGGAGTCGCCGCGGGCCACCGGCCCGGTCAGCGCTGACCGGCCGTCGCGCAGGGTGTTGGCCAGCGCTGCACGCACCAGCGGTCCGAGCACCCGCTCGGCGATGCCGTCCGGGTCTTCGGCCATACCGGAGCCCAGCCGCGCGGGCAGCGCCGCCCGCAACGCCGTCAGCGCGTCATCGATCACCGTGACCACGTGGTTTCCGCCGTGACACAACGCGGCGTGGTAGAGGGTGCGCGCGGTTTCGTCGACCCGAAACGGTTCAGCGCCGATCTCACAGGTCAGCGCCTCGGCGACGGCGAAGCCGACCTCGTCGGCGGCGGTGATGCCGAAGCAGCTTTCCGACAACCGGTCGATGTCCTCGTCGGAGCCGGTGAAGGTCATCGCTGGGTGGATGGCCAGCGGCAGGCAGCCCTGTTCGGTCAACGGCGCAAGCACCCCGATACCGGTGGCGCCGGAGGTGTGCACGACGATCGTTCCCGCCCGCACCGCGCCGGTGGCCGCCAAGCCGGAAACGATGCCGGCCAGTTCGGTGTCGGGTACGGCGAGCAGGAGCAGTTCCGCGTCGGCCGCCACGTCGGGAGCCGGCAGCACCAGGCTGTCCGGAAGGCGGCGCCCGGCCCGTTGCCGGGACTCCTCGGAGATGGCGCTGCACGCGACCACGACGTGCTCGGCGCGCTCGAGCGCTACGCCGAGTGCGGTGCCGACGCGGCCGGCCGAGATGACGCCGACCTTGAGCCGGGCGGGCCGCAGTCCGTCGAACTGCGCCATGCAGACGACCTCACAGGTTCTCTCGATATTCGTTCCAGTCCCGCTCTGCGGGTACCGGACGGTCGCCGGAATTCTATCGCGATCCGCAGCTGCCTCGGGAGTGACGTTGGTCGCAGTGCCTGCCGGTCAGTCTTCGCGGCGGCGGCGCCGACGGCCCTCGACGGGCCCCTGCTGCAGGCGGGCCAGCAGATCGGCCACCGACTGACCGCCGGTACCGGGTTCATCAGCGTGGCCGTGTCGTCCCTGGGTGGCAGCCTCGGGTTCGGCCTCCGGCGATCCGGCGGCCGCCCCTGCCGGGGACTCGACCGGCGGGAGCCGGAAGTGGTCGCCGTCCGATTCGGCAGCGTGGCGCGAGCGCGCCCGCCGGCGCCCCTGCCCCTCGGGGCCTGCCGGCTGCGCGCCGCTGTCGGAGTCGGCTGGGCCGGCGTGACGACCGTGCCTGCTCGGCCTCTCCTCGCTGCGCTCCGGCGCCGGCCGCCGGAGCGATTCTGCCGCCGCATCTGCCGACCAGTTGCTGCCCGGCGCGCCGGGGGGAAGCCACTCCCCTTCGGCACCAACAGGTTTCCAGCTGGGGGCCGAGGACGAAACCCAGGGCGGTGATGGCGGTGGCGGTGGTGGTTCGGGCTCGCGGCGTGTTTCGGCAGCGACGAAGGGCTGTGGCGGCTGCGCCCAGCCCCCGGCGGCCGGTGGCGGCGCAGTGTCCTCGGAGGCCCGGCGGGGCGACTCGTCCGCCCTGCGGCGATGCGAGCCACGGCGGCCATCGGCGTACGAGGGCGCCTGCGGGGACTCCTGGGGCGATTCCTGGGGCGGGGTGCTGCCGGCGGCCGGAATCCGCACCTCGGGTACGTCGATGATCGGATTCTCCGCGGTCTCGGTGACCGAATCCGGCGGATAGCCGGTGGCGGCCGACGACGTGGCGCGGGTGGGTCCGCCGGGAGCGGATTCCCCGCCCGAGCGCGCCCAGTCGCTGTAGGCACGAACCGGTGTGCGCTCCGGCTCGAGAGCCGGCCGCTGACTCAGATCTGCGTCGAACAGAATCTCCAGGTTGGTGCGCAGCGCGGCCAACTCGGCGCGCAGCGCCGCGACCTCGTCGGCGGCCTGCGCGCGCAGCTCGGAGGCAAGCTCGCGGCGCAGCTGGGACTCCACCGTGAGCTCGTACTCGCGCCGCGCCGAGATCTCCCGATCCAGTTGCAGGTCATAGACCAGTTTCAGGTCACGTGCGCGGGCCTGGTCGACATCGCTTTGCCGCCGATAGATCACCGAGACGAACGCCGCCGCGACCGCAGCCCACAGCGCGATGATGACCGCGAGCTTGAGCAGCTCCACCCGGTTGGTGAACACCAGTGCCGAACTGGCAGCGATCGCCAGGATCAGCAACGCCGTCATCAACGTCCAGCCCGGCCTGCGGCCTCCGCGCCGACCCGGGGCGCGGAACAGGACCGAATTCATCTGCGCGGCTCCACCTCGTCGCTTCGTCCCGTTTCGTCGCTGGCGCGCATTGCCCGACTGTACCTGGGCGAGGTCAGTCAGCGTGTCGCCCCGCACCGGCGATTCTCACCCGGGTTGATTTCCGGGCAGCTCGGTGGGCGGGCCCGGATCGTGCGGCGATTTACAGCAGTTCTGCAGCCACAACGCCGCGATGAGCAGCGCGAGGGCGCTGGCGGCCGCCACCACCGCACCCGAGGTGTCCTCGGCGGCGACCTGCAGGGTGGAACGGCGCGGCAGCAGGTAGCCGAGCACGCCCAGCCAGAAGCCCAGCACCAGCGACCCCATCCACGCCGATGCTTTGGCCACCACCACGGTGCGCGCCACCGCCAGCGGATGCAGCCGCCGCGCCCCGGCACCGATCTGACCGTCGGCGATCTTGCGTCCGACGTAGCGGCCCCAGCCGGCCTCGGCGATCGTGACCGCCAGCAGCGATATGCCGGTCCACACCGTGATCGGGGGAAACCCCCGGTACAGCAGCGGGACCGCAAGGTAACTCAGGATCGCGACGGCAACCGCCGCCGCGGTCACGTCGCGGGTGCGGGTCGGCCCCATCAGTTGCTCCCGACGCGCGCCGGCCACTCCCGGCGGTGCAGCACCAGATCCGTCAACGCCACCCCGTCCCGCTCGGCGGGATCGAGGTCATCGAGAAGGTCCTGCACCGCCCGGGACCGGTCTCCCACGGTCAAGCGCGCGTCCGGTTCCACCGACAACCAGGGCACCAGGACGAAGGCGCGCAGGTGGGCCCTGGGATGCGGCAGGGTCAGCTCCTCGTCGTCGGAGCGCACCGGCATGCCGTCGGCACGCCGGCAGCTGATCACGTCGACATCCAGGGTTCGTGGCCCCCACCGCTGCGTCCGCACACGTTCGGCCGCCTGCTCCAGTTCGTGCGCCCGGCGCAGCCAATGCCGCTCGTCGGCGGCCGGGTCATCGACGACGAGCACCGCGTTGAGGAAGGGGCCCTGTGGCACGCCGCCCCACGCCTCGGTCTCATATACCCCCGACACCGCGCGCACCGCGCTGCCCAGGCCGTCGACCGCCGACTGCATCCACGCCAGTCGGTCCCCCAGGTTGGAGCCGATGGACAGCACCGCTCGGCTCACGCCGGGACCACCCTGCCGCGCCGGTCGCCCCGCGAGCGCCGTGCCACCACCGCCACGTCGGCGAAGGTAAGGGGAATGGGCGCCTGCGGTTTGTGCAGCGTCACCTCCACGGCTTGCACCCGCATGTCGCCCATCACCTCCTCGGCGATCTCGGCGGCCACGGTTTCGATCAGATCGCGCGGCGGCCCGGCGACAATGTCCGCCGCGCGCTGCGCCAGCAAACCGTAATCGTAAGTGTCGGAAAGGTCGTCGCTGGCCGCGGCGACGGTGAGATCCATCCAGACGGTGATGTCGACGACGAAATCCTGACCGTCGGCCCGCTCATGAGCGAACACCCCGTGGTTGCCCCGCACCGTCAAGCCGCTCAACTCGATCCGATCAGTCACCGGCCCCGCCTCCTTGCCTCCAGGCTTCGACGACTCGAAGCGCATCGGCCGAGGCCCGCACATCGTGCACCCGAACGCCCCAGGCGCCGTGTAGGGCGGACAGGGCCGAGACCACCGCCGTGGCCGTTTCGCGTTCGTCAGGCGACCGCGGCGTGCCGTCCTCGCCGGACAGCAGCGTACCGAGAAACCGCTTGCGGGACGCCCCGATGAGCACCGGCATACCGAGTTCGACCAGTTGCGGCAATTGGTGCAGCAGCGCCCAATTGTGTTGCGCGGTTTTGGCGAAGCCCAGTCCGGGGTCGATGATCAGCCGGGTCGGGTCCACGCCGGCGGCCACCGCCCCGGCGACGGCGGCGAGTAGGTCCTCGCGCACCTCGGCGGCGACGTCGCGGTAACAGGGCGCGCGGTGCGGGTCTTCGGGGTCGACCGGGCGCCAGTGCATGAGCACCCATCGGGCTCCCGACGAAGCCACCAGCGGCGCCATGTCGGGGTCCGCCGCTCCCCCGGACACGTCGTTGACGATCGTGGCACCGGCGTCGAGCGCCGCCTCGGCGACGGCGGCGTTCATGGTGTCGATGCTGACGGTAATACCGTGGGCGGCGAGTTGTTTCACGACCGGAACGACGCGCTGCGCCTCTGCCCGCGGATCGACGCGCACCGCGCCGGGGCGGGTCGACTCACCCCCCACGTCGATGATCGCGGCGCCCTGGCCCGCCAGTTCCAGGCCGTGCTCGACAGCACGATCGAGGTTGAGGTAGCGCCCGCCGTCGGAGAACGAATCGGCGGTGACGTTGACCACCCCGACGATCTGGACGCGTGTCGGGCTCACTTGCGCAGGATGAGTTCCAGGGCCTCGGCGCGCGACGTGCTGTCGGATTTGAACTGCCCCCGAACCGCAGAGGTGGTGGTGATCGCACCGGGTTTGCGCACTCCCCGCATCGCCATACACAGGTGCTCGGCTTCGACCACCACGATGACTCCGCGCGGGTCGAGCTTGCGCATCAGCGCGTCGGCGACCTGCGCTGTCAGCCGCTCCTGCACCTGGGGCCGCTTGGCGTAGAGGTCGACCACCCGGGCCAGCTTGGACAGGCCGGTGATCCGGCCGTCGTGGCCCGGGATGTAGCCGACGTGTGCGACGCCGTGAAAAGCCACCAGATGGTGCTCGCAGGTCGAGTAGAGCGGGATCTCCTTGACGATCACCAGCTCCTCGTGCTGCTCGTCGAAGGTGGTCTCCAGCACCTCATCCGGATCGGTGTAGAGCCCGGCGAACATCTCCCGATAGGCCCGCGCCACCCGGGCCGGGGTGTCGAGCAGGCCCGCCCGGTCGGGATCTTCGCCGACGGCGAACAGCAGCTCGCGTACGGCAGCCTCCGCGCGCGCCTGATCGAAAATTGCCGACGACATCGTCGACCCCGCTTTCTCAGTCACCCGACGGCTGCTCGGACCGATTCTTCTCGGCGCTGCGACCGCCGCCGTCGGCCTCACCGGACGGTACCGGCGGTGCCGGCGGCTGGCCGCCACCGGGGTACGGCTGGTGCTGCTGATACGGCGGGTACTGCTGAGCGGGCGGGTAACCCTGGCGCGGCCAATGCTGGGGCGGATACCAGTAGCCGCCCTGCTGCGGGGGCTGCGGGGGCTGCGGGGGCTGCGACTGCTGCTGTGCGGGCGGCCAGCCGGGTGCCTGCCAGCCCGCCGGGGCGCCGTAGTCGGGCTGGGTGGCCGGGGGCACCGCGTCGCCGCCGGCGGGCACACCGTTGCTCCCGTTGGGGCCGGCCTCGGCCGCCCTGGCCGCCGCCTCCCGCGTCGCCTGGGCGATAGCCGCCTTGAACGCCGGTTCGGGCTTGGGCTGCGGCCACGGTTCGCCGCGCTCCATCGCCAGCTCGCCGGGTGTCTTGATCGGCGGCTTGTCCGACGGGGTACGCCCGCCGAAGTCGTCGAACGCGGTCAGCCGGGGTCGTTTGACAACGCCGTCGAAGATCTTCTCCAAGTCGGCGCGGTGCAGCGTCTCCTTCTCCAACAGCTCACCGGCCAGAATATCGAGGACGTCGCGGTATTCGGTGAGGATCTCCCAGGCCTCGGTGTGGGCCGCCTCGATCAACTTGCGGACCTCGTCGTCGATGCCGCGGGCCACCTCGTGGGAGTAGTCGGGCTGAGTGCCCATAGCCCGGCCCACGAACGGGTCGCCATGGTTGCTGCCGTAGCGCACCGCGCCGAGTTTGGCGCTCATGCCGTATTCGGTGACCATGGCGCGCGCGACCGCGGTGGCTTTCTCGATGTCGGAGACCGCTCCGGTGGTCGGCTCGCGGAACACCAGCTCCTCCGCGGCGCGCCCACCCATGGCGAAGACCAGCTGGGCGATCATCTCCGAGCGGGTGCGCAGCCCCTTGTCCTCTTCGGGAACCGCGACCGCATGCCCACCGGTACGGCCGCGGGCCAAAATGGTGACCTTATAGACCGGGTCGATGTCGGGCATCGCCCACGCCGCCAGGGTGTGGCCGCCTTCGTGGTAGGCGGTGATCTTCTTCTCGTGCTCGCTGATGATCCGGCTCTTGCGCCGGGGGCCACCGATCACCCGGTCGACAGCTTCTTCCAGCGCAGCGCCGGTGATCACGGTGCCGTTCTCGCGCGCCGTCAGCAGTGCCGCCTCGTTGATCACGTTGGCCAAATCGGCGCCGGACATCCCTACGGTCCGCTTGGCCAGGCCGTCCAGGTCGGCGTCGGGCCCGATGGGCTTGCCCTTGGCGTGCACGCGCAGCACCGCACGCCGCCCCGCGATGTCGGGGTTGGTCACCGGGATCTGGCGGTCGAAGCGGCCGGGCCGCAGCAGCGCGGGGTCGAGGATGTCGGGCCGGTTGGTGGCCGCGATCAGGATCACCCCGCCTCGATCACCGAAGCCGTCCATTTCGACCAGCAACTGGTTGAGGGTCTGTTCGCGCTCGTCGTGGCCACCGCCCATGCCGGCGCCACGCTGGCGGCCCACCGCGTCGATCTCGTCGACGAAGACGATGCACGGGCTGTTCTGTTTGGCCTGCTCGAACAGGTCCCGCACCCGGGAGGCGCCGACACCGACGAACATCTCCACGAAGTCTGAGCCGGAGATGGTGAAGAAGGGCACGCCTGCCTCACCGGCGACCGCGCGGGCCAGCAGGGTCTTGCCGGTGCCCGGCGGGCCGTAGAGCAGCACGCCCTTGGGAATCTTGGCGCCCAGGGCCTGGTAGCGCGCCGGGTTCTGCAGGAAGTCTTTGATCTCGTAGAGCTCCTCGACCGCCTCGTCGGCGCCGGCGACATCGGCGAACGTGGTCTTGGGCATGTCCTTGCCCAGCTGCTTGGCACGGGATTTGCCCATGCCGAAGCCCATCCGGGCGCCGCCCTGCATGCGGGAGAACATCACGAACAAGCCGATCAGCAGCAGCATCGGCAACATGTAGATCAGTAGTGATCCGAGCAGGCTGCCCTGGTTCACCGTGGTGTTGATCTCGGCTTTTTTGGCGGTCAACGCGGTGTAGAGCGGAACCGCGTACCCAGTCGGGTACTTGGTGATCAGTTTGTCGACCTTCTCCGACCGGCCGGACTTGTCGGCGTTGCCGGACTGACCGGTCACTTCGACGCTGGTGAGCGGGTTCTTGAGCACCAGGCGCAGCTGTTGCTCGCGGTCGTCGAGCTGAGCGCTCTTGACGTTGCCATTGTGGATCTGGGCCACCGCGACGGAGGTGTCGACCGGCTTGTAGCCGCGCGTGTCGTCACTGAAATAGAAGAACGACCAACCGAGCAGCAGGATCACTGCGATCGCGGTGACGGTTCGGATCACATTTTTGCGATTCATCAGACATCGGCCGGACGCGGCCAAATCCTTCCAATTACATGCAGCTGGGCATGTTCAGGCTACCGTCCCCCGGCACAAACGGGCCCAGGGCGGCCACCGCAGACCCACTGAACCCTGTTCCATCCCGACCGGGTTGTGGTTTGGTGTGACGGTGTCTCCGGCAATCCAGCGCGCAACCGAACGTTTCGTCGACACCAACGGCGTGACCCTGCGGGTCACCGAGGCGGGCGAGCGGGGCGCACCGGTGGTGTTGCTGGCGCACGGATTCCCCGAGCTGGCCTTTTCCTGGCGACATCAGATCCCGGCGCTGGCCGATGCGGGTTTCCATGTGCTGGCCCCCGACCAGCGCGGTTACGGCGGCTCGTCGCGGCCGGAGGAGATCGCCGCCTACGACATCGCGGCACTCACCGGCGATCTGGTCGGCCTGTTGGACGATGTCGGCGCGCAGCGTGCGATCTGGATCGGCCACGACTGGGGCGCCCCGGTGGTCTTCAGCGCCGCGCAGTTGCACCCGGACCGGGTGGCGGCGGTGGCCGGCCTCAGCGTGCCGCCGGTGCCCCGATCGCAGGTGCCGCCGACCGAGGCGTTCCGCGCCCTGTTCGGCGAGAATTTTTTCTACATGCTCTATTTCCAGGAGCCGGGGGTGGCCGACGCGGAACTGGCCGCCGACCCGGCCCGGACCATCCGCCGGATGGTGGGCGGCCTCAGTCCCAGCGACCGTGAATCGGCGCTGCTGATGACCGCTCCCGGACCGATGGGCTTCATCGAGCGGATTGCCGAGCCGGCCGGACGTCCGGACTGGATCAGCGGCGAAGAACTGGACCACTACATCGCCGAGTTCACGCGCACCGGTTTCACCGGCGGACTGAACTGGTACCGCAACCTCGACCGCAACTGGGAGATCATGTCTAATCCGACCGCCGCCACCATCGACGTACCCGCCTTGTTCATCGCCGGGACTGCCGATCCGGTGCTGACCTTCACCCGCCGCGACCGCGCAGCCGAGCTGGTGACGGGCCCCTACCGCGAGGTGCTGATCGACGGCGCCGGCCACTGGCTGCAACAGGAGCAGCCCGACGAGGTCAACGCGGCACTGCTGGAGTTCTTGGCCGGCCTTCCGACCGGAGCCGCAGCGTGACCGCCCGGCCGCTGCGCTTCGGGGTTTTCATCACCCCGTTCCATGCGCTGGGTCAATCGCCCACCGTCGCGTTGGAATACGACCTGGAACGCGTGGTCGCGCTGGACCGTCTGGGCTTCGACGAGGCGTGGTTCGGTGAGCACCACTCGGGCGGCTACGAACTGATCGCGTGCCCCGAGGTGTTCATCGCGGCGGCCGCCGAACGCACCAAGCACATTCGGCTGGGCACCGGTGTGGTATCGCTGCCCTACCACCACCCGCTGATGGTGGCCGACCGCTGGGTGCTGCTGGATCACCTGACCCGCGGGCGGGTGATGTTCGGCGCCGGCCCGGGAGCCCTGCCCACCGACGCCCACATGATGGGCATCGACCCGGTCGAGCAGCGCCGGATGATGCAGGAATCTTTGGAGGCCATCCTGGCGCTGTTCCGGGCCGAGCCGGGCGAACTGGTCACCCGGCATTCGGACTGGTTCACGCTGCGCGACGCGGCCCTGCATATTCGGCCCTACACCTGGCCGTATCCGGAGATCTCCGCCGCCGCAATGGTTTCGCCATCCGGACCCCGACTGGCCGGCGCGCTGGGAACCTCGCTGTTGTCCCTGTCGATGTCGGTGCCCGGCGGGTTTGCCGCCCTTGAGAACACCTGGGAGGTGGTGCGCGACCAGGCGGCCAAAGCCGGCCGCGACGAACCGGACCGCGACACCTGGCGGGTGCTGAGCATCATGCACATCGCCGACACCCGCGAGCAGGCGGTGGCTGACTGCACCTATGGCCTGCAGGATTTCGCGAACTACTTCGGTGCGGCCGGGTTCGTACCGCTGGCCAGCGAGGTCGAGGGCTCACCGCAGACGCCGACCGAATTCGTGGAGGCCTATGCCGCGGCCGGAAGCTGCTGCATCGGTACGCCCGATGACGCGATCGGACACATCACCGACCTGCTGGAGCGCTCCGGCGGATTCGGCACCCTGCTGTTCCTCGGGCATGACTGGGCCTCACCGGAGGCGACCTACCACAGCTACGAGCTGTTGGCCCGCAAGGTGATTCCGCATTTCAAGGGCCAACTCGCCGCACCCAAGGCCTCACACGAGTGGGCCAAGGGGATGCGCGACACGCTGTTCGGCCGGGCCGGCGAGGCGATCAAGAACGCCGTGGTCGAGCATGTGACCGAGACGGCGCCCCCCAAAACGGATAATTCACGCTGATGCGCGCAGCGGTGCTGCGCGATGGGCGGATGGTCTACCGCGACGACCTGCCGGATCCGTCTCCGGGCCCGGGCCAGGTGCTCGTGGAGGTGACCGCCTGCGGTATCTGCGGATCGGATCTGCATTTCGCATCGCACGGCGCGAAGGTGCTGGCCGCAACGCAGTCCATGTCCGGCAGCCCTTCGGCGCAGGCATCGGTCGACTTAGGCGCCGACATCTTCATGGGCCACGAGTTCAGCGCGAAGGTGCTGCAGGCCGGACCCGCCACCGACACCTTTCCCGGCGGAACGCCGGTCACCTCTATTCCGGTTCTGCTGGGAGCCACGGGCGTTGAGCCGATCGTCTACTCCAACACCACGGTCGGCGGATACGCCGAGAAGATGCTGCTGTCGGCTCCGCTGCTGCTGGCGATCCCCAACGGGCTGGACCCGCGCCACGCGGCCCTGACCGAGCCGATGGCCGTGGGGCTGCACGCGGTCAACAAGGCCGCGGTGGCCCCCGGCGAAACCGCACTGGTCTTGGGCTGCGGCCCGATCGGGATGGCGATCATCGCCGCGTTGCGAAACGCGGGCGTCCACGAGGTCGTCGCTGCCGACTATTCGGCCGCCCGGCGGAAGCTGGCGACGGCCATGGGCGCTCATCGCACCGTGGACCCGGCCCAGGGATCGCCGTTTGACACCGTGACCCCGAAAGTGATCTTCGAGGCGGTCGGCGTGCCGGGCATCATCGACGATGTGCTGCGGCGAGCGCCGGTGGGCAGCCGGCTGGTGGTCGCCGGGGTGTGTATGGAACCCGACACCGTGCACCCCTTCTACGGCATTGCCAAGGAGATCAGTGTGCAGTTCGTCTTCGCCTACGAACCGGCGGAGTTCGCCGCATCACTGCGCGCCATCGCCGAGGGCGAGATCGACGTGGCACCGCTGATCACCGGCGAGGTCGGACTCGACGGCGTGAGTGCGGCGTTCGACGAACTGGCCGACCCGGACCGGCACTGCAAAATCCTGGTCACCCCGTAGGCATACGCGACGGCCCGCTGCGCCCGGCTGCGCCGCGCTTGCGACCGCCGCCAGGGCTGATCAGCCCTTGGGGAAAGCGCCCGCGTCGACCAGCTGACCCGACCACCCGCCGACCAAATCGGCCAGCTCGCTCAGGTCGTCGCCGAGCCGGGCGACGATCGGGGCACACGCGGCATCGGTAGCGGTCTCGACGGCCTCGCGAGCGGCACGCCCCGCATCGGTGATCACGCCGTCGCGCGCCAGGCCCCGCTCGGCCAGTCGCGCCTCGCCGCCGGCCAACTCCTCTTCACTCCACGCTCTGGTCCGGACATAGCTGCGCGGCGCCAATCCGCGGTAGAGCTCGGTGATCAGCCCGATCTCGACGGCGTCGAACCCCGCTGCGACCCAGGCGTTGACGTGCGCGTCGCCGCGGAACTCCCGGAGCCGGTCGGCCAACAGCCAGGCGTCGGACAGCGGGTCGCCGGTCAGCCCGACGCCCACCAGCCCGGCGAACAGCGGCTTGCCCGCAACCGCGAGGCCCTCCGCGGCGCGGCGCAGCAATTCGACCGCCCGGTCGAGGCCCTCGGGAGCCGCCCCCAGGACGCGCCGCAACTGAGCCGTCGCGCCTTCGATTCGCGCCGCCCGGATGGTCGGCGCGTCGGTCAGCGTCCAGCCGTAGTCGACGGCGGGAACCACCACCGCAGGATTGAACACAGCGAATGCCGCGGCGATCAGCTCGCCCGGCGCCTGCCCCATCGCGGAACCGCGGCTGCAGAAGTACGCTGGCCCGTCCGGCATTTCGACCCTGTCGACGGTCGCCGGGCTGGCGCCGAAACCGAGTGCCGCATAACCGCGGTGGCACTCCGGCGAGAAGTAGACCTGGCCGACGAACGGCTCGATGGCGGCGGACAGTACTCGCGACGGATCGGAGGTCATCGCATCAGTGTGCCTCATGGATCTTTTTCCGCGGGGTGTGCGTCGACTCCGCTAGGGTTCCTAGCATGCCGACACACAGCGCCCGGACGATTCTCCGCTGGTCGATGACGCTGGCGCTGGCGGGCGTCTCCGCGCTCGCCGTGGCCGGCTGTGACGCCACACCGGGCGGCGATTCCGACATCGCGCGGCAGGTGACCGTGGTGGGCACCGGCGAGGTCCAGGGCGTCCCGGACACCCTGACCACCGAGGCGGGCATCGAGTTCGTCGCCGGCGACGTCACCAGCGCGATGAATCAGACCAGCGAGCGCCAGCAGGCGGTCATCGATGCGCTGGTGGATGCCGGCGTGGACCGCAAGGACATCAGCACCACCCAGGTCAGCCTGCAACCGCAGTACGGCAATCCCGACGCCAGCGGGTCGGCGAACATCACCGGATACCGGGCCGGCAACACCATCCGGGTCAAGGTCGAGCGCGATTCCGCCTCCCAGGTGCTCGCGGTGATCGTGCGGGCCGGTGGGGACGCCACGCGGATCAATGGGGTGTCCTACTCCATCGAGGACGATTCGGCGCTGGTGCGCGACGCCCGGGAACGGGCCTTCCACGACGCCCGTGACCGCGCCGAGCAGTACGCGCAGCTGTCGGGCCTGCGACTCGGTCAGGTGATCGCGATCTCCGAGGTGGCAGGCGAGGCGCCCCCGACGCCGGTGGGCATGCCGATGCCGCGCGCGATGGCGTCAGCTCCCCCGGTCGAGCCCGGCCAGCAGACCGTGAGCTTCACCGTGACGGCGGTGTGGGAGCTGAGCTGAGCACCGCCGTGGACTCGCTGCGTCGGCCGCAGCGAGTCTGACGGGCGGTCCGGCACCGGTTTCCTCTGAGGCGGCGTTCACCGAGATCCGCCCGCGCCGGCGAAGTCCTCGGGAACGTTCCCCGCACCGCATCCGACCCATCCAGTGGTGCGGGGTTGGTCGCCTGCGCGTGGGAAGTCCGCGTCATCGGCGCGACCGCGCCCGGCGCCGGGTCCAGTCCGCACGGCTGGCCTCACATCAAGCGGACATCAGGAAGGAATGACGTAGCGGATGGTTGGCGAGTGAGCTCGGGTGCCGCCGGTGACGCCGCCGCAGCGCACCGCTGTCGCCACCGGAATTCGCCGCCGCGCCGTCGCCATCATTCTCGGCTGGATTGCCTTCGTCGTCGTGCTGGGCACCGTGGTGCCGCCGCGCACGGCGGAAGATCCCCAGCTCTCCGGGGGGGCCGGTCAAGCGCATCGCCGGGCTCGCCCGATTCCTGTCTCGAGGCCGCCGCACCCAAGCCGCCCACCCGGCCTGAGCTTGGATGCAGGACCCGCATCGCGGCGGGTCAACCGGTGAGAAGCGCCACCGCCCGGCCAACCGCCGTCATCAGGCCAGCCGGGTGATCTCCACAATCACGTCCAAGTCCGTTGCCTCGCCGCCGATGTAGGTGCCTTTCAGCGGGGTCACATCCGAATAATCGCGGCCCAGACCCACTGACACGTGCCGTTCGGTGATCGGCATGTCATTGGTCGGGTCATAACCCGACCAGGCTCCGGTCCACGCCTCGATCCAGGCGTGGCTCTCCCCCTCTACCGTTTCCCCGATTGCACCGTCGGCCTTGGGGTGCAGGTATCCCGAGACGTAACGCGACGGGATACCCACGCTGCGTAACAAGACCAACGTCAGGTGTGCGTAGTCCTGGCAGACGCCCTTCTTCTCAGACCATGCATCGATCGCCGAGCTGTGCACTCCGGTGGTCCCGGGCACGTAATCCATCTCCGAGTAGACCCAGGAGCACACCGCTCGCACCGCCTCGCGCGGCTGTAGCCCCTTGGTCAACCGCCGGGCGGTGGCGGCCAACGTTCGGTTGCGCGGCACATATGCGGTGTAAGTGAGCAATTCGTGATATTGGTCGATCACATACCCGCCGGCCAGATCGCACCAGTCCACCGGCTCGGCGTCCTCGGGATAGACGTCGGGCTCGGTCTCCACCACCGAGGTGCCGGACACCTCGAGCTCCTCATGTGGCGCATGCAGGTCGAACGCCGTCACCGCCGTTCCCCAATAGTCGACGTATCGGTACGCCCGAGTCGCGGGAACCGTCTGCACCCGGCTGGAGATCACGTTCTGCCGGTTGCCGCTGCGGGGCGTGATTCGCGCCTCGTTGTACGACGAGGTCACCGGTGCGTTATAGGCGAACCCCGTCGAGTGCACCACCCGCAGTCGCCAGCTCACCGGTCACCCTCCGCAACCAACTGGCCGTCGTAGTCGCGGCCTCCGCTTGCTCCGGCCCCGGTCCAGGAAACATACGGGGTCACATGGAAATACTGTTGAGTCACCGCCTCGGTGACGTCCTTGCAGGTCTCCTGCAAACCGGTCAGGCGGTCGTGCAGGTCTTCTAGAAGCAGCCCCGGCGGCATGAATTCCAGCGCGCTGCGCGCGCGGCCGATCAGGCGCTGCGCTTCAGCCCGGGCGCCGACCCGACTGTCATTGCGGCTGTCGAGGGCCATCAGGCACTGCTCGGCCAGCGTGATGGCATGGAAGACCGAACGGGGAAACAACCGATCCAACAACATGAATTCCACCACCCTGTTCGCATCGAGAGCACCGCGATAGGTCCGCAGATAGGTGTCGTGGGCACCGGCCGACCGCAACACCGTGACCCAAGCCGGCGATCCGGACCGATCGCCGGCACGAGACAGCAACATCCGCACCGTCATGTCGACTCGCTCGACGGAA
The DNA here is from genome assembly GCF_010729485.1 of Mycolicibacter hiberniae. Lineage (NCBI taxonomy): Bacteria > Bacillati > Actinomycetota > Actinomycetes > Mycobacteriales > Mycobacteriaceae > Mycobacterium > Mycobacterium hiberniae. The sequence goes on from NZ_AP022609.1 coordinate 3,324,309, forward strand.
CGCCCCAGCAGAAGAAAGCGGTAGCCGTCGTCGCGACTCATCGTCGCGTCCGTCAGGCCGGCGAACATCGCCGACCGATTCTTCACATACGACAGATACTCATAAGGCCCCAGCCGCCGAGCGGCCCGCTCGGCTTCGGTCAGGCCGTTGAAGGTGGTGTTGAGACATTCCCACATCTCGCTGGAGGTGACTTCCCGTGCACCACGCGCATTCTCACGTGCCCGCGCGATGCTGTCGGCGATCGACCCCGAGCCCGCACCCGCGTACGCCACTCGTTCGGTCAGAGTCCAGACACTTTGGACCTGACAGTCGTCAGGACAGTCGAGTCCCAGCACCTGCATCACCAGCCGACAGGTGCGGTCCGGGTCCACCGTGGCGTCTTCGAGCAACTGGTGCACGGCGACATCCAGGATGCGCGCGGTGTCGTCGGCACGCTCGACGTAGCGGCCGATCCAGAACAACGACTCAGCGTTGCGCGCCAGCATCATCGGCCATCACCCCAATCGGCCACCTGCTGCTGTTGCTGTTGTTGTTGCTGCAGGTCGGTTCCGGGCAGCGCAGGTCCCTGATCCGATGCGTTTTCGATCGCCAGATCCTGGTGGCGGACCAGCTGATCGCCGGACAACTCGTGTCCGTTGTCCGCCCTGCGGGGCGCCAGGACCCAGGTGTCCTTGGAACCTCCGCCCTGGCTCGAGTTCACCACCATCGAACCCTCCGTCAGCGCCACCCGGGTCAGGCCCCCGGGCAGCACCCACACGTCGTCACCGTCGTTGACGGCAAAAGGACGCAGATCAACATGCCTGGGGGCCAGTCGATCTCCCACCTTGGTGGGTACGGTGGACAGCTGCACCACCGGCTGCGCGATCCAGTCGCGCGGACTTGCCTTGATCCTCTTCGCCAGAGCGTTGAGTTCCCGGCGGGATGCCTGCGGACCGAACACGATGCCGTACCCGCCGGAACCCTCGACCGGCTTGATCACCAACTCGTGGATCCGATCCAGGACTTCCTCGCACTCGTCGTCCAGCCAGCAGCGCAGCGTGTCGACGTTGGAAAGAATCGGCCTCTCGCCCAGGTAATACCGGATGATCTGCGGAACGTAGGTGTAGATGAGCTTGTCGTCGCCCACCCCGTTGCCCACCGCGCTACTGATCACCACGTTTCCTGCGCGGGCAGCGTTGACCAGGCCCGGCACGCCGAGCACCGAATCGGGCCGGAACTGCAGCGGATCCAGATACTCGTCGTCAATACGCCGGTAGATGACGTCGACGCGCTGTTCCCCCTCCGTGGTGCTCATGTACACGAAGTTGTCGCGGCAGAACAGGTCTCGTCCCTCGACAAGTTCGACGCCCATTTGACGGGCCAACAGCGAATGCTCGAAGTAGGCCGAGTTCGACGCCCCGGGCGTCATCACCGCCACGGTGGGATCGGCCTCGTTGGACGCCGCGGCCGCCCGCAACGCCCGCAACAGGTGAGTGGCGTAGTCACCGACCTGCCGCACCCGGTGCGTGGCGAACAGATCAGGAAAGACCCGGGCCATAGTGCGACGGTTCTCCATCACATAGGACACGCCGGACGGCGACCGCAGGTTGTCCTCGAGAACCCGGAATTCGCCCTGATGATCGCGCACCAAGTCGATTCCCGCGACATGGATTCGCACGCCGTTCGGCGGCTTGATGCCGGCGGCCTGACGGTGGAAGTGGGCGCACGAGGTAACCACGCGCTTGGGGACCACCCCATCACGCAGGATCTCCTGATCGTCATAGATGTCGTCCAGGAACCGCTCCAGGGCGCGCACCCGCTGCGCTATCCCGCGCTCCAGTTTGGTCCACTCGGTCGCCGAAATCACCCGTGGCACAAGGTCAAGCGGGAAGGGCCGTTCTTGTCCGGACAGCGAGAAGGTGACACCCTGCTCGATGAATGCGCGGCCCAGCGCATCGACGCGGGCCTGCAGCTCCTCGTTGTCGGCGGGAGCCAACGCGTTGAAGATGCCCCGATAGGCGGTCCGGGGATTGCCGTTGTTGTCGAACATCTCGTCGAAGCTGTCACGATAGCTGTCGTCGGTCCGCTGATAGCCCGAGAAGATCGACTTACCATTGCGGGCCCGGGCACTTCGCGTTGATGTCGACACAGCCTTCACACCTACCGATCTGTCACAGATCCGCTACCGGGACAGCCCGGAGCTCTGAACGCGGCATCGTTGGCGTGTTGGGTGATCCTATCGACACGGCCTTCGTCGGGCCGGTCAGGGCTTCCCATGCGTTTGCGTCTGCGGCGGCGATCCGTTCGCGCCGATGGGAATCGGCCGCTCAGCCCTGGTAGACCCGCGGGTCCAGCATCCCGATGTAGGGCAGGTCGCGGTAGCGCTCGGCATAGTCCAGGCCGTAGCCGACCACGAATTCGTTGGGGATGTCGAAACCCACGTAGGCGATGTCGACGCCGGCACCCAGCGCGTCGGGTTTGCGCAGCAGGGTGCAGACCCGCAGCGACCGGGGCCGGCGCGCCGCCAGGTTGCGCAGCAGCCACGACAAGGTCAGTCCGGAGTCCACCACATCCTCGACGATCAACACGTCGCGGCCGCTGATGTCGCGGTCGAGGTCCTTGAGGATGCGCACCACTCCCGACGACGAGGTCGACGAGCCGTACGAGCTGACCGCCATGAACTCGAACTGGGTGGGCAGCGGGATCGCCCGGGCCAGGTCGGTGACGAACAGCACCGCACCCTTGAGCACGGTGATCAGCAGCAGGTCGCCGCTCTCGCGGCTCTCGGCGTAGTCGGCGGCGATCTGGCCGCCGAGTTCGGCGGTGCGGGCCCGGATCTGCTCTTCGGTCAGCATCACCGATTTGATGTCACCGGGATACAACTCGGGTCCCTGCCCAGGCGAGATCGCAGCCACCCGAACAGCGTGCCATGGCGGGAGTTCGACAACCAACTGCGGCGGCCAATTCGCGACCCGGGCTCAGACCGGTTCGTAACGCAATTGCAGCAGGCCGTCACCGCGTACCGCGAACAGCCGCTGGCCGGGCTGGTCCGACCCGACCGCCACGCCGCCCTGCCCCCGCCATGCGGTGATCAGCCGGTCCACCGCGCGAATCTGCAGGTCGGTCAGACCGCGCCCGCCCCCGCCGAGCAGCCAGCGCCGGATGACGGCGCGGCGCACCGGCCCCGCCAGCACCGCCAGCTCCGCGACAGCCAGGCCGGCGCCGGATCCGGCGCCGGTCAGGGCCTGCTCGGCCAGGCCGTCGATCAGGTCGGTGTTCTCCCGCAGGGCTCTGGCGGTGCGGGCCAGGGCCTCGGGCACCCCGCCGCCCAGCACGTCCTCCAGCAGCGGCAGGACCTCGGCACGCAGCCGCACCCGGGTGAAGCGGGGGTCGCTGTTGTGCGGGTCCAGCCACGGTGTCACCCCCAGTTCGGCGCAGGCCTGGGCGGTCACGGAGCGCCGCACTCCCAGCAGCGGCCGGCACCAGGGCGGGTCATGCGGCCGCATGCCGGCCATCGACCGTGCGCCCGAACCGCGGCCGAGACCGAGGAGCACCGTCTCGGCCTGATCGTCGAGGGTGTGTCCCAGCAGGACGGGGTCGCAGCCGCCGGATTCGGCCAGCGCGGCGTAGCGCGCGGTGCGGGCCGCGGCCTCGGGGCCGCCCTGAGTTCCCACCGTCACCGCGATGACCTGCGCATCGACGCAGCCCAATTCCAGGGCCTGGCGACGCGCGGTGGCGGCGACCTGCGCCGAGCCGGGCTGCAGACCATGGTCGACGATCAGCGCGGTGGTGGGCCGCATCCGGGCGGCCACGGCGGTCAGCGCCAGCGAGTCCGGCCCACCGGACAGGGCCACCGACCAGCGGCCGCCCGGCGTCAGATACTGCTCGGCGAACGCCCCCAGCGCGCCGCGCAGGCGGGCTACAGCACCCGGTCGATCCACGCTTGCGGCTCTTCGATCTCGGCGGGCAGGGGAAGTGTCTGTGGACCCGTCCACACCGCGTTGAACCGCGCCATGCCGACCCGGCCGACCACGGCGTCGACGAATGCCTTGCCCCGGGTGTACTGGCTCAGCTTGGCGTCTAGGCCCAGCAACGCACGCAGCAGTCGTTGCAACGGCGGTTGGCTGCGCTGCCGGCGTTCCTCGAAACGACTGCGGATCGTCGTCACCGTCGGTACTGCCGACCCGACCGCGTCCATCACATGGTCGGCATGGCCCTCGAGCAGTGTGCCCAGCATCAGCAGCTGGTCCAGCGCGGTGCGCTGCGGTTCGGACTGCACCGCCCGCACCAGGCCCAGGATTCCCGGCGGGCCCGTCTCCCCGGATTCGCCGTGGTTGCCCCGCAGGTAGCCGACCAGCCGGCCCACCACCTGGGTGAGATCCGGGCTGGTCTGGCCGGTCAGCACCGCCAGCGCATCGGACATGTAGCCGGCCAGCCATGGGTTGACCGTGAACTGCACGCGGTGCGTGACCTCGTGCAGGCACACCCACAGCCGGAAGTCCGCCGGCGTAACCCGAAGCTGGCGCTCGACGGCGACCACGTTGGGATACACCAGCAGCAGCTCGCCGCCGCCGGGGAAGAACGGGTCGTACTGGCCGAGGATGCTCGAGGACACGAACGCCAGGACCGCACCGGTCTGCGCCCCGGTCAGCCGGCTGGCGAGGAAGCCGGCGGGCCGGTCGGTGCCGCCCATCATCACCTTCATCGATTCCGCCGCGGCGGTGATCCACTGCCGCCGGTCGACGACCCTGGCCTCGGGGATGGCGGCGCTCGCCGCCGCGGCGCCCAGGCCGGTGACCTCGCGTACCAGGGGTTCTGCCGCGCGGGCGCTGGCGTAGAGCTCCTCGACGACCTGGCGGCGCGTGTACTCGGTCATCGGCGGCGCCGGGCGTGCCAGCCGGCCCCCGACCGTCGCGGCGAACTCCCAGTCCACCGCACTCCCGACCTCGGATCCGCTCATCGGCATCCGCAGGTTCGCAGCACCGCTGCCAGCGCGTCGATCGCCGTCCGCCCGGTGGGGCCGGCGTCGTTGGAGATGAAGGCGAACGTCAGCACGCGCTGGTCGCGGTCGGTGACGATGCCGGCCAGCGCGTTCGTGCGGCTCAGCGAGCCGGTCTTGGCGCGCAGCCAGCCGGCCGCACCACGCCCGGTTTGCGGATTGAGGAACCGCTCGGACAGCGTGCCGCTCCCGCCGGCGACCGGCAGCATGTCCAGCAGCGGCCGCAACTCCGGTAGGTCCGGCCCGGCCGCCGCCTGAATCACCGCGTCGAGGATCCGGGCCGACAACCGGTCATCGACCGACAGTCCGCTGGAATCGGACAGCCTCGCCCCGCTGACCGCGATGTGGGCAGTGGCCAGCCGGTTGGTCACCGCGTCGACCGCACCGGCGAAGGATCGGGGGCGGCCCATCGCCGCGGCCACCTCCCGCCCGATGCATTCGGCCATCACATTGTCCGAGGCGTTCATCATCTCGCCGAGGCGGACCACCAGCGGCGCCGATCGGACCGCGCCCAGCTCCCGGCCTGTCACCGGCGCCGAGGCGATGCTCACCCGGTCGGGGTCGACGCCCAGGGCGGCGGCCAGCACCCGGCCGGCGTCCAGCGCCGGTGTCAGCGACCGGCGGGACTCGACGGTGGTGGGCTGGACGCGGCCGCCGTCGACCATCACCGCCTCGATGGGGGCGATGTCGCCGCCTTCGATGTCCGCGGAATCCCAGCCGGCCGCCATGGTGGGGCCGGTGAACGCCGACACGTCGACCTGAACCTCGGTGACGTCGACCCCGCTGTTGCGGACCTGTTCGGCCAGATCGTCGATGCGGGCGGCTTCGCGATACCAGGTGTCCGCACCGGCCTCGGCCGTCGACAGCGTCGGATCGCCGCCGCCGACCAGCACCACAACCCCGGGCGCAGCGCCGGCCGTCACCCGGGTGGTGACCCGGGCGTCGCGGTCCAGCGCCAGCAGGGCGGCGGCCGCGGTCAGCACCTTGTTGGTCGATGCCGGCAGCACCGGAAGGTCTTCCTGCTGCGTCCACAGGGCTTTGCCGGTCAACGCATCGGTGATCCGGCCGGTGAGCCGGCCCAGGTTGGGGTCGGCCAGTGGCCCGGCCAGGGCTGCGGCCAGGCCGCTGCCGGCCGGCACCGGGGCGTCCTCGGAGACCGGAACCACCCCGGGAGCAGCGGTCGCCGTCGGCGTCGGCGCGACCACTCGCGCACCGGCACCGGACTCGTCCGGAAGCACGACCGCCGCCATGACCACCACCGCGCCGGCCAGCGCCAGGACCGCGGCCGCGATACCCAGATGCGTGGTGGAGTGTCGCCACCGAGTGGGTTGCATGTCTCTCCTGCCTTCTCAGGCGCAATTGTGCCCGACGGGCGGTCTCCGGGCGGCAATGCGACCCGCTCTACACTGACCCGGTGCAATTCGACGTGACCATCGAAATCCCCAAGGGCCAGCGCAACAAGTACGAGGTCGACCACGCCACCGGGCGGGTCCGTCTCGACCGGTACCTGTACACGCCGATGGGCTACCCCACCGACTACGGGTTCATCGAAGACACCCTCGGCGAGGACGGCGACCCGCTGGACGCGATGCTGCTGCTGCCGCAGTCGGTGTTCCCTGGTGTGCTGGTCGAGGCACGGCCGGTCGGCATGTTCCGGATGACCGACGAGGCCGGCGGTGACGACAAGGTGCTCTGCGTGCCGGCCGGCGACCACCGCTGGAACCACATCACCGACATCGGCGACGTGCCGTCGCACGAACTGGACGCCATCAAGCACTTCTTCGTGCACTACAAGGACCTGGAGCCCGGCAAATTCGTCAAGGCCGCCGACTGGGTGGGCCGGGCCGAAGCCGAGGCCGAGATCACCCGGTCGATCGAGCGGTTCAAGTCCTCCGGTCACTGAGCGGCACGGCTCCGGCCGCTCGATCCCTGGCGGCGCAGACGCCGGCGGCTTAGGCCGCTGTGGCGGACCCGCGGGTCCGGTACAGGCTGGCCGCCGTCGTCAGCGCCAGCACGCCCACCACGACGCCCAGGCTGACCGGGGTGGGAATCTCCGGCACGTTGAAGGGCCGCCCGGAGTGGATGAACCACACATCGTTGGTGCGCAGCGCGTGCAGCACCATCCGCACCCCGATGAATCCCAGGATGACCGCCAGCCCCTGGGACAGATACACCAGCCGGCCCAGCATGTGACCGAGGATGAAGAACAGCTGCCGCAATCCCATCAGGGCGAATGCGTTGGCGGTGAACACCAGGTAGGGCTGGCGCGTCAGCCCGTAGATCGCCGGGATGGAATCCATCGCGAACACCAGATCGGTGGTGCCCAAGGCCAGCGCGACCAGAAACATCGGGGTGATGGCCCACGCCCCGGCTTTGTCCCGGACGAAGAACCGCACCCCCGAACCCCATCCGTCGGTGGCGTTGAGGTGGGTGCGGGCAAAGCGCACCACGGCGTTGTTGCCCCCCTCGCGCTCGCCGTCGCCGGTGGGATCGTCGTGGCGCAGCAGTTTGATGGCGGTGTAGGCCATGAAAGCGCCGAAGACGTAGAACGTCCAGGACAGCCGCTGCACCGCGACCCCACCCAGAGCGATGAACACCGCCCGCAGCGACAGCGCCATGACGATGCCGACGAACAGCGCTTCCTGCCGGAACTTCCTGGGGACGTTGAAGCTGTTCATGATGATGACGAACACGAACAGGTTGTCCACCGACAGGCTGTACTCGGTCAGCCAGCCGGCGAAGAACTGCATGCCGTACTTCGGGCCGTGGTAGTTCCAGACCCACACCCCGAAAGCCACTGCGAGGCTGAGGTAAAACGTCAGCCACCCGGCGATCTCCCGGATCGAAGGCTCGCGCACCCGCCGGCCGATGATGAGCAGGTCGAACCCGAGCACCGCCCCCAGACCCGCGAATGTCAGCAGCCATTCCAGCAGCGACGGGTCCAACGGCGCGCCTCCGATCATCAGTGGTTAGTTCAGTGGGCCGCCCGACCGTACCCCGCCCCCCGCTTAGTATTTTCGCCGTGGTGACCGATGTCGGGGGTACCGGATCCGCCGGGTTTCCCGGTGGCATGACCACCGGCCCCGTCGGCCGGGCCAGTATGGCCCGGGTCGGCACCGCGACCCTACTCAGCGCCCTGTGCGGCTACGCGGTGCTGTACCTGGCCGCGCGGGACTTGGACCCCGCCGGATTCTCGGTGTTCGGCGTGTTCTGGGGCGCGTTCGGACTGGTCAACGGCGCTGCCAACGGTTTGCTGCAGGAGACCACCCGCGAAATCCGGTTCGCCCGGGAGATCCAGGCCGACCGCGCCTCCACGCCGCACACCCATCCGTTGCGGGTAGCCGGGCTCAGCGGGCTGGTGGCCGCGGCGCTGGTGGCCGCCAGTTCGCCGCTGTGGAGCGGGCACGTGTTCGTCGAGGCGCGCTGGCTGTCGGTGGGCCTGCTCAGTTTCGGCCTGGCCAACTTCGCGGTGCACGCCACGTTGCTCGGCACCCTGGCCGGGGCCGACCGATGGACGCCGTACGGCGCACTGATGGTCACCGATGCGGGCATCCGGGTGGCCGTGGCCGCCGCGACCTTCCTGATCGGCTGGGGTCTGGTCGGGTTTCTGTGGGCGACTGTGGCCGGTGCGCTGGCCTGGCTGCTGCTGCTGGCGGCCTCACCCACGGCACGCTCGGCGGCTCGGCTGCTGACCCCGGTGAGTACCGCGGGGTTCCTGCGTGGCGCGGCGCATTCGATCACCGCGGCCGGGGCGAGCGCGATCCTGGTGATGGGATTCCCGGTGTTGCTGCAGGCCACCTACGGTGAATTGGGCGCCGCGGGCGGTGTGGTGATCCTGGCTGTCACGGTGACCCGGGCACCGCTGTTGGTGCCGTTGACCGCCATGCAGGGCAACCTGATCGCGCACTTCGTGGATCAGCGCGGCCGCCGCCTGCGGGCGCTGCGAACACCGGCGGCGGCGGTGGCCGCGCTGGGCGCGGCCGGAGCGGTGGCGGCGGGCCTGCTCGGTCCGTGGCTGCTGCGCACGGTCTTCGGCCCGGAATACCACGCCGGGGGGTGGCTGCTGGCCGAACTGACCGTGGCCGCCACGGCGATAGCGCTGCTGACGCTGACCGGCGCGGCAACGGTCGCCGCGGCCCTGCACCGCGCGTACGCGCTGGGCTGGGTGGGGGCGGCCGTGGCCTCGACCCTGCTCCTGTTGCTCCCGCTGGATCTGCCCACCCGGGCGGTGGTGGCCCTGTTGTGCGGGCCCGTGGTGGGAATCGCGGTACACCTGGCCGCGTTGCGCACCGATTCCTGACCCCGGTGAGCGTGTATTTTCTCCGATATAGACAACCGCTACCCCGATGTCTGGATCATCGTTCCGGCGTTCAACGAGGCGACCGTCGTCGGTGACGTGATCGCCGGGATTCGCGCGGTGTTCGACTTCGTGGTCTGTGTGGACGACGGAAGCACCGACAACACCGCCGAGGCCGCCCGGAGCGCGGGCGGCTACGTGGTGCGCCATCCGATCAACCTCGGCCAGGGCGCCGCCATCCAGACCGGCGTCGAGTTTGCGCGCGCCCAGCCGGGCGCCCGGCTTTTCGCCACGTTCGACGCGGACGGCCAGCACCGGGTGGGCGACCTGGTGCGCCTGGTCGACCGTCTCGACACCGCCGGCCTGGACATCGTGATCGGCACCCGGTTTGCCGCTCCCGCTGCCGCCACGACGGTGCCGCCGCTCAAACGGCTGGTGCTGCGCGCCGCGGTGGTCCTCAGTCCGCGAATCCGCCGGCTGGGACTCTCCGACGCCCACAACGGGCTGCGGGTGTTCAACCGCCGGGTCGCCGACCGACTCGACCTCACCATGACCGGGATGAGCCACGCCGGGGAGTTCATCGCTCTGATCGCCGAGAACCGCTGGCGGGTGGGGGAAGAACCGGTCGAGGTGCTCTACACCGACTATTCGAAGTCGAAGGGACAACCACTGCTCAACGGCGTCAACATCTTGTTCGACGGTCTGCTGCGCAGGAGGATGTCGCGATGAGGGGGATATTCACCGATGAACTGGATCAAGGTGCTGCTGATCGCGGCGGTCTTGGGGCTGTTGATCTACCTGCTGTTATCGCGCAGGTCGGCGCAGTCGCGGGCGTGGGTGAAAGTGGGCTACCTGATGTTCGTGGTGGCCGGCATCTATGCGGTGCTGCGCCCGGATGACACCACGGTGGTGGCCAATTGGCTGGGGGTGCGCCGCGGCACCGATCTGATGCTCTATGTGCTGGTCATCGCGTTCGCGTTCACCACCCTGAGCACCTATATGCGGTTCCGCGACATGGAGCTGCGATACGCCCGGCTGGCACGGTTGATCGCGCTCGCCGCGGCCCAGCCGCCCGAGTCCAGCCCAGCGGGGCTTACCGGCGAGGCGAAGCTGCCGCCGCGCAAAACACAGTAATTCGGCAACAGTTGTCTTGGGGGTCACGACGGGTTTGCCGCCCGTCCGATTTGTACCCGCACCGTGGCAGGTATGCGGGCCAAAACAGTCCTGGCAGAACCCCTGGCGGAAGTGACGGCGTTGCTGCTGACCAAGCCGACCCGACACCTCTACGCCGCGTTGTGGCGGGCGGGCCTGCTCGAGGTCGTTCTGGCCGCCCGGGCCAGCCCACCGGCCGAGGAGACATCGCTACGGCCGACCGGTTGATGCGCGCGCTCAGCGCACCAGTTCCAGCCGCCGGGGCTGCTCCACCGCGGGGGTCTGCGTTACCGGCTCGGGGGGAGCCTGCTCGGTCGACAGCCGGCTCGCCACAGCCACCGCGGCAGTGGCAGCCGCGGCGGTGCCGACACCCTGCGCCCAACCGATCGGACCGACCGGTGTGCAGCCCAACAGCTGACTGACCCCGGGCGTGGAGACCATCGCCGCGAACAGCACGAAGGAGCCCGCCGCGGTCGCCAGCACCATCGGCGCCCGCGAGTCGACCACGGTCTGACCGAGTTCGGTGCTCACCAGCGAGATCAGCGCCACCGTCGCGGCCCGCTGCGGGCTGCCCGGCAGTCCGGAGAAGTTCGCCATCGCCCACGCGGCGGTGCCCGCCGCGGCGGTGACTCCGCCGCGGAACGCGACCGCCCGCCACAGGCTGCCTTCGTCGAGTCCGCGCACCGCGCCGCCGATCGGACCGGCCGGGGTGCTCACCGCCACGGCGGTGGCCGGCAGGGCGTCGGTCAGCGTGTTCATCAGCAGCAGCTGCCGGGTGTTCAGCGGCGAGTTCCCGGTGACCGCGGTGCCGATGACCGAGAACAACACTTCCCCGACGTTGCCGCCGAGCAGGCCGGAGATGGCCAGTTGCACGCCGCGCCACAGCCGCCGGCCCTCGTCGATGGCGTCGACCAGCGCACCGATCTTGCCGTCGGTCAGGACGACGTCGGCGGTGGCGTGCGCCGAGTCGCTGCCGTGCGCGACGACACCGAGCCCCACCGTGGCGGCCCGGATCGCGGCGGCGTCGTTGGCGCCGTCGCCCACCATCGCCGAAACCCGGCCGGCGCGCTCCAGCGTCTGGACGATCTGCACCTTGTTCTCCGGCGACATCCGGGCGAAGATCACCCGCTCGCGCACCACGCGTTCTTGTTCCTTGCGGTTCAGCGCGTTCCATTCCGAGCCGGTGATGACCTGCTCGGCGTCCACGCTCACGCCCATCTCGGCGGCGATCGCGGTGGCGGTGATCGGATGGTCGCCGGTGATCATCCGGATGTCGACGCCGCGGGCGGCCAAATCGGCGAGCAGCTTCGGGGCGTCCGCGCGCGGGGTGTCGGCCAGGCCGAGGAACCCGATGAGCGTCAGCCCAGAAGAACTGAGCTCGGTGATCCGGTCGGTTCCCTCGCGGTCATCCCCGACCGAACGCGCTTGGGCGGCAGTTAATTTGGCCTGGGCGACCGCGATCACCCGCAGTCCCTGGGCGGCCATGGCGGCCACCTGCTTCTCCACCTGAGCTCCGGCGTTCCTGCAGGCTCCCAGCACCACCTCCGGTGCGCCCTTGACCAGCAGCTCCGACCCGACGACCGATGCCGAGAAGGCCCGGCCGGAACGGAACGGAAGGTGTGCGTCGGGTTCGGTCCAGGGCCGGGCACCGGGCGCGGCCGCCGCGCCCTCGACGATCGCCTGGTCGGTGGCGTGCGCGTGCGCCGCCCCGTCAGGCGCCGGCGCCGCCTGCGCGGCCGTGCCGAGGACGTCGTCGTCGGTGTATCCGGCCAGCGGGCGCACCGTGGTGACCCGCAAGCGGTTCTCGCTGAGCGTTCCGGTCTTGTCGAAGCAGACCACGTCGACCCGGCCGAGCGCCTCCACAGAACGCGGGATCCGCACCAGCGCACCGGATTTGCTCAACCTCTGCGACGACGCATGCTGGGCCAGGGTGGCCATCAACGGCATGCCCTCCGGGACGGCGGCGATCGCGACGGCGATGGCGTTGCCGAGCGCCTGCCGAAGGCCGCCCTGGCGCAGCAGCCCGAGCGCCCCGACGGCCACCCCGCCGGCGGCACTGTAGGGGAAGGTCCGGTGTACCAGCTGGGACAAGTGGTGCTGCAGTCCGACTTCGGGCAGCTCCCCGGAGGCCAATTCGGCGGCCCGGCGGGTCTGGGTGTCTGCCCCCACGGCGGTCACCAGCGCGATGGCCTTGCCGGCAATCACCGTGGTGCCCGCATAGAGCATGCAGCTGCGCTCGGCCAGTTCGGCGCCGGGAGTCGGGTCCAGCTGCTTGCCGACCGACAGCGATTCACCGGTCAACGACGACTCGTCGACCTCGACGTCGGACACCTCGATGACCCGGGCGTCGGCGGGAACCACCTCGTTGCTGCGAACCTCGATCAGGTCCCCGGGCAGCAGCTGCTCGGCGGGGATCTCGTGATAGGTCGGGTTCCCGTCGGCATCCATCAGCACGACCCGGGCCGGCGGGGCTTGACGCGCCAGCAGGTCGTTCAGCCGGCTTTCGGCCCGCAGCCGCTGGTAGGCGGCCAGCATGGCGTTGCCGGTGAGCACCGTCCCCACCATCACGGCGTCGATCGGTGAGCCCAGCATGGCGGTCGCCACCGAGCACAACGCCAGGATCGGAGTCATCGGGTCGGACAGTTCGGCGCGCACCGCGTGGACGTAGGGCCAGAACGTGCCGTGCGATTCCACGTCGGCCGGCGCACGTTCGGTCAGCGACGCAGGCGATTCGCCGCCCTGCGACGTCCCCAGCAGTTCGCGCACCTGCTCGACCGACATGGCGTGCCACTCGTAGGCCGGGGCCGGCTTCGGCGCGTGGGCGCGCAGCACCCGGCGGGCCAGCAGGTACCCCGACAGCATCCCGGCGCCGGCGCCGATGGTGACCGGGCCCGGGCCGCGGCTCTGTCCTGCCCCCACACCCGGAATGGTCGCCCGAACCCCACGGACGAGTAGCAGCCCGGCGATGGTCGAGGCCCCGATCGAGATCGCGACACCGCGCTCGGTGGCGTCCCGGGCCGCCGGAAGCGCACGAAGCACCTGCCACGCCCCGGCCAGATCGGCCAGCAGCAGGTCGGCATAGAAAGGCGGAGGCAGGGTGTCCTCTTCGCTCGTCGGCATGACCCCCAGCGCCAGATCCGCCGACGCCAGCGCCTGTGCCGCTTCGGTCGACAGCACCGCCACGGTGCGACCGGCCTGCTGCAGGTCGGTGACGGCGTCCGCCAGCGCGGCGTCCATGTCGGCGGTCTCGCCGCCGTGCACCGGGCGGATGTCGTCGAAGGCGGGACGCAGCTCGCCGAGGATTTCGGTGTCCACCGTGACCAGCTCCACCCCCGCGGCACGCCCCTGGAGAATCACCGCGGAGGCCAGCGCATGGTGGGCGGGCAGGATCAGCGCTTCCACCGGCTGTTTGCGGGTGGTCCCCCGCGCTGTCATCCGGGGCACCCGGTGCCAGCCCGGGCGCAGAGCCGCCTTATCAAGCAGGCTCTGCGCGTTCTCCCAGGCCTGCGGCAGTTCGTGTTCGGTCGCGCCGCGAATCTGCACCACGCGGCGTTGCTCGCCGGTCAGCGCCCGCGGATCGATGACCACGGTGTCGATCTTGTCGAGGCGGCGCAGGCTGTCCGGCCGCAGCGGCAGCACCCCGTGCGCATCGGCCAGTCCCTGCCCCAACGTCGCGGCGAACGATTCGCAGCTGGTGCGCACCGCCTTGGGCGAGGTGGCCAGAATCGCGCTCGACGTCATGTCCAGGTTGCGGGTCACAGCGGCCACCGCGGCTGCGGCGGCCGCCTGCGCCAGCGCGGTGCGCCTCAGGTGGCGCTCTGCCGGGCCGTCGGCGGGCGGAATCGGGCGCGCCGTGGCAAACGCCTCGGAGACGTCGCTGAAGCGCGCCAGTTGCGGTTCGTAGCGACTCCACGCCAGCGCCGCAGCCCGGGTTTCGGAGGCTTTGAGGCCCTCCACCAACAGGTCGACCGCCAGGATCGCCGGGGACATGGTGATGACGTGCGATCCCAGCGAGACCAGTGAGAGCACCGTGTCGGCTCGCCCGGGACCGATCCAGCTTTCCAGCGTCTCCCGGGCCAGCGGCTGGTACCGGGCCACCGACGCGGCTGCGTCGAAGATCTTGGGCGCGGCGGGCCAGCGCAGCAGCGTGCCCGCGGTGGCGATCGCCAGGCCCACCGCGTTGACGCCGAACGTGGCGCCCTTGGCGGCCAGCAGCAGACCGTCACCGGGCAGTGCGGCGGTTTCGGTTGCGGACAGTTCAAGGCCCTGTTCGACGGCCGCCACGGCGGCACACAGCTCGGCCAGCGATGCCTGTTCGCCGATCTCGACGATCACCCGCGACAGCGGACGGTTCAGCCGTACCGAGTTGACCTCGGGCCGGGCCTGCAGCGCCTCGAGCACCGCGGATCCGACATCGCGACCGATCTCCGGGTCGTCGAGCCCACGGACCTCGATCCAGGCACGGCCCGCGCCGCGCCAACTGCGCCGGCTGGTGGTCAGATCGCTGCGCTCGCCGGACAGCCGCTTGGCGCCTTCACGCAGGGGAATCGCCGCGAGGTCCAGGCCGGCAGATGCCACCGCGCCGACTGCGCCGATGCCGAAACGGCCAAGTGCGAAAACGTCCATCGACTTCCTCCAGCGTAACTGCGGCGCTGGAGGTCTCTTCCGCCGGGGAGACCGGCCCACAGCCCCGGCCACCCGATGACGGGTGACGTGATGACGACACTGCGATTTGGGGAATACTCCCCTCCGACAGGCCAGTATGCCACAACGGCGGACCAGATCGCCGCAGCGAAAGTCAGGTCGCAGACCGGAAATAGGCCACCGTGCGGGCCACTCCGTCGGCCAGCGCCACCTGCGGTTGCCAACCGAGCACCCGCCGCGCCCGATCGATGTCCAGGCAGGAGCGTCGCAGGTCGCCCAGCCGGGCCGGGTGGAACTCCGGGTCATCCGGTGCGCCCACCGCGGCTGCCACCGCTGAATGCAGTTGGCGGTCCGAGGTTTCCACGCCGGTGCCGACGTTGAAGCGCTGCCGGTCGCCGGCCTCGCCCGAGGCCCGCACGAAGGCGTCCACCACGTCGTCGACGAACACATAGTCACGGGTGTTGGAGCCGTCCCCGAACACCTTGGTCGGCGTTCCGTTCAGCAGGGCCTGAGCGAAGATCGCCACCACACCCGCCTCGCCGTGCGGGTCCTGGCGGGGCCCGTAGACGTTGGCCGGCGCGATGTGGGAACACTGCAGCCCGTAGAGGTGGCCGAAGGTGTTGAGGTAGATCTCCCCGGCCACCTTGCCGGCGGCGTACGGCGAAGCCGGGTCGGTCGGGACGTCTTCGCTGGTCGGATAGCTCGGCGGGGTGCCGTAGATCGACCCGCCGGAGGAAGTGTGCACGATCTTGCGCACCCCAGCGGCCCGGGCCGCCTCAGCGAGGCGGATCGTTCCGAGGACGTTGACCGAGCCGTCGAAGGCCGGGTCGGCCACCGAGTGGCGCACATCGATCTGGGCGGCCAGGTGAAAGATCACCTCGGGCCGGTGTTGGGCCAGGGCGGCACCGAGGTCCGCGCTGACGATGTCGGCCTCGACGAAGCGGAAGCCGGTGTCGTCGGCCAGATGCTCGAGGTTGGTGGCTCGACCGGTGGCGAAATTGTCCAGCCCGATCACCTCGTGCCCGTCCGCCCGCAGGCGGTCGACCAACGTCGATCCGATGAACCCGGCTGCCCCGGTTACCAGTGCTCGCACGCGCCCACCATACCGACAGGTAAGAAAGACAGATGACCGCCGGCGACGACACAGCAGTGCCGGCCCGGCGCGCAGCACCCGACGATGCGGGTGGCACGGGCCGGTACCTGCGCCCGGGGCTGACCGCCCTGCCGTGGGTCTACTGGGCAGCCGTGGCATTGATCGCCGCCCAACTGGCGGTCCGGGCAGTGGTCGCCTTCGGAGGCTATTTCTATTGGGACGACCTGATCCTGATCGGCCGGGCCGGCACTCACCCCCTGTGGTCGCCGGCCTATCTGTTCGACGACCACGACGGTCATGTGATGCCGGGCGCCTACCTGGTAGCCGGCGCCCTGTCGCGTCTGTGGCCGCTGCAGTGGGCTGCGCCGGCGGTCAGCCTGGTGCTGCTGCAACTGCTGTTCTCCGGAGCGCTGTTGCGCGTGCTGTGGGTGATTCTCGGCTGGCGGCCGGTGTTGCTGGTGCCGCTGACCTTTGCACTGTGGTCCCCGCTGGGCCTGCCGGCCTTCGCCTGGTGGGCGGCAGCGCTGAACTCGTTACCGTTGTGCGCGGCTCTGTCTTGGGTGTGTGCGGACGCGATTGCCTTGGCACGCACCGGAAAACAGCGCTACCTGCACACTGCGATTGCGGTCTACCTGGGCGGGCTGCTGTTCTTCGAGAAGGCCGCCATCATCCCGTTCGTCGCGTTCACCGTGACAGCACTGCTGGGCTACGTCCGCGGAGCGCCGCTGACCGGCGCGATCACCGGGGCGTGGCGCTCCAGTGCCCGGTTGTGGACGGCCGCGCTCGCGGTGACCGCGGCGTGGATCGGGGTCTATGTGTCGGTGGTCAATCAGAAGCGCTGGAGTTTCGACCTCGAGATGACCGGCGACCTGCTGTGGCGGTCGATCACCCACGGCGTGGTCCCAAGCCTGGCCGGCGGCCCGTGGACGTGGGCCCGCTGGGCGCCGGCCTCGCCCTGGGCCCTGCCGGGACCGGTGACGATGGCACTGGGCTGGCTGGTGCTGGCCGGACTTGTCGCGGTGTCGCTGGCGGGCAAAAGGCGCCTGGGTCCGGTGTGGCTGGCCGCGGCCGGCTACCTGGCGGCCTGCCAGGTGCCGATCTATCTGATGCGGTCTTCGGCGTTCACCGCGCTGGAACTGGCCCAGACCCTGCGCTATCTGGCCGACTTCGTGGTGGTGCTGGCGATCCTGGGCGCCGTCGGACTGTGCGCCCCCAACCGGGAATCCGCGCGGTGGCTGGCCCCCTCCCGCGCGCGCACTGTGGCGGTGACGGCCCTGGCGGCGGCGTTCACCGCCAGCAGCCTGTATTCGACGGCGACCTTCCTGGCCTGCTGGCGTGACGATCCGGCCCGTGCTTATCTGCAGAACGCCCGGCAGGCTCTGGCCGCCGCCCGGGTCGCCTCGGACGCGCCGCTGCTGGACCAGGAGGTGGACCCGTTGGTGCTGGGACAGGTCGTCTACCCGGAGAACCTGGCCAGCCACATGTTCGCCCTGTTGCACGACCGGCCGGAATTCGCCTCGACGACAACGCAGTTGCGGATGCTGACCAGTTCGGGGTCGCTGACCGACGCCCAGGTGACCTGGGTCCGTGCCCTGGTGCCCGGGCCGGTGCCGCATTGCGGATACCTGGTGCAGCCGGACCGGCCGGTGACCTTGCCACTCGACGGTCCGCTGTTGCCCGCGGACTGGACGGCCGAGATCAACTACCTGGCCAATGTCGACGGCGCCATGACGATGTCGTTGTCCGAGGGACCGCAGGTCCGGGTCCGGGTGCGACCGGGTCTCAACCGTGTCTTCGTCCGGCTCCCCGGCGCCGGAGACGGGCTCAGGGTGGGCGCCGACACCGCGGCGCTGTCGGTGTGTATTGCCGTCGGCCCGGTCGGCTACGTCGCGCCGAGGTGACGATGTCATGCTGCACGCCGCCACCGCGCTCGGTACGTTCTACAGGCGTGCCCGCACTGCAAGTTCCCGCACAGTTTCTGCGCGGTTCCGCTGCGCCGTCTCCCCGCACCCTGATCGACATTCTGTGGGAGACCGCTGCCCGCTACCCCGATGCGCCCGCCATCGATGACGGCAAGGTGGTGTTGACCTACGGCGAGCTGATCGAGGACGTCCAGGACAGCGTCGCCTGGCTCGCCGCCCGCGGCCTGGGCCGCGGTGACCGTATCGGCATCCGGATGCCGTCGGGCAATTACGCGCTCTACGTGGCGATTCTGGCCACGCTGGCCACCGGTGCGGCCTACGTTCCGGTGGATGCCGACGATCCCCCCGAGCGCGCCGAGCTGGTGTTCGGCGAGGCGCAGGTGGCGGCGGTGCTCACCGAGGCGGGGCTGACACGTGGGCCCGGGGCGTCGCGCGGCTGGCGGGCCACGGCGCCGCAGCCCAGCGACGATGCCTGGATCATCTTCACCTCGGGGTCCACCGGCACGCCTAAGGGCGTGGCGATCACGCACCGCAACGCCGCGGCCTTCGTCGACGCCGAAGCGCAGCTGTTCTTGCAGGACAACCCGATCGGGCCGGGCGACCGGGTGCTGGCCGGTCTGTCGGTCGCGTTCGATGCGTCCTGCGAGGAGATGTGGCTGGCATGGCGCTACGGCGCCTGCCTGGTGCCGGCACCGCGGTCGCTGGTGCGCAGCGGCATGGATCTGGGTCCCTGGCTGGTGGCCCGGGACGTGACGGTGGTGTCCACCGTGCCCACCCTGGCCGCACTGTGGCCGGCCGAGGCCCTGGAAGCGGTCCGGCTGCTGATCTTCGGGGGCGAGGCCTGCCCGCCGGAGCTGGCGGCCCGGCTGGCGGTGGACGGCCGCGAGGTGTGGAACACCTACGGCCCCACCGAGACCACCGTGGTGGCCTGTGCCGCGCAGCTCGACGGCAGCGGTCCGGTTCGGATCGGGCTGCCGCTGGTCGGCTGGGACCTGGCGGTACTGGGCGCCGACGGAGCGCCGGTGGGCGACGGGGAGACCGGCGAACTGGTGATCGGCGGGGTGGGGTTGGGCCGCTACCTGGATCCCGACCGGGATGCCGAGAAGTTTGCGCCGCTGCCCGCCCTGGGCTGGTCGCGGGCCTACCGCAGCGGGGACCTGGTGCGACTGGACGCCGCAGGGCTCACCTTCTGCGGCCGGGCCGATGATCAGGTCAAGATCGGCGGGCGACGCATCGAATTGGGCGAGGTGGACAGCGCACTGGTGACGCTGCCCGGTGTCAGCGGCGGTGCCGCGGCCGTGCGGACCAGCGCCACCGGCGCCCCGCTGCTGGTCGGTTACCTGGTCAGCACCGACCCGGACTTCGACCTGGGGGCAGCACGCGCGGAGCTGACCCGTCGGCTGCCCGCCGCGTTGGTTCCCCGGCTGGTTCTGGTCGACGAGCTGCCCACCCGCACCTCGGGCAAGGTGGACCGCGACGCACTGCCCTGGCCCGTCGGGCCGGAGTCCGCCGGGCCGGGCATGACCGGTGCCGACGATCCGGACAGCACCCTGGGCTGGCTGGCCGGATTGTGGCGCGACGTGCTGGGCGCCCCGGCCGATGACGAACAGGCCGATTTCTTCGCCCTGGGCGGTGGATCGCTGCAAGCCGCACAGCTGGTGGCCGCGGTGCGGCAGCGCTACCCGCAGACCACCGTCGCCCAGCTCTACGACCGTCCCCGGCTCGGTTCGCTTGCGGGGTTCCTCGATGACCTGGGCCGCGGCGACCGCGGGCCGCAGGCCGCTCCGGCGTCGCGCGCGGTGGCCCCTACCCCGCCGTTGACCCAGGCCGCGCAAGTGCTGCTGTCGGTGCCGCTGGCAACGCTGTCCGGCCTGCAGTGGGTCACCTGGCTGGCGCTGATCAACAACATCGTGGCGGCGGTGCACCCGTTGCCCTGGCTGGTGCGGCTCGACTGGTGGTGGGTGGTGGCCGCCTTCGTGCTGTTCGTCACCCCGTTGGGCCGGATGGGTATCGCCGCGCTGGGGGCGCGCCTGTTGCTGGCCCGCCTGGAGCCGGGGACCTACCGGCGCGGCGGACCGGAGCATCTGCGGGTCTGGATCGCCGAGCGGCTCGCCACCGCCAGCGGCGCCGAGAACCTTTCCGGCGCACCGTGGCTGGTGTACTACGCACGGGCGCTGGGCAACAAGATCGGCGAGGGTGTGGATCTGCACTCGACCCCGCCGGTGACCGGGATGTTGACGCTGGGCAACCGCTGTTCCATCGAGCCGGAGGTGGACCTGTGCGGGCATTGGATCGACGGCGACCGGTTCCACGTCGGCCGGATCGCGGTCGGCAATGACGCCAGCATCGGCGCCCGCACCACGCTGCTGCCGGGCGCTTCCGTGGGCAAGGACGCCGACGTGGCACCGGGGTCCGGAGTGATCGGCGAGGTGAAGAAAGGCCAGTACTGGACCGGCTCGCCGGCTATGAAATCCGGTAAGGCGCACCACCCTTGGCCGGATCACCGGCCGCCGACGCGCCCGCTGTGGGTCGCGGTGTACGGACTGACCTCGCTGCTGCTCGGCGCTTTGCCGCTACTGGCGGTGGGCGCCGGACTGGCGGTGGTGGGCCGTGCCGTGCGGGACTGCGCCAGTCTGGCCGATGCCGTTCGGCCGGCGCTGCTCGCGACCCCGCCGGCCGCGTTGGTCGCGATGTTGAGCTACGCCGCCCTGACCGTGATCGGGGTGCGGCTGTTGTCGATCGGTCTGCACAGCGGCTACCACCCGGTGCGCAGCCGGGTCGGCTGGCAGCTGTGGGCCACCGAACGCCTGATGGACGCCGCGCGCGACTACCTCTTTCCGCTCTATGCGGGGCTGATAACACCGTGGTGGCTGCGACTGCTGGGCGCGAAAGTCGGTCGGGGAACCGAGATCTCCACCGCATTGCTGATCCCGAAGTACACCACGATCGCCGACGGCGCTTTTCTCGCCGACGACACCATGGTCGCCTCCTATGAGCTGGGCGGCGGCTGGATTCATGTCGCACCGGCAACAATCGGCAAGCGCGCGTTCCTGGGGAATTCCGGGATCACCCAGCCGGGCCGGCAGGTACCCGACAATGCCCTGGTGGCGGTGCTGTCGACTGCGCCGCACAAGGCCAAGACCGGCTCGTCGTGGCTAGGCAGCCCACCGGTGCGGTTGCGCCGCAAGGCCGCCGACCTCGATGTCGAACGGACCTTCCGCGCACCGCGCAGACTGTGGGTGATGCGCGCGGTGGTCGAGACCTTCCGGTTGATCCCTGTCATCGTCACATTCGCGATCGGTGTCGCCGTGCTGGGCGTGCTGCAGTGGGGAGCAACACGATTCGGCTACGGCTGGACCGCACTGGGAAGCGGCGTGGCGCTGCTGGCCGCGGGCGCCGGGGCCGGGGCCAGCGCAGTGCTGGCGAAATGGCTCATCGTGGGCCGGATCCGGGCTTGCCAGCGGCCCCTGTGGTCGTCGTTCGTGTGGCGCAACGAGGTCTCCGACGCGTTCGTGGAGACGGTCGCCGCCCCATGGTTCGCCCGGGCCGCCACCGGCACCCCGGTGATGAACCTGTGGTTGCGCGCTCTGGGAGCCACCATCGGCCGGGGCGTGTGGTGCGAAACGTACTGGCTGCCCGAAGCCGACCTGGTCACCCTTGACGCCGGCGCAACGGTGAACCGGGGTTGTGTGGTGCAGACCCACCTATTCCACGATCGCATCATGCAGATGGACACCGTCACGCTGGAGGCGGGCGCCACATTGGGACCCAACTGTGTGGCATTGCCCGCGGCCCGGCTGGGCGCCGGGGCCACCGTGGGGCCGGCCTCGTTGGTGATGCGCGGCGACCAGGTGCCCCCCGCCACCCGCTGGCAGGGCAATCCGATCGCGCCGTGGCCGTTGCCGGGCAAGAAGCCCGGCTCTGCGGCATCGGCGAGGCAGGAGCCGGCGGCGTGAGCAAACCGGCCAAGATTCCCGCGACGCCGGCCCCGGCCGCGGTGGGCGATCCCTACCTGCCCGACAGCGGAAACGGCGGCTACCGGGTATCGCGTTACGAACTGGACTTGGAGTACAGGGTCAGCAGTAACCGGCTGGCGGGCACCGCGACCATCACCGCGGTTGCACTGGCCGCGCTGCGCGAAATCACCCTGGACCTCGCCGACACGCTGTCGGTGGCAAAGGTATGGATCAACGGCAGGCCGCCGGCCCGGTTCGCCACCTCGGCGGCCAAGCTGCGAATCACCCTGGCCGCCACGGTGCCAGCCGGTGCCGCCCTGGTGATCTCGGTCCGGTATTCCGGATCGCCGCGTCCCAGCGAAACCGTTTGGGGGGAAGTAGGTTTCGAGGAGCTCTCCGATGGCGCCCTGGTCTCGGGTCAGCCCAATGGCGCACCGACATGGTTTCCCTGCGACGACCATCCCTGCGCCAAGGCCAGCTACCGGATCCAGATCAGCACCGAAAGCTCCTACTACGCGCTCGCCAACGGCGAACTGATCTCGCGGCGGGTCCGCGCCACCCGCACCACCTGGACCTACGACCAGCCGGAGCCCACGCCCACCTATCTGATCACCCTGCAGATCGGCCGGTACGTGACCCGCCGGGTACCCGGGTCGGCCGTAGCCATTCGGGCGGTGCTGCCCGCCCGCCTGCAGACCGAGTTCGAGCGGGATTTCGCACGCCAGTCGCAGATGATGCAGCTGTTTGTGCAACTGTTCGGGCCCTACCCGCTGGCGGCCGGCTACACGGTGCTGGTGACCGACGACGACCTGGAGATCCCCCTGGAGGCCCAAGGGATTTCGATCTTCGGCGCCAACCACTGCAACGGCCGCGGCTCGTCGACGCGGCTGATCGCCCACGAGTTGGCCCACCAGTGGTTCGGAAACAGCGTCACCGTGCGGCGCTGGAGCGACATCTGGCTGCACGAAGGATTCGCCTGCTACGCCGAGTGGCTGTGGTCAGAGCATTCCGGTGGGCCGAGCGCCGACCAACTGGCCCGGCGCTACCACCGACAGTTGACCGGCTTGCCGCAGGATCTGCTGTTGGCCGATCCCGGACCGGTCGAGATGTTCGACGACCGGGTGTACAAACGCGGCGCGCTCACCCTGCACGTGCTGCGCGGCCGACTGGGCGACGACGCCTTCTTCGCCTTACTGCGCGACTGGACCTCGCGCTACCGCCACAGCAACGCCGGCACTGAGGATTTCACCGCGCTGGCCGCCGGATACAGCGCACAACCGCTGCAGTCGTTCTGGCAGGCCTGGCTGTATTCCACTGCCGTTCCCGGGCTGTCGGCACTCCGCTGACAGCCCGGGCGGGTCCTATCCCCCGCGCCCTATCGGCGCGGGTAGCGCCGGGCCCGCAGGGCGCCGGTCTGCCGCGGCGCCCAGGCGACCTGGAAGTCGACCACCAGTGCAGCCGGGACCGCCAGCGCCACCGGGGTGTAGTTCTGCGACTGCTCGTCGCCGGCTATGCCGGTGAGAACCCGGCCGCCGTAGCCGTCCTCGGTGCCGGGCACCGTGACGCGGACCCGCGCCGAGACCGCGCCAGGCCGCGCACGCAGGAAGAAGACGCCGCCGGGCGGTACCGGATCGGCCAGCTCGGCACCGTCGGCGTCCAGGACAACGGCGCCCTCGGCACTGACTGCGGCGGAGTCCGCGACGGCCAGGCGCAACGGCCCCACCACCCCGTCGGCCACGGTGGCCGCCGAGACGTCCAATCCGGGTGCTGTGGTACGCGCCCGTGCCGCCCCCGCCACCAGATAGCGGTAGAGGGCCACGATCCGGTCGGGATTGCGGTAGGTGCTGGTGCCGTCGGGCCAGAATCCGACGTCGCCGATGGTGGCTGCCCCCGATCCGGCCACCGCCAGGCGGTAGTACCGATGTCCGCCGGCGGTGGCCCCGACGCCGAGCGCCTTGCGCTGGATCCCAGGGGTTTGGGCGGTCAGCCGCGACGACAGCACCTCGCGCCAGGTCTGGCCGTCGTCGGATTTGTGCAGCGTCACCTCCACCGGCTGCGCGGCGACCAGTTCGACGGTGTACCCGCCCAGTTCGAGGGCCTCGTCGAACTCGACCGTCACCCCGTCGGGCTGGCGCAGCACCCGCGCGGGCTCGGTGCGGGCACGGGTGTCCAGCTCTAAACCGTTGGTCAGCCGCCAGATCGCCGCCTGGGTGGCCGCTATCGCCTCGTGCTCGGCGATGTTCCCGCGGCCCAGATACCCGGCCTCCCGCAACCGCCGGCTCACCTCGACGGTGTTCAGCCGCGGCACGGAGTTGCGCAGGATCCAGTCGACCTGAACCTCGCGGGCGTCCCGTTCGGCGGCCCCCAGGTGGGGAACAGCCGACCAGGTGTCGATCCGGTAGGCCGAGGGGCGGGTCGGCGCAATACCGTGAAAGTCCAGCGAATACGCCGCGATACCGGGGTTGAGCCGAATCAGATCGGTGCGCGCGCTCGTGCCGTCGGTGAACACGATGCGGTCCACGGTGTGCGAATAGGTGCCGCCGTGGTAGCGGGTCATCCGGTCGATATCGACCGCCGGTCGCGGATGGACCCTGCGGCGCACAGTCACCGCGGGCTGGGTATCGGGCAGCGGAAGAACGGAGGCAGAAACGGTCATGCCGAGTCGACTTTCTGGTCTGATGCGCGCACGGCAGCACCTGACCGGAAACCGGGGACGGGCTGCGACGCTAAGGAATCAGGGCGTCAGAGAATCAACGACAACAACACGCGGCAAGGCGGCACGAAACGTGCGGCTGCGGCTGCGTGATGTTCGACATACACATACCCTACGACATGTACCGCAGCGGCGCGAGTTGCCATGATTTCAATTCGCCATGAGCGCAACTGGTGGGCAAAACCGACCGATGGTCCATGATTGGCGCCGTTACTCATCAGGAGGAAATCAATGACGTCCGCGCAGAACGAATCTCAGGCCCTGGGGGACCTTGCCGCACGGCAACTGGCCAATGCGACCAAGACTGTCCCGCAGCTGGCCACCATCACGCCGCGCTGGCTGTTGCACCTGCTGAACTGGGTTCCGGTGGAAGCCGGCATCTACCGGGTCAACCGAGTGGTCAACCCCGGTCAGGTGGCCATTCATGCCGAGCAGGGGGCGGGCTCTGCAGAACCGCTGCCGCAGACTTTCGTGGACTACGAGACCAGCCCGCGCGAATACACGCTGCGGTCCATCTCGACGATTCTCGATGTGCACACCCGGGTCTCCGACCTGTACTCCAGCCCGCACGACCAGGTCGCGCAGCAGCTGCGGCTCACCATCGAGACCATCAAGGAACGCCAGGAGTTCGAACTGGTCAACAACCCGGAGTACGGCCTGCTGGCCCAGGTGACCCCGGAGCAGACCAT
Organism: Mycolicibacter hiberniae; assembly: GCF_010729485.1. NCBI lineage: Bacteria > Bacillati > Actinomycetota > Actinomycetes > Mycobacteriales > Mycobacteriaceae > Mycobacterium > Mycobacterium hiberniae. The sequence continues at coordinate 3,349,753 of NZ_AP022609.1, forward strand.
CTCGACCATCACCGGGCCGCCCACTCCCGACGACCTGGACTCGCTGATCACCAAGGTGTGGAAGACGCCCGGGTTCTTCCTGACCCACCCGCTGGGCGTGGCCGCCTTCGGCCGCGAGGCCACCCGCCGCGGCGTGCCCCCGGTGGTGGTGAACCTGTTCGGCGCGCAGTTCATCACCTGGCGCGGCATCCCGATCGTGCCCAGCGACAAGGTTCCGGTGGAAGACTCCAAGACCAAGATCCTGCTGGTGCGAACCGGCGAGGAGCGCCAGGGCGTCGTCGGGTTGTTCCAGCCCGGCCTGGTCGGCGAGCAGGCCCCGGGTCTGTCGGTCCGGTTCACCGGGATCAACCGGTCGGCGATCGCGTCCTATCTGGTCACGCTGTACAACTCGCTGGCCGTGCTCACCGACGATGCGCTCGCTGTGCTCGACGACGTCTCGGTGGACCGTTTCCATGAGTACGAGTGACCCCGGGCCGGTAGCTGCCGGGGGAAACCCGCCGATCAGCGCGGCCGAGCTGGAGATCTTGGCCAATCAGCTCTACGCCCTCGGCGCTCAGCCCGGTCCGGACTCACCCCCGCAGACCACCGCGGTGGCACCGCGGGGCGGGGCGGGCGATCCGAGCGGACTGCTGCCGGCCGGCGTGGGCGACCTCGCGGCGTTCGCGGTGCCGTCCGGCATCGTGCCGACCGTGCCGGGGGTCCTGTCCGGTTATCCGGCCGCCGGCCCGGCCGTCCCGGTCGCTCCGCGCGGATCGGCCCCGGACTGGCCGGCCGGCAGTTCGGCGGTTCCCCACCTGGAGCTGCCCGCGGCTCCGGCGCCGGCAACCGGCGGCGACGAGGCGAACTACTACTTCTTGTCGCGCCCGGCGCCGGCCACCCAGCCGGTTCCGGTGACGCCGGACACCCATGAGGTTTTCGACGTCAACGCGGTGCGGGCCGACTTCCCGATTCTGCGTGAGACCGTCAACGGCAAACCGCTGATCTGGTTCGACAACGCCGCCACCACGCAGAAGCCGCAGGCCGTGATCGACCGGCTGGCGTACTTCTACGCCCACGAGAACTCCAACATCCACCGGGCCGCGCACGAGCTTGCGGCCCGCGCCACCGATGCCTACGAGGATGCCCGCGACACCGTCCGGCGGTTTGTGGGTGCGCCCCGCAGCGAAGACATCGTGTTCGTGCGGGGCACCACCGAAGCGATCAACCTGGTCGCTTACGCATGGGGCGGCAAGCATCTGCGCCCCGGTGACGAGATCGTCATCACGCACCTGGAGCATCACGCGAATATCGTTCCGTGGCAGATGATCTCGAAACAGACCGGCGCGATTCTGCGGGTGGCCCCGGTGGATGACGCGGGCAACCTACTGTTGGGCGGGTTCGAGGATCTGCTGGGTCCGCGGACCAAACTGGTTGCCGCCACGCACGTCTCCAACGCGTTGGGGACCGTCACCCCGGTGCACGAGATCGTCGAACTCGGGCACCGCTACGGCGCCCGGGTGCTGATCGACGGGGCGCAGTCGATCCCCCACATCCCGATCGACGTACAGTCGTTGGGAGCGGACTTCTTCGCGTTTTCCGGGCACAAGATCTTCGGCCCCACCGGGATCGGTGTGCTGTACGGGACCGAAGAGGCCCTGGCAGAGACGCCGCCATGGCAGGGTGGAGGCAACATGATCGCCGACGTCACCGTTGAGCGTTCGCTGTACCAGCAACCGCCCAACAAATTCGAGGCGGGCACCGGCAATATCGCCGACGCCGTCGGCCTCGGTGCGGCGCTGCGCTATGTGGAGCGGGTGGGGGTCGAACGTATCGCCGCCTACGAACACGCGCTGCTGGAGTACGCCACGCCGCGGTTGGCCGCTATACCGGGCGTGCGGATCGTCGGGACCGCCGACGAGAAGGCCAGCGTGTTGTCGTTCGTGTTGGCCGGCCACGACCCGGCCGACGTCGGCAAGGCCCTCAACGCCGAGGGCATCGCGGTGCGCGCCGGGCACCACTGCGCGCAACCCATCCTGCGCCATTACGGGCTGGAGGCCACCGTGCGTCCGTCGTTCGCGTTCTACAACACCTTCGAAGAGATCGACGTGTTCATCAGGGCCGTCCGGCGCATCGCCGAGGGGAGCGCGTAGCACCGATGGCGGTTTCGGCGAGAAAGGGCAATTGATGGGCAGGATCTATGACAACGTCACCGAGCTGGTCGGCCACACGCCACTCGTGCGGCTCAATCGGCTGACCGAGGGTTTGGGCGCCCAGGTGGCGGCCAAACTCGAGTTCTACAACCCCGCCAACAGCGTCAAGGACCGCATCGGCGTCGCGATCATCGACGCCGCGGAGAAATCCGGCCAGCTTCGCCCCGGCGGCACCATCGTCGAGGCCACCAGTGGCAACACCGGTATCGCCCTGGCGATGGTCGGTGCCGCGCGCGGCTACAAGGTGATCCTGACCATGCCGGACACCATGTCGACCGAACGGCGGGTGATGCTGCGGGCCTACGGCGCCGAGATCGTCCTGACGCCCGGCTCCGAGGGGATGGCCGGCGCGGTGGCCAAGGCCAAGCAGATCGTCGCCGACACGCACAACGCCTTGTCCGCGAATCAGTTCGCCAACCCGGCCAACCCGGCCATCCACGAACGCACCACCGCAGAAGAGGTGTGGAAGGACACCGACGGCGCGGTGGACATCTTCGTCGCCGGTATCGGTACCGGCGGCACGCTTACCGGCGTCTCGCACGTCCTCAAGTCACGCAAGCCGGAAGTCCAGATCGTCGGGGTGGAACCCAAGGACTCGGCGATCCTGAACGGCGCCGACCCCGGTCCGCACAAGATCCAGGGTCTGGGACCCAATTTCATCCCCGAGGTGCTCGACCGCAATGCCTACGACGAGATCATCGACGCGCAGTTCGACGACGCCATCCGGGTGGCTCGCGCACTAGGCACCCAGGAGGGCATTCTCGGCGGCATTTCGGCCGGCGCCAATGTGTGGGCTGCCCTGGAGCTGGCCAAACGCCCCGAGAACGCGGGGAAGCTGATCGTGGTGGTGATCCCCGACTTCGGTGAGCGCTACATCTCGACGCCACTGTTCGAACACATTAGGGAATGATCACGCCCATGACAGGCGTGTGGAAGACGTTGCGCGAGGACCTGCGCAACGCGCGAGACCATGACCCGGCCGCGCGCGGGGACGTCGAGAACGCCCTGGTCTATTCCGGCCTGCACGCGATCTGGTCGCATCGGCTCGCGCACCGACTGTGGGCCAGACCGGCACTGCGCGGGGTGGCTCGCGTGCTGGCACAGGCCACCCGGTTCGCCACCGGCATCGAGATCCACCCGGGTGCGACCATCGGCCGGCGCTTCTTCATCGACCATGGCATGGGCGTGGTGATCGGCGAGACCACCCAGATCGGCGATGACGTCATGGTCTACCACGGGGTGACCCTCGGCGGGCGCTCGCTGAGCCACGGCAAGCGCCACCCGACCATCGGCAACGGCGTCACCGTGGGCGCCGGAGCCAAGGTGCTGGGCCCGATCACCATCGGGGACGGCAGCGCCATCGGGGCCAATGCGGTGGTCACCCAGGACGTCCCGGCGGACTGCATCGCCACGGGCATTCCGGCTTCGGTGCGGCACCGCACCGAGAAGCAGCGGGAGCCGCTGGTCGACCCGACGAGCTACATCGACCCGGCGATGTATATCTAAGACCCGGCACCTGCGCCGGGTATGGGCTCCGCGGCGATCACATAGTCGCGACCGTGCCGCAGGCCGCCCTCGCGCTCGTGCAGAGCCAGCGCTCGCTGCTGCAGATCGTCGACGTAGCGCAGCATCGAGGCGGCCAGCTCCGGCGAGCCGAACCGTTCGGCCCGCCGCCGGCACATGTCGAGCTGGCCGTGGACGTGCCGGGGGCCGTAACGGATGGGGAAACGGCGGAACTGCACCGTGCGCAGGCCCGCCAGAGCCAGCTGCCGCAGCACCCACTCCAGCGGATACTCCCGGTAGGGCCGTTCGCCGGCCAGCAGCAGGCACGCGTCGCGAACGCGGCCGATCTCCCAGATGATCCGGCCGCTTTCGGTGTTCGGCGGGTACTGCACGTAGGGCTCCAGGCCGGTGACGTAGAGCCGGCCGCCGTCGGCGACCAGGGGCCGCAGCCGCTGGAAGACGTGGTCCTGCCAGTAGGGCGCGAAGCCCTCGATGGCGCCGACGAGGTAGTCGGCCAGCACCGTGTCGAACGTCTCGCCGGCGAGCAGGCCGCCATCGATCCAGTTGCCCACCAGTATCCGATCCTGCGGCCGGACGCTGTCCCCGAGTGCGGCGCGGCTGGCGTCGGCCATCCCGGAAGCGGCGGTGATCGCGGTCCAGCTTTCGGTCGGCAGCGTCTGGATCCATTGCAGGGACTTCACGCCGGCACCGGAATCGAGCATGCTGCCCCAGGGGCGGTCGCCATGCAGTGTCTCGATGTAGCGAAACAGTGCGGACACTGCGGGTGCGGGGTTGGCGGACAACGGAATTGCTCACCTTCCGCGGCGTCGCGCGCACGTGCAACGCCGGTTGGTCCCGCCTGGGTGTGTGCGCGTGACTGAGCCTAGCGTCGCCACCCGGCTAATGAAAATCATTGTCATCAAAAGCGCGCCGTGTCATCCAGCTGACCAAAGCGGGTGAGGCGCCCGGGGCACGGTGCCTACTGGACCTGCCATTGTGGAGCCACCTAGGAGAATCGAACTCCTGACCTATTCATTACGAGTGAATTGCTCTACCGACTGAGCTAAGGTGGCGCGCCCGGCCTGAACCGGGCCGGGTCAGTCTACAGGTCGTCTCGCAGTGCTTGTCCGACGGTGGCCACCATGGCGCCCACAGCGAAGCGGGGCTTGACGTTGGCCGCAAGCGCCTCGCGGCATTCGAGCACTGCCTCGATGCAGCGCAACAACCGGTCCGGCGGTGCGTGAGCCGCGATCGCGGCGGCCGCGTCGGTCATGTCCGGGTGGCTGGGCCGGGCCACGCCGGCCGGGGCCATGGCGACCAGCAGGGCGTCGCGGAAATAGGTGGCCAGGTCGATCAGCGCGCGGTCCAGCGCATCCCGCGAAGCCCGCTTGTGGCGGGAATTCTGCCGGCGCTCCAGGTCCTTGATCAGTCCGGCGGTGCCACGCAGGGTTCCAGCGGTGCCCTTGCCGGTGCCACCAGCCCCCAACGCAGTGCGCAGCTCATCGGTCTCGGCCTCCGAGCGTTCGGCGGTCAGGTCCCGGGCCTCGGATTCCGCCGCGGCCACCAGGTCATCGACCGCGGCGAAGGCCCGCGACGGAGTCGCGGCGTCCCGTGCCAGCGAAAGCGCCCGCTGCCGGCGCTGCCGGGCTTCGGAATCGGTGGCCAGCCGCCGAGCCCGCCCCACATGGCCGCCGCTGACCGCCGCCGCCCACTCCGCGGTCGCCGAGTCCAGGCCGTCGACCTCCATCAGCACCTGAGCGACCGCCGCCAGCGGTGGGGTCACCAACGCGACATGACGGCACCGGGACCGCAACGTGATCGCGATGTCCTCAGGATCCACCGAGGGCGCGCACAACAGGAACACCGTCGAAGGCGGCGGCTCCTCGACCACCTTGAGCAGGGCGTTGGCCGCGCCCTCGGTGAGCCGGTCGGCGTCCTCGATCACCACGATCTGCCAGCGCCCGGTCCCGGGCCGCCGCGAGGCGGCCTGCACGATGGCCCGCATCTCGTCGACACCGATGGACAGCCCCTCCGGCACGACACGCCGGACGTCGGCGTGGGTGCCGGCCATCGTCGTGGTGCAGGCCCGGCACCGGCCGCAACCGGGGCCGCCCTGCTCCTCCTCGGCGGTGCATTGCAGCGCCGAGGCGAAACACACCGCCGCGATGGACCGGCCCGAGCCGGGCGGGCCGGTGATCAGCCACGCGTGCGACATACCGCCCGCGGACATCGCCCCGGGCGCCCCGGGCTGCCGGGATGCCCGCACGGCTGACAGCAGTTCGGCCTCCACCGTCTGCTGACCCACCAAGCGGGTGAAAACTCCGGACATCACGGTCACAGTAGTGCCTGAACCGGACATGCCAACGCCATCAGCCTCGGTCATTCCTCGTCTCGCCCGATACGGTGTGCTGGTGAGCACCACGACCCTGGTCGGGCGGATCGAGCGATTCGTCCGCTGGGTTGTGCGCACACCCTGGCCCGTTTTCACGCTGAGCATGCTGCAGGCCGACATCATCGGCGCACTGTTCGTGTTCGGCTTCCTGCGGTTCGGCCTGCCCGACGAGGACCGGATCAACCTGCAGGACCTGCCGCGGCTGAATCTGGTGCTCTTCGGCGTCGTGCTGTTGTTCCTGTTCGGGCTCGGCTTTTCGATCAGCACCGCGTTGCTGATGCCGGTGTTCCGCTGGCAGCGCCGGGAGGCGCTGCTGGCCGATCTGGACACCCATGGCGACTCCGATCCCGCGGACACCGAACTGGCGCGATCCCGGGCGCTGCGGATGCCGTTCTACCGGTCCTTGATCAGCATCGGCTACTGGGCGGTGGGCGGGGTGGTGTTCGTCGCCATCAGCTGGCCGGTGGTGCACCACGTCGTGCCCGTGGTGGTCACCGCCACGGCCCTGGGGGCAGCGGCCACCGCGATCATCGGCTACCTGCAGTCCGAGCGGGTGCTGCGGCCGGTGGCCGTCGCCGCCCTGCGCGACGGCACCCCGGAGAACCTGCGGGCACCCGGTGTCATCCTCCGCCAGCTGCTGACCTGGCTGCTGTCCACGGGCGTGCCGGTGCTGGCGATCGTGCTGTCGGTGTTGGCCGGCAAGGCATCCCTGCTCAACGCCTCACCGGACAAGTTGTTCACCCCGATCCTGCTGATGGCACTGGCCGCCCTAGTCATCGGGCTGGCCGGCACCGTCCTGGTGTCCATGTCGATCGCCGACCCGCTGCGACAGTTGCGGTGGGCGCTGGGCGAGGTGCAGCGCGGCAACTACAACGCGCACATGCAGATCTATGACGCCAGCGAGCTGGGCCTGCTGCAGGCCGGTTTCAACGACATGGTGCGCGACCTCGCCGAGCGGCAGCGGCTGCGCGACCTGTTCGGGCGCTATGTGGGCGAGGATGTGGCCCGGCGTGCCCTGGAGCGCGGCACCGAATTGGGCGGCCAGGAACGCGACGTGGCGGTGCTGTTCATCGACCTGGTGGGTTCCACGCAGCTGGCCGCCACCCGGCCGCCCAGCGAGGTCGTCAACCTGCTCAACGAGTTCTTCCGGGTGGTGGTCGAAGCGGTGGGGCGCCATGGCGGTTTCGTCAACAAGTTCCAGGGTGATGCCGCACTGGCCATCTTCGGTGCGCCCATCGAGCACCCGGACGCCTCCAGTGCCGCCCTGGCGGCGGCCCGCGAGCTGCACGACGGCCTGCTGCCGGTGCTCGGTTCCGAGGAGTTCGGCATCGGGGTGTCGGCCGGGCGGGCGATCGCCGGGCACATCGGCGCCCGGGCCCGTTTCGAGTACACCGTGATCGGCGACCCGGTCAACGAGGCCGCCCGGCTGACCGAACTGGCGAAGTTGGACGACGGCCACGTGCTGGCGTCGGCGGTCGCGGTCAGCGGCGCGGTGGACGCCGAGGCGTTGTGCTGGGAGGTCGGCGAGATCGTCGAACTGCGCGGACGCACCGTACCGACGCAGCTGGCACGGCCGTTGAACCTGGCAACGCTGGAAACCATCCCGGCCGAAGACGCCGAGGCCTCGGCAGCCGCCGACTGAATCAGCGCTTGGCGGCCTTCTTGGCGGTTGCCTTCTTCGCGGGCGCCTTTTTCGCAGGCGCCTTGCGGACGGCCTTCTTCGCAGCCTTCTTGACCGGGCCCCGCGCCCGCCGATCGGCGAGCAGCTCGGCGGCACGCCCATCGGTGATCGAAGCCACCTCATCGCCCTTGCGCAGGCTGGCGTTGGTCTCGCCGTCGGTCACGTACGGACCGAACCGGCCGTCCTTGATCACCATCGGCTTGCCGCTCGCGGGGTCGGCACCGAGCTCGCGCAGCGGCGGAGCCGCCGCGGACTGGCGCCCCCTGCGTTTGGGCTCGGCGTAGATCTTCAGCGCCTCCTCCAGGGAGATGTCGAAGATCTGCTCCTCGCTCGCCAGCGACCGGGAATCGGTGCCGCGCTTGAGGTACGGCCCATAGCGACCGTTCTGTGCGGTGATCTCGTCGCCGGACTCGGGATCGACGCCCACCACCCGCGGCAACGAGAGCAGCTTCAGCGCATCCTCGAGCGTCACGGTGTCCAGACTCATGCTGCGCAGCAGCGAGCCGGTGCGCGGCTTCGGACCGGTCGGCTTCTTCCCCTTCTTGGCCGTCGCGCCGGACTCGTCGTCCGGGGGCGGCGGCAGAACTTCGGTGACGTAGGGGCCGTAGCGGCCGTCCTTGGCGACGATCTCGTGACCGCTGTCGGGGTCGATGCCCAGCGATCGGCCCTCTTGCGGGGTGGCGAAGCGTTCTTCGGCCAGCGCCAGGGTCAGTTCGTCGGGCGGCAGGGAGTCGTCCAGGTTGGCCCGCTGCGGGGTCGGCTCGCCGTCGTCGCCGGTGACCATGCGCTCCAGGTAGGGGCCGTTCTTGCCCACCCGCACATAGATCGGCCTGCCCTGCGCGTCGTCGAACAGCCGGATCGAGTTGATCTCACGGGCGTCGATGCCCTCCAGGTTCACCCCGACCAGCTTCTTGAGTCCCCCGGCCCGGGCGATGGAGTCCTCGACCCCGTAGTCGCCACCGAAGTAGAAGTTGTGCAGCCAGTCGACACGGCGCTGACGCCCCGCGGCGATCCCGTCGAGTTCGTCTTCCATCGCCGCGGTGAAGTCGTAGTCGACAAGCCGGCCGAAATGCTGTTCGAGCAGCCCGATGACGGCGAACGCCACCCAGGTCGGGACCAGCGCGCTGCCCTTCTTGTAGACGTAGCCGCGGTCTTGGATGGTCTTGATGATCGAGGAGTAGGTCGACGGCCGGCCGATGCCCAACTCCTCGAGCGACTTGACCAGCGACGCCTCGGTGTAGCGCGCCGGCGGGTTGGTGGCGTGGCCATCCGGGGTGGCCTCGGCGGCGTCCACCCGCTGCCCCTGGGTCAACTGCGGCAGCCGCCGCTCCGCGTCGTCGGCTTCACCGCCGGCCAACTCGTCGACGGTCTCCACGTAGGCCTTGAGGAAGCCCGGGAAGGTGATGGTCCGGCCGCTGGCGGCGAACGTCACCTGCTTGTCGCGCGATTGGCCGCCGATCCGCAGGCTCAGCGTCGTGCCGCGGGCGTCGGCCATCTGCGAGGCGACGGTGCGCTGCCAGATCAGCTCGTAGAGCCGGAACTCGTCGCTGCCCAGTTCGTTGCGCACCGCGTCGGGGGTGGCGAACGTCTCGCCGGCCGGCCGGATCGCCTCGTGGGCTTCCTGGGCGTTCTTGACCTTGCGGGTGTACTGCCGCGGCGACGGCGAGACGTACTCCTCGCCGTAGAGCTGACGGGCCTGGGTGCGCGCGGCGTCGATTGCCGACTGCGACAGCGTGGTCGAGTCGGTACGCATATAGGTGATGTAGCCGTTCTCGTAGAGCCGCTGGGCGATGCTCATCGTCCGTTCGGCGGAGAACCGCATTTTGCGGCCGGCTTCCTGCTGCAACGTCGAGGTCATGAAGGGTGCGTAGGGCCGCCGGGTGTAGGGCTTTTCCTCCACCGACGTCACCGACAGGGATGCACCGGCCAGCCCGGCCGCCAGTGCGGTGGCCGCCGCTTCGTCGAGCACCCGCACCTCGGTGGGCTTGCGCAGTGCCCCCAGCGAGTCGAAATCACGACCGCTGGCCACCCGGAGGTCGTCCACGGCGACCAGTCGGGCGGTGAAGATGGGCGGCGAGGCAGTGGGGTCGGAGACGCTGGCGTCCAGTTGAGCCACCACGTCCCAGTAGGAGGCGCTGCGGAACGCCATCCGCTCGCGTTCGCGCTGCACGATGATGCGGGTGGCCACCGACTGGACCCGGCCGGCCGACAGCTTCGGCGCGACCTTCTTCCACAGCACGGGGCTGACCTCGTAGCCGTACAGCCGGTCCAGCACGCGCCGGGTCTCCTGGGCGTCCACCAGGTCGATGTCCAGGTCGCGCGGGTTCTCCGCGGCGTTGCGGATCGCCGGCTCGGTGATCTCGTGGAACACCATCCGTTTGACCGGAATGCGCGGTTTGAGCGTCTCCAGCAGGTGCCAGGCGATCGCCTCGCCCTCCCGGTCACCATCGGTGGCCAGGTAGAGCTCGTCGACGTCCTTGAGCAGACCCTTGAGCTCGGTGACGGTGCTCTTCTTATCGGGGCTCACGATGTAGAGCGGTTCGAAGTCGGCGTCGACATTGACACCCAGGCGCGCCCAGGGTTCGGTCTTGTACTTCGCCGGCACATCGGCGGCATTGCGCGGCAGGTCCCGAATGTGCCCCCGCGAGGACTCGACTACATAGTTACTGCCCAGGTAGCCCGCAATTTTCCGTGCCTTGGTGGGCGACTCGACAATGACGAGCCGCCGCACGGGTGAACTTGTGCCGCCGTTGCGGCCGGGGTCAGCCAACTGCGCTTACACTCCACTTCTGTCCGCACCGCCACGTCACGCCGCCGGTGGCGGACAACTGACAATCTCGCACTCACTCCCGTGCCGATGCAAACTGGCGCTGCGCAGTGCATTCTCTCAAAACCCGTCCGCGTGGCCCGGGATGACGGCTCCGACACGCGGCCACTGACTCAATGCGTCGGGGTCTGGGGGCGATTCCCCGACGTTTTCGACCAGTCGCATCAACCGGCGCCGGCCGGTGATCCGCAACGCCGGGCGGCCCCCACGGCTGCCGATCAGCGTGGGCGCGATCCCAGCCCGCATCAGGGCCGAGGCCAACGGCGCGAAGGTGTCCGGCGCGTGCGGGTCGAGCCCGAGCAGGTACCGGTCGCCTTCCGCGGTTCCCGCCGCCAGCGTCCACGCCCGCAATTCACGCGGACCCGGCAGCCATTGCGGCGGAACGGTCTTGACCGCCCCGCGGGTCCACGCCGAAGCCAAAGCACGCAACCTCGGGTCGACCGCGGTCCGCACCAGCGGGGTGTCTTCGTCGGTGCGGGTGACTTCGGGCCGTAGACCGGCCTCCTCGATCAACTCGGCCAGGGCCGCCGCTCGCCATTGAGCTTCGACCACAACCGAGACCCGCGCGCCGTCCCCCGACACGACGATCTGCCCCGGACCAGCCAGCACCCCGGTGAGGTCGGCGACGCTGGGCGGCACCGACTCGGCCGAGAAGAAGGAAAGCTGGCTCACGTCACCGACAGTAAGCCGGTCGACCGTCCGGCGGCCTCCGGGTCGGGCTTTGCGGCCCGACCCGCCCGAAACGAAACCCCCCGGCGGTGCTCCGTTCGCGGGAGCTGCCCGGGGGGTGTCGTCGAATCCAGTGGCTTAGATGGAGCGGACGCCCGTGGCCTGGGGGCCCTTAGGGCTCTGTCCGACCTCGAACTCCACCCGCTGGTTTTCCTCGAGGGTGCGAAAGCCGGACCCTTGGATTTCCGTGTAGTGGACAAAGACGTCCGCCGACCCGTCCTCGGGCGCGATGAAGCCGAAGCCCTTCTCTGCGTTGAACCACTTCACAGTTCCCTGTGGCATTTGTCGATCTTTCCTTACTCTTCTTGCCCGGTGCAGTGCACACCGTTGTTCGGGGCACCGATTTTCGCTGCCCCGGGCCTGTTCCGACCGCCCTACCCTGGCGGTCGGTCGGTGCTGCCACTGACGTCCCCCGCGGGTACTGCGGCCGCAACCACAGATCCTGCGAAGGCTTAACACGAACACAGAAGCTACGACCGTCCATCAGTCAACCACGTTCATCGCCCTGAGGACAGACTGCGGTGCCGAAATTTCGGCCGAAGGGTGAACAATACGGCGGCGGGCAATGGCAGCGGGCAATGGAGGAAGTGACATATGACGGCGAATTTCGGCGGCGAATTGCTGGCCTCCGCGCTCGCCGGGGTCGAGGCGGGAGAAGATCCGCTGCGTCACGTCGCCAACCTGCCGGCATCGTCAGGCCGTGCGTGCGGCTGGCCGGACTGGGCCGATCCCGATGTGGTCGCCGCCTTCACCGGGCGCGGGATCGAGGCCCTGTGGTCGCACCAGTCGGCGGCCGCCGATCTGGCACACGCCGGACGTCATGTGGTGATCAGCACCGGCACCGCGTCGGGGAAATCCCTGGCCTACCAGCTGCCGGTACTGCAGGCCCTGGCGGCCGATCCCCGTGCCCGGGCGCTCTATCTGTCGCCGACCAAGGCGCTGGGCCACGATCAGCTGCGCACGGCGAACGCGCTGACCACGGCGATTCCGCGCCTGTGCGCTGCGGGCGGCGCCGTGGCACCGGTGGCCTACGACGGCGACAGCGCCGCCGAGATCCGCCGGTTCGCCCGCGAGCGGTCCCGCTGGGTGTTCTCCAATCCGGACATGATTCATCTGTCGCTGCTGCGCAACCACACTCGCTGGGCAGCGTTCCTGCGCGGGCTGCGGTTCGTGATCGTCGACGAATGCCACTACTACCGGGGGATCTTCGGATCGCACGTCGCGATGGTGCTGCGACGGCTGCTGCGCCTGTGCGAGCGGTACGCCCCGCCGGGGGCCACGCTGCCCGCGGGCCCGACGGTGATCTTCGCCAGTGCCACCACGGCGGCTCCGGGCGCCAGCGCGTCCGCGCTGATCGGGCAACCCGTCGCCGAGGTCACCGAGGACGGCTCGCCGCACGGGGCCCGGACGGTGGCCCTGTGGGAGCCGGCCCTGCGCACCGACCTGACCGGTGAGAACGGCGCGCCGGTGCGCCGCGCCGCCGGTAGCGAGGCAGCCCGCGTGATGGCCGACCTGATCGCCGAGGGGGCCCGCACCCTGACCTTCGTGCGGTCGCGGCGGGGCGCGGAACTGACCGCGCTCGCGGCGCGCACCCGGTTGGAGTCGATCGCCCCGGCCCTGGCCGGCAAGGTCGCCTCTTACCGCGCGGGGTATCTGGCCGAGGATCGCCGCGCCCTGGAGCGCGCATTGGCCGACGGTCAGTTGTACGGCCTGGCCACCACCAACGCCTTGGAGCTCGGAGTGGACATCGCCGGGTTGGACGCGGTGGTGATCGCCGGGTTTCCGGGCACCGTGACGTCGTTCTGGCAGCAGGCCGGCCGATCGGGCCGGCGGGGTCAGACGGCGCTGATCGTGCTGGTCGCCCGCGACGACCCCCTGGACACCTATCTGGTGCACCACCCCGAGGCGCTGCTGGGCCGGCCCATCGAGCAGGTGGTGATCGATCCGGCCAACCCGTATGTGTTGGGGCCGCAGCTGCTGTGCGCTGCCGCCGAATTGCCGCTGACGGCCCGCGAAGTGGCCCGGCTGGGGGCCGAGCAGGTGGCCGACGCCCTGGTGGCCGACGGGCTGTTGCGGCGGCGATCCGACCGCTACTTCCCCGCCCCCGGACTCGAGCCGCATGCCGCGGTGGAGATCCGCGGCTCGGCCGGTGGTCAGGTCGCGATCGTGGAGGCCGACACCGGCCGGCTGCTGGGTGGCGTCGACGCCGGGCAGGCGCCCGCGACGGTGCACACCGGCGCGGTGTATTTGCATCAGGGCGAGAGTTATCTGGTCGATTCACTCGACACCGAGCGGCAGATCGCGTTCGTGCACGCCGAGGACCCGGGTTACGCCACCTTCGCTCGCGAGATCACCGACATCGCCGTGACCGGCGAGGGCGAACGCGCCTGGTTCGGGCCGGTCAGCCTCGGCCTGCTGCCGGTGACGGTGACCCGGCAGATCGTCGGATATCTCCGGCGGCTACCGACCGGGGAGGTGCTGGACTTCATCGACCTGGACGTGCCCCCGGCGACGCTGCCGACCACGGCGGTGGTCTACAGCATCACCCCCCAGGCGCTGGCCGACTGCGGAGTCGCCGAGAACGCCATCCCCGGGGCGTTGCACGCCGCCGAACATGCGGCCATCGGCCTGCTGCCCCTGGTGGCCAGCTGCGACCGCGGCGACATCGGCGGACTGTCCACCGCCCTGGGACCCGACTCGCTGGGCAGCCTGCCCAGCGTCTTCGTCTACGACGGCCATCCGGGCGGGGCGGGTTTCGCCGAGCGGGGGTTCCGCGCTGCGGCGACCTGGCTGACCGCCACCGCGGAGGCCATTGAATCCTGCGAATGCCCGCATGGTTGTCCTTCGTGCGTGCAATCGCCCAAGTGCGGCAACGGAAACGATCCCTTGGACAAGGACGGCGCGGTACGTGTGCTGCGCCTGGTGCTGGGCGCGCTCGACGGTCCCACCGGGTGACTCTGGGAGTCGGCCGACCCCCCGAACGGCCGACTCCCCCGAGCCCTCACCCGACAGTGGCGCCGCGCAGGCGTCACCACGCAAGAACAAGCGGGACAGTAAGACGAACGGTCGAGAAAAGCGATCCGCTCCCAATCCGGCAGATACCGGATGCGCTGCTAAGTTACCGCCTGCGCCGGACGCTGTGCAACTCGGACGAGCGGCGGACGGTGTGATACTTACGCAGAAGTAGGAAAATAGTTCGCTAATAGCGCAGGTAAAGCCACGCTAGTCGTACTATTTTCGATTATGACGCGCGATTGGCTGCTGGTGGAGACGCTCGGAAGTGAACCGTCAGTCGTCGCACAGGGTCGCCAGCTCAAGAACCTGGTACCGCTCACCCAGTTCCTGCGGCGCAGCCCTCACCTGGCGGCGATCCAGACCGCGATCGCGGAATCGGCGCGCAGCGGGCAGAGTCTGGCCAGCATCACACCGCGACGCGATCGGGTCATCCGCACCGAACCCGTGGTGATGTCCGACGGCCGCGTGCACGGCATCCACGTGTGGGCCGGGCCGGCGGACACCGAACCGTCCGAGCGGCCCATCCCCGGCCCCTTGAAGTGGGACCTGACTCTGGGGGTGGCCACCGACACCCGCGAATCCCTGGCCAACAGCGGCAAGGACCCGGACGTGGAGGCCACCCAGGATCGGGCCTTCGTCGAGGAACTGCCCACCCGCGAGTTCAGCCCCAATGAGAACAAGGTGCTGGCGTTGGCGATCCGCGCCGAGCCCGGCCAGAGCATCTGCAGCAGTTGGGATGTCACCGATTATCACGGCGACTTGATCCGGGTGGGGTTCGTGGTTCGCACCGCACGCGAAACCGTCGGCGGGCGTGAGCATCTGGTGACACGCGGAATGAACTGGCGGGCCCAGTTCGACGGCTCGGTGCAGCGCCCGGACTTCCTGGCTCAACAGATTCTGCGCGCCCTGGCGCAGCCGGGCGTGCACCGGGCCATGGTCGATCTGTCCAACCGGCGGTTGCTGAAGTGGCTGGACGACCCGTGCCCGTTCTACGACTGGCGCAGCCCCGCGGGCGTGCCACGGGTTCACCCCGATGACCACGCGCAGATCGCCTGCATGGAGAGCACGCTGTCCCGGTCGCAGTCACCGGTGAGCGGAGTGCTGCGCCTGCGCCAGGCGGACGGGGGCTGGGCGCCGGTCCACGTCACCGTCAACCGGGTGGAGCTCGATGCGGACACGGTTGCCGGGCTGATCGCACTGCGCCTGCCCACCGCCGCCGAGCTCGCCGAGGCGGGGCACGATGCGGAAAGCTCCGGGACGCGTTACGCGCTCGACGCGCCTTAGCGGTCGCGCCCGCGCACCGGCGACCGCCGTGGCCCCTCAATCGGGCGGCCCCGCGCGGGCCGCTGCACGGGCGGACCCGAGGCGCCACGCGGGAACCGGTATCGCGATGACGACCACCACATCGAGTCCGTCTGTGGTGCAGCTGATCTCGGCGGCGTGCATCCGACGGGCCAGCGCGCCGGCCTGCGCACAGGCGGTCACGGGACCGCCGGGAGCCGATGCCGCACCGGTCAGCGCGGCCAGGTCGGCGATTGCCTGCGCTTGATGCCGGGCGATCACCGCCGAGCCGAGCAGAACGCCGCCGCCGGTGACGCTGAGCAGCACCGCGACCATGCCAGCGGCGGCCACGGTAGCCCCGCCTGCCTCACCCCACCGGCTCGGCCACCGAGATCGCCTCGGCGGTGATCGCCAAGCCCGGCAACAGAACCGGTCGCGCGGTGACCATCGCGACCACCACGTCGCCCTCGGTGCGCAGCCGGATCGTCGCGCCGGCCGGAGCGATCTGCCGCGCCACCGCTGCGGCCGCCGGGGTGTCGCCGCGGGCCGCCAGCCGGGCGGCTTCCCGCGCCGCGTCGATGCACCGCACCTGGGCCGACACCGCGCTGATCCCGGCCAGGGACAGCACCAGCGCCGAAACCAGGGCCGCCAACGCGAACGCCGCCTCGGCGGTGCTGGCGCCGGTGTCCCGCCCAAGGCGCGCACGGCCGGTCACGGCCCTTCAGACCTTGGTGTTCAGCGCACGCCCGATGACACGGCTCAATGCCGACACGATCGAATCGCCGGTCACCACGGCGTAAAGAATCGCGCCGAACGCCGCGGCGGCGATCGTCCCGATCGCGTACTCCACCGTGGACATCCCGGATTCGTCGGACGCCAGCAGCGCCATCCTCAGCGCGATGATGCGGAACCTGTTGCGTGCCTGCACTACCGGTGTTCTCACAGATCCTCCTTCATCGGTTTCCTCTTCAGGTCTGTCGCGGTGGCGATCACAGCAAGCCCGACCGCAGTACGTCGCCGGCCAGGCCGGCCACCACCGGCACGATGCCCAGGCATACGAACGCGGGCAGGAAGCACAGCCCGAGTGGCCCGGCAATCAGCACCGCGGCTCGCTCCGCGGCGGCGGTAGCCCTGTCGGAGGCCTCTGCTCGGCACTGCGCGGCGAGTTGGCCGAGCCCGGCGGCCAGCGCGGTACCCGATGACCCCGACCGGCGGGCCAGGCGCAGCACCGCCGCGACGACCGGGTCGATTGCCGCGCCGGCCGGACCGCCTGGCGCCGACCAGGCAATGCGCGGTTCGGCACCCAACGCCAGCAGATCCGCGCCGCGGCGCAACGCCTGCGCCAACGGCGGCGGCGCGTGCGCAGCGGTGGCTGCCGCCGCGCCGGACACCGACATGCCCGCGGTCAGGCACAGGGCGAACACGTCCATGTCCGCGGCGAGCGCCAGCGCGTCGATCCCCGGGCCCCTCGGGGCCGGCCGGCCGCTGCCCGGGCGGGGCGCGACCCGCGACCGGGCCGTCTGCGGGCCGGCGGCGGCCAGCACTGCCGCTGCCAGCAGGAGCGCGGCCGTGGTCATGCGCCGGCACCTGCGGTGATCCGGTCAGACCACAACAGCCCGGCGCACACCAGGCTCACCCCGATCAGCGTGAGCGTGCCGCCGCCGCCGGCGCCCAGCAGATATCCGATCGGTCGGGCTCCGATCAGCTGGCCCAGCACCACTCCGAGCACCGGCAGGCCGGCCAAGAGTGCCGCCGAGGCGCGGGCCCCGGCCATACCGGCTTCGGCGCGCGCCGAGAACCTGTGCCGGGCGGTGATGTCGCGTTGCGCGGCTTGCATCAGGGCCGCGATCGCCAGGCCGTGCTGTTCGCCGAGTTGCCAATACGCGGCGAGCCGTTCCCACTGTGCGGGCAGCGCCGAGGCTGCGGCGGCATCGCGCAGGCCGGTCGCGACGTCGGCGCCCAACCGGGCCCGGGCCGCGACGCCGCCCAGGCCGGCGGCCACCACACGGTGGCCGGCTTCCGCGGCGCCGACGGCGAAGGCCCGCACCGGATGCGCTCCCACGCGCAACTCACCGACCAGGGCATCGAGCGCGGTTTCCAGGGCGCGTGATTCCGCACTCGCTCGGCGGCGCCGCAGGTGGCGGCGCCGGCGCACGGCGGCGGTGATTCCGAACACGGCTCCGGCCAGCCACGCGCAGGGCGGCAGGACCAGGGTGGCCGCCACCCCGGCGCCGGCGGCCACCCCGAGCACGCTCCAGCGGCCGGCCGTCTCGGCGAACCGGCCGCCCGGGCGGCCGGTCGCCGCGAGACGGCGGCGCGGCGAAGCACCGAGCAGTGCCGCCGCGGCCAGCGCAAGTGCGGCGGTCGCCGGGCCGGTCATGCGGCGCGCCGATCGCGCAGCAGAGCCCGGAGTTCGGCGGCGTGGCCGGTCAGCCCGCGGTCGGCCTGCCACACCGGTTCGGCCTGCACCAGGCCGGCTGAACTGCGGCGCAGCACCGCGATGTCGGTGAGGCGCCGCTGGCCGTCGCCGCCGCGCGCGACGTGCAGCACCACCTGGACGGCTGCCGCCAACTGGCTGTGCAGGCCCGACCGGTCCAGGCCGCCCAGGGCGGCGAGGGCTTCCAGCCGGGCGGGCACGTCGCTGGGACGGTTGGCGTGCACTGTTCCCGCACCTCCTTCGTGGCCGGTGTTCAAGGCGGCGAGCAGGTCGACCACTTCGGCACCGCGAACCTCGCCGACCACCAACCGGTCCGGCCGCATCCGCAGCGCCTGCCGGACCAGTTCGCGCAGCCCCACCTCGCCGATGCCTTCAACGTTCGGCGCGCGCGCCACCAGCCTGACCAGATGCGGATGCCGGGGCAGCAGTTCCGGTGCGTCCTCGACGCAGACCAGCCGCTCGCGCTCGTCTACCGCCCCGAGCAGGGCGGCCAACATCGTGGTTTTTCCGGCGCCGGTGCCGCCGGAGATCAGGAACGCCAAGCGGCCGTCGATGATGTCGGCGAGCAGGGCCGCCGCGGCCGGCGCGATGGCCCCCGCGGCGATCAACGCGGCGAGGTTCTGGGTGGCCGGCCGCAGCACCCGCAGGGAAAGGCACGTGCCACCGGCGGCGAGGGGCGGCAGGATCGCGTGCAGGCGCACGGCGAACTCGCCGGTTCCGATGCCGCGCAGCTGCCCGTCGACCCACGGCTGGGCGTCGTCGAGCCGGCGCCCGGCGGCCACCGCCAGGCGTTGGGCCAGCCGGCGCACCGCCGCTTCGTCGGGGAAACGGATCTCGGTGCGCCGCAAGCCCGCGCCGTCGTCGACCCACACGGCATCGGGTGCGGTGACCAGCACGTCGGTGGTTCCCGCCGCACACAGCAGCGGTTCGAGCACCCCGGCTCCGGTCAGCTCGGTCTGCAAGATCCGCAGGCTGGCCAGCATCTCGGTGTCGCCGAGCACGCCGCCCGACTCGGCCCGCAGGGCAGCGGCAACGGCCTGGGGACGCAACGCCGAGGGCTCTCCGGCCTCGGCGGCCAGCCGTTCGCGGACCCGGTCTATCAGCGAGTCCGGCACGTGACCACGTCCTTGCGCTGCGGCAGCGCTTCCAGAACCCGCCCGGCGGCCACCGCCAGCGCGGAGCGGCGCTGCAGCCGCAGACCGGCGTGCTCGAGCCGCTCGGCAAGGCCTGGCTCGGCCCGCATCGCGGCCAACAGGGGCAGTCCGAGGATCTGGGCCACGTCGTCGGCCCGGAGGCCGCCGGGCGCCGGGCCGCGTACCACCACGCCGACGTTGGGGTTCAGTGCCCGCAGCCGGGGTGCGATCGCCGCGCCGGCCGCGCACGCCCGCACGTCGCACGGGCTGACCACGGCGACGAGGTCGGCGAGGCTCAGGGCAGTCTCGGTGGGTTCGGCCAGCGCCCGGGGCAGATCGCAGATGACGGTGACCCCGCCGCGACGGCCCGCGTCGATGACGGCGTCGAGGGCCCCGGATTCGGCGTCCGGCCCTTGCGCGGCGCGGTGGCCGCGGCCCGGGCCCGACAGCACACTGACTCCGTGCCGGCGGGGTAGCGCCGCACGCAGTGCCGGCCAGGTCAGTCGTCCGCTGTGCTGAGCCAAGTCGCTCCAGCGCAGGCCGGCGGCATTCTCGGTACCCGCCAGCAGGTCGATGCCGGCGCCGCTGGTGTCCAGATCGATCAACAGCGCAGCGCCGGCGCGCTGCGCCAACGCCGTGGCCAGCAGCGAGGTTCCTGCTCCCCCGCATGCGCCGATCACCGCGACGACGGCACCGCGGCCGTGCCCGTCACCGGCCGACTCACCGGCCTCGGCCAGCGCAGCCACCAACTCGTTGCCCTCGGCGGGCAGCGCCAGGACCCGTTGCGCGCCGACGGCGACGCCGGTTCGCCAGGACGCCGCGCTCGGCTGGGCGGCCGTGAGCACGATGACGCCGGCCCGGCGCGGCAGCCGGGCCCTGCCGCAGCGGGCGGCAGCGTCCTCGTCGAGCACGACCGCCGCGGCAGCCGACCAGGTGCTGCGGCTCGGCAGGGTCGCGCCGAGATGGCGGACGTGCGTACCGACCGCCGCGGCCACCCGGTCCACCTCGTCGCGCAGGGTGGCCTGGGCGACCAGGGACAGCAGGCCGGCGGATGAACTCACCGCTTCACCGTCACGCTGGGGTCCCGGCAGCGCCACCCCATCCCAGGCGTGTGTGGATGAATTGTTCGCCTGTGGACAACTCCGGTTGAGCGTTGCCGGAAAAAACCGGACAAATGGCATGAAAAACCGGATCTGTAACACGTTCCAGTCGGCGCAGAGGGGGTCCCGGCGAACACATTGCCGGAGAAAAAAGACGACCCCCGCCAGGGGGGGAGGAGGCGGAGGTCGTCGCGTATCAACCCCGGGGGGTCGGGCCGATACACCCTCGACATAAGCCGAGTGATGTCCACTATACACATGACAGGGCGGTGGGGCGCAAGTATCACTTTGGAAGCATTTTCATTATGTCGGACTACGTGTGAAGTGCTGTTTCGGGCGTAGCACCGGTCCGGCCGGCCGCTCGGACCTATGCTGAGCCGGTGACCGCCCCCACCCCGCAGCCGCAGTCACCACCCACGCCGGCGCCGGCCTCCCCGGCCCTCTCGGCGACCGGGCCAACCCGCACAGCGGCCTTCCTGGACCTCGACCAGACGGTGATCGCGAAGTCCAGCGCCCTGGCCTTCAGCAAACCCTTCATGGCTCAGGGACTGATCAACCGCCGCACGGTTCTCAAGTCGAGCTATGCGCAATTCCTGATGCTGCTTTCCGGCGCCGACCACGATCAGATGGAGCGGATGCGCGCCCACCTGACCAACATGTGCACCGGCTGGAACGTCGAACAGGTCAAGGCGATCGTCAACGAGACCATCCACGACATCGTCACCCCGCTGATCTTCGCGGAGGCGGCGGAGCTGATCGCCGACCACAAACTCTGCGGCCGCGACGTCGTGGTGGTCTCAGCCTCCGGCGAGGAGATCGTGGCGCCCATCGCCCGGGCGCTCGGCGCCACCCATGCCATGGCCACGCGGATGGTCGTGGCCGACGGCAAGTACACCGGCGAGATCGCGTTCTACTGCTACGGCGAAGGCAAGGTGCAGGCCATCCGCGAACTGGCCGCTCGCGAGGGCTATCCGCTCGAGCACTGCTACGCCTACTCGGACTCGATCACCGACCTGCCGATGCTGCAGGCAGTCGGTCACCCCTCGGCGGTGAACCCCGACCGCGCCCTGCGCAAAGAGGCGCTCGCCAACGGCTGGCCGGTGCTGACCTTCTCTCGGCCGGTGTCGCTGCGGGACCGCATCCCGGCACCGTCCGGCGCGGCACTGGCCACCACCGCCGCGGTGGGCATCAGCGCGCTGGCCGCCGGCGCGCTGACCTATTCCCTGTTGCGCCGGCTGGCACCCTGACCGACCAGCCAGCAAACAACCCCGGTCACAATCCGATGACACGCGAGCCGGCCGCGCCTATTACCCCTTGCTGTGGCGTGCGTCACGTAGTACAAAGGAACCACGGAAGCCGGCAAGGCCAGGGTCGACCCGGAAGAGAAGGATCGACCTCCCGAACCGTACTTCCGGAGTGCGGAAAGCGGTACCCACGCGCAGCCATAGCCGCGAAGATGGCAGAAGTGTTGCGGGCCTGCGTAATTCCGGTACGTGATCGGTGATGCCAGCCCTTTGGGTGGGGCTGCAGCCGAAGAACGCCGTAGGAGCGCCGAGGCCACCCACGCAGCCCATGTTGGACGCCTGGTAACCGTGTACCGTGCTAGCGGGCGGCGAGCCGAATCCTTCGGAGCGCCGCCCGCTTTGTTCCCCCCAAAGTAGCTGGAACCGGCGCTTAGCGCCCCGCCTCAGCAATCTCCAGCGCATCGAGCGCCCCGGTGCGCATCGCGCCGCAACACAGCAGCAGCCACCCGGTGACACCCTCGCGCGAACCGGTCGCGAAACCCTCCGCCGCGCGCCGGTAGTCGCGCGCCTTGCGCATCCAGGCCACCTCCGGAACGCCCAGTCCATGGCGGTCCAGGCCGCTGGCGATCGTGACCAGGCGGGCCGCGCCCCGGGCCACCACCCCATCGGCGCTGCCGAACGGCGCCAGCGTCAGAAGTTCGCCGTGCACCACCGCGGCGAAAACCGGGGCGGCCACCGAGGTGCCCCCGGTGGCCAGGTCGGCCAGCATCTCCAGCCGGCGCCCCACGGCCGCACCGCCCTCCGGCCGACCGAGCCGCTCCTCGTCGACCAAGTCCGCGGCGGCCAACACGTGCAACCGGGCCAACGCCTGCAGCGGAGCACGGCGCCACACCTCGACCAGCGCGGTCTCCCCGCCTTCTAACGCTTGGGCCACCCGCAGCGCGCCGGCGAACACCGGGTCGGACGTCGCGTCGGCGTCCACGGCAGCGGGCCCCCCGTCAAGAACCGACGAGGCCCGCGCCGCCCGCAGGGACGCCTCCGCGGCGCTGACCGGCCAGCCGCGCATGTTGGTCTTATGCCGATGCACCCGGGCCAGGCCGTCGCGGACCTGCTCGCTGGCTTCGGCAACGCCCGGAAGATCGAGCAACGGGGCCAGGGGATCCTGCGCAGTGGTCACATGCTGTGACACTACCGTCGAGGTGATTAGGCTCCTGACGGTGAGCAGCAACTCAGACACCGCCCCCGCCCCGTCCGCGTCGTCGTACCCGCCCTCGGCCGAGTTCGCCGCCCGGGCCAACGCGGGTCCGGAGTTGTATCGCGCCGCCGCCGACGATCGGCTCGGCTTCTGGGCCGCGCAGGCCAACCGGCTGAGCTGGGCAAAACCGTTCACCGAAGTGCTGGACTACTCCGACGCCCCGTTCGCCCGCTGGTTCGCCGACGGCAAGCTCAACGTCGCCTACAACTGCGTGGATCGCCACGTGGAAGCCGGCCACGGCGAGCGGGTGGCGATCCATTGGGAGGGCGAGCCCGACGGGGACGCCCGCACCATCACCTATGCCGACCTACTGGCCGACGTCTGTCGGGCGGCCAACGCGCTGACCGGCCTGGGCCTGGTCGCCGGTGACCGGGTGGCGATCTATCTGCCGATGATCCCCGAAGCGGTGGTCGCGATGCTGGCGTGCGCCCGGTTGGGCGTCCTGCACACCGTGGTGTTCGCCGGGTTCTCCGCGCACGCGCTGCGGTCGCGCATCGATGACGCCCAGGCCAAGGTGGTGATCACCTCCGACGGCCAGTTCCGCCGTGGCCAGCCGGCACCGCTCAAGCCCGCTGTCGACGAGGCGGTGGCTGAGGCTCCCAGCGTCGAGCACGTACTGGTGGTGCGGCGCACCGGCGGCGAGATGTCCTGGAACCCCGACCGCGACCTGTGGTGGCACGAGGTGGTGGAGCCGGCCGCCGCGCAGCACACGCCCGAGGCCTTCGACGCCGAGCAGCCGCTGTTTCTGCTGTACACGTCGGGGACCACCGGCAAACCGAAGGGCATCGTGCACACCAGCGGTGGTTACCTGACCCAGGCCGCCTACACCCACCACTACGTTTTCGACCTCAAGGCCACATCCGACGTCTTCTGGTGCACCGCCGACGTCGGCTGGGTCACCGGGCACACCTATGCCGTGTACGGACCGCTGGCCAACGGCGCCACCGAGGTGATCTACGAGGGCACCCCGGACTTCCCGGACCACCACCGACACTTCCAGATCATCGAAAAATACGGTGTCACAATCTATTACACCGCACCGACGTTGATCCGCACCTTCATGAAGTGGGGCCGCGAGGTCCCCGACGCCCACAATCTGTCCAGTCTGCGGTTGCTGGGCTCGGTGGGTGAGCCGATCAACCCGGAGGCGTGGCGCTGGTACCGGCGGGTGATCGGTAAGGACGCGGTTCCGGTGGTCGACACCTGGTGGCAGACCGAGACCGGTGCGGCGATGATCTCCCCGCTGCCCGGGGTTTCCGCGGCCAAACCGGGTGCGGCGATGACGCCGCTGCCGGGGATCTCCGCGCGCATCGTCGACGATCACGGTGACCAGTTGGCGCCGGATCAGTCCTCCGGCGAGCCGGTCTCGGGATACCTGGTCATCGACCAGCCCTGGCCGGCGATGACCCGGGGCATCTGGGGCGACCGGCAGCGCTTCATCGACACCTACTGGTCGCGCTTCGCCGAGCAGGGCTGGTACTTCGCCGGCGACGGCGCCCGCTACGACGCCGACGGCGACATCTGGGTGCTGGGCCGCATCGACGACGTGATGAATGTGTCCGGGCACCGCATCTCCACCGCCGAGGTGGAGTCGGCACTGGTCAGTCACGAGGCGGTGGCCGAGGCCGCCGTGGTCGGCGCCATCGACGAGCAGACCGGTCAGCGGATCTGCGCGTTCGTGGTACTGGCGGCCTCCCACAGCCACGTCGGCGGGACTATCGTCGACGAGCTGCGCGAGCGCGTCACCGTGGAGATCTCGCCGATCGCCAAACCGCGTAACGTCCATATCGTCCCGGAGTTGCCCAAGACCCGCAGCGGCAAGATCATGCGGCGCCTGCTGCGCGACATCGCCGACGGCCGCGAACTCGGCGACACCTCAACCCTGGTGGACCCCAGCGTGTTCGACGCGATCCGGGCGGCCGACTAGGACGGGCGCCTAGCCGATCGGCACGAATCCGGCTCCGGGGCGGCCATTTTCGGCGATGTCGCCCAGTACGGCGTTGATCGACACCACGACCGCAGGAGTGTGCAACGGGATGTACTTGATCACGCAGGTGGGCAACGCGTCGCTGAACGCCCCGTGGATCATGCCGACCAGCATGTTGTTCACCACGACCGGCCCGCCGGAGTCGCCGGGGCGTCCGCAGACCTGCATCACGATGGTGCCGGGATCCTGGCCGGGCCCCCAGGTGACACCACACGAGTTGCCCGTGGTGCGGCCCTGCTTGCACGCGATCTGGCCGAACAAGGGGTCCGGCCCGATCCCGCCGATCACAAAGCCGCCGAAGTTGGGCACCGGGGTCACCTTGTCCGGGTCGAACTCGATCACCGCGTAGTCCAAGGCGTCGTTACCGGCCACCATGTGACCGATCGTGCCGCTGCGCTCTGCGCCCTCAGCGGCCACCCGGGCGCCCGGGCCGCCGCAGTGCGCGGAGGTGAAACCGATCAGGGCGCCGGTCCTGTCGTGACCGATCGAGGTCAGCGTGCACAGCGTGTCCTCATCGACCACCAGGCCCGCGCCCCCGCCGAGCACCACCTTGTCGTCGGCGGCTACTCGGACCGCCGGTACGGCGACCGTGGCCAGGGCGACACCAGTCACTCCTGCCAGCAGCGCCATCACGGCGCGCGGCGACCAGCGGTGTGCGATCTGCACTGCGGTTCTCCCGTCGGTTAACTCCACCTCAGTGGTAAATAAACAGCGTAGCGGCGCTGGCGGCTCACCGCGGGTCTGGGCGCGCCGCGACCCGCCCCCACCCACCTCCGCTGAGCTGTCTCCATCGGCCGCGGCTTTACCGGGGTCACTCGTGGGGCCGGCCAGCGCATGGCAACATTAAGCCGCGACGACGGCGAACGGGAGGACAGCCAGTGAGCAAGGCCGATCGCAGGAATGCATCACGCGCCTCGAACAGATCCGCCAGGACGGACCGCAACGGCGTACCCAACGGCTTGGCGACCATCCCGCTTGCCGACCCGCACGCGCTACCGGCCGACCCGTCGCTGGGCGATCTGGTCAAGGACGCCACAGCGCAGATTTCGACGCTGGTGCGCGCGGAGGTCGAACTCGCCCGCGCCGAGATCACCCGCGACGTCAAGAAGGGCCTGACCGGCAGCGTGTTCTTCATCGCGGCCCTGGTCGTGCTGTTCTACTCCACCTTCTTTTTCTTCTTCTTCGTCGCCGAGCTGCTCAACGTGTGGCTGCAGTCCTGGGCTGCCTACCTGATCGTGTTCGGGCTGATGCTGGTGTTCACGGTGGCCCTTGCCCTGATCGGCTACTTGCGGGTTCGCCGCATCCGCGGGCCGCGCAAGACCATCGAGACGGTGCGCGAGGCACGCGATGCGCTGCGCCCCGACCCGGACCGCCTGCACGGCGCGTCGGCGACGGCCGCCACCGACGGCAAGCCGACCACCGATCCGTCGGGCTGGTAGTGCCACCACCGGATCCGTCGATCACCCGCATCGACGGGCCGTGGCGACACTGGGACATCCACGCCAACGGCATTCGCTTCCATGTCGTCGAGGCGGTTCCGGACGGCGACATCGCCGCCGACGGCCCGCCGACGGCACGGCCGCTGGTGATGCTGCTGCACGGGTTCGGGGCGTTCTGGTGGACGTGGCGTCATCAACTGCGCGGGCTGCGCGGCTTTCGAGTCGTCGCGGTCGACCTGCGCGGCTACGGCGGCAGCGACAAGCCGCCCCGCGGCTACGACGGTTGGACGCTGGCCGGCGACACGGCCGGGCTGATCCGGGCCCTGGGACACTCCTCGGCGACCCTGGTGGGCCACGCCGACGGCGGCCTGGTGTGCTGGGCGACCGCGCTGCTGCACCCCCGCTTGGTGCGCGACATCGCGGTGGTCAGCTCGCCGCACCCGGCAGCGCTGCGCAACTCGGCGCTGACCCACGCCGATCAGGGCCGGGCACTGTTGCCGTGGCTGCTGCGCTACCAGGTTCCGTTCTGGCCGGAGCGCACCCTGACCCGGCGGGACGGAGCCGAGATCGAGCGGCTGGTGCGCAGCCGGGCCGGGGCGAGATGGCAGGCAAGCGCCGATTTCACCGAGACGATCGGGCATTTGCGCACCGCGGTGCGCATCCCGTCGGCGGCCCACTGCGCGCTGGAGTACCAGCGCTGGGCGGTGCGCAGCCAACTGCGCGCCGAGGGCCGGCGGTTCATGAAGGCGCTGGACCTGCGCACCTTGGGGATTCCGCTGCTGCATCTCCGCGGCGAGCACGACCCCTACGTGTTGACCGATCCGGTTGAGAAGACCCGGCGGTACGCCCCGCACGGCCGGTATGTGTCGGTGCCCGACGCCGGACACTTCGCTCACGAAGAGTCGCCCGCAGTGGTCAACGAGCACCTGACGCGGTTCCTGCGGGGCGAATCCGGGTGAAACGGGCTGCGGCCCTGGGTTACTCGCCCCCGACACAGGTCTGGGTGGAGACCGGCTGAGTGTTGCCGATGCGGGCCAGTTGGCCCGCCACCTCCTCAGCGGTCATGACGAACCCGGTGTCCGGGTCGTCGACCGCCGCGCCGAACACCACGCCCAGCACCCGGCCGTCCATGCCGATCATGGGACCACCGGAGTTTCCTTGCAGCACAGTGCCTCTGATGGTGTAGACCCGGCGTGTGACCGTCGCGCTGCGGTAGATGTCGGGGCCCTCGAGGTTGATGACGTCGCGGATTCGGGCCGGGGTGGCCTCGAAGACGCCGCCGCCGGGGTAGCCCAGCACCAGCGCGTCGGTGTCGGCATCGGCGGGCGAGGAGGCGAACGTCAACGGCTGCAACGGCAGATCGGGCACGGCCAGGATGGAGATGTCTTCCCTGGGGTCGAAGGAGATCACCGTGGCCTCGTACGATTTGGACCCGCTCTCCACGGTGACGCTGTCCGACCCGGCCACCACGTGCGCGTTCGTCATCACCCGGGTGGGCGCGATCACGAATCCGGTGCCCTCCAGAACCTTCTGGCAGTCCGGCGCCACGCCCCGGATTCTCAGCACGCTCGGCGCAGTGGTTTCCACCACCGGGCTGGCGGCCAGCGCCGGGTCCGGCGCATCCACCGCCGCGATCGGCGTACGGCTGAAGGGCTCCAGTACGGCGGGCAGCCCGGAATCGTCGAGCACGGCCGACAGCCGCCGCGGGACGTTCTTGAGCCATTGCGGCGCGATGTCGTCGACCTGACGCAGCACCCGTGAGTCGTTGACGGCGGCGGCCAGGGCCGGCTGATCCGACGCCGTCAGCGGGGTGGCCAGCAGCCAGGCCGCGATCAGCACCACCCCCAGCTGCAAGACCACCCCGACGACCGAATCCATGGTCCGGACGCCGGGACTGCGGATCGCTCCCCGCACCGCTCGGCCCAGGACCACCCCCGCGACCTCACCGACGACGACCATGGCCAGGATCAGGAACAGCGCGGCGAACAGCTTCAGGCGGGGTCCGGAGACGCTATCGATCAGGTGCGGCGCCAGCAGCACCCCGGCCATCGCACCCAGCGCGACGCCGACGAAGGACAGCAGGGAGCCCAGCGCACCCGAACGCCAGCCGGACACTGCGGCAACGAAGGCGATCGCCAGCACGGCGATGTCCAGCCACTGCGACGACGTCATATTCCGCCTTCTCCTCCAACCTGCGCCATGGCCTCGTCGAGCCCCAGCACCTCGGTGGTGTCCCAGGGCTGCGCCCAGCCAGCCACGTCCAGCATCGCCGAGATCACCTGGGCGGTGAATCCCCAGACCAGCATCTGGTTGAGCCGGAACGCCGGCATGGCCCAACGCCGGCTGCGCGCATCACGGTAAACCATCAACCGGTTCTCGGGGTTGATGAATGCCCGGACTGGAACGCGCGCCACGATTGCGGTCTCGCCCGGGTCCACCACGGTCACCGGCCCGGGATCCTCGGAGTACGCCAGCACCGGCACCACCTGGAATCCCGACGGCGCGATGAAAATCTTCTCCAGCGCCACCAGCGGGTGGATCCGGGCCGGGTCGATCCCGGTCTCCTCGTTGGCCTCCCGCAGCGCGGTGGCAACCGGCCCGTCGTCGCCGGGATCGACCGCTCCGCCCGGGAAGGCGGCCTGCCCCGCGTGATGGCGCAGCGTCGAGGCCCGCACCGTGACCAGCAGGTCAGCCGATTCCGATATCGCCTCCGGCGGGTCGCCAGGCGGCCCGGAGAACAGCACCAGGACCGCGGCGTCTCGCCGCGCGCCGGTGACGCGTGCCTTGGCGTCGGCCGCGGCGATCATGGCCCGAACGTCGGCCGGCACCCGCCGCAGATACGCCGTGGGCACCTTGTCCACATTGTCGACCAGCGGCCGCAGCCAAGACGGGGCACGCGACGGGACCCACGCTCGGGACTCGCCAGCGCTCACCGCGCCTCCCTCTGTGCCGGAACCTGACCGTCCCACATCAGCGGCCGCTGTTCTCGACGGCGGCGGCGATCTCCTCGGCGGTGGCGAAGGGCTGCGGCAGGATGCGGGCAACGCTACCGTCCGCGGCGAGAACCACGGTCGCGGGCATCACGTTGGGCACCTGCAACGCCGCAGCAAGTTGGCGCCGGCCGTCTTGGAGGGTGGGCAGGCGCACGCCCAGTTCGGCCAGCAGTGCCAGCCCCGCGGCTTCGTTGTCGTCTTGATGCACCGTCACCACCGTGACGCCCGCGCCGGCTCGGCGCTGGTATTCGGCGAAGGCCCGCAACTCGTCGCGGCATGGCCGGCACCAGTACGCCCAGAGGTTGAGCACCACCGGCCGGTCGGCCACCATCGCAGCAACGTCTACCGGCGCCCCGTCGGCGGCGCACTCGAGGACGACGCCGCGCAGGGCACTCGGGCCGAGGCCGCCAGGACCCGCCTGGCAGGGCGGCAGGTCGGCGCGCCGGCGCAGAGCAGCAACATCCTGCCCGGCACCGGCCACCGCCCCGCCGCCGCCGGGCGCCACTGCAGCCGGCTCGCGGCGTAGCTCGGCGACCAACCCGGCCAGCAGCGCAACCAGCACCGCAACTA
This sequence comes from Mycolicibacter hiberniae, assembly GCF_010729485.1. Lineage (NCBI taxonomy): Bacteria > Bacillati > Actinomycetota > Actinomycetes > Mycobacteriales > Mycobacteriaceae > Mycobacterium > Mycobacterium hiberniae. Next base: position 3,379,528 of record NZ_AP022609.1, read on the forward strand.
TCGCGACGGTCCATCGAGTCGATCTGGTCATCGGTGCGGCGACTCGCTACAACCCGGCCAGCGCCAACAGGTGCTCGGTCTCGGGGCCCTTGACCAGCGCGGCCGCCTCCATCGGGGAGGTGGGCCCGATCCCGAAGGACGGGCAGTCCTTGGCCACTACGCACACCCCGCAGGCCGGTTTGCGGGCGTGGCAGACCCGCCGGCCGTGAAAGATCACCCGATGGCTGAGCAGGGTCCATTCCTTGCGCTCGATGAGCTCACCGACCGCGTGCTCGACCTTGACCGGGTCTTCTTCGCTGGTCCAGGCCCAGCGCCGCACCAGGCGACCGAAGTGCGTGTCGACGGTTATGCCCGGGACGCCGAAAGCGTTGCCCAGGATCACGTTGGCGGTCTTGCGGCCGACGCCGGGCAGCTGCACCAGTTCTTCCATGGTGCGGGGCACTTCCCCGTCGTAGCGTTCCACCAGCGCCTGGCCCAGCTTGATCAGCGCCGCGGCCTTGTTGCGGTAGAAGCCGGTGGGCCTGATCAGCTCTTCGAGCTCGGTGCGGTCGGCCTGGGCGTAGTCCAGCGCCGTGGGGTAACGGGCGAACACCGCCGGCGTCGTCAGGTTCACCCGGACGTCGGTGCACTGGGCCGAGAGCACCGTGGCGACGGCCAGTTCCAGGGGTGTGGTGAAGTCCAGCTCGCAGTGGGCGTCCGGAAACGCCTGAGCCAGAGTCCGATTCATGCGGCGAGCGCGCCGGATGAGTCCCGTCCGGGTCTCCGTCCGTGCCGCACGGGGCGTTTTGTCCACTGTCACCTCCGACAGGGTACTAATTTGTGACCCCAACGAGACCTTGCCCAGGTTTACTGGCGACTTGTGTCCTGGTTGCTGATCACCGCCATCCCGACGCTGCTGATGCTGTCGGCAGTCGGGCTGGAACGCATCGAAACCGGGCTGAGCCAGCGCGACGATGCCAATCCGCAGTTTCCCCCGAATTCCCATGCCGATCGTGTGTAGCGTTGTAACGTCTCTTGACGCCTGGCTCTAGACTCAGGTGGCTGGCCGGTTCAGCGGCCGACGATTATGCATTAAACCTTCATCAAAACATCTAAGGGGCATCGTGGACGAGATCCTGGCCAGGGCCGGAATCTTCCAGGGAGTTGAGCCCAGCGCCGTAGCCGCGCTGACCAAGCAGCTTCAGCCCGTGGACTTTCCGCGCGGACACACTGTGTTCGCCGAGGGAGAGCCCGGCGACCGGCTGTACATCATTGTCTCCGGAAAAGTGAAAATCGGTCGGCGCTCCCCCGATGGCCGGGAGAACCTCCTGACCATCATGGGCCCCTCGGACATGTTCGGCGAGCTGTCGATCTTCGACCCCGGCCCCCGGACCTCCAGCGCGACCACCATCACCGAGGTGCGCGCGGTGTCGATGGACCGCGACGCCTTGCGGTCGTGGATCTCTGATCGCCCCGAGATCGCCGAGCAGCTGCTGCGGGTGCTGGCCCGCCGGTTGCGGCGCACCAACAACAACCTGGCGGACCTGATCTTCACCGACGTGCCCGGCCGGGTGGCCAAGCAGCTGCTGCAGCTCGCGCAGCGGTTCGGCACCCAGGAAGGCGGGGCCCTGCGGGTCACCCACGACCTGACTCAGGAAGAGATCGCTCAGCTGGTCGGAGCCTCCCGCGAGACGGTCAACAAGGCGCTGGCCGACTTCGCTCACCGCGGCTGGATTCGGCTCGAGGGCAAGAGCGTGCTGATCTCGGACTCCGAGCGTCTGGCGCGGCGCGCGCGCTAAGCACCGTCGTATCGACTCCGGCGTCGTGCAGGTACCGGCGCGTGCTTTCCCATCCACAACGTGGGCTGCACGCGTAGGTCAGCGACGCAGGTAGTCCAGCTGGGCCTGCACCGACCATTCGGCGGCACTCCAGAGCTCCTCGTCGACGTCGGTGTAGACGTGTTCGACAACCTGGCGGGCGGTGGCGTCGTCGCCCAGCGCGGCCAACGCGGCGCGCACCTGGTCGAGCCGCTGTTCGCGGTGCCGCAGGTAGCCTTCGGCCACCGCTTCGATGTTCGGCAGCTCCGGACCGTGACCCGGCAGCACCGTACGCCCGCCCAGGCCGCGCAGCCGCCGCAGCGAGTCCAGGTAGCGCGTCAGGTCGCCGTCTTCGGAGTCGATGACGGTGGTGCCCCGGCCCAGTACGGTGTCGGCGGTCAGCACGGCGTCGTCGAGCACGAACGACAGCGAGTCCGCGGTGTGTCCGGGCGTGGCGAAGACGGTGATGCGCAGCCCGGCCGCGTCGATCACCTGACCGTCGGTCAGCCCGCCGCCCAGCCTCCGCTGAAATCCGCTGCCCGCCGAGTACACCGGGGCGCCGACGGCCTCGACCAGCTTGTCGATCCCATCGGTGTGATCGAAATGCCGGTGGCTGATCAGGACCAAGGCGATCCGGCCGAGCTCTGCGAGCCGGCCGATGTGCTCGTCGTCGTCGGGCCCCGGGTCGACGAGCACCAGCTCGTCACTTCCCGGCCCCCGCAGCACCCAAGTATTGGTGCCTTCCAGGGTCATCAGCCCGGGATTGTCGGCCAGCAGCACCGACGCGGTCTCGGTGACGGGCCGCAGCCGGCCGTAGGCGGGATGACTGGCCGACACGACTCGGTTACTCCGCCGCGGCCTTCAGCTCGACGATCAGCTCGACCTCCACCGGCGCATCCAGCGGCAGTTCGGAGACCCCGACCGCGGAGCGGGCGTGTTTGCCGGCGTCGCCGAACACCTCACCCAACAATTCGGAGGCCCCGTTGACCACGGCGGGCTGCCCGTTGAAACCTGGCGCCGACGCGACGAATCCCACCACCTTGACCACGCGAGCCACCGCGTCGAGCCCGACCAGGGCATCCACGGCGGCCAGCGCGTTCAGAGCACAGATCCGGGCCAGCGCCCGCCCGTCTTGCGGGCTGACTGCGGCGCCCACCTTGCCGGTGCGCAAGGCGCCGTCCTGCATCGGCAGCTGACCGGAGGTGTAGACCAGGTCGCCGGTTCGGACCGCCGGAACGTAGTCCGCCAGCGGCGCGACCACCTGGGGCAAGACGATTCCGAGCTCGTCCAGCCGGGCTCGCCAGCTCATCGCGGGCGCTTCAGGAAGGCGATGAGCTGCTCACCGGAAGGCCCCGGCAGCACCGAAACCAACTCCCAGCCGTCTTCTCCCCACTGGTCGAGGATCTGCTTGGTGGCATGCGTGATCAAGGGGACGGTGGCGTACTCCCAGACCGTGCGTTGACTCATAGCAGCGAGCTTATCGCTAGGGCACCCGAGCACTTGGTTAGCATGCAGTGGTGACAGCGACATCCCGCAGCGAGCCGCTTCTCGGCTGGCCTTCGCGATTGACGAAGGCCCGGCTACATTTCGTAACCGGTAAGGGCGGTACCGGCAAGTCCACGGTGGCAGCCGCGCTGGCGTTGTCGCTGGCGGCCGGCGGGCGCCGGGTCTTGCTGGTGGAAGTGGAAGAGCGCCAAGGCATTGCGCAGCTCTTCGACGTGCCACCGCTACCCATTGAGCCGGTCAAAATCGCGACCGCCGAGGGCGGCGGGCACGTCGATGCCCTGGCGATGGACATCGAGGCCGCGTTCCTGGAATACCTCGACCTGTTCTACAACCTGGGTCTGGCCGGGCGGGCGATGCGGCGCGTCGGTGCCGTCGAGTTCGCGACCACCATCGCGCCCGGGCTGCGTGACGTGATCCTCACCGGCAAGATCAAGTACCACGTGATCCAGGTCGACAAGAACAACAAGCCGGTCTACGACGCCATCGTGGTGGACGCACCGCCGACCGGCCGGATCTCGCGGTTCCTCGACGTCACCAAGGCGGTGTCGCAACTGGCCAAGGGTGGCCCAGTGCACTCGCAGGCCGAGGGCGTGGTGAAGCTGCTGCACTCCGATGAGACCGCGATCCATCTGGTGACGCTGCTGGAAGCCCTGCCGATGCAGGAGACCCTCGAGGCCATTGAGGAGCTGCGGCAACTGGACCTGCCGATCGGTAGCGTGATCGTCAACCGCGACATCCCCGCGCACCTGCAACCCGCCGACCTGGCTAAGGCAGCCGAAGGGGTCGTCGACGCCGATGCGATGCGGGCCGGGCTGGCCGCGGCGGGCATAACGCTCGACGACGACGATTTCGCCGGCCTGCTGACCGAGACCATTCAGCACGCCACCCGCATCAGCGCCCGGACGGAGACGGCCGAGCAGCTGGAGCAGTTGGATGTGCCGCGCCTGCACCTGCCGACGATCCCCGACGGGATCGACCTCGGCAGTCTCTACGAGCTGTCCGAGATTCTCGGCCAACAGGGGGTTCGATGACACCCGACACGACCGGCAAACCGCTGGCTCTGGACTTGGCGGCGATCCTGGCCGACACCGCCAACCGCGTGGTGGTGTGCTGCGGCGCCGGGGGCGTCGGCAAGACCACCACGGCGGCGTCGATGGCGCTGCGGGCTGCTGAATACGGCCGCACCGTGGTGGTGCTGACCATCGACCCGGCCCGGCGGCTGGCACAGGCGCTGGGTATCGACGACTTGGGCAACCACCCGCAGCGGGTGCCGCTGTCCCCCGAGGTGCCCGGCCAGCTTTACGCGATGATGCTCGACATGCGCCGCACCTTCGATGAGATGGTGACGCAGTACTCCGGCCCGGAGCGGGCCGAGGCGATCCTGGACAACCAGTTCTACCAAACTGTGGCCACCTCGCTATCCGGCACGCAGGAATACATGGCGATGGAGAAACTGGGCCAGCTGCTGAGCGAGGACCGCTGGGACCTGGTGGTCGTCGACACGCCTCCGTCGCGCAACGCCCTGGACTTCCTGGACGCGCCCAAGCGGCTGGGCAGCTTTATGGACAGCCGGCTGTGGAAGTTGCTGCTGGGCCCCGGCCGCGGCATCGGCAAACTGGTCGCGGGCGCGGTGGGCCTGGCAATGAAAGCCCTCTCGACCGTGCTGGGCTCTCAAATGCTTTCCGACGCAGCGAATTTCGTGCAGTCACTGGACTCCACTTTCGGCGGCTTCCGGGAGAAGGCGGAGCGCACCTACGATCTGCTCAAACGCCACGGCACTCAGTTCGTGGTGGTGTCGGCCGCCGAGCCCGACGCTTTGCGGGAGGCATCGTTCTTCGTCGACCGGCTCTCGAGCGAGCGGATGCCGCTGGCGGGTCTGATCCTCAACCGGACGCACCCGATGTTGTGCAACCTGCCGATGGAGCGCGCGATCGACGCCATCGAGACGCTGCGGGAGCCCGAGGTCGGCGCGTCGCTGGCCGAGGGAGCCAAGGCGCTCACCACCGCTGCGCTGCAGATCCATGCCGAACGCGGCGCGACGTCCAAGCGCGAAATCCGGTTGCTGTCCCGTTTCACCCGGGCCAACCCACGGGTTCCTATCGTCGGGGTGCCGTCCCTGCCGTTCGACGTCTCCGACCTGGAGGCGCTGGGCGCGATCGCCGATCAGCTCACGAACAAAAAGTAGAAGTAAGGGCGAAGAGGTCTCAGCCGCGCGTCAGCCGGCGTCGCGCTGCTTGCGCTGGGCGGCGAAGTACTCGCCCCAGGAGGTCACTTCGGGGTGTTGCTTGAGCAGCGCCCGGCGCTGCCGTTCGGTCATACCGCCCCAGACCCCGAACTCGACCCGGTTGTCCAGAGCATCGGCCAGGCATTCGAGCACGACCGGGCAGTGCCGACAGATCACCGCGGCTTTGCGTTGTGCCGCACCGCGCACGAAGAGTTCATCGGGGTCTGCGCCGCGACACACAGCCTTGGAGACCCAGGCGATCCTGCCCTCGTCCTGCACGCCGCGCAGCACGGTTCGGGGAGTTTGGGATACTGACGCCGCTGGCATGCTGGTGCTGCGAACCGCTGTCCCTGCAACAGACACTGACGATCCTCCGTCCCGGCCGCCCCGGCAGCCACCTATCCAACCTCGGCGCCGGACCCGCCATTGCGACCTACGCCACATACTGTCATCAGTGTTACCTGAATCGCACTTGATATCCAAGTTAGGTGGTCAGGTGGCCTTTGCGCAACAGGTTGACCGGCACTTTTTTGGGACAAACGTGCAGTCCGATCATGATTTGGGTCCCAATCAGGCCGTTTGCTCCACGTCGACGTCAATTACCTGGGCGGGCCGGGACGGGCCGCGTTCGGGGTCTTCGGTGAGCACCCCCTGCCGTCGGGGTCGCCGTTGATGGCGGTGGCCCGCTTCTCCCGACTTCGCCGCGCTTGCGAGCACCGCTAGTGTGTTAGCCATGTCGGAGCGTCCCCCGACCGGTCCTACGGTGCTCAAACTGGCCGGGTGTTGTCTGCTCGCCGCCGTCCTGCTCGCGGCGCTGCTGTTTCCCGTTGCCGGCGGGATCGGCCTGATGTCCAACCGCGCCTCGGACGTGGTGGCCAACGGGTCGGCCCAACTGGTCAGCGGCGATGTCCCCGCGGTGTCGACCATGGTGGACGCCAAGGGCAACACGATCGCCTGGTTGTACTCGCAGCGCCGGTTCGAGGTGACCAGCGACAAGATCGCCGACACCATGAAGCTGGCGATCGTGTCCATCGAGGACAAGCGGTTCGCCGAGCACAGCGGGGTGGACTGGAAGGGCACGCTGACCGGGTTGGCCGGCTACGCGTCCGGGGACATCGACACCCGCGGCGGCTCCACCCTCGAGCAGCAGTACATCAAGAACTACCAACTGCTGGTGCTGGCCCAGACCGATGCCGAAAAGCGCGCCGCCATCGAGACCACCCCCGCGCGCAAGCTCCGGGAGATCCGGATGGCGCTCACCTTGGACCGGACCTTCACCAAGCCGCAGATCCTGACCCGGTACCTGAACCTGGTCTCGTTCGGCAACAACTCCTTCGGCGTCCAAGACGCCGCCCAGACGTACTTCGGTGTCGATGCCGCTGACCTGAACTGGCAGCAGGCCGCGCTGCTGGCCGGCATGGTGCAGTCCACCAGCACACTCAACCCCTACACCAATCCCGAGGGCGCGCTGGCGCGACGGAATCTGGTGCTGGACACCATGATCGAGAACCTGCCCGCCGAGGCGGACGCGCTGCGGGCGGCCAAGCAGGAGCCGCTGGGCATCCTGCCGCAGCCCAACGAGCTGCCGCGGGGCTGCATCGCGGCCGGAGACCGGGCCTTCTTCTGCGACTACGTGCAGGAGTATCTGACCAGGGCCGGAATCAGCAAGGAACAGGTGGCCCGCGGCGGCTATGTCATCCGCACCACGCTGGACCCCGACGTGCAGGCGCCGGTCAAAGAGGCCATCGACAGCTTCGCCAACCCCAACGTGCAGGGCGTCGCCAGCGTGATGAGCGTGATCAAACCGGGCACCGACGCCCACCCGGTGCTGGCGATGGCCAGCAACCGCACCTACGGGCTCAACGCCGACGTGGGCGAAACCATGCGGCCGCAACCGTTCTCCCTGGTCGGCGACGGCGCCGGTTCGATCTTCAAGACGTTCACCGTGGCGGCGGCACTGGAGATGGGCATGGGTATCAACGCCGATCTCGAAGTCCCCGGCAGGTTCCAGACCAAGGGCATGGGCAGCGGCGGCGCCAAGGGCTGTCCCAAGGAGACCTGGTGCGTGGTCAACGTCGCCCCCTACCGGTCACCGATGAATGTCTCGACCGCGCTGGCGACCTCGCCGAACACCGCGTTCGCCAAACTCATCTCCCAGGTGGGGGTGGGCCGCACCGTGGACATGGCGATCAAACTGGGCCTGCGTTCCTACGCCGATCCGGGCACCGCCCGCGACTACGACCCGGACAGTAACGAGAGCCTGGCCGATTTCGTCAAACGCCAGAACCTGGGCTCGTTCACCCTGGGCCCGATCGAGGTCAACGCGCTGGAGCTGTCCAACGTCGCCGCCACGTTGGCCTCCGGTGGGGTCTGGTGCCCGCCGAACCCGATCGACAAGGTCTTCGACCGCAACGGCAACGAGGTAGCCGTCACCACCGAGACCTGCGAACGCGTGGTGCCCGAAGGACTGGCGAACACCCTGGCCAACGCGTTGGGCAAGGACATCCAGGGCGGCGGCACCGCGGCGCCGGCAGCCGGTTCGGTCGGCTGGGATCTGCCCATGGCAGGCAAGACGGGCACCACCGAGGCGCACCGCTCGTCGGGTTTTCTGGGCTTCACCAACCGCTACGCGGCCGCCAACTACGTCTTCGACGACTCCAGTTCGCCGTCCGACCTGTGCTCGTTCCCGCTGCGGCACTGCGGGGACGGCGACCTCTTCGGCGGTAACGAGCCGGCCCGGACCTGGTTCGCGGCGATGAAACCGATCGCAACGGACTTCGGCGACGTCATCATGCCGCCGACCGATCCGCGCTACGTGGACGGCGGCCCCAACTCCCGGGTGCCCAGCGTGGTCGGCCTGGAGGTCGACGCCGCGCGCCAGCGCATCAAGGACTCCGGCTTCCAGGTCGCCGACCAGCCGAACTGGGTCAACAGCAGCGCCCGATCGGGCGCGGTGGTGGGAACATCGCCCAGCGGGCAGACCATTCCCGGGTCGATCGTGACCATCGAGGTCAGCAACGGTATCCCGCCACCACCACCGCCGCCGCCGGAGGGCATGCCGCCGCCGGTGGGTTCGACGGTCGTGGAGATTCCGGGGCTGCCGCCGATCACCATTCCGCTGCTGCCCCCCCCGGCGCCTCCGCCGCCGCCGTAGCCGCGGTACCGAAGTCCGGGCAGTAGTCTGAATCTCATGGTCCCTTCACCCGCCCTGACCCGGTCCGTTCTCGCCGCCTCGGCGGCGTTGGGGCCGGCGGCACTGGCCATCGGTTACGGCGCGGCCATCGAGCGCAACGCATTCGTGGTGCGCGAGGCGACGATGCCGGTGCTGGCCCCCGGATCGTCTCCGCTGCGGGTGCTGCACATCAGCGACATCCACATGCGTCCCGGCCAGCGCCGCAAGCAGGCCTGGCTGCGGGAACTGGTGCGCCTGGAACCCGACCTGGTGGTCAACACCGGCGACAACCTGGCGCACCCCAAGGCGGTGCCGGCGGTGGTGCAGGCCCTGGGTGATCTGCTGTCGGTGCCGGGCGTGTTCGTGTTCGGCAGCAACGACTACTTCGGGCCACGGCTGAAGAATCCGGCGAAGTACCTGACCAAGCCGACGCATCGGATCCACGGCGTCCCGCTGCCCTGGCAGGACCTACGAGCGGCGTTCACCGAGCGCGGCTGGCTGGACCTGACCCACAACCGCCGCGAGTTCGACGTGGCCGGGCATCGCATCGCGGCGGCCGGCGTCGACGACCCGCACATCGAGCGGGACCGCTACGACACCATCGCCGGGCCGGCCGACCTGACCGCCGACCTGCGCCTCGGTCTCACCCATTCGCCGGAGCCACGCGTGCTCGACCGCTTCGCCGCCGACGGCTATCAGCTGGTGATGGCCGGCCACACCCACGGCGGTCAGCTGTGCGTGCCGTTCTACGGCGCCCTGGTGACCAACTGCGGGCTGGACCGCTCACGGGTCAAGGGCCCGTCGCAATGGGGCGCCCAGATGCGACTGCACGTCTCGGCGGGGATCGGCACCTCGCCGTTCGCGCCGGTGCGGTTCGCCTGCCGCCCCGAGGCCAGCCTGTTGACCCTGGTGGCGGCACCGACCGGCGGTGACGACTCCCGGCTCACCCGCGGTTCGACCCAGCCTTCCGTCTCGGCGCGTTGACCGAACGGTTTGCCGACCACCAGCATCCCCGCCGCTGGGCCGACAATGCGATCCGCCTGATCGAGGCCGACGCGCGGCGCAGCGCCGACACGCACCTGCTGCGTTACCCGTTGCCGGCATGGGCGGACGACGGCTCGGGTCCCCAGGTGGCGCTCTACCTCAAAGACGAGTCCACCCACATCACCGGCAGCCTCAAGCACCGGCTGGCCCGCTCGCTGTTTCTCTACGGGCTGTGCAACGGCTGGATCGCAGAGGGCACCACGGTGGTCGAGGCGTCGTCGGGCTCCACGGCGGTGTCCGAGGCCTATTTCGCGGCCCTGCTGGGCCTGCCGTTCGTCGCGGTGATGCCGGCCGCCACCAGCGCGTCGAAAGTGGCCCTGATCGAGGCGCAGGGCGGCCGCTGTCATTTCGTGGCGCATTCGGCCGATGTGTACGCCGAAGCGGCGCGCATCGCCGCCGACACCGGTGGGCACTACCTGGATCAGTTCACCAACGCCGAGCGGGCCACCGACTGGCGCGGCAACAACAACATCGCCGAGTCGATATTCGACCAGATGCGGGACGAAACCCACCCCGTCCCGGAGTGGATCGTGGTCGGAGCCGGTACCGGCGGAACCAGTGCGACGATCGGCCGCTACCTCCGCTACCGGCGGCACGCGAGCCGGTTGTGTGTGGTGGACCCGGAGAATTCGGCCTTCTACCCCGCCTACACGCAGCGCCGGTATGACCTGGTGGTCGAGGAGTCGTCGCGCATCGAGGGCATCGGCCGGCCGCGCGTGGAACCGTCGTTTCTGCCCGAGGTCGTGGATCGGATGATCCAGGTGCCCGACGCCGCCTCGGTGGCCACCGCGCGGCACGTCAGCGCCGTCTTGGGCCGCCGGGTGGGCCCTTCGACCGGGACCAATGTCTGGGGGGCGTTCGCGCTGCTGGCCGAGATGGTTGCCACCGGCCGCAGCGGATCGGTGGTCACAGTGCTGGCCGACAACGGTGATCGCTACGCCGACACCTATTACGACGACGACTGGCTGGCGCAGCAGGGGGTCGATCCGACCGGCCCCGCGGCGGTGTTGGCCGAGTTCGAGCGATCCGGCCTGTTCGCCTTCGCCTGAACCCGCTGCTCAGCGGCGTCGGGGTTGGTCACCGCGAGCCACAGCGCGGCCAGAGCGAAGAATCCGGCGTACACCGCTCCGCCTAACAGCGTCATGATTTGACTCCCTTTGCGCGAAAACCTGGTTACTCAGTCTGCCTAGGTCGGCCCGCGTTTTCAGCCCCCCACGCCGGATTGTGGGGCGTTTCATGGTGCTGCGGCGTCGGTGACCCAGGCCTCGCCCGTGGGGGGTGTGCGCGGTATCCGGCGACCGCGGTGCAGCCGCGCCCAGTCGTGGCTCTCACCAGCCGTTTGGGTGAGCAGCGGCCCGGTGCGATACGCTGTCGTGGCTTCACACGGGGTGTGGCGCAGCTTGGTAGCGTGCTTCGTTCGGGACGAAGAGGTCGTGGGTTCGAATCCCGCCACCCCGACTCAGGTTGTAGGTAGAGGGCTCTGACCGGTCAATCCGGTCGGGGCCTTTTTTCCGTTGTGGGCTGCCTTGACCCGCCAATTCGCCAAAGCGGTCCACCAACCGTATCGGCCGTAGACAATGTCGATCGTGGACTTCGCGATGCGCTACGACCGGTGGTATCGCCCGCTGGCGACCGTGCTCGGCCTGGGTCCTCGCCGGGCGAGCATCCGGGTGGTCGACGGGCTTCTGCAGGTCCGCAGCGGCTGGGCCTTCGCCATGGACATCGCGCTGAGCAACATCGTTTCCGCCCGTCCGGCGCCGGAACGCATGTGGGGCTGGGGCGTCCATCAGGCGTGCAACGGCTGGCTGGTCAACGGTTCACGTGACGGCCTGGTCGAGATCCTGTTGGGCCAGCCCGTCAAGCCGACGAAGGCGCCCACGGCCGGGCTGTTCAACAGGCCGGTTCGCCGCCTCTACGTCAGCGTCACCGATCCCGATGCGTTCATCGATGCTCTGCTGAGCCGGCAGTTGCCGAAGACCGGTTCCTAGAGCCGTTCCCGGACCGCGGCCGAGAGCCGAGAGCCGTCTGCCTTGCCCGCGGCGATCACGGTGGCGGCCTTCATCACCTGGCCCATGTGCTTGGCGTGCGGCCGCTCCCCGATCTCCTCGGCCACCTGGGCCAGAGCGGTGTCGACGACGTCGGCCAATTCGGCGTCGGTGAGCGGCGCAGGCAGGTACTCGTCGATGATCCGGGCCTCGGCGTGTTCCTGGGCGGCCAGTTCGCCCCGGCCGTTCTGGGTGTAGATCGCTGCGGACTCCGCACGCTTGCGGGCTTCTCGGGCCAGTACCTTCAAAACCTCTGCGTCCGTGAGTTCCCGGGCCTGCTTGCCGGAGACCTCTTCGGCCTGGATCGCCGACAGCAGCATTCGCAGGGTCGCCGTGCGCAGCTTGTCCTGCGACTTCATCGCCGTCGTCAGATCCGCCCGCAACTGGGATTTGAGTTCCGCCATGCCGTATAACGCTACGCTCAGCCACATGGTGAATACGCCGCCGCCCGGCTATCCCCAGCCTGGCTTTCCGCCGCCCGGCTACGGCCCGCCGCCCGGATATGGCCCCCCGCTTCCGGGCTACGCCACGCCTACGGGCTATGGCCCCCCGCCTGTGCCGCCGGGCTATGGTCCTCCGCCCGGCCCGCCGCCGGGCTGGGGTCCCCCGCCCGGCCCGCCGCCGGGCTACGGTCCCCCACCCGGCCCGCCGCCGGGCTGGGGTCCCCCACCCGGCCCGCCGCCGGGCTGGGGGCCGCCACCGGGCCCCCCACCCGGCTATGGTCCCCCGCCGAGCGCGCCGGGCTACGGTCCCTCGGGCTACGGGCCCAATCCGGGATACCCGCAGCCCGAACTCAAACCGGGCATCATTCCCCTGCGCCCGCTGAGCCTGACCGACATCTACAACGGCGCCGTCGGCTACATTCGGGCCAATCCCAAGACCGTGCTCGGTCTCACCACCGTCGTTGTGGTGGCCACCCAGATCATCAGCGGGATCGCCATGTACGGCCTGCTGACTTCGATCGGCGCCTCGGGTTCGGGTCGATCGTCTGCGGAACTCTCCGGCGCTGATGTGCTGGCGTGGCTGACCGGTTACGCCGGCGCCGGCATCGTGACCGCGCTGGGCACCATCGTGCTGACCGGAATGCTGACGGTCGTGGTCGGGCGCGCGGTATTCGGCTCGCCCACCACCATCACCGAAGCCTGGGACACCGTGCGGGGCCGCTTCGGCCCGCTGATCGGATTGACCGCCCTTGTCGGTTTGGCCGTGGTGCTGCTGTGCGGCTTTGTCGCGGTGACCATCGCGTTTGCCGCCCGCGTGGGCGGGACCGGCGCCGCGGTGCTGATCGGCCTGCCCATGGCGCTCGCTTTGATCGCGGCACTCGGTTACGGCTACGTGGTGCTGGTCTTCGCCCCGACCGTGATCGTGCTGGAGCGGCAGCCGATATTCGAGGCGATGCGGCGCTCGTTCTTCTTGGCGCGCAACAACTTCTGGCGGGTGCTGGGCATCCTGGCGCTCACCGCCCTGATCACCGCCCTGGTCAGCAGCGCGGTCGGGTTTCCGTTCAACATCGTCGGGATGGTGGCCAGCGACGGCGCGGACGCCCTGGCCGGCGGTGCGCAGTTGAGCCTGTTCACCCGGATCGGCGCGACGATCGGTCAGATCATCGTGCTGCCGTTCACCGCCGGCGTTTCGGTCCTGCTGTACGCCGACCGCCGTATCCGGGGCGAGGCGTTCGACTTGGTGCTGCGAACCGGCGTAGCCAGCGGATACGTCGGTGGATGGACCGACAACCTGTGGCTGACCCGGCCGCCTGGCTGAGGAACCCCGGGTGCCCATCGTCGACGTCGACCGGGAGACCGCCCGCGAGGCGGCCGAACGTGAACTGGCAAAACCGATGTACCCACGGCCGTCACCCAAGGATCAGCTCCTTGACTTCATCGAGACTCTGTTCCGGCGCCTGGTGGTCAAAGGAGCGGAGTTGCCCGGCGGCTGGTTCACCATCAGCCTGTTGCTGATACTCCTCGCGGCGGCCGTGGCCGCTGCCATCCACGTCAGTCGGCGGATGCTGCGCGACGGCCACCGCGACGCCGCGCTGTACGGCCCGACGCAACACAGCGCCGCCGAACATCGCGCCACCGCACAACTGCATGCCACCGCCGGTGACTGGGGCGCGGCGATCCGGCACCGACTGCGAGCGGTGGCCCGCGAACTCGAAGAGGCCGGGCTCATTCGCCCTGCCCCCGGCCGGACCGCTACCGAACTGGCCCGCGACGCCGGCGCGGCGCTACCCGGCCTGGCCGGTGAACTGATGCGGGCCGCCGAGACGTTCAACGATGTCAGCTACGGCGAACTGCCCGCCACCGCGCAGGGGTATCGGATCGTGGCGGACCTCGACGATCGGCTACAGTCCGTGACCCGGGTCCGGCAGTACGGGTGACGACCGTGCGGCGAACATGGATGTGGGCGGCATTGGCCCTGGCGGTGATCGTCGTGGTCGCGGCGGTGGGCGCCTACCTGACCGCGCAGCGGCCCGGCGGCCGGATGGATCCGAACGCCACCGGCCCGGACGGCGCGCACGCGGTGGTCGCCCTGCTGCGTCACCGCGGCGTCGAGGTGATAACCGCGGGCACCGTCGATGACGTCGTCCACCAGGCCCGTCCCCACGGGCTGGTGCTGGTGGCCCGGACGCCGCGCATCGCCGATGACGAGCTGCTGAACCGGTTGGCCAGGCTGCCGGGCGACCTGCTGCTGATGGCACCGGACACCCCGGCCCGCCGCATCCTGGCGCCCGGCATTCGGTCAGGTCCCGCTCGGGCGTTCACCCACCAGCCGGATTGCGGCCTGCGCGAGGCCCAACGGGCGGGGCCGGTCGACCTGCGGACCACGCAGACCTACATCGCCCTCCCGGGTCAGCCGGCGGACAGCTGCTACGACGGGGCGCTGGTGCGCTACCGCCAGGGCGAGCGGACCATCACCGTGATCGGCAGCGAGTCCTTCATGACCAATGCCGACCTGGCTCGGGATGGCAACGCGGCGCTGGCGATGAATCTGGCCGGTACCACCGACCGCCTGGTTTGGTTTGCGCCCCAGCATGTTCAGGGAGCCCGTTCGGGCCAGACCGAACTCGCCGATCTGATCCCGTCGAACGTCCGATGGCTGGTGTGGCAACTGTGCGTCGCCCTGGCACTGGCCGCGCTGTGGAAGGGCCGCCGCCTCGGTCCGCTGGTCGCCGAACAGCTGCCCGTCGTCGTGCGCGCATCCGAGACCGTCGAGGGCCTTGGCCGGCTCTACCGCGCGCACCGGGCTCGCGACCGAGCCGCCGCCGCCCTGCGCGCCGCGACCCTGCGCCGGCTGACACCGCTGCTGGGATTGGGGCCGGCGCCCGCACCGTCCGCGGTGGTCGCCGCAATGGCGCCGCGCGTGGGAGCCCACCCGGACTGGTTGTGGCACTTACTGTTCGGCCCTCCCCCGGACTCCGACGACGCCCTCGTCGCCCTGGCCAATGCACTCGATGACATCGAAAGGCAGGTCACCTACTCGTGACTCACACTCCTGCAGACAATCCCGCGGCTGCCGCGGCCCGTGAAGCGCTGGCCGCGTTGCGCAGCGAAGTCGCCAAGGTGGTGGTCGGCCAGGACGCCGTGGTCAGCGGCCTGGTGATCGCCCTGCTGTGTCGCGGCCATGTGCTGCTCGAAGGTGTGCCCGGTGTGGCGAAGACGCTGCTGGTCCGCACCCTGAGCGCGGCGTTGCAGCTCGACTTCAAGCGGGTCCAGTTCACTCCGGACCTGATGCCCGGGGACATCACCGGATCGCTGGTCTATGACACCCACACCGCCGAGTTCGCGTTCCGTCCCGGCCCGGTCTTCACCAATCTGCTGCTGGCCGATGAGATCAATCGCACCCCGCCCAAGACCCAGGCGGCGCTGCTGGAGGCGATGGAGGAAGGCCAGGTCAGTGTGGACGGCTCGACCAAACCGCTGCCCGACCCGTTTATCGTCGCCGCCACTGCGAACCCCATCGAGTACGAGGGCACCTACCGGCTGCCGGAGGCCCAGCTCGACCGGTTCCTGCTCAAGTTGGCGGTGCCGCTGCCGGCGCGCGAGGCCGAGATCGACATCTTGTCTCGGCATGCGCAGGGCTTCGACCCTCACGACCTGTCCGCCGTGACGCAGGTGGCCGGAGCCGGGGACCTGGCTGCCGGCCGCGCCGCGGTGCGCCAGGTGCTGGTGGCCGACCAGGTGCTGGGCTACATCGTCGACGTGGTCACCGCGACCCGGCATTCACCTGCGCTGCAGCTCGGGGTCTCGCCCCGCGGTGCGACCGCGTTGCTGGCCACCTCGCGATCATGGGCGTGGCTGTCGGGACGCAACTACGTGACTCCTGACGACGTCAAGGCGATGGCCCGCTCGACGCTTCGTCACCGGGTGATGCTGCGCCCCGAGGCCGAACTCGAAGGCGCCACCGCCGACGGCGTTCTCGACGCCATCTTGGCCTCGGTTCCGGTGCCGCGCTGGTGATTCTGACTGGCCGCGCTGCGTTGATCGCACTGCTGGGCGCAGTGCCGGTCGCGTTGGCCCCGTGGCCCACGGTGGCTTTCGTGCTGCTGCTGTGCGGTCTCACAGCGGCCGTGGCGCTCGATATCGCGTTGACGACAGATCCCGCGGCGCTGCGCATCGAGCGGTCCATGCAGGGCGCGGTCCGGCTCGGCCAGACAATGACCACCTCGTTGTGGATTGTCAACGGCGGCCGCCGATTCCACGGGCAGATCCGGGATGCGTGGCCGCCCAGCGCCTGTGCCACCCCACGCTCGCAGCCCCTTGTGCTGGCGACCGGTCAGCAATGTCAGTTGGTCACCGAGTTGCGGCCGATCCGCCGCGGTGACCAGCACGCCGCCCGAGTCACTGTGCGATCTTTGGGTCCGCTGGGCCTGGCGGGGCGGCAGCGTTCCCGACACGTACCCGGGCAGGTGCGGGTGCTCCCGCCGTTTCTGTCCCGCCGGCATCTGCCGGCACGGCTGGCCCGACTGCGGGAGGTCGACGGAAATCTGCCGGCGCTGGTGCGCGGTCAGGGCAGCGAGTTCGACTCGCTGCGCGAATACGTCGCCGGAGACGACGTCCGCTCCATCGACTGGCGCGCGACCGCGCGGCGATGTGATGTGGTGGTGCGCACCTGGCGACCCGAGCGGGACCGCCGCGTCGTGATCGTCCTCGACACCGGCCGGACATCCGCCGGCCGGATCGGAGTGGACCCGACCGCGCGCGACCCGGCGGGCTGGCCGCGGCTGGATTGGTCGATGGATGCCGCACTCCTGCTGGCCGCGTTGGCATTGCGTGCCGGTGACCACGTCGATCTGCTCGCCCACGATCAGGTGACGCGGGCCGGGGTGTTCGGGGCGTCCCGGACCCGGTTGTTCGCCCAGTTGGTGGATGCGATGGCGCCGCTGCAGCCGGCATTGGTCGAATCCGACGCCGCGGCGATGGTGGCCACCCTGGCCCGGAGGGCACGTCGCCAGAACCTGGTGGTGTTGTTGACCGATCTCAACGCCTCCGCCCTGGAGGAGGGCCTGCTGCCGGTGTTGCCGACACTGACGGTCGCACACCAGGTGATCCTTGCCGCGGTCGCCGATCCGCGCGTGGAACGGTTGGCTCACGGACGCGGCGACGCGGCCGCCGTCTACGACGCGGGCGCCGCCGAACGCGCCCGCAACGACCGCCATGCCGTGGCGTCGCGGTTGCGGCGCGGCGGTGTGCACGTCATCGATGCCCCGCCCGATGAGCTGGCACCCGCGCTGGCCGACGCCTATCTGGCACTCAAAGCCGCCGGCAGGCTTTAGCGGGGCACCGCCGTCCACCTCAGCGGGTGGGGACGATATCGGGCGCGTCGGCGATGTCGCCCGACTCGCCGGCGGCCACCGCTTTGCGCCCGAACACCACCACGTAAGCCAGGAACACCGCTTCTACCAGCGCACCGATGCCGATCCGCATCCACGTCGGCAGGGGCGACGGTGTCACCACGGCCTCGAGGAACCCGGCCACGGCGAAAACCACCACCAAGCCGGCGGCGACCGCCACCACCGCCCGGCCCTGTTCGGCAAGCACCTGGCCTCGGGGCCGATCGCCCGGGGCGATCACCGTCCAGCCCAGGCGCATCCCCACCGCCCCGGCGAGGAACACCGCGGTCAGCTCCAACAGCCCATGCGGTGCGAGCAGACCCAGCATGAAACCGCCGCGGCCCGCGTGGAACATCAGCCCCAGAGCAACCCCGACGTTGGCGGCGTTGGCGAACAGCATCACCGGGATCGGCAGGCCCAGCAGAACCGAGAAGGCGATGGCACGTGCAGCCACCCAGGCGTTGTTCACCCAGACCTGCAGGGCAAACGACGCCGCCGGGTGATCGCTGTAGTAGGCGGCGAAATCGTGGCTGACCAACCGATCGATCTCCGCGGGGGTACCGATCACCGCCTGGACATCGGGATTGCCGGCCACCCAGCAGGCTATGAGCGCCGAGACCGTGAAAAACGCCACCGCGGTTGCCAGCCACCATCGCCACGCCCGGTAGGCCACCACCGGAAACGAGACCGTGACGAAACGGGCCAATTCCGAAGCCAGGGGGGCGTGGGCACCGGTGACCGCGCCCCGCGACCGCGCCACCAGGCTGGAGAGCCGGCCGATGAGCGCCGCATCCGGCGACGATGCCCGCACCATCGACAGGTGGGTCGACACCCGTTGGTAGAGGTCGACCAGTTCGTCCACCTCGGCACCGGTGAGCCGCCGCCGACGCCTGACCAGCGTTTCCAGCCGCTCCCAGGTCGGTCGATGGGTCAGCACGAAGGCATCGACATCCACATCGCCGAGCCTAGCGGCGAGCACGCCGATGGCACCGGTTCGCGAGTAGCGTCAGAGCCATGTCGTATCGCAGCCCTGAGCTGGTGACCGGCGACGCCGTCGTCCTCGACATCGCGATTGCGCAGCTGCCGGTACGCGCGGTCAGCGCGCTGATCGACATCGGTGTCGTCCTGGTGGGGTACATCTGCGCGATCGTCCTGTGGGCCAGCACCCTTGGCCGGTTCGACGACGCGCTGACCACTGCCATCATGATCATCTTCGCCGTCTTGCTCCTGGTCGGTTACCCGGTCACGATGGAGGCGGTCACCCGGGGGCGCTCGCTGGGCAAGATGGCGATGGGACTGCGGGTGGTTTCCGATGACGGCAGCCCGGAACGCTTTCGGCAGGCACTCGTACGAGCGCTGGCTGCGGTCATCGAAATCTGGGCCCTCACCGGCAGTCCCGCGGTGATCTGCAGCCTGCTGTCGCCACGCGGAAAGCGCCTGGGCGACATCTTCGCCGGTACGGTGGTCGTCAGCGAACGCGCTCCGGCTTCGGCGCCGCCGCCGGTCATGCCGCCCGGGCTGGCCTGGTGGGCCTCGACCCTGCAGTTGTCCGGACTTCGTGCCGAATCCGCGGAGCTGGCAAGGCAGTTCCTGGGTCGCGCCGCACAGCTGGACCCGCACACCCGGCAGATGATGGCCTACCGGATCTCCGGGGAGGTGCTCGCGCACATCTCTCCGCCGCCGCCACCGGACGCCCCGCCGGAGCTGGTGCTGGCCGCGGTGTTGGCCGAGCGGCACCGACGCGAGATGACGCGGCTGCAGGCCGTGCCGTCCGGCCCGTATGTTCCGGGCCCGCCGGCGCCCTGGCCGCCACCGAACGTCGGCGGATTCTTCCCCCCGAACTGACGGCGATTGCCGCGATCCGTCAGTGCGACCGGTCGATGGTCAACAGCGATGCAGGACCTGTTCCATCGCGGTCTTTTCGTTGGAGGAAACCCACAGTCGGTAAACCGTTTTGACCGCGACCTGGCGCGCCACGAATTCGCATCGGAACGCGGTGTTCGTCGGCAGCCAGCCGGCCGCGTCGCGGAACGCCTTATCGAAGTTCGACTGTGCGCTGACGGCGAGCAGGTTTTGCGGGTCGTTGGCGAAATCGCGGCGGCGCCGGTCGTCCCAGGACCGCGCCCCTTTGTACCAAGCGTCGGCCAACGACACCAGATGGTCGACCTGCACGGTCTGGGATGTCTCGGGACCACGGACGAATGCGATGGTCTCCCCGGAGTACGGGTCATGCAGGATGCCGCTCTGCACCAGGCAGGTGCCCCGCCGCAGTTCGATCCGAGCCAGATCGCGGCGCAAGATATCGTCGCGGGTGTTACAGCCGTTGTGGCCGAACTCGACGTCGACATCGTCGCTCCACCGCTCACCGAACCGGTAGCGCTTGAAGTCTTGCTGCCGATCCCATGCCTTGACCGGGAGCGTTTGAAGCATCCGACGAGCGTCGTCGTAGCCCGGGTCGGGTGTCACGTTCGGCGCAGGCGAAACCCCCGGGGACCCGGGGCCCGGTGGCTGCCAGCCCCCTGCCATCCCCTCGCGCTGGCACCACGCCCAGCCAACCGCCACCACCACGACCAGCGCAACCAGTGCGGCGGGCACCCACCGCTTGCGTGCGGCCATTCAGGGAAGCTCGACCCAATCCAGCGTGCGCTGCACAGCCTTTCGCCATCCGGCATAACCCTCGGCGCGCTGCTCGTCCGACCAGTTCGGCGTCCAGCGCTTGCCTTCGCGCCAATTGGCACGAAGGTCCTCAGGCCCCTTCCAGAACCCGACGCCGAGTCCGGCGGCGTAGGCCGCACCCAGTGCGGTGGTTTCTGGCACCACCGGCTTGACCACGTCGACGCCAAGAACATCAGCCTGAATCTGCATACACAGGTCATTGGCGGTGATACCGCCGTCGACCTTCAAAACGCCAAGGTGCACACCGGAATCGGCTTCCATCGCCTCAGCCACGTCCCGGCTCTGGTAGCAGATGGCCTCCAGCGTGGCGCGGGCAAGGTGCGCGTTGGTGTTGAACCGGGACAGCCCGACGATCGCGCCGCGCGCATCGGACCGCCAGTACGGCGCGAACAGCCCGGAGAACGCCGGCACGAAGTACATTCCTCCGTTATCGGCCACCTGGCGCGCCAGTGTCTCGACCTGCGTGGCGCCGCTGATGATGCCCAACTGGTCGCGCAGCCATTGCACCGCGGAGCCGGTGACAGCGATCGACCCCTCTAGCGCGTAAACGGGCTTGGCGTCGCCGAACTGGTAGCAGACCGTGGTCAGCAAGCCGTTGTCGGAGCGGACGATCTGCTCACCGGTGTTGAGCAGCAAGAAGTTTCCGGTCCCGTAGGTGTTCTTCGCCTCGCCCGCCGACAGGCACACCTGACCGACCATGGCGCTCTGCTGGTCGCCGAGAATCCCGGCGATCGGTACTTCGCCACGTATCGGTCCGGTGCTGGAGGTGACAGGATGCCGGCGTCGCGTCGATGACGCCGTGACGCGCGGCAGCATCGACCGCGGGATGGAGAACAACGCCAGCAGCTCGTCGTCCCAGTCCAGCGTTTCGAGGTTCATCAGCATGGTGCGGCTGGCGTTGGTGACGTCGGTCTGGTGCACGCCTCCGCGCGGCCCCCCCGTCAGGTTCCACAGCACCCAGCTGTCGCAGGTGCCGAACAGCGCGTCTCCGCGTTCGGCATCGGCGCGCACCCCCTCGACGTTGTCCAGAATCCACTGCAGCTTGCCCGCGGAGAAATAGGTAGCCGGCGGCAGGCCCGCCTTGCGCCGGATCAACTCGCCGTGGCCGTCGCGCTCGAGTGCCGCCGCGATGCCGTCGGTGCGAGTGTCCTGCCAGACGATCGCATTGTGGTAAGGCTGGCCGGTCTTTTTGTTCCAGACCACCGTCGTTTCGCGCTGGTTGGCGATGCCCAGGGCCGCCAGATCCGACGGGTGGAGCTTGGTGGTGTTGAGTGCCGAGACGAGCACCGCCGCGGTGTGGTTCCACAGTTCGAACGGATCGTGCTCCACCCAGCCCGCACGCGGCAGAATCTGCTCATGCTCAAGCTGGTGACGGCCCACCTCGGCACCGTCGTGGTCGAAGATGATGCAGCGGGTGCTGGTGGTGCCCTGGTCGATCGACGCGACGAAATCGGCCAAGTCTGACTCCTGTCCCTGTCCCTACCGGTGCTGGTCGGTGCCGCGTCCATCATGGCCCAGGTTGTCCGCTCGAGTGGCGGTACGAGCCAGGATCGCGGCGGCCGTGCCCACCAGCGCACAAAATTAGGCTTTCTTCACGAAGCCATCAGTCGCTATTCATTCACCTAGACGCATATTTCGAGATATCGCGAGTAGATGTCATGTTGGTGAACAAACGGTGTCGCAACGCCGCCGATGAGTTCGCTGAACAGCCCGCCCGCGAACCCCCCGCGTGCAGGTCAGAACTGAATCCGGAGGATCAATGGACGTCGTCCTTGGTGTGGCACTTGCGTCGAGCGAACCCACCACCATCCACACCGTCCTGGTCTGCGGCGAGCGCGGGGACGGCGTCACGCTGCAGGAGCTCAGCATCGACGTTCCCTCCGAGAACTCCGCACGGTTCGCCGCCGTCGACGCCTTGATCGCGGCGATCCTGCGGGCCCGCGACACCGCCGAGACGGCCGGCCATCACCTGGTATCGACCGGGGTTACCGCGACTGACGCACTGGACGCAGCCGCCCTGAGTTCGCGGCTCTCCAGCGGTGCCCTCGCCGGCATGGAGAACGTTGCGTTGATCTCCCCGGTGCTTGCGGCGGCGAGCCTGACCCACAACCTGGGCCAGACGGTCGGCTGCGACCGGATGGGCCTGTTGTCCGTGGAACCGGAAGCGGCCACCCTCGCCATGATCGACTGCACCGACGGCACCGTCACCCGGATCTTCCGCCGGCATCTCGATGACGGGGACGCCACCGCCGCGGTCGACACCGCTGCCGACCGCCTGAACGCGGCGCCGACGTGCCCGGACGGCCTGTTCCTGATCTGCTCCGAGGGCGATTCGACCGCATTGCGGCCGCGGCTGGAGGCGACCGTGCCCCACGAGGTGTGCGAGCCCGAGCAGCCCCACGCGGCCCTGGCTCGGGGCGCGGCGCTGGCCTCGGCACGCCTGATCGGTGCCGGCACGCCTACCTCAGCCGCGGCCCTGGCCTACACCCGAGAGCCCGCATCCGATGCTCTGGGCCTGAGCTACTACGACTTTCCCGGTTTCGCCGCCGACGACATGGCTTACAGCGCTGTGCCCGACGAGGAGGCCGAAGCCGTCACCGAAATCCTGCCGCCCGCAGAGCAGCCGCCCCGTCGCCCGCTGCTGGTGGCCGGTGCGGCGCTGGCGTCGGCCACCTTTGCGGCGGCATCGGCGCTGATGGTGGCGATGACGCTGGACATCACCCCGAACCTGGTTGCGTTGCGGCCGGAACTGGGCCGGGCGTTGACGATTCCGCACCGGGCACCGCACCTTCAGGTGCCGGCCAGCGAACCCTTCGGGGGAGCACCTCCGGTGATGGGCCCGGCGCCGGCGAACCCGATTCCGCTTCCGCCGGTGGATCTCCCGGCGCCGCTGGACGTGCCGGCGCCGCCGGACCTGCCGGTGGCGGTCCCCGCGAGCGTCCCATTGCCGGGGCTGCCCGCACCGATCGCGGTTGCTGCCGAGGCAGTGATCGGGCCGGAGTCCGTGCCGGCCCCCGTGTTCGGCCCGCCGGTGGGGCTTCCGACGCCGGCGGTGCAAGCTCCCTTGCCGTTCCTGCTGGCGCCGCTCCCACGACCGGCCCCGCACCGGCCTGTCCTTGCGGGCCTGTCCGGATTGTCATTCCTGTGGGGGTCGCCCGGGAAGAAGCCCGCGGCGCCAATCCCGCCGGTGGTGAAGCCCGATCCTCCGGAGGTCAATCCGCAACCCCCGATCGAGCTGCCCGATCCTCCGGTGGTCAAACCCAACCCGCCAGTCGTCATGCCCATTCCGCCGGTCATCAAACCCAACCCGCCGATCGAACTGCCCGACCCACCCGTGGTCAAACCCAACCCCCCAGTCGTCAAACCCATTCCGCCGATCATCAAACCCAACCCGCCGATCGAACTGCCCGACCCACCCGTCGTCAAACCCAACCCCCCGGTGATCAAGCCCGACCTGCCCGTCATCAAACCCAACCCCCCGATCCGATTGCCCGACCCGCCGGCCAACGTGCCGAACGCCCCGATCACGTTGCCGGAGTTGCCGGTCAAGCTGCCCGACCCACCTGCCGCGGTTCCCGACGTGCCGGTCAAGCTGCCTGAGGCGCCGTTCCAGCTGCCCAGCCCGCCGGTGGCCAACCCGAGCCCGCCGCTGCAGCTGCCGAACCTGCCTATTGCGCCCCCGAACTCGGCTCCGCCCGTCGGCCTACCTTCCCTTCCGGCACCCAGCGCGCCGACCTTCCCTGGGCTGCCTGCAATCCCGGCGCCCAGCGCGCCGACCTTCCCTGGGCTGCCTGCGATCCCGGCGCCGAGCGCGCCGGCGATTCCAGCGGCACCCAGCATTCCGGCGTTCAAGCCGCCGGCGCTGCCCAGCCTCCCGGTGCCCAACTCCCCGGCGCTTCCGGCCCTGCCGTCACTTCCGGCACCACAGGCGCCGTCGCTGCCCTCGCTTCCCGCGCCGGGCGCGCCCTCCCTGCCTAAGCTGGGCGGCGGCAACCCGGGCGGTATCTTCGGCGGCGGCAAGCCCGGCGGCATCTTCGGCGGCGGCAAGCCCGGCGGCATCTTCGGCGGCGGCAAGCCCGGCGGCATCTTCGGCGGCGGCAAGCCGGGCGGCGGGCTGTTCGGCGGCGGAGGCGGTGGCCTGTTCGGCGGTCGCGGCGGCGGCCTGTTCGGCCACTAGCACCGTAGGTACGGCGCTCAGCCCGCGCCCGCACCGCCGGCCAACGCCGCCGCGAACACCTCCAGATCCCCCTGGGTGGCGTCTACGTGCGGTGAGATCCGCAGCACGGGAGCGGTGAGTTCGCCTGGTGCGCGTTCGACCCCGGCCGCCGTGGTGACGATCCCGTGCTCGGCGATCAGCCGGGCACGCACCGCCACCGGGTCGGCCCCGCCGAGCGGGGCCAGGGTGGTGATGGCGCTCGGTTCGTCGGCAGGTTCGACCACCCGCCAGCCGGGCAGCTGAGCCAGCACCCGGCGACTGCGGGCGCCCGCTGCGGCCAGCGCGGTGCGCACCGCTGCCGGGCCGGCTGTCAGGTATTCCCCCAGCGCCACGCAGAACCCCACCTGTGCGGCCACATTCGCATCACCGACCGCCGGTCCGGGCGCCACCAGTTCGGCCAGATCGGACCGAACCGCCAGAGCTCCGACACCACGCGGACCGGCAAGCCACTTGCGTGACGACGAATAGACGGCGTCCGCACCGACCGCGCAGTCGATCTGGCCCAGCGCCTGCGCGGCATCCACCACCAGGGGAATGCCGAGCCCGCGGCACATCGCGACCATCTCCGCCAGCGGTTGAACCAGCCCACGGTGACTGCCGATCGGGGTCAGGTGGACCAGATCGGGCGGGTCGGCGCCCAGTGTTGCTGCCGCCTCGTCGAGCTGCAGCCGGCCGTCCCGGTCCACCGGCAGCATCCACCGGGTGAAACCCTGGGCGGCCATCACCGCCAAATTGGGCCCGTACTCGCCGGGCAGGCAGGCCAGCGTGCGATGAGTACCCGGCCAGCGGGACAGCAGTAGCTCCAGCGCGTTTCGCGAGCCGGTGGTGAACACCACCGCACCGTCGGGGATGCCGGTCAATGCCGCGAAAGCTGCCCGGCCGGCATCGAGCACCGGTGCGGCCGCCTCGGCAGCTACGTAGCCACCGACCTCGGCTTCGTGACGGGCGTGGCGGGCGGCGGCGTCCAGCGCTGCGTAGCTCTGCCTCGAGCAGGCCGCGCTGTCCAGGTGCAGTCCCGCGGCCGGTGGGCGCGCCGCGCGCCAGGTTGCGGCCAGACTCATTTGATGGACAGTGACAAGCCGAAATCACCGGCGGTGTCGGTCCACCATCGCCGGCGCCGCAGTCCCGCGGCGGCCAGCTCCGCGGCCACCTGGTCCGGGTGAAACTTGCACGACACCTCGGTCAGCATCTCCTCGGCCGCGGCGAAGTCGACAGCCAGGTCCAAGTCGCCGATGGCCACGTGCTGCGCGCGGCGGGCACGCAGCCACATCTCGATCCGCTGTTCGCTGTGGTTCCACCGCGCCACATGGGCGAAGGCGTCCAGATCGAAGTCAGCATGCAGTTCGCGGTTCACCACCGCGAGTACGTTGCGGTTGAACGCCGCGGTGACGCCGGCTGCATCGTCATAGGCGCGCACCAGCCTGTCGGTGTCCTTGACCAGGTCCGTGCCCAGCAGCAGGGCATCGCCGTCGCGCATGACGGCCGCCAGATCCGCCAGGAAGTCAGCACGCGGTCCGGGTGTCAGATTGCCGATGGTCGAACCCAGGAACACGAACAGCCTTACGCCGCCGTCGGGGATCTGCGCCAGATGATGTTCGAAGTCGCCGCAGACGCCGTGCACCTGCACCCCGGGATAGTCCCGGGCGATCGCCTCCCCGGCCTTCTCCAGCACGCCGGCGTCCACATCGAACGGGACGAACCGTTGCAGCGTCCGGTTGTCGCGCAACGCATCCAGCAGCATGCGGGTTTTTTCCGAGGTTCCGCTGCCCAGCTCCACCAGGGTGTCCGCGCCGGACAGGGCCGCGACCTCCGCAGAACGAGTCCGCAGGATCTGCGCCTCGGCGCGGGTGGGATAGTACTCGGGCAGTCGGGTGATCCTGTCGAACAGCTCGCTGCCCACGTCGTCGTAGAACCACTTGGGCGGCAGCGACTTCGGGACTTGCGCCAGGCCGTGCCGGACGTCTTGCCGCAGCGCGCTGCGCGCCGCGTCGGCAGCCAGATGGTTGGCGATCGAGACGGTCACGGGGCCGTGTCCAACGCGGTGAGGCGGACCTCGCCGCCGGAAGTCTCGATCAGATGCCGGTCGGGTATGTCCACCCAGCGGGGGTCGTCGTCGTAGGGCTCACTGGCCAGCACCACGCCGTCCGCACTGTGCAACATCGACAAGGTGTCCCCCCAGGTCGTGGCCAACATTCGAGTGCCGTTGGCGACCAGGATGTTCAGTCGGGCCGCCGGGTCGGACGCGCCCACCTCGGCGACCACGGCACCCAACGACTCCACCCCGCTTTCGAATATCGCCGCGGCCAACAGTGCACTGTCACACACCGATTCCGCCGCCGTGACGCCTGGTAACGCCGTGCGGTCGACCACGCCGTTGTGCGACAGCAGCCACGTGCCGTCGGTGAAGGGTGCGGCGGCACTGGCTTCGATGGGCATGCCGACGGTGGCCGAACGCACCGCGGCCACGACGCAATGGCTGGCCAGCGCCGGGGCCACTGAGGCGAACGAGGCGTCACCCCACAGCGGAGCCGCGCTGCGCCACCGCCGCGGCGTCGTGCCGTCGAAAAAGCCCGCGCCCCAACCGTCGGCGTTGAGTAAGCCGTGCTTCTGCCGCCGCGGCGCATAGGACTGCACCAGCAGCCCGTATGGCGGTTGCAGGACCAGCTCGGCCAGTGTTCGCGGCCGTCCCAGCCAGCCCAGGTGCCGGCACATCAGGCGTCCCAGGCCAGTCGCACACCGGCGAAGATCTGCCGCCGATAGGGGTGGTCCCAGTTGCGAAAGCTCGGCCGCAGGATCTCGCCCGCAACCGCCCACGATCCGCCACGCAGAACCCGGTAGTCGCCGCCGAAGAACGGTTCGGAATATCGCTGGTAGATCATAGGGCGAAAGCCGGGCCACGGTTGCAGGGGCGAACTGGTCCACTCCCAGACATCGCCGAGCAGTTGTTGGGCTCCGTACGCCGAGGCCCCGTCGGGATATGCCCCCACCGGCGCCGGACGCAGCGCCGTGCCGCCGAGGTTGGCCAGTGCGGCCGACGGTTCGGCGCTGCCCCAGGGATAGCGCCGGCGCGTCGCTGTCGCCGGATCCCAGGCACAGGCCTTCTCCCATTCGATCTCGGTGGGCAGCCGAGCGCCCGCCCATGCGGCATACGCCTGCGCCTCGAAGTAACTGACATGCTGGACCGGCTCGTCGTCTGGCAGCTCCTCGGTGTGACCAAACCGTACCCGAGACCGCAGGTCGGGACACCAGAACTGCGGGGCCGTCAGCCCGGCCTCTACGCAGTGGCGCCAACCGCGTTCGCTCCACCACTGCCGTTGCCGATAGCCGCCGTCGGCGATGAATGCCCGCCATTCCCGGTTGGTCACCGGCACCCGGCCGATCCGGAACGCCGCCACATCGACACGGTGCGCGGGGCGCTCGTTGTCCAGCGACGAGGGCTCGTCGGCGGCGTCGACGCCGAGCACGAACTCGCCGCCGGGCACCAGCACCGAGGTGCCCTCCAGATCGGGCCGGCCGGTGGGTACTGCGCCGCCCGGGCTCAGGACGGGCACGCCGGCACGCAGGTTCAGCGCCTGCAGCATGGTCTCGTCGTGCTGGTGCTCGTGGCTGAGCACCATCGCGAAGACGAACCCGTCCCCGTTCTCAACGGATAGCGCACCGATCTTGTCGAGAACTTTGGAACGCACTGTGGCGCAGTACTTCCGGGCCCGCTGTGGCGCCAGCAGCGGTAGGTCGACCCGACTGACACGCGGGTGGGTGAAGGCGTCGTAGAGGCCCTCGACATCCGCGGGCAGCATGCCAGGCCGTGCGGGGTCTCCACCGCGCAGCAGCCACAGCTCCTCCTGCTGGCCGATGTGGGCCAGGTCCCACACCAGCGGGCTCATCAGCGGGTCGTACTGGCGCAGCAACTCGGTGTCATCGAGGGCCACGAGCGCCAGCGTGCGCTCACGCGCCCGCGTCAGGTCGCGGACCAAGGTCTCCCGTGCGGTCATGACTGTCCGCGGGCCAACCGGGTCACCAGAGCCGGGACGCCGGCCTCGGCCGCGTGCTGGGTGACGTCGTCGGCCGGGCAGCGGCCGCGCTCGACCATGGCGGCCAGCCGTTGCATACCCTCGCGCAGCGACTCCGGCGCCCGCTCGGCCGCCAGGCGAACGCAGTGCCCGGCGGCCGC
Source organism: Mycolicibacter hiberniae (assembly GCF_010729485.1). Lineage (NCBI taxonomy): Bacteria > Bacillati > Actinomycetota > Actinomycetes > Mycobacteriales > Mycobacteriaceae > Mycobacterium > Mycobacterium hiberniae. Next base: position 3,408,211 of record NZ_AP022609.1, read on the forward strand.
ATGCAGCCGCGGGTCGCCCAGGCCGACTCGCGCGGCGACATCCCAGGCAGTTGCGACGGGTTCGACGGCTTCGGCGGCACTGTTGGCGGCGGCGGGGTCGTCGAGCAGGGTGGCCAGCATAAAGACCAGCGCCGGCCAGAGCGTGTCGCCGACGCTGTCGAGGTAACGGATCTCCAGCCAGCCCCGCGGGCGCACCGGCGGGAACAGGGTGGTCAGGTGGTAGTCGAGGTCTTCGATGCCGGCGCGGCGCCCGCCGAGGCGAATCCGCCCGTCGGCCCAGTCGGCGAACGGCACGTACCTGCTGACCGGAATCGCTTCGGGTGTGTGCACCAGCATGACCGGCGCCTTGAGCGCGTAGCGCGCCCAGTCGGTGGCGGGGTCGGTGCCGTCAAGGCCCAGGACCGGACCGCAGCGGGCCGAATCCAGCCGGCTCCACACCCGCTGCCGAGTGGAGCACCAACCGGAGAAGACACCGCTGAGCAGCGGCGAGTTCGCGGCGATCGCGACCATCGTCGGTCCCAGCGCGTGGGCCAGCCGGACCCGGTCAGCCCAACCCGCCCGGGCGCCGGCGTCCAGATTGACTTGGACGGACGCCGTCGCCGTCATCATCGCCGCTCCAGCCGAACCGGTGTGACTGGCGGCGAAGAACTGTTCCATGGCGGCGTAACGCTCGCCCGGGTTGACCCGCCCGGTTGGCCGCAGCGGGTCGGCGCCCAGTTGCACCAGACCGAGCCCGGCGTCGGCGAACGTGGACCGCAGCACCGCCTGATCGGCGGTCATCGCCTCGATCGCGGCGAGGGCACCGTCCAACGGCGGGCCGGAGAGTTCCACCGCGCCGCCCGGTTCGACGGTGACGGCACTTCCTCCGGGTAATTCCGGAACGTGACGCAAGACGTCACCGATCTCGGCCCAACCGGGGCGCCGGTGCGGATCGGCCGGGTCGAAGCAGTGTGCCTCGATTTCCAGGCCTACCCGGCCATGCGGGGCGTCGGTGAGGCAACGTTGGATGATGTAGTCGGCCGCGTCGGAAGCACCCGACAGTTCCGGCCCGCCCAGGCACGGTTCATCGCCGCGGGACAATTGCGTCGCCGCGGCGAAACCCATCTCAACCCCTCCCCCGTCGATCCTCCGACGCTACCGGAGTGCACCGACACGTTGTCCGGCGTTTACTGACCCAAAGAGTTCTGCATGGCGCCGGCCAGCACATTCACCGCCGGGCCGGCGTTGCCCGACTGGCAGACTTTGGCTTGCAGCAACACATTGGCCCGCAATCGGGTCTGGTTGAAACAGCGCCGGGCGGTGCCGGCCTCCTGCTTGGTCCAGGCCGCGTCGGTTGCGGTGGCCGGTCCGCCGCCGAATGCCCAGACCTGCGTGACTCCACTCGCCAGGTGCATCGCGGTGGTCCGGCCCGAGCAGCCCACGGTTCGGTCCACGACACGGCGGAAGGCGCCGGTGGCCGCCTCGTTGCTGGCGAACACCCCCACCGCCTGCTTGACGAAATGGCCCTGATCGGTGGCCGACGTCTGGGTGACGGCGCTGTTGAAGGACGCCAGGTCAGGATCGTTGAAGACCTCGGGCAGGCCGATGTCAGCCCAGTTGTTGCACGCCGGGTCGTCGACCCAGAACGCCTGGAACGGCTCGCCCGAGACGGCCTCGAACGTCATCGGGGAGCCGACGATGTTGCCCACCGAACCCCGGGGCAGTACCGCATAGGACACCACGCCCGGCTCCGAGGGGCCGGCGCCGGCCACCGGAGCGACCGCCCCGCCGGCGGCAACCAGGCCCAGCACCACCCGCAGGGTTGCGGTGGCCCGCCGGCCGTCAAGCAAGGTTGGCCCGCACCCCGGCCTCGACCGCGCTGCCCAGATCGGGGTCGACGTTGTGCCAGTATTCGAATACCCGCGACAGCACCGGTTCGGTGACACCCGCCGAGACGTGCCCAATGATGTTGGCCGCCAACCGCTTGCGTTCATCGTCGTCGAGGACGTCACGGACCAGGGTGCGCGCCTGGCTGAAATCGTCGTCGTCGGGGCGCAGGGTGTAGGCGGCGCGCACCATATCCCCGTCGGAGTACCACCGGACTTCGGCGGCCCGGGCCGGGTCGGCCTTGGGACCGCCCATCGAGTTCGGCGCGTACACCGGGTCCGTCGCGTTGACGAACCGCATGGCACCGTCTTTGGAATAGCTGTGCACCTCGACTTTCGGTGCGTTGACCGGCAATTGACTGTAGTTCGTCCCGATCCGGGCCCGGTGGGCGTCGGCGTAGGAGAAACCTCGGGCCAGCAGCATCTTGTCCGGGCTCAAGCCGGTTCCGGGAACCGTGTTGTTGGGCTGAAACGCCGCCTGCTCGATCTCGCTGTGATAGTCGGTGACGTTGCGGTCCAGCGTCAGCTTGCCCACATCGATCAGCGGGTAGTCGCCGTGCGGCCAGACCTTGGTGAGATCGAATGGGTTGTAGCGATAGGTCTTCGCCTCCTCAAACGGCATGATCTGCATCTTCAGCGTCCAACTCGGATGCTCGCCGCGCTCGATCGCGTCGTAGAGGTCACGCTGGTGGTAGTCGGCGTCAACGCCGGCCAGCCGGTCGGCCTCGTCCTGCGTAAGACACTCAACGCCCTGATCGCTGATGAAGTGGTATTTCACCCAGAAGATCTCGCCGGCCGCGTTGATCCAGCTGTAGGTATGGCTGGAGTAGCCGTTCATCTGGCGCCAGCTTTTCGGAATCCCGCGATCACCCATCAACCAGGTGACCTGGTGGGCGGATTCGGGTGACAGCGTCCAAAAGTCCCACTGCATGTTGTGGTCGCGCAGATTGTTGGCCGCGCGGCGCTTCTGGGAACGGATGAAGTGCTGGAACTTCAGCGGATCACGCAGGAAAAAGATCGGCGTGTTGTTGCCGACCATGTCGAAGTTGCCCTCCGAGGTGTAGAACTTGGTCGCGAAACCGCGCGGGTCCCGCCAGGTGTCGGGGCTGCCCCGCTCGCCCGCGACGGTGGAGAACCGGGTCAGGGTTTCGGTCCTGGCGCCGGGCGCAAAGACCGCCGCCCTGGTGTAGCGGGTGACGTCCGCGGTGACTTCGAAACGCCCATACGCTCCACCGCCCTTGGCATGCGGCTGCCGTTCCGGGATCCGCTCCCGGTTGAACATCGCCATCTGCTCGATCAGATAGTGGTCTTGCAACAGAATGGGCCCGTCCGGGCCGACGGTCAGCGATTCGTCGTCGCTGGGCGCCGGAATTCCGGCATCGGTGGTGGTGTGGTGCTCGGTCATCTGCTTGTCTCCTCTTGCCGTTCAAGAGCTGTTGACGCAAAGCGTGTGACTAAAACCTGACGAGCGTGCGTTTTTCCTTCTCGGCCGGCCGGCTGCTGGTGCGACGGCACGCCGACGCCGATCAGCGATGCGGCGGGACAGACGGCGGGGGCGGTGGCGGGGGCGGTCCTCCGGGCCCGCCCGGCCCGTTGCCCGGGCCAGCCGGACGGAAGCCGGGCCACGGCGACTCCTCGCCGGGGCCCGCCGGCCCGAAGCCGGGACCCATGGGCGGCCCGTGATGCATCATGCAGGGCCCGTGATGGTGGTGTCGCGGCCCGTACCAGCCGCCACCGCTGAGGTAAGCGCCCGTACCGAAGATGACGGCGGCGATGAAGACGGTTCCGGCGACGATCACCACCCAGGCCGCGATTTGGTAGAGCCGGTTCGGCGCTGCCTGCGGAGGAGGAGGCGGCGCTGCCGGCGCAGGCGGCGGGGGGGCGGAGACTGGCGGCTCGCTCATACCGATCCATCATGCCCCAGAACGACGCCGGCCGCCGCCCTTCGCCGAGGAGGCGGCGGCCGCGCGGTCGGTGCCGGTCGGGCTCAGCGGCCCGGCGTGGGCGCCGTGGTGGTCACCGGCGGTGGCAGTTCCTCAGGGCCCGGCCGATCCGGCCCCCACCACATCGGCCCCGGACGGTGCGGGCCCTTGTGGAGCATCGCGTGCTGGGCATGATGCCCGTGCCCACCGGGACAGTGGTGGCCACGCGGTCCGCCGTGACTGACCCACACGCCGGCGAAAAAGATCGACGACACGATGAAGACAGTCCCGGCGACGATCGCGACCCAGGCGGCAAGCCGGTAGAGCCAGTAGGGCTTGAACTCGGCGGGCGCCGCCGGCGAGGCGGCTGTGTTCTCGGGTACTTCGCTCATGTAGGGCATCTTGCCGGGGCGAACACCAGCCACCGCTAGGTCCTGGCTATGCACCAGCTATGGGCTAGCGCACCTCGATGCCACTGCCGGCCACGGTGTGCCCGATCACCGGATGTCCGGGAAGCTCGCCCACCACCAGCAGGCCTCCGGAGGTCTGGGCGTCGGCCAACAGCAGCAGATCGTCCTCGGTGACCCCGGATCCGGTGCGTACGTGCGGGCGCACCCACTCCAGATTGCGGCGGGTGCCGCCGGACACGAAGCCGGCGTCCAACGCCTCGCGCGCTGCCTCCAGCAGCGGCACCGCGGCACGGTCGATCACCGCGCCGACCCCCGACGCGCGGCACATCTTGTAGAGATGGCCCAGCAGCCCGAAGCCGGTGACATCGGTGGCCGCCCGCACCCCATGGGACACCGCTGCTTCGGCGGCGTCGCGGTTGAGCGCGACCATGGTGGCGATCGCCTCGTCGAAGACCTCGCCGGTGCGTTTGTGCCTGTTGTTGAGCAGGCCCACCCCCAGCGGCTTGGTCAGCGTCAACGACAGTCCGGGCTCGGCCGCGTCGTTGCGCAGCAGCTTCGACGGGTCGGCCACTCCGGTGACGGCCATGCCGTACTTGGGTTCGGGATCGTCGATGGAATGCCCGCCGATCACCGGGCAGCCCGCCTGTTCGGCCACCGCCAGCCCGCCGCGCAGCACTTCGGTCATCAACTCCATCGGCAGCTTCTCCCGCGGCCAGCCGACCAGGTTGATCGCGACCACCGGGCGCCCGCCCATCGCGTAGATGTCCGACAGCGCGTTGGCGGCAGCAATCCGGCCCCAGTCGTACGCATCGTCGACGACGGGAGTGAAGAAGTCCGCGGTGGACAGCACGGCAAGGTCGTCGCGCACCAGCACCGCCGCGGCGTCGTCGCCGTCGTCGAGGCCCACCAAGACACCCTTGCCGGACTGCCCGGTCAGGCCGCGCACCGCGTCTTCCAGTTCGCCAGGGGGGATTTTGCACGCGCAGCCGCCGCCGTGGGCGAAGCCGGTCAGTCGCAGTTCGGTCATACGTCAATCATGAGGTGGTCGCCGGCCGCCCGGGACACGCAGACCAGCATGTCGCCGCGGGAACGTTCGGTATCGGTCAGGGTCTGATCCCGGTGGTCGACCGTCCCGTCGACCACCCGGACGCGGCAGGTGCCGCAGAACCCCTGCTTGCAGGAGTAGGGGGTGGCGGGCTCGACCGCCAGGATGGCGGCCAGCGCGCTCTGGTCTGCGCCGACGGTGACGGTGGTGCCGCTGCGGGCGAGCGTCACCGTGAACGCCTTGCCGTCGAGAACAGGTGGCGCAGAGAAGCGTTCGTAATGCAGCTCCACGTCGGTACGGTCCATCAGGCCTTGCCGGAGGACCTCGAGCATCGCCGGAGGCCCGCAGGCGTACAGCGCTGTGGCACCGGGTACGTCACCGATCAGGTCGGCAGCCCTGGGCAGCCCTTGCGTGTCGTCGGTGCGCACCCTCACCTTGGCGCCGAACTGCTGCACCTCAGCGATGAACGGGATGCTGTCCGCGCTGCGGCCGGTGTAGACCATGGACCAGTCCAGGCCCAGGCGCTCGGCGGCGCGCAGCATCGGCAGGATGGGCGTGATCCCGATGCCGCCGGCGACGAACCGCAGATGCCGCGCCGGCGAACCGAAGCCGGGAACGGCCATGGGCATGCCGTTGCGGGGTCCCTTGACGGTGACCGTGGCGCCGGGCAGCAACGTGTCGTGCACTTCGATCGACCCGCCGCCGCCGTCGGGGATGCGACGCACCGCGATGCGGTAACTGCCGGAATCGGCCGGATCCCCGCACAGCGAGTACTCCCGCATCCGCCCCGAGGGCAACAGCAGGTCCAGGTGCGCACCGGGGGTCCAGCGGGCCAGCGGCTTGTCGTCGACGGCGGCCAGCGTCAGCGCCACCACGTCCTTGTCGTGCGCGACGATCTCGCGTCCTACCACCCGCAGTTGGCGCGTCTGCTCCGGTTCGGCCAGCCTGCGGCGCCGCATCAACACGCTGAACGTGGGGATCGCGACCTTGGCCAGCAGGTCCGACAGCCACAGGAGCGGGTCGTGACGCCATCGGCCGTACAGGTGCGGCGGAACCTCCCCCGGCATTTCGTCCAGCGGCCGGAATCGCGAGCCCACCCCGTCGTGTGCTGCGCTCAACGCCGAGCCCTGCGTGCCGCCGGCGAGGTGGCCAGGTAGGCGACGGCCTGCGCCGTGGAGCCGATCGACGCCGGGTGAAACGACGGCTTGAAGTAGACGGCCGTGTATTTGAGCACCTGCCGCAGCTGGGGCAGGATGTTGCGCCGCGACCCGCGCAGGTACTCACACCAGAGTCCGAAATAGGAGTGGCTGATGCTGGGGTCGGAGCGGCACATGAATCCGATCGCCCGGTGAATCATCAACCCCAGGTAGACCAATGCGGTGACCATGGCTCGGCAGCGGTTGAGGTAGCCGGGGTGAAAGTAGTTCGCCACGTCGTGGGCAACGCAGCGGTGCTCAATCTCCTCGGCGCCGTGCCAGCGGCAGATGTCGGCCATCGTCGGGTCGACGTCGTAGTCGTCCCACGAGCAGTTCAGGACGAAGTCACCCAGAATGGCGGTGTAATGCTCGATCGCCGCGATCAGCCACAACCGTTGCACCATGTCGTTGTATCGGGTGCGGGCAAAGCGCTGACTGCGCGGCGCCAGCAGCCGCCGGAACAGGTACTCGAACTGGCGCAGCGCGGGCCCGGTGTCCACACCCCGCGCTTCCAGGAACTCCGTCACCGCTTTGTCGTGCGCCTCGGCGTGTATCGCCTCCTGGCCGATGAAACCACGCATCGCGCGGGCCAGATCTTCGTCTTTGACGTAGGGCAGTGCCTCGTTGAACACCTTGCAGAACCACCGCTCGCCTTCGGGAAGCAGCACGTGCAGGATGCACACGATGTCGGAGGCCACCGGCTCACCCTTTATCCAGTGCAGCGGGGTCGCCGACCAGTCGAACTCGACGTCGCGGGCGCGGATCTCCACCCCTGCCGGCTCATAGATCTGGCCGCCGAGGGCTTGGCTGGTCATGGTCACGGCCTCCTTCAGGCGTCATGCTACCCACAGCGGTGTGCGCCCGATCCTTCGTCGACCCCTGGTTCTCGGACCGAAACAGGCCGCCGACCACGGCATTGACTAGGTTGATCAACGGAGGCGTCTGAGTCCTGGTGGGCTCCCCGGTCTTCAAAACCGGTGAGGCCGAGTAGCTCGGCCTGGCGGGTTCGATTCCCGTCCGCCTCCGCCAGCTGCACATCCAGGAGGAGCTGTGACCGAAGCCGATCCGCGCCGCGCCATTCCGCGCACCGATGCGCTGCTGATGTTGCCACCGGTTCGAGCGGCCCGCGCACGGCTCGGCGAGCATGTCGTGCGGGGTGTGGTTCGTGACGCACAGGATCAGGCCAGACGCGGCGAGTTGAACCCAGACGAAGTCGAAAAGGCTGTCCTGGAAACCCTTTCACGCTGTCGAGCGACGGCGCTGCGACCGGTGCTCAATGCCACGGGAGTGGTGGTGCACACCAACCTGGGCCGAGCGCCGCTGTCGGCAGCAGCGACCGAGGCGCTGCTGGCAGCCAGCGGCTACGTGGACGTCGAGCTGGATCTGGCCACCGGCGCGCGCTCGGCACGGGGGGTGGCGGCCCGCGCCGCTTTGCTGGCGGCGTGCCCGGCAGCCGAGGACTCCCTGGTGGTCAACAATGGCGCCGCGGCACTGGTGCTGGCCACCACCGCATTGGCCGCCGGCCGTGAGGTGGTCGTCAGCCGGGGTGAGCTCATCGAGATCGGGGCGGGCTTTCGCCTGCCGGACCTGATCGCCTCGACCGGGGCCCGGTTGCGGGAGGTCGGCACGACCAACCGCACCCATCTGCGCGATTATGCCGAGGCGCTCGGCCCGCAGACCGGGTGCATTCTGAAGGTGCACCCCAGCAATTTCGCCGTACACGGTTTCACGGCGGCGGTCGATGTTTCGGCATTACGGGCCTTGGCGACCGAACACGATGTGGCATTGGTGGCCGATCTCGGCAGCGGGCTGCTGGCGCCGGATCCGCTGCTGCCCGGCGAACCGGATGCGGCCACCACACTGAGCGCCGGTGCCGACATCGTGACCGCCAGCGGCGACAAGCTGCTCGGCGGTCCGCAGGCCGGAGTCGTCTTGGGACGTTCCGATGTCGTCGCCCGGTTGGCGCGGCACCCGCTGGCGCGCGCAGTACGCGCCGACAAGCTCACGCTCGCCGCCCTAGAAGCCACCGTGTCCGGCGCCGACGCACCTGTGACCAGGGCTCTGCACGCCGACCCCGCCCGGTTGCGCTCCCGGGCCGCGCAACTGGCCGCCGCGGTGGGTGGCACCGTGGTGGCACACGACGGCCGGGTCGGCGGCGGCGGAGCGCCGGGCGTTCCACTGCCGGGCTGGGCGGTCCGGCTGCCCGAGGCGGCGGCCGGTCCGCTGCGCGGCGGCGATCCCGCGGTGCTGCCCCGCGTGCATGACGGCGCCTGCCTGGTGGACCTGCGCTGCGTGCCGGAAACCGACGACCCTGCACTGCTGGATGCGGTGCGGACCGCACTCGCCCGGATCTCCTGAGCATGTTCGTCGTCGCCACCGCCGGCCACGTCGACCACGGGAAGTCGACCCTGGTGCGCGCGCTCACCGGGATGGAACCCGACCGGTGGGCCGAGGAACGTCGGCGCGGACTCACCATCGATCTGGGTTTCGCCTGGACCGCGCTGCCGTCGGGCCGGCGGGTGGCCTTCGTCGACGTCCCGGGCCACGAACGTTTCTTCCCCAATACGCTGGCCGGTCTGGGTCCCGCGACAGTGGTCTGTTTCGTGGTCGCGGCCGACGAGGGCTGGTGTGCGCAGTCGTCCGATCATCGCGACGCCATTGCCGCCCTGGGCATATCACATGCGGTGGTGGCGCTCACCCGCGCGGACCGGGCCACCTCTGAGCGCGTCGCCGAGGTGTCGGCGCAGGTCCGAGCCAAGCTGGCGCACACCGGTATCCACAATGCCCCGATCGTCGCGGTGTCTGCTGCCCAAGGGTCCGGTCTCGACACCCTGCGGGCGGTTTTGGACAAGCTGCTGGCCGGTATCCCCGCGCCGTCAGAAGACGAGCGGGTTCGGCTCTGGGTCGACCGGTCGTTCAGCATCACCGGGGCCGGAACGGTGGTGACCGGCACTTTGACCGCGGGGACCCTGGCCGTCGGCGAGCACCTGCTGCTGCTGTGTCGCGGCCAGCCTCGCCCGGTGGCCATCCGGGGATTGCAGAGCTGCGGCGAGCCGCATCCGGCCCTGGGGCCGACCGCGCGGGTGGCCGTCAATCTGCGCGGCGTGGCTTCCGGTGAGGTACGCCGCGGAGACGTCCTGGTGCGGCCCGACGAGTGGCTGACCACCGCGGTGGCCGACGTTCGCCACGCCGCCGGCCGCCCGCTGGCCGAGGCACCCGAGCAACTGGTGGTGCATGTGGGCACTGCGGCGACCCCGGCCCGACTGCGGCGCCTTGATGCCGGTCACGCCCGCCTCAGCTTGGCCTGTGCCCTGCCGCTGACGTTTTCGGATCGGCTCTTGGTACGCGACCCGGGAGCCGGCCGGGTGCTGGGCGGGGTGTGGGTGCTCGACCCAGATCCTCCTGCGCTGCGGCGGCGCGGTGCCGCGGCCCGCCGCGCCGAAGAGCTGGCCGGTGCCGATCCCACCGACCGCAGCCGATGGGTGCTCGCCGAGGTGGCGCGGCGGGGCGCGGTGTCAGAGCGGCGGCTGCGGTTGCTGGGTTACCAGCTCACCTCCCCGCCCCCGCAGGTGACGGTGATCCGCGGCTGGTGGGTCCACGCCCCGACGTATCGATCGTGGCGGGACCGGCTGCGGTGCGCGGTGCGCGAGCTGCGGGAGCGTGATCCGTTGTCTGCCGGGCTCTCCCGGGGCGCGGCCGTGGATCTGCTCGCGCTACCGGGACCGGAACTGCTCGACGAGCTGGTGGGCCATGCGGGGCTGATCCAGCGCGACGGACTGATCGGACTGCCGGACGACCCCGGCGACCTCGGCCCAGCCGAAGCGGCGATTGCCGACCTGGAATCCCGGCTGGCCGCGTCTCCGTTTCATGCCCCGGAGGCCGACGATCTGGCCGCCCTGGGACTGGGGGTGCGCGAGCTGGCGGCAGCCGCACGACTCGGGCGACTGTTGCGCCTCAACGACAATCTGGTGCTGCTGCCGAGTGCACCCGCCTTGGCTATGCGCGAATTGGCTCGGCTGCGGCAGCCTTTCACCGCGACGCAAGCCAAACAGGCGCTGAACACCACACGGCGGGTAGTGATCCCGCTGCTGGAATACCTCGACTCCCGGGGCTGGACCCGTCGGCTCGACGCCGTCCACCGGGAAGTGGTGCGCTGAACCTCGCGCGCTCAGACGTTGTCGCTGAACTCCGCAGCGGAGTCCAACCGCGCAATTGCCGTGCGGACACCGGCGCGTACCGCCCTCGCGGTCTGTACCGCAACGGAATCCATGGCTCCATCCACCGTCTGCCATGCCTCGACGACAAGCGATCCCGAGGTCCCGCCGCCGGACGGGGTGAGCACGACCGTCTGCTCCATGACACATCGCGGCCCGAATTCCGCAGGAGTCCTAAATATCAGCACAAACGCCGCGCTGTCCTCGACAGGCTCGGCGGCTGCCAGGTAGAGCTGTTGGGTACCGGGGTCCTGCCGGTATGGGGTGATATCGGAGATCAGCCGCTCGGCGACCGATTCCAATGCGGCGCAGGTGCGGAAGCTCAGCGGATTGTTGAGCAGCTCCTCGCCCTGTTGTTTGCCCGGCGGCGGGATGATCCGCCCCCGGGCCCTTCGCGGGCGGGTATTTCTGCTGTATAGATAGATCGCAATAGCGCCGCAGCCCAACAAAAGTCCGGCCACGGGCGCGATAACATTCATACCGTCGCACCGTACTAGCGCACCGCACGATGCAGTATCGACCGTTCGGTCGACAACGAGGCCGCCGGCCCGCCGGACTCGCATCCGGCCACCAGCAGCGCGTGGACCCGGGGCGCCTAAGTGCTCGCCGGAACCCGGCGGTCCGCGGCGGTCTTGGGCTTGACGTGCTCGACATCGCCGGTGAACTCTTTTGTCCAGCAGGCGAATTCCAACGTAATACCGTCGGGGTCCTGGAAGTAGAACGATCGGACATACACCCCCGGGTGCACCGTGGGGCTCGCCTGCCACTCGGACTCGTCGTGATTGAGGATCGGGCCGACCCGCACGCCCTTTTCCTTGAGCCGTTGACGGTAGGCGTCGAACTTGTCCGCCGGCACGTGGAATGCCAGGTGGTTGAGCGTGCTGACGGCACTCGTGATCTCGCCGATTCCGGGTATGTGGGCCGGCGCGGAGATGCCGGGCACCCCATCCGGGGCGTCACGGAACCAGAAGAACGCCACGCAGTCGCCGTTACCGGCGTCGAAGAAGAAGTGCTGGCCGATACCTGCGGGCAAGTCCAGCGATTTGACCAGCGGCATGCCCAGGATGTTGCTGTAGAAGTCGACGGTGCGTTCCATGTCGGAGCACACCATCGCCACGTGATTGATCCCGCTGATTTCGAATTCGGTGTTCACACCGTGCGGTTTGATCATTGTGACACTCCTCTGGCGAAGATCAGAAACTGAATCTAACATCAGATTCAGATTTCAGCCAGACCCGAGACAGGAAGTCCGATCCGGTGTCTACCCACCCCGAGCAGCCCGGCCACCGCGGCCCGCTGCCCACCGAGCGGGGCCGACGCACCCAGGCCGCGATCGACTCCGCCGCCCGCGCAGTCATCACCCGGAAGGGGGTTCTGGCCGCCACCATCGCCGACATCGCCGCTGAGGCCGGCCGTTCGGCGGCGTCGTTCTACAACTACTACGAGTCCAAAGAGGCGATGGTCCGGGAGTGGGCGCTGCGGTTCCGCGACGAGGCCAGCCGGCGAGCGGCCACCGTGACCCGGCACGGGCTGACCAATCGGGAACGCATCGAGCAGGCCACCGCCGCGCACTGGTACACCTACCGCAATCGGCTGGCCGAGATGGTCGGCGTGTCTCAGCTCGCGATGGTCAACGACGACTTCGCCCGGTACTGGGCGGAGATCTGCGCGGTGCCCGTCGGCCACATCACCGAAACGGTGAAGCGCGCCCAGGCCGAGGGCTACTGCACCGACGACGACCCCGCCCTGCTCGCGGTGGCGCTCGTCTCGATGCTCAACCAGTTCTGTTACGTCCAACTCGCCACGCCTCGCGACGACGACGGCCCCGACGACGAGGCCTGCATCCGCACCCTGGCCAACGTGATCTACCGGGCCATCTACCCCGAGGAGAGTTCCTGAGCATGTGGTGCCCGCCCGCCCCCGAGGCAAAGCCGTGACCGTGCGCGTGCTGGCCCACTTCATTCCCGGCCCGAAGGTCTCGGCGTTCGTGGCGCCCGAATCCGACTGGCTCGACATCCGGTGGTGCGCCGCCGACGACGACGCCACCTTCTACCGCGAATTGGCCGAGGCGGAGGTGCTCTGGCACGTGCTGCGTCCGCTCTCCGGTGATGACCTGCGACGCGGACCGCGGTTGCGCCTGGTGCACAAGTTCGGCGTGGGAATCAACACCATCGACGTCGATGTCGCCACCCAGCGCGGCATAGCGGTGGCCAATATGCCGGGTGCCAACGCCGCCTCGGTCGCCGAGGGCACCGTGATGCTGATGCTGGCGGTGCTGCGCCGGCTGCTGCCGCTGGACCGAGCGACCCGGGCGATACACGGTTGGCCGACCGATCCCGACCTGGGCGAACACTGCCGGGACATCGGCGGCTGCGTCGTCGGGCTGGTCGGCTTCGGCAGCATCGCCCAACGGGTGGCCGATATCGTGAGTGCCATGGGTGCGCAGGTCATCCACACCAGTACCCGCGACGACGGCACGCCGGGCTGGCGGCCCCTGCCGGAGCTGCTGGCCGCGGCCGACATCGTCTCGCTGCACCTTCCCCTGACCGATGCCACCGAGGGATTGATCGACGAGGCGGCCCTGCAGCAGATGAAGCCCGAGGCGGTGCTGGTCAACACCTCGCGCGGACCGATCGTCGACGAGGCCGCGCTGGCGGCCGCGCTGAGCCGCGGGCGGCTGGCCGGCGCGGGCCTCGACGTGTTCGCCGTCGAGCCGGTGACCGCGGACAATCCCCTGCTCGGTTTGGACAATGTCGTGCTGACGCCGCACGTGAGCTGGTACACCGCGGACACCATGCGGCGCTACCTGGCCGCGGCCGTCGACAACTGCCGCCGGCTGCGTGACGGGCAGCCAATGTCCTACGTAGTCAACCAACCGACTGGTTGTTAGATTCACCTCACGTACAACCGAAAGGCGTATCGATGCCGATAGCGATCACCTCCGAGCACCAGGACCTGGCCGATTCCGTGCGGTCCTTGCTGACCCGCGCTGTGCCCTCCGAGATGCTGCATGGCGCGATGGACAGCCCCATCGAGAACCCGCCCCCGTATTGGCGGGCCGCCGCCGAACAGGGCCTGGCGGGTGTGCACCTGGCCGAGGAGGTCGGCGGCCAGGGCTTCGGAATCCTGGAACTGGCGGTGGTGCTCGCCGAGTTCGGCTACGGCGCAGTGCCGGGGCCGTTCGTCCCGTCCGCAGTTGCCAGCGCCCTGATCGCCGCCCACGATCCGGCCGCCGCCGAGCTGAGCGGACTGGCCAGCGGCGAGGTGATCGCCACGTACAGCGTCAACCCCGGGCTGACCGCCACCGCTTCGGGATCGGGTCTGGTGATCCGCGGCCAGGCCCGCGCCGTGGCCGCCGCCGCCCAGGCGTCGCTGCTGCTACTGCCCGTGGCGACCGACGGCGGAGCGCTGTGGGTGGCGCTGCGCGCCGACCAGCTCGAGATCGAGCCGGTGGCTAGCGTGGACCCGCTGCGCCCCATCGCCCACGTGCGCGCCGACGGCGTCGAAGTCGACGACGCCGCGGTTCTGCGCAACCTCACCGAGGTACGGGCGCGGGCGCTCATCGCCACGCTGCTGTCCGCGGAGGCGATCGGTGTCGCCCGGTGGGCCACCGACACCGCCGCCGAATACGCCAAGATCCGCGAGCAGTTCGGCCGGCCGATCGGTCAATTCCAGGCCATCAAGCACAAGTGTGCGGAGATGATCGCCGACACCGAGCGGGCCACCGCGGCGGTGTGGGACGCCGCCCGGGCCATCGACGAGGCGACCGAGGGCGGGGCGCCCGGTTGGCAAGCCGCGGCGCCGACCGTCGCGTTCGCCACGGCCGTGGCCGCCACCCTGGCCCCCAGCGCCGCCCAGCGCTGCACCCAGGACTGCATCCAGGTGCACGGCGGCATCGGATTCACCTGGGAGCACGACGCCGGGGTGTACTACCGGCGCGCGCTGATCCTCGCCGCCTCCTTCGGCGACCGCTCGGCCTACCCCCAGCAGGTGGTCGACACCGCCACCGCCGGCGGTATCCGCAAGATCGACATCGACTTGGATCCCGACACCGAGAAGCTGCGCGCCGAGATCAGGGCTGAGGTCGCAGCCCTCAAGGCCATGCCGCACGACCAGCGCACGGTCGCCATCGCCGAGGGCGGCTGGGTGCTGCCCTACCTGCCCAAGCCGTGGGGACGCGCCGCCGAGCCGATCGAGCAGATCATCATCGAGCAGGAGTTCACCACCGGCCGGGTGCGTCGCCAGTCGATGGGTATCGCCGCGTGGCTCATCCCATCGATCGTGACGTTCGGCACCGAGGAGCAGAAGCAGCGTTTCCTGCCCCCCACGTTCCGCGGGGAGCAGATCTGGTGCCAGCTGTTCTCCGAGCCCGGTGCGGGTTCCGACCTGGCCAGCCTGACCACGAAGGCGACCAAGGTCGACGGCGGCTGGCGGATCAGCGGCCAGAAGATCTGGACCTCGGCCGCGCAGTTCTCCTCCTGGGGAGCCCTGCTGGCCAGGACTGACCCGAGCGCCCCGAAACACGACGGCATCACGTACTTCCTGCTGGACATGAAGAGCGAAGGCGTGACCGTCAGCCCGCTGCGTGAACTCACCGGCGGGGCGATGTTCAACACCGTGTTCATCGACGACGTGTTCATCCCGGACGAGCTGGTGCTCGGCGAGGTGAACCGCGGCTGGGAGGTCAGCCGTAACACGCTGACGGCCGAGCGGGTTTCCATCGGCGGCTCCGAGATGCCGTTCCTGGCCAGCCTGGACGGCTTCGTGGAGTTCATGCGCGACGGGCAGTTCGACCACGGCGCGCAGCGCCGGGCCGGCCAGCTGATCGCCGAGGGGCACGCCGCCAAGCTGCTCAACCTGCGCTCGACCCTGCTGACCCTGGCGGGCAAGGATCCGATGCCGGCAGCGGCGGTGTCCAAGCTGCTGTCGATGCGCACGGGTCAGGGTTACGCCGAGTTCGCGGTGGGCACGTTCGGCGGGGATGCCGCGATCGGCGACCGCGACCAGCTTCCCGGCAAGTGGGCCGAGTTCCTGTTGATGAGCCGCGCCACCACCATCTACGGCGGCACCTCAGAGGTTCAGCTCAACATCATCGCCGAGCGTCTGCTGGGCCTGCCCCGCGACCCGTAGGCGGTCACCCTTTCCCGCGAGCAGACACAGAATCGCACGCAGGCACGCCTGCGGATGCGATTCTGTGTCTGCTCAGCGGTGGCGCGCACCTCAACTTGCCAGCCGTGAGCGCACCAGCTGGCGTTTGATTCGCGCGGCCGTGCGCGCGGGATGGCGTCGGACGTCTTCGGCAACGATCGGAATCGACGTCCAGCCGACGTCTTGGATACCTGCACTGCGCTTCTTGTCGCGCAACATCGCTGGACCGCCGGCATGCCAGTCGACGCTTTCGTACTCCGCGGCCACCTTCACATCAGGCCACGCGAAGTCGGCACGCCACAACTGGCCGTCGCGGCCGTAGATCGGATATTGAAGCTCAGGCGTCGGGACGCCGTAATCGATCATCACCAGTCGCGCTTCGCTTTCCATCGCCGACTCTGCGCGCCCGTCGACGTAGGGCATCAGTTCACGCACCGCGACGATGCCGCGGCGGCCGCCCTGCTCCAGCACCGCCCGGTCCAACTCTGGTGGAGTGCACCGGCCCGAGTGCACTGCTGCATCAAGCGTTGCGAGCGCGCGGGGGCGTTGCAGCTGTCGCGCGATCTCCACCGCTGTCCACGCCGGCGCGATAGCGAGACGCCCTGCAACCGAACGCAACTGGGCACCAACCCGCTGATGCACCATGAGTCCGAGGGTCGGACGCATCCGCACGCCGGGATCCAGAACGTGTACTGCGGTCGTGTCCTCGGTATCGAAGCCGTAGAGCCGAGCGGCCGTCCCCAGACATGCGATCGCACGCTGCCCCATGAACAGATCGAGCGCCCGCAGCCGGCCCAGCAGATCCGGCTCCCCCACGCCGTAGACGCCGTACCAGATCCGGGACAGCCCTCCGGTGTTCACCTGAACGTCGAGCTGCTGGCGTGTCATGACCGTCAGCAACTGTCGCGTCGTGGCAAACCCGCCGAGTTCGTCAAGGAGCTTCAAGGCACCCGCATGCATGCCCGCAGTCTGCGAAGGCGTGCCGACTGCGGCCAATCACCCCTGGGGATAACCCGCGAGCAGACGCAGAATCGCACTCGCGGGGACTCCCGCGTGCGATTCTGTGTCTGCTCGCGGCGGGAACCGCAGCCTCGATCGCAGCGCGGCGGGAACCGCGATCTACAGGTCGCGCAGCTCGCGCTTGAGGATCTTGCCGGTGGGGTTGCGGGGCAGCTCGTCGAGGAAGATCACCTCACGCGGCACCTTGTAGCGGGCCAGGTGCTCCTTGACGTAGACCTTGATGGTGTCCTCGTCGACGCTGGAGCCTTCCTTTCTCACCACAAAGGCCCGCAGCCGTGCGCCCCATTCCTTGTCATCGACGCCCAGGGCGGTCGCCTCGATCACGTCGGGGTGTCCGCTGATCAGATCCTCGACCTCCGCCGGGAAGACGTTCTCGCCGCCGGAGACGATCATCTCGTCGTCGCGACCGCTGACATAGAGCAGGCCCCGCTCGTCGAAGTAGCCGACATCGCCCGAAGACAGCAGTCCGTCGATGATCTGCTTGCCGCCGCCACCGGTGTAGCCCTGGAACGGGAAGAAGTTGCCGACGAAGATTCGCCCGACCTCACCCTGCGGCACTTCGTTGCCGTTGTCGTCGAGGATCCTGACCTTGACGCCCTTGACCACCGGGCCGACCGTCGCCGGGTTGTGCTGAAGGTCGGCGGGTCCGGCAATGGTGGCGAAGGCGACCTCGGTGGACCCGTACATGTTGTAGATGATCGGTCCGAGGTCCTTCATGGCCCGGCTCGCCAGTTCCCCGCCGAGCTGCGACCCGGAGACGAAGACGATCCGCAGGTGCGACAGATCCGGTTTGGGACTGGTCTTCTCCAGCTCGTCGAGGATCCGGGACAGCATGACCGGCACGACGACCATCGCGGTCACCTTGTGCTTCTCCAGGTCAGCCAACACGGTCGCGGGCTTGAAGCGGCGCCGCAACACCAGGGTAGAGCCGAAGAACATCGCCAGGGTGCCGTGCAGATAGCCCAGGGCGTGGAACATCGGTGACGGTAACGACGTCACTTCCCCGGCCCGGAACGGGACGTGGGACAAAATGCCGCCGATGGGCGCCAGCGTCGGCGGGGTGGCGCGGTTGGCGCCCTTGGGGGTCCCGGTGGTGCCGGACGTCAGGATGATGATCGAGGAGTGCTTGGTGACCTTGGGCGCCGGCGCCTTGCTGCTGCGCGCGATCAGCTGAGCCAACGTCTCGTCGACGCTGCCCGACGGCTCGTCGCTGTCGGGGTTGACCCCCAGTGCGCGCAACTTGCCCAGCTCCGGCGTGGCCTGCGCGACGGCGGCGGTGTACTCGTCGTCGTAGATGATCAGTTTGGCGCCTTCGCGCTCGGAGACGTCCTTGATCTGCGGGCCGGAGAACTCACTGTTCAGCAGGATCAGCCGGGCACCGACCCGGGCGCAGCCGTAGTTGGCGATCAGGAACCAGCGGTGGTTGCGGGCCAAGATCGCCACCCCGTCGCCGCCGCGGACTCCCATCGCGAGCAGGCCGTTGGCCACGGCGTTGACGGCATCGTCGAGTTCCTTGAACGTGATGCTGCCGTCGTCGTCGATGACGGCGATGCCGTTCGGGTTGCGCCGGGCGTTGAGCGCCGGAATCATCCCCAACTCACCCCAGCGCGCTCCGTCGGAGAGTGCGCTGGCGATGACCTTCGGCGATTCCAGCTTCAGCGCCCCGGACTGCAGGATCTTGCGCAGATAATGCAACTCGGCCCCGCCGCGTTCGAGATAGCGACCGAGCTTGGTTACAGCCTGGCTGGGCAGGTCGGTGAGCTTAGCCATGGCACAACCTTATGTGACGCAGATCGCCGTCGGGCGGGGGACGGTGCGCTCTCGTTAATATGGCGCTCATGGCCGGCGGGTTGTCGCTGGACGTGGCGGGACGGCGGGTGGTGGTGACCCACCCGGACAAGACGGTGTTCCCGGGCGGACGAGGCCGGCCGCCGCGGACCAAGCTCGATCTGATCCGCTACTACCTGTCGGTGGCCGACGGTGCGCTGCGCGGCGTGGCCGGGCGGCCGATGATTCTCAAGCGCTTCGTGCAGGGCATCGACGCCGAGGCCATCTTCCAGAAGCGGGCGCCGGCCAACCGGCCGGATTGGGTGTCGGTCGCCGAGTTGCACTATGCGTCGGGCCGTTCTGCGCACGAAGTCGTCGTCGACGACGCGGCCGGGCTGACCTGGGTGATCAACCTGGGCTGTGTGGATCTCAATCCGCACCCGGTGCTCTCCGACGACCTCGACCATCCCGATGAGCTGCGAATCGATCTCGACCCGATGCCCGGAGTCGACTGGGCACAGATCGTCGAGGTGACGCTGCTGGCCCGCGAGGTGCTCACCGAGCACGGATTGACCGCCTGGCCCAAGACCTCGGGTTCGCGCGGTATGCACATCTATGCGCGCATCGCACCCCAGTGGCAGTTCGGCCAGGTGCGGCTGGCCGCACAGGCGGTGGCCCGCGAGATCGAGCGCCGCGCACCGCGGTTGGCCACCAGCCGGTGGTGGAAGGAAGAGCGGCACGGCGTCTTCGTCGACTTCAACCAGAACGCCAAGGACCGGACGGTCGCCTCGGCGTACTCGGTGCGAGCCACCGTCGACGCCCGGGTGTCTACGCCGCTGAATTGGGACGAGGTCGCCTACTGCGACCCGGCGTCGTTCACCATCGACACCGTGCCGGACCGGTTCGCCGCGATCGGTGATCCATGGGCGGGCATGGACGACGCCTTCGGCTCCCTGCAGGAGCTGTTGGCCTTGGCGCAAGCGCAGGGCCCCGCTCCGAAGGCGCCACGCGGCACCCGTAAGAGCGTCGACGGCCGGCGCACCTCGCCGCTGCCGTTGATCGAGATCGCCCGCACCAAGACCCGCGACGAGGCGATGGCCGCCCTCGACGTGTGGCGGGAGCGGCACGCCGCCGCCGCGAACCGGCTGGCGCCGGAAGACGTTCTGCTTGACGGCATGCGCGGTCCGAGTTCGATCTGGTACCGCGTGCGGATCAACCTGCAGCACGTGCCGGATGCGCACCGCCCGCCCCAGGAAGAGCTGATCGCCGACTACAGCCCCTGGCCGAGCCGCGACGACGACCCGGACTAGCCGCCGGTCGGCCGGTGGCCCGGTAGGTGGCTTTGCCGGCCGTAGGAGTCGAATGCGGCGTCCAGCGAACTTTTGTCGTCGGCGCTCATGCGGGTGTATGAGGGCCGACCCCGCCCGGCCCAGCGATATACCGGCTCCTCGGTGTGCCAGGCCTCGGCCTGCAGTTGGCGTTTGAGCACCTTGTTCGAGCCCGTCACCGGCAGGCTGGCCGTGATCCGCAGGAGGCGCGGAAAACCCTTGCTGCCCAGATCGGGCTGATCGGTCAGGTAGCCGGCGAAGGCCTCCACGTCGAAGCGGTCGGGGTCGGCCACCTCGATGGCGCCCATCACCTGATCACCGGAGCGGGGATCGGGCACCGCGTAGACGCCGGCACTGATGACCAGCGGATGCCGGCGCAGCACCTGTTCGATGGTCAGCGCGGAGGTGTTCTCCCCGTCCACGCGTATCCAGTCGCCCCGACGGCCGGCGAAGTACAGGAACCCGGCCTCGTCGCGGTAGCCGAGGTCGCCGGTCCGATACCAGCCGTCGCGTACCTTTTCGGAGTCCGCGGCGTCGTTGCTATTCAGGCGGGTTGAGCACCGTCCACATCCGGATGATGCGTTCGTCCGCTATCTCGGCCACATCGAAGCCGGACGCCACGGTGACCTCGTCGTGGGTGCGGACCTCCCAGGCCAGGAAACCAAGGCCGCGGGTTTGACGAACCGGCCCGGCCTTCACGAAATGCAGACCGCGCAGCTTCTCCTGCAGTTCAGCGGCCTTGGCGTTCAGTTCGTCGTGACCCGTGGCGACGCCCTCGTCGTCTATCCACTGCACCTGCGCCGAATAGGTCGCTGCGATCGCCGCGGCGCGGCGCTGCGGGTCGCGTTCGTTGAACACGTCCAGCAGGTTGGCTTCCATCAGACCGGTGATGGTGTCCGTCATGGTGCTCTCCTAGATGAGGTTGTCTTCTCCACGACAAACCTCAAGCCTTACAAGACACCACCTGTACCGCAGCAGATACACGCAACCGTAACGGCGATTGCACCCGCCGATTCAGTTGATGGTGAAGCCGCCGTCCACCGCGATGGTCTGTCCGGTGACGTAGCCGCCGGCATCGGAAGCCAGCCACAGCACCGAGGCCGCGAGCTCTTCGGGGTCTCCCATCCGGCCCAGCACGATTCGGTGCGCGACGCTTTCCAGGTAACCCGGGCGGTACTGCTCGGTCATCTCCGATTCGAAGAACCCCGGCGCGATCGCGTTGACCCGGATGCCCTTCCGGCTTCCCCACTGCTGCGCCAGGTCGCGCGTCAGACCGATCAGCCCGGCTTTGCTGGCGGCGTATGCCGCCTGCGGCAGGCCCGCCGTCGTCAGACCCAGGATGCTGGAGATGTTGACGATCGACGATCCCGGCTCCATCACCCGTCCGCAGGCCTGCGCAGCCCAGTAGGCCCCGTTGAGGTTGATGTCGATCACCTCACGGAACTGCTCCGGGGTTTCCCGGGTGGCCGGGTGCGCGGTGCCGATCCCGGCGTTGTTGATCAACACATCGACCCGGCCGAACCGCTCGATCGCGGCCTGGACCATTCTGGTCGCCGCCTCCGGGTCCGCGACATCGGTCGCGACCGGCAGTGCGGCGCGTCCGGTGGCGCTGACGAGATCGGCTGCCTCCGCGAGCTTCTCCACCCTCCGCGCCGCCAGCACCACATCCGCGCCGGCCTCGGCGAAGGCCCGGGCAAAATATACGCCGAGGCCCGAGGACGCCCCGGTCACCACGGCGACCTTGCCGTCCATGCGGAACTTGTCCAATACGCTCACGCGACTCACCTTTCTCGACTTCTCACGGGTTAGGGCAAAGCTTTCAGCGCCGCAGCGATGAATTCCGGCGTGGCCTGCGCTGCTGCACCGGCGTTCTGCACGTCCTTTGCGCCGTGCTGGGCTCGGTGGGTGATGCCTTCGGCGATCACCCCGATCTTGAAGTTCGCCAGGGCTAGGTAGAAATTCCAGTCGCTGAGGTCGCGGCCGGAGCGCCGTGCATACTCCTGCGCCAGCGCATCCGACGACGGCAGGCGCGTACTGGTCCACGCGGCGGGGTGACCGAAGACCCCGTCGAACGCCGGCGATCGATAGACGCACATCAGGGCGATATCGGTGAGCGGGTCACCGAGAGTGGACAGCTCCCAGTCCACGACCGCCCGGATGACGTCCGCCCGCTCGGGATCGCAGATCGTGTTGTCGATGCGGAAATCGCCGTGCACCACCGACGGTTGCGTCGCCTGGGGGATGGCCGCGGACAGCGCGGCGGCCAACTTGGCCACGTCGTTCGACAGTGCGCTGTCGTTGTGCGGCGTCTTGACCAGTTCCCACTGGCGGGCCCACAGCCGCACCTGGCGCTCCAGGAATCCATCCGGCCTGCCGAAGGACTCCAGCCCGACGGCGCGGTAGTCCACGGCGTGCAGGTCCACCAGCACCCGAACCAGCGCCGCGGCATTCGCCGCCAGCTCAGCGTCGGTGAGTGTGCTCAGATCGTCTTTGTGCCGGTAGACCCGACCCGTCACGAACTCCGTGACGGTCAACGGCGCGCCGCAGACCGTGCCCTCGGCGTCCAGGGCCACCGGCCGGGCGATCGGAACACCGGTGCCGTAGAGCTTTTCGGTCACCACGAACTCGCGGCCCACATCGTGCGCCGACGGGGTCAGGCCACCCAGCGGCGGGCGGCGAACGACCCACGCCGAGGATTCGTCGCTGACTTTGAAGGTGAGATTGGAGCGGCCGCCGGCGATCAGTTCGACGGTGAGTTCACCCTGAACCGGAACGCCGTTGTCGATGAGGTACTGCCGCAGGGCAACCGGATTCAGGGCATCGGCCGTCACTGCGAAGCATCCTTGAGCGCGCGACGGGCCGCCCCGACCCGCCGTTTGGCGATGGCCCAGCGGTGCACCTCCGAGGGACCGTCGTATACCCGGAACGGACGCACCTCGCGGGAGAGTCGCGCCGGGGGCAGATCTTCGGAGACGCCGAGCCCACCACACATCTGCACGCTGCGGTCGACGATCCGGAAGATCGCCTCGGCGGCGAACGTCTTGGCGATCGACGTCGCATCGCCGGCGGTGCTGCCCTGGTCCAGTTCCCAGCACGCGCGAACCAGCAACGCCCGGGTGGCGGCGATGTCGATCTCGTTGTCGGCCACCATCTGCTGGATCATGCCCAGGTCGGCGAGCGCCGATCCGAATGCCTGACGCTGCACCACGTGCGACAGCGCGGTGTCGTGACCCCGGCGCGCGGCGCCGAGCCACCGCATGACGTGCGTCATCCGCGCGGGCCCGAGCCGCACCTGGGCGTACTCGAATCCACGGTCCACCTCGCCGAGCACCGCTTCGTCGGGAACCCGGACATCCTCGAAGAACACTTCGCAGTGGCCGCCCACCATCGACCGGTCCAGCGTGGAGATGTGCCGGCCGACGGTCAGGCCCGGGGTGTCGGCGGGAACCAGGAACATGGTGGCGCCGCCACGCTGACCGGGTTCCCCGGAGGTGCGGGCCATGACGATGAAGAACCCGGCCCCGTCGGCACCGGTGATGAACCACTTGTGACCGGTGATGTACCAGTCCCCCGACCGGCGTTCAGCCCTGGTCGTCAGCGCGGCCGGGTCCGAGCCGGCGCCGGGCCCCGGCTCGGTCATCGCGAATGCCGAGCGCATCTCGCCGGCTGCCAGCGGCGCCAGGTAGCGAGCCTTCTGCTCGGGGCTGGCCACCTCCGCCAGCAGATGCACGTTGCCCTCATCGGGGGCCGCGATGTTCACCGCCGCCGGACCGAACAGGGAGTAACCGGCGGCCTCGAACACCGGCGCGCGGTCGGACATGTTCAAGCCCAGCCCGCCGTATTCCACCGGGGCGTGGGGGGCGAATACCCCGGCCTGCCGCGCGGCGGCCTGCAGTTCCTGTATCGCGGCGTCGCCGCCCGCGGCGGCGATGTCCCCGCCGAAGCGGTCCTCCACCGGCAGGACCACGTCTTCGACGAACGCCCGTGTCTTTTCGACGAGCTCCGACACTTCCGGCGAGTAGCTCAATTCGATCGCCATGTCACCCCATCACCACACTCGCATTGACCGACCGATCACTCGGCCCGAACACTACGGACTGTGGCACAAATGGCCGCTAACCGTCAAAAACATCTCCGAGCGGCGACTTTCGCTGCGGTATAGTTCAGAATTCCTGAACAAAATCGGAGGTGGCCGTGACCGAGGCGCAATCCGACTGTGGCACCGCGATCCGCGCCGCCCGACGGGCCCGGGGACTGACGGTCCGGGATCTGGCCCGACACCTGCGAGTCAGTCCGGCCACCGTCAGCGCTATCGAAAACGGCAAGACCGGGATCTCGGTGTCGCGGCTGCAGGAGTGCGCCGGCGCGTTGGACGTCACGCCCGCCCAGATCTTGGCCGGCACCGTCGGTGCACCGGTCCCCGGACCGCAGCACAGCCGGCCCGCGCACCTCGACCCAGAGAACCGCGACTGGCGATGCTTTCCACCCTTGGCCCACGACAGCGTCTTGGCGGCGGCCATCGACGCCTTCGTCGAGACGGGCTATCACGGCAGCACCATGCGAGACATCTCGGCGCGGGCAGGCATGAGTGTGCCCGGGATCTACCACCACTACCCGGACAAGCAGACCCTGTTGGTCGCGATACTGGATCTGACCATGACCGAACTGCACTGGCGGGTGAACGCCGCCCGTGCCGAAGCCGCTACCGGCCTGCAGGAGGTGCGACTGGTGGTGGAAGCCTTGGCGCTGTTCCACACCCACCGCCAGAAGCTGGCCTTCATCGGCGCCAGCGAGATGCGCAGCCTCACCGCGACGAACCGGCAACGGATCGCCGATTCCCGCAATCAGCTGCAGCACACACTTGACGGTGCCCTGGACCGCGCCGCGCGGGAGGGCGACATCGACGTCGACGACCGCCGGATGGCCGGCCGGGCGATCGCCACGATGTGCACCGCACTGCCGCAGTGGTTCAACGCCGACGGTCCGGCCACGCCGGAGGAGACCGCGCGCACCTACGCCGATTTCGCGGTCTCGCTGCTGACCAAGCCCCACGGTTCCCGAGTGGTTTGTCCACCGCTTCCCGAAGGCAGGAGATGACCCGTGCCGGGTAGCTGGCAGTTCTGGATCGACCGCGGCGGCACGTTCACCGACATCGTGGCGCGCCGGCCCGACGGGCGCCTACTCACCCACAAGCTGCTCTCGGAGAATCCGGGCCGGTACCGCGATGCAGCCGTGGCCGGAATCCGGGCCCTGCTGCAGATCGAGGGCGATGCACCGGTTCCGGCCGAGCAGATCGACACGGTGCGGATGGGCACGACGGTGGCGACCAACGCGCTGCTGGAGCGCGCCGGGGAACGCACTGTACTGGTCATCACCCGCGGTTTCGGCGACGCGCTGCGCATCGGCTATCAGAATCGGCCGCGGATCTTCGACCGGCACATCGTGACGGCCGAACAACTCTATGAACGCACGCTCGAGGTCGACGAACGTATCGCCGCCGACGGGACGGTGATGCGGCCCGCAGACCTGGATGCCCTTGCCCCACAGCTTGCCGCCGCTCACGCCGACGGCATCCGCGCGTGCGCGGTGGTCTGCCTGCACAGCTACCGCAATCCAGCGCACGAGAAGGCGATCGGCGACCTGGCCCGGGAGATCGGATTCACCCAGGTCTCGTTGTCGTGCGAAGTCAGTCCGCTACCGAAACTGATCCCCCGCGGGGACACCGCCGTCGTCGACGCCTATCTGTCCCCGGTACTGCGCCGCTACGTGCAGCAGGTGGCCGACCAGCTCGCCGGCGTGCGGCTGATGTTCATGCAGTCCAACGGCGGCCTGGCGGCGGCCGATCACTTCCGCGGGAAGGACGCGATCCTGTCCGGTCCGGCGGGTGGCATCGTCGGCATGGTCCGCATGTCGGCACTGGCGGGCTTTGACTCGGTCATCGGTTTCGACATGGGCGGAACCTCTACCGACGTTTCGCATTACACCGCTGCGGGCGGGTACGAGCGGGTGTTCAGCACGGAGGTCGCCGGTGTGCGGCTACGGGCACCGATGCTGCATATCCACACGGTCGCGGCCGGCGGCGGTTCGATCCTGCACTTCGACGGCAGCCGATATCGGGTGGGGCCGGAGTCTGCCGGCGCCGACCCCGGCCCCGCCTGCTACCGCCGCGGTGGTCCGTTGACCGTCACCGACGCCAACATCATGCTCGGGCGCATCCAGCCGGCTCATTTCCCGGCCGTGTTCGGACCCGGCGGCGACGAGCCGCTGGATTCGGCGACGGTGGCGCGGTCCTTCGCCGCCCTTGCCGAGGACATCCGTGCGGCCACCGGAGATGACCGCACCCCCGAGCAGGTCGCCGAAGGATTCCTGCGGATCGCCGTGTCGAACATGGCCAATGCGGTCAAGAAGATCTCCGTGGCCAAGGGCTATGACATCACCCGCTACGCCCTGACCACCTTCGGCGGTGCCGGGGGGCAGCACGCCTGCGCGGTAGCCGACGAGCTGGGCATCCGCACCGTCTTGGTGCCGCCGATGGCGGGCGTGCTCTCCGCATTGGGAATCGGCCTGGCCGACACCACGGTGATACGCGAACGCGCCATCGAGACCCAGCTGGACGCCGTCGCGCTGGCCGGGCTGCGCGAGGCAGCCGCCGACCTGGAGCGCCAAGCTCGCTCCGACCTCGCCGGCCAGGACGTCGCGGCGGAGCGAACGCGGGTGGCCCACCGCGTTCACCTGCGCTATCAGGGCACCGACACCTCGATCGCCGTCGAACTCGACAGCGTGGCCGCGATGACCAAGGCGTTCGAAGACATCCACCTCGGCATGTATTCGTTCCTCATGGAGCGCCCCCTGATCGCCGAAGCGGTCTCCGTCGAGGCAACCGGGCTCACCGAGCAGCCCGAATTGTTCGCGCGGCGCGATGCCGGCGCCTCCGGTGCCACCGGCGAGATGGTCCGCCTCTATACCGGCGGATCATGGCGCGACGCGCCTTTGTACCGGCGGGAAGCGATCTGCGACGTGGTGCTCGGACCGGCGATCATCGCCGAAGACAACGCCACCACCGTCGTCGACGACGGCTGGCAGGCGCAGTTGACCGCCGACGGCCAACTGGTGCTGCGACGACTGGCCGAGGCCACCGTGTCCGCGGCGGGAACCGCCGCCGATCCGGTTCTGCTGGAGATCTTCAACAACCTGTTCATGGCCATCGCCGAGCAGATGGGCGCCCGGTTGGCGGCCACGGCTCAGTCGGTGAACATCCGTGAGCGACTGGACTTCTCCTGCGCTCTGTTCGACGCCGAGGGCAATCTGGTGGCCAATGCTCCGCATATCCCGGTGCATCTGGGATCGATGGGCGCCACCGTCAAGGAGGTGATCGCCCGCCGGGCGCCGACCATGCGACCCGGGCAGGTCTATGCGGTCAACGACCCGTATCACGGCGGCACCCACCTGCCCGACGTCACCGTCGTCACCCCGGTCTACGCCGAGTCCGCGGGCCCCGGCGACCCGGTGCTGTTCTTCGTGGCCTCGCGTGGGCATCACGCCGAGATCGGCGGAATCACGCCGGGTTCCATGCCGGCCGACAGCACGTCGGTGGTGCAGGAGGGCGTCCTGTTCGACAACTGGCTGCTGGTCGACGACGGGCGCTTCCGCGAAGCTCAGACCCGCGACCTGCTCACCGGTGCGACGTACCCGTCGCGCAATCCGGATGCCAACCTCGCCGATCTGCGTGCACAGGTTGCCGCGAACCAGAAGGGCATTGACGAGATCCACGCCATGATCCGGCATTTCGGGCCGGAAGTGGTGCGGTCCTACATGGGTCACGTCCAGGACAATGCCGAGGAAGCGGTGCGCCGGGTGATCGACTCCTTACATGACGGCGCGTTTCGCTATGAGATGGACTCCGGCGCGACCATCGCCGTGCGCGTCACCCTGGACCGCGGGGCCCGCAGCGCCACCATCGATTTCGACGGAACGTCGGCCCAGTTGCCGACGAACTTCAATGCTCCGTCCTCGGTGGCCACCGCCGCCGCGCTTTATGTGTTCCGGACTCTGGTTGCCGACGACATTCCGCTCAATGACGGGTGCCTGCGTCCGTTGCACATCACGATTCCGCGCGGAACCTTCCTGTCCCCCGACTACCCGGCCGCTGTGGTCGCCGGCAATGTGGAGACCTCCCAAGCGATCACCGGCGCACTGCTGGCGGCGCTGAAGGTACAGGCCGAAGGCTCCGGCACCATGAACAACGTCACGTTCGGCAACGCCGGCCACCAGTACTACGAGACGCTCGGCAGCGGGTCCGGCGCGGGCGAGGGGTTCGACGGGGCCTCGGTGGTGCAGACCCATATGACCAACTCGCGTCTCACCGACCCCGAAATCCTCGAGATGCGATTGCCGGTGTGGGTTCGTGAGTTCTCGATCCGGCGCGGCAGCGGTGGGGCCGGACGATGGCACGGCGGAGACGGCGGCCTGCGCAGGATCGAATTCCGTGAGCCGATGACGGTCAGCGTGCTGTCCGGGCACCGCCGGGTCGCGCCCTACGGTATGGCCGGCGGCCAAACCGGCCAGTTGGGGCGCAACCGGATAGCCCACGGGGACGGCGCGGTGACGGAGTTGGCCGGCTGCGATTCCGCCGCTGTTCGCCCCGGCGACGTGCTGGAGATCGAAACACCGGGCGGCGGCGGGTACGGCGAACCCGGCGAAGACCGGTAGGGCCGACCGGCCGTGGCCGGCGCGGTGTGTGCATACACCTGGCCCGGCCCTGCCACCAGCGGTTAGTCTCACGCGATGGGAGACCAGAGCCGACGCGGTTTCTTGCGCATGAGCGGCGTTGCCGCCGCCGCGCTGCTGGCATCCTGCTCGTCCGGCGAGCGCGGCGGCGACGGCGAGGCCGGACCGGTCACCGTCACCCACATCTTCGGCCAGACCACTGTCGTCCAGCCGCCCCAGCGGGTGGTGTGCGCCGGCTACACCGGGCAGGACGACCTGCTGGCGCTCGGGGTGGTTCCGGTGGCGGTCACCGACTGGTTCGGCGAGCAGCCCTTCGCGGTCTGGCCCTGGGCGCGGCAGCAACTCGGGGACGCCAAGCCGGTTGTTCTGAGCTTGGACAACGGCATCGCGGTTTCGCAGATCGCGGACCTCAAGCCGGATCTGATCATCGCGACCAACGCCGGCGTGGACGCCGAGACCTATCAGAAGCTGTCGGCGATCGCGCCGACGGTGCCGCAGTCGGGCGGCGAGGCATTCTTCGAGCCGTGGAAGGTTCAGGCCGCCGCTATCGGCATGGCCGTCCACCGCAGCCAGCAGATGCAGGCTCTGATCGACGAGGTCGACACCGCGTTCACCGATGTCGCATCCGCCCACCCGGGTTTCAAAGACAAGAAGGTGCTGCTGCTGTCGGGGCGACTCGACCGCGGCAATGTCAGCGCCGCCACCGGATGGCGAACCGCCTTTCTCACCCAGATGGGTCTGAACGTCCCAGAGGTGCCCGCGGTGATCGAACGCGATCGGATCGGTTCGGTGCTCGGC
Source organism: Mycolicibacter hiberniae (assembly GCF_010729485.1). Taxonomy (NCBI): domain Bacteria; kingdom Bacillati; phylum Actinomycetota; class Actinomycetes; order Mycobacteriales; family Mycobacteriaceae; genus Mycobacterium; species Mycobacterium hiberniae. The sequence goes on from NZ_AP022609.1 coordinate 3,437,651, forward strand.
GAAGCGGACGTTCTGATCTGGACCACCGAGAGCGAAGACGAGCGCGCGGCGTTACTGGCCGACCCCGTCATCGTCAGGTGCGAACCGCGCAGCGTTTTCACCACCAGGGACCAGGCCGGCGCGATAGCGTTCGCCTCCCCGCTCAGCTACCGGTTGGTCGCCGGGCAGCTGCCGGGGCTGATCGCGAAGATCACGGGATAGACCAAACTCTGCACGTTCGGTAAGGCCCCTCTGGCATACCCCGCAGAATTGTGTTCTGCATCACTATTCGATGCGAGACGGGGTTACCGTCAAGACATGAGCGTGGCATTGGATTCCACCACGATCGACACCGTCCTCAACTACGGCGACACCGCCCTGCTGCTGCAATGCGAGTCGACTGTCGATGTCCTCGCGTGGACCGCAGCACTTCGTTCCGCCGCCCTGCCCGGGGTGGTCGACGTCGTCCCGGCATCGCACACGGTGCTGGTGACGTTGGCCGCGCCCCGTCACCAGGCGGGCGTCCGACGCGCGCTGCGCCGAATAGAGGTCGACACCGCTGCCGTGCGGACCCGGGCGCCGCGCGGCAGGGCCGACGTGGTGATCGACGTCGTCTATGACGGGCCGGACCTGGCCGAGGTTGCCGAGCGCACCGGCCTGAGCGTCGCCCAGGTCATCAACGCCCATACCGCGACACCGTGGTTGGTGGGTTTCGGCGGATCCACGCCCGGTTTCGCCTACCTGCTCGGCGGCGACCCGCGACTTCAGGTGCCGCGCCGCCCGGAGTTGCGGGCCGCAGTTCCGGCCGGCGCGGTTGCGCTGGCGGGCCGATTCAGCGGCATCTATCCGCGTCAGTGGCCGGGTGGCTGGCAACTGATCGGCCATACCGACGCCGTGTTGTGGGACCTCGACCTTCCCGAACCGGCCTTGCTGACCCCGGGCCTGTCGGTGCAGTTCCGCGCCGCGTGACGGCCCACAAAGGGAAAGGACACCGCGAGTGGCCATGACAACCACCCTGGAGATTGTGCACACCGGCCCGCTGGCCCTGGTCGAGGATCTGGGACGGGCCGGGCTGGGGCACCTCGGCGTCAGCCCGTCCGGCGCTGCCGATCGTCGCTCGCATACCTTGGCCAACCGGTTGCTGGGCAATCCCGCCGACCGGGCCACCATCGAAGTGACGTACGGCGGGTTTTCCGCTCGAGTCCGCGGCGGCGACATCGACATCGCGGTGACCGGCGCCGACACCGGCCCCGAAGTTGACGGAGTCGCCTTCGGATCCAACAGCATTCAGCGGGTCCACGACGGTCAGGTGGTTTCGCTGGGCACACCGCAGTCGGGTCTGCGCAGCTACCTGGCGGTGCGGGGCGGCATTTCCGTGACCCCGGTGCTGGGTTCACGCAGTTATGACGTGATGAGCGAGATCGGCCCGGCGCCGCTGCACGACGGCGATGTACTGGCGATCGGGGAACGGACCGGCCACTTCCCCGAGATCGACCAAGCGCCGGTGGCCAGCATTGCACGTGATGCGGTCGAGTTACGGGTGGCCCCGGGGCCCCGCGACGACTGGTTCGTCGACCCCGACATCATGGTGCGCACCAACTGGCTGGTGAGCAACCGTAGCGACCGGGTCGGCATGCGACTGGTGGGGATGCCGCTGGAATACCGTTGGCCGGGTAGGCAATTGCCTGCAGAAGGTGCGACCCGGGGTGCGATTCAGATCCTGCCGAACGGCTTTCCGATAATCCTGGGGCCCGACCACCCGGTGACCGGCGCCTACCCGGTGGTCGGGGTCGTGGTCGATGAGGATGTGGACACGCTGGGCCAGGTCAGGCCCGGCCAGACGGTGCGGATGCAATGGTCGCGGCCCCGTCAGCGCACGGCCTGACAGGTGCCCGGCCAGGTACATACCGCACGCCTGATCCACACCAGCGATCTGGATCCCGCGACGCGCCTCGGCGCCCATCGGCTGGTCGCCGAGGCCTCCGGAGGCGCACTCTCTGATGCCGACTGGCAGCACGCGCTCGGCGGCATGCACGCCCTGATCTGGCACCACGGCGTCCTGATCGCCCACGGTTCGGTGATTCGGCGGCAGTTGCTCTATCGCGGCAGCTCGCTGCGATGCGGCTACGTCGAAGCCGTCACCGTTCACCCGGACCACCAGGGCAAGGGACTGGGGACCGCGGTGCTGGCCGCCTGCGAGCAGGTGATCCGCGGCGCCTTCGAACTCGGAGCCCTCAGTTCGCCGGGCTTCAGCCGGCGGCTCTACACCGCGCGCGGATGGTTGCTGTGGCACGGACCGACGGCCACGCTGTCCCCGACCGGAACCCGGCGCACCCCGGAAGCGGACGGCACCGTGTTCGTCATGCCGGTCGGACCCGAAATGGATGCCGCCGACCCGACCGCAGAGCTGGCGTGCGACTGGCGCGACGGCAAGCTCTGGTAGCCACGCGGTTAACGAACGGTTGACATCAGGTAGACCCAGTGAAAACGGAACGGTTGCCGGGTGCGACCCGCCCGGCCCCTGCCGCAAACCTAAGAACCAGCCGTACCGCGGAGCAACTACTCAGATTCACCGTTAACTTAATGATTCGTCATTCTCACCTTCGCGGCCGTCCCCCGGCGCACACGGCAGCCCCGGGCTAACCCCACCGATCGTTTCACAGGGCTCTGAGCTGTGTATTCGGGGCGAATCAGGCGGAGTCAAACCCAGCCGCACCCGGAGCGAACGCCTCGAGCCCCGGCGCGGCGACGCGCCCCTTTCTGCCACTTGCCTGCCAATCCCCGCCGGAGCCCGGCTTCGGGGCGACGCGGGTCAAATGTCGCCCTATGGTTTGACGGTCACGGCTTCCCCGGCCGGAACGGACCCCCTTCGGAAAGACACCCGCATGCTGTACGAGTTCTGGCACAACTTCACCCACAACTTGTTCAGACCGCTGCTGCTTTTCTTCTACATGGGGTTCCTCATCCCGCTGCTGAGGATCCAGTTCGAGTTCCCCTATGTGCTCTACCAAGGCCTGACGTTGTATTTGCTGCTGGCCATCGGTTGGCGCGGCGGCGAAGAGCTGGCGACCATCGACGCATCGAGCATCGGGGGCGTCCTGGGCTTCATCGTGCTGGGCTTCGCGACCAACCTGCTGATCGGGTTCGCCGCCTACTGGCTGCTCTCCCGGATGACCAAGATGAGACGTATCGACCGTGCCACCGTGGCCGGGTACTACGGGTCGGACTCAGCGGGCACCTTCGCCACCTGCCTGGGCGTACTGGTCACGCTGGACATCGCGGTCGACGCCTTCATGCCGGTGATGCTGGCCGTCATGGAGATCCCGGGCTGCATCGTGGCATTGGTCCTGGTGGCCCGACTGCGCGCCCGCGGAATGGACGCACAGGGCACCATGGCCGACGAGCCCGGCTACAACCCGAGGGCCAGCCGTCGGCTGGTCGCCGCCGCCGTGGGCGACGCGCACACGGCGACGCGGCACGGATCGGACTCCCCGAGCCATCCCGCCCACGAGCGCGAGCACAGCCCGCCGCACGAGACCGCGCCGGCCGCTTCGCCACCGCCGAATGCGGCGCTGCTGCGGGAGGTGCTGCTCAACCCAGGGCTCTACCTGCTGTTCGGCGGCATCCTCATCGGCCTTGTCAGCCGTCTGCAGGGGGCCTCGGTCATCGCCGACGGCGACCACGTCTTCGTCGCCCCATTCCAGGGAATCCTGTGTATCTTCCTGCTCGAGATGGGCATGACGGCGTCGCGCAAGCTCAAAGACCTACGAGCCGCCGGGCGCGGTCTGATCGCCTTCGGTCTGCTGGCCCCCAATCTCTTTGCGCTGGGCGGCATTCTCATCATCCACACTTACTCACAAGTCACCGGAACCCATTTCGAGGCCGGTAGCTATGTGTTGTTCGCAGTGCTGTGCGGAGCGGCGTCCTACATCGCGGTTCCGGCGGTGCAGCGCATGGCAATCCCCGAGGCCAGCCCAACACTTCCCCTGGCCGCGTCGCTGGGCTTGACGTTCTCCTACAACGTGACCATCGGCATTCCGCTGTATCTGCAACTCGCGAAGTCGATCAACGCCTGGTTTCCAGTCAGCTGACAGCACGTTCCAACCCAACACAAGGGTTCGGTTCGCATCCGATCCACCAGGTGAAATGCGCGTGAAATACGCTGTGCGAACGGCTAATACGTGACCTACCCCACTCGTTTTCGGCCCGAGCCACCGCATTTTCAGGTTGCGCTGCGTCACTTGCCAGATCAGATCGGTAGCTTCGCAGACTGTCCATCGTGCTGCGAGGTATATCGCATAACGGTGGGCCTGAGCCCGAGGAGATCGCATGGCGCACGGCCACATCAGCAATTTCGATCCGGAGGACTGCGCGGCCTGGGAGGCCGGCAACGCCGCCGTCGCGCGCCGCAACCTGATCTGGTCCACGGCCACCACGCATGTCGCATTCTCCATCTGGTCGCTGTGGTCGGTGGTGGTGCTGTTCATGCCCGAGTCGGTCTATGGCATCAAGCCCGCCGACAAGTTGCTGCTGGCCGCGGTCGCCACGCTGGTTGGCGGCTGCGTCCGCATCCCGTATGTCCAGGCGAACGCGAAGTTCGGCGGCCGGAACTGGGCGGTAGCGTCCTCGCTGGTCCTGCTGGTCCCGACCCTCGGCACCCTGGCGTTGCTCCTGCATCCCGGTCAACCGCTGTGGATGCACGTGGTCTGCGCGGCTTTGACCGGCCTGGGCGGCGGCAACTATGCGGCGTCGCTGGCCAATGTGGACGCCTTCTATCCGCAGCGCCTCAAGGGAGTCGCCCTCGGCCTGTGCGGCGGCATCGGCAACCTCGGGGTGGCCGCCATCCAGCTGGTCGGGCTGCTGGTCCTGGCCACCTTCGGTAACACCAGGCCGGAGCTGGTCTGCTCGGTGTATCTGGTCCTGTTGGCCGTGATCGGCACCTGCGCAGCGCTGTGGATGGACAACCTCGATCACGGCAGGGAAGAGGTCGGCAGTATCCGGTCGATCCTGTCCGTCCCGGACAGTTGGGTCGTCTCGGCGTTGTACTGCGCCGCATTCGGATCGTTCATCGGCTTTGCGTTCGCGTTCGCCCAGGTATTGCACGTCACCTTCGAGAAGGCCGGCCACAGCCCCGCCCAGGCTGCGCTGTACGCCGCGCGGATAGCCTTCCTGGGCCCGCTGTTAGGCGCCCTGGCCCGCATCTACGGCGGTCGGGTGGCTGACCGGCGGGGCGGTGGGCGCGTGACCCTGGTGGTGTTCGCCGGCATGATCCTGGCCTCTGCAGTGCTGGTGGCGACCAGCACCGCCGACGACCACGACAGCCGCGCCACCACCTCGACGATCGTGGCCTACACGGCCGCGTTCATGGTGCTGTTCGTCCTGGCAGGCATGGGCAATGGGTCGGTGCTGAAGATGATCCCGTCGATCTTCGAGGCGCGCAGTCGTTCCCTGGCGGCCAGCGAATCCGACCGCCGGCACTGGGCACGCTCGCACTCGGGCGCACTGATCGGGTTCGCCACCGCCGTCGGCGCGCTCGGCGGAGTCGCCATCAACCTGACCTTGCGACAGGCCTACGCGAGCACCGGAACCGAGACGCCGGCGTTCTGGGTCTTCCTGGTGTCGTATTGCCTTGCCGCGGGCCTCACCTGGGCCCGGTACGTCCGGCGTCCGCCGCGCACCCCGGGCTCGCGAATCTCCCGCGCTACGGTGGGCACCGAGAAGCTCTCTGCATGATCAAAAGTACTGGTCAGCGGGGCAACCGTTCTGAAATCGGCCGGTAACACAGCGGCAATGGATCGGGTCTACACCTCATACATGGGTATCGCCGTATATGCCGCCGGTCACCGCATCGAGATCGAAGAGGACCGGGTCCTGGTCGACGGAATCGTCAGGCCGGTCTCTCCCGCCGGTCTGGCGGCGTTGCGTGTGTTGGCCCACCGCCCGGGCAACGTGGTGGACCGGGAGACCTTGTTACGGGCACTCCCGGGGCGGGGCAACAACATGCACGCCGTGGAGTCGGCCGTATTGCGGCTGCGGGCGGCGCTGGGCGACAGCCAGATCGTGGCCACGGTGATCAAGCGCGGGTACCGGCTGGCGGTCGACCGCGAGCAGGGAGTGGCATGATCCCCGTGCTGGTGGCGCACGGCACCCGCCGGCCCGAGGGAATCGCCATGATCGGCGAGCTCGCGCAACGGGTCGGCGCCGTGTTGGGGCAACCGGTCAAAGTGGCGTTCGTCGACGTCCTGGGCCCCAGCCCGGCGGAAGTCCTTGCCGCCGAGGCCGACACCGGTTGCCCAGCCGTCCTGGTGCCCGCCTTTCTGTCCCGCGGCTACCACGTCGGGGTCGATGTGCCCACCCAGATCCTGACCAGCGGGCACCCGGATGTGACGATGACACCGGCATTGGGACCTGACCCGCGCGTCGCCGCGGTGGTTGCCGCCCGGCTGGCCGAATCAGGCTGGCGCCCTGGCGACTCGGTCGTTCTGGCCGCAGCCGGGTCATCGGACCCGCGGGCCCGGGGTGATCTGTACACCGCCGCGAAGATGCTCAGCGGTCTGCTCGGCTCGCCGGTCGCCACGGCGTTCGCCGCCACCGGCCGCCCCGGTGTGCCCGACGCGGTTGCCGCCTTGCGTCGCCGGAGCACCGCCCGAGTGGTGATCGCGTCATACCTGATGGCCGACGGCCGGTTCCAGCGTGGCCTTCATGCCGCCGGCGCGGATCTGGTCACCGCGCCCCTGGGAGCGCACCCCGGGATCGTCGGAGTGGTCGCCGACCGATTCGTCAGCGCCGCGTCCCGTACACCGGTGCCCTGAACCGCCGATCGATCACGGCGCCCCGCGCCGCCCGCGCCGCGCCGGAAGCTGATATTCCCCTCATAGGACGGTGAGCAGAAGTTCACGGGCGGGTCACTTCGTGCAGCATGGCGGTAACGAAAGATTTCTACGGTGACCACATGGCTCGCTCGCACCTGATCACCCAGTGGAATCCTGAGGACGCCGCGGCATGGGCAGCCGGTAACGACAAGATCGCACGGCGCAACCTGGTGTGGTCGACTGTCGCCGAACACGCCGGCTTCTCGATCTGGTCCATCTGGTCGGTGATGGTGCTGTTCATGCCGGAGTCGGTATACGGCTTCACCGCCGGCGACAAGTTCCTGCTGGCCGCCACGGCCACCCTGGCCGGCGGCGTACTGCGCATCCCCTACTCGCTGGCCACCGCGGCATTCGGCGGCCGCAACTGGACGATGTTCTCCGCGCTGGTGCTGCTGATCCCGACCACCGCAATGATGGTCCTGCTGGCCCACCCGGGCCTACCGCTGTGGCCGTACCTGCTGTGTGCGGCGCTCACCGGTCTGGGCGGCGGCAACTTTGCGGCATCGATGACCAACGTCAACGCCTTCTATCCGCACCGGCTCAAGGGCTGGGCGCTGGCGGTCAATGCCGGCGGGGGCAACTTGGGCGTACCGCTGATCCAGCTGGTGGGGCTGGGAGTCCTTGCCACCGCGGGCAACCGGGAACCCTATTGGGTGTGCGCGATCTACCTCGTGGTGCTCGCGGTCGCCGCCGTCGGTGCGGCGCTGTTCATGGACAACCTCGACGGGCAGCGGGCCGACCTGACGGCCATGCGCTCCATTCTTCCCGAACCCGACACGTGGATCGTCGCGCTGCTCTACATCGGCACCTTCGGTTCGTTCATCGGGTTCTCGTTCGCGTTCGGCCAGGTACTACAGATCAACTTCGCCGGCAGCGGTCAGAGCCCCGCGCAGGCCTCTTTGCACGCCGCTCAGATCGCCTTCCTGGGGCCGCTTCTGGGCTCGTTGTCCCGGATCGTCGGCGGCCGTCTGGCCGATCGGCTCGGCGGTAGCCGGGTCACGCTGGCCGCGTTCGGCGGCCTGTTCGCCGCCGCCGGGCTGCTCGTCGGGGTCAGCACGTTGGACGACAGCCGCAGCGGTCCCACGACGGGCGCCATCATGGCGGGCTACGTCCTCGGCTTCGTGGTGCTGTTCATCGTCTCCGGAATCGGCAACGGATCGGTGTACAAGATGATCCCGTCGGTCTTCGAGGCGCGCAGTCACCGACTGGGCCTGCCGGAGCGCGACCGGCGGAACTGGGCACGGGCGATGTCGGGAGCGCTGATCGGATTCGCCGGCGCGGTGGGCGCACTGGGCGGCGTGGCAATCAATCTGGCGTTGCGCCAGTCATATATGTCCAGCGGCTCGGCCACGCCCGCATTCTGGATCTTCCTGGTGGGATACGTCGGTGCCGCGGCGCTGACCTGGCGCAGATATCTACGCCGGTCTGACTTCGCGCCGCAACCGGCCCGGGCTGCTCTGGCACCGGCGTAACGTGTCGGCCTCACTGAGCGGTTACCAGGTCGCGGTCACCTCAGCGCGCCGCGCCGACGAGCTGTGCACAATGCTGCGGCGCCACGGCGCCACGGTATGCGCCGCACCGGCCATCACGATGATCGACCTGACCGACGATGTCGCGCTACGCGCGCGTACCGAATCGTTGATCCTGGCACCGCCCGACGTCCTGGTGGTGACGACTGCTGTGGGCTTCCGCGGCTGGATCTCCGCCGCCGAGCGGTGGGGCCTCGCCGAGAAGCTGATCGCGGCCGTGACCGCCGGCCGGATCGTGGCCCGTGGCCCGAAGGCGGTCGGCGCGCTGCGCAACCTGGGGCTGCCGGAGAAGTGGTCCAACGGCGCCGAGTCATCAGCCGCGATGTTCCATTATCTGAAGTCCGATATCGCCGGTTCGCGCGTCGCCGTACAGCTGCACGGAACCACCGGCGACTGGGATCCGGCGCCCGAGTTGCTGACGCAGCTTCGCAGCGCGGGCGCCGAGGTGATACCCATCCCGGTCTATCGGTGGCGGCCTGCGGCGCGCGGCGGCGAGTTCGATCAGCTCACCACTGCGATCGCCCAGCGGCAATTCGACGCCGTCAGCTTCACCTCGGCCGCAGCCGTGCTGGCCACGCTGACGCGGGCAGCCGATCTCGGCATCTCCGATGAGCTCCTGCAGGCGTTGCGGTCAGATGTTCACGCGATGTGCGTCGGGCCGTTGACGGCTCGGCCGCTCACGCTGCTGGACGTGCCGACGTCTTCACCGAAGGTGATGCGGCTGGCGGCGTTGGCTCATCACATCGCCGAGGAACTGCCGCGACTGCGCACCCACACCGTTCATGCCGCCGGCCATCGCATCGAGGTCCGGGGCAGCTGCGTCACGGTGGACGGTGCACCCAAGGTGTTGTCGCCGTCATGTATGGCAACCCTGCGAGCACTGGCGCACCAGCCCGGCCGAGTCGTCTCCCGCGAGACGCTGCTGAAGACGCTTCCGGGGCACGGCACCAACACCCACGCGGTGGAGACCGCCATCCTGCGCCTGCGAAACGCCTTAGGCGACAAACACATTGTCGCCACAGTGGTCAAACGGGGTTACCGGCTCGCGGTCGACCACCTAGACCGCGAAGCCGGCTAGGCGACCGCCCGCTTCGGGGCGGTCAGGCCGATCTGCACGTAGCCGTCCGCGGTGATCCGCGTCGGGTACACCCGCACCGACACGCCCGGGTCTTCCAGGCAGCTGCCGTCGTCCAGGGCGAAAGCCTGCTTCTGCAGAGGCGAGATGACCGAGAGCCGACCACCGCGGTCGCCGACGATCCCCCTCGACAGGACCGCCGCCCGGAAGAACGGATCGATATTGCAGACCGCGCGGACCGCGCCGTCGTCAAGCCGGAACAGCGCAGCCTGCGCACCGTTGGCGAGCAAGACTCCCACTCCAAGGCCGGGAATCAGGCTGTCATAGCGGCAGGCCGTGGTCCATGACGCGATGTTGTTGTCTGTCATCGTGATTACTCCTTAGCTGAGCGCAAGGCCGGGACCGGAAGCGGGACTTTGCGGCCGTCGCGCTCGGCGAATGCGACAGTCGGATCTTCGGCTTCGGGGGCGTTGACGAACGAAACGAACCGCGCCAGCTTCTCCGGATCGTCGAGTACGCCTTTCCACTCGTCGGTGTAGTTCTCGACGTGCCGGGCCATCTCCGCTTCGAACTCCTGGGCCAGCCCCAGGGAGTCGTCACAGACAACCTCGCGGACGTGGTCGAGCCCGCCTTCCATCGACTCGATCCACGGCGCGGTGCGTTGCAACCGGTCGGCAGTGCGGATGTAGAACATCAGGAACCGGTCGATGTAGCGGAAGACCGTCTCGGTGTCGAGGTCGGCGGCGAGCAGCTGGGCGTGCTTGGGCGACATGCCGCCGTTTCCGCCGACGTAGAGGTTCCAGCCGATTTCGGTGGCGATCACACCGACATCCTTGGCGCGCGCCTCGGCGCACTCCCGGGCACAGCCCGACACCCCCATCTTGATCTTGTGCGGCGCACGCAGACCGCGGTAGCGCAACTCCAGGTCGATGGCCAGCTTCACCGAATCCTGTTGCCCGTAGCGGCACCAATCGCTGCCTACGCAACTTTTCACGGTCCGCAGCGCCTTGCCGTACGCCTGGCCGGATTCCATGCCGGCATCGACCAGTTTGCGCCAGATATCAGGCAGCTGATCGACCCGGGCGCCGAACATGTCGATCCGCTGCCCGCCGGTGATCTTGGTGTAGAGGCCGAATTCCTGGGCGATCTGGCCGATCAGGATCAGATGCTCTGGTTTGATCTCGCCGCCGGGGACCCGCGGAACCACCGAATAGCTGCCGTTGCGCTGAATGTTGGCCAGGAAGTGGTCGTTGGTGTCCTGCAGCGCGGCCTGCTCGCCCTCGAGGATGTGCTCGAATCCGGTGGAGGCCAGGATCGACGCGACGGTCGGCTTGCAGATGTCGCACCCGTGGCCCGTGCCGAAGCGGCCCAGCAGTTCGGAGAAGGTGCGGATCCGGGTGGCCTGGACCACCTCGAAGAGCTCTGCGCGTGACTGGATGAAGTGCTCGCACAGCGCCTTGGACTGCTCCACTCCTTCGGCGATCAGCAAGTCTTTGAGCAGCGGAACGCACGACCCGCACGAGGTGCCCGCTTTCGTGTGGACCTTCAAGCTCTGCACATCGTGACAACCACCGGCGATCGCCTCGCACAGTTGCGCTTTGCTCACGTTGTTGCACGAGCAGATCTGCGCCGCGCCCGGCAGTGCCCGAATTCCCAGGCCGGTCTTCCCGTCGCCCGGGCCGGCGGGGGCGATCAGCTCCAGGGGATCGCCGGGCAACTCGGCACCGACCATCGGACGCAGCACCCCGTATGCCGAGGCGTCGCCGACCAGGATTCCGCCGAGCAGGGTCTTGGCGTCGTCGGAGAGCACCAGTTTGGCGTAGGTCCGCTTGACCGGGTCGTTGACGACGACCGACAGCGAGTTCTCGGTCGCTCCCATCGCGTCGCCGAAGCTGGCCACATCCACACCGAGCAGCTTGAGCTTGGTGGACATATCGGCCTCGCCGAATTCGGCGGCACCTTCCAGAAGCCGGTCGGCGACCACCTCGGCACTGCTGTAACCGGGCCCGACCAGTCCGTAGCAGACCCCGTCGATGGCAGCCACCTCGCCGATCGCGTACACATCGGGATCGCTTGTGCGGCAAGTTAGATCGGTCAATACGCCGCCCCGCTCGGCGATTTGCAGGCCGGCCTCGCGAGCCAGTTCGTCACGTGGCCGCACGCCGGCGGCGAAGATCACCAATCCGGCCTCGATCACCGTGCCGTCACCCAGTCGCACCGCAAGAGTGGGGGCGCCGTGCTGGTGAGTCAACTGTTGGATCGACTCGGTTCCCACGCCGACGTGGACCGCGATGCCCAGGTCCGCGATCATCCGGATCAACAACACGCCGCCGGCGTCGTCGAGTTGCTGCGGCATCAACCGCGGGGCCATCTCGACGATGTGCGGCTCGATGCCGGACCTGCGCAGTGCGTTCGCCGCTTCCAGGCCCAGCAACCCGCCGCCGATCACCACTCCGGCCCGGGTGTTGCCCGCCTCCAGCATGCATTCGATGTCCGCACGGATTCCGTCCAGGTCGTCGAGGGTCCGGTAGACATGGCACCCGGGCAGATCATGACCCGGGACCGGGGGGACGAAGGCGCGCGAGCCGGTGGCGAGCACCAGGGTGTCATAGCCGTAGCGCCGCCCATCGGCTGCGAGGACCGATTTGGCGGCCAGGTCGACTTTCGTGACGCGGGTGCTCAGCATCAAGTTCACGCGCTCGTCCCCGGCGTAATCGTTACCCGGCAGCGCAAGCCGGGAGCGATCCCAGCCGTCGGCGTAGGAGGTCAAGCCGACCCGGTCGTACGCCGGGTCGGCTTCCTCGGCGAGCACCGTGACCCGCCAGCTCCGGTCTGCAGACCTGCCGCGCAGCGCCTCCACCAGACGGTGACCCACCATGCCGTGACCAACCACGACAAGGTCCCTCATGTCACGCGGGGTCTCAACAGTGGTCATGCGTAACACGTTAGGAAGCCGATATTTCGCAAATATCGCCACACGTTACAACGGTGTGACGGTGTGCCCACACCCCGGCTCGGGGCCCGGGCGGGCACCGAGCCGCTGCTCATGTTCGCCGACGGCGAACGCGGAACTTTAGCGCGCGCGACTCAAGTTCTAACGAGTGACGGACCGGCACCCACCGGCACGTAAAGCAACCGCCCCCAAGAAAGGTATGGAGACCCATGAGCACCCTGACTCTGTGGCACCGCCCGTTCGACACCGACCGCTGGGTCCGCGACTTCTTCGGACCGGCCACCGCCAACGACTGGCGGACGCCGCCGGTGAGCGGCTTCCGCCCGGCCGCCGAGATCACCAAGGACGGCGACGACGCGGTGGTCCGCCTGGAGCTGCCCGGCATCGATGTCGACAACGACGTGACGGTCGAGCTCGACGGCGGCCGGCTGGTGGTGCACGGCGAACGCCGCGACCACCACGCCGACACCGACGCCCAAGCCGGCCGCACCCTACGCGAGGTTCGCTACGGCGCGTTTCGCCGCTCCTTCGCGGTACCGGCGCACGTCACCGGCGAGGCCGTCTCGGCGTCGTACGACGCGGGCGTCCTGACGGTCCGAGTGGCCGGTGTCTACGCCGGCCCGCAACCACAGCGAATCGCCATCTCCCGCTAAATCGCCGTACCCCCTCGGCAAGCGAAAACCCCCACACACCATGGGTGTGTGGGGGTTTTGCGCATCGGGCGCTTCCCGCCACTAACGTGATCTGTCTCACGTTCGGTTCCCGATGTGATTAGCATCGGGTGAACGTACTGTGAGCCGTACCACCCGAGGAGGCCCTGGTGTCGAGCACAACCGAACTCGCCGAACTGCACACCCTGATCGGTGACCTGCGGCGCTGCGTGCTGGGGCTCAAGACCCGGTTAGGCGACATACCCGGCATGCGCCGCATCGAGATGGACGCCGAGCGCATCCTGACCGACGTCCAGCTCCTGGAATCCGACGCCGGAGAACTCGACCTGCAACGCTGGGCCGCCGAGCGCGCCCAGGAGAAGATCACGATCCCCGACACCGAATACGACAGCGAATTCTGGCGTGACGTCGACGACGAAGGCGTCGGCGGCCAGGGCAGGTACTGAAACCCACCGGGTGCTGCTTGTCGCTAAGGGGCGCCCTCCGACGAACTTAAGCCGAAGGGAACCCCATTAGATGAGTGCACCCGCCGCGTCCCGTCCCGGCCCCGGCGTCTTCTCGGCGACGCGCGCCCGGATCGCCGACCGCACGCTGCGCACCGACCGCTGGTGGATGTCGCCGCTGCGAATCGATCTGGGCTTCGCCGCCTTCCTCATCTATGCGACGGCCCGTGGGTTCCAGCAGAACCACTACTTCGTCGAGAAGTACCACTACCTGACACCGTTCTACTCACCGTGCGTGAGCAAGGGCTGCGTCGCCGAGGCCAGTGAGTTCTGGCCGCAATTCCTGCCCGATGTGTGGTGGCTGCCCTACGCGGCGATGTCGCTGCCGTTCCTGTTGCTCTTTCGGCTGACCTGCTACTACTACCGCGGCGCCTACTACCGGACCGTCTGGCAGTCGCCGACATCATGTGCGGTCCCGGAGCCGCGCGCCCATTACACCGGGGAGACCCGGTTTCCGCTGATCGTCCAGAACACCCACCGTTACTTCTTCTACATCGCCGCCGTCATCTCGGTCATCAACACCAACGATGCGATCGCGGCGTTCCACTCCGACACCGGTCCGCACGGCTTCGGATTCGGGCTGGGCAATCTGATCTTGGTCGGAAACGTCGCCATGCTGTGGGCCTACACCCTGTCCTGCCACTCCTGCCGGCACGTGTTCGGTGGCCGGCTCAAGCATTTCTCCAAAAACCCCGTGCGGTATTGGATGTGGTCGCAGATCAGCAAGATCAACGTGCATCACAAGCGGTTCGCCTGGATCACCCTGGGCACGCTGATGCTGACCGACTTCTACATCATGCTGGTCGCCAGCGGCACCATCAGCGACCTGCGTTTCATTGGCTGACAGGCATTTTCGAAGTGTCAACTCATAGACGAGTGAGGATTCATGGTTGAAGTCGAACGGCACTCCTACGACGTGGTCGTGATCGGTGCCGGCGGCGCTGGGCTGCGCGCGGTGATCGAAGCGCGCGAGCAGGGCCTGAGCGTTGCGGTGGTGTGTAAGTCCCTGTTCGGCAAGGCACACACCGTGATGGCCGAAGGCGGCTGCGCGGCATCGATGGGCAATGTCAACTCCAAGGACAACTGGCAGGTGCACTTCCGCGACACCATGCGTGGCGGAAAGTTCCTGAACAACTGGCGCATGGCCGAGTTGCACGCCCGGGAAGCCCCGGAGCGGGTGTGGGAGCTGGAGACCTACGGGGCACTGTTCGACCGGACGCCCGACGGAAAGATCAACCAGCGCAACTTCGGCGGCCACACCTACCCGCGTTTGGCCCACGTCGGTGACCGCACCGGCTTGGAGTTGATCCGCACCATGCAGCAGAAAGTGGTTTCGCTGCAACAGGACGACTACGCCGAGTTCGGTGATTACGAGGCGCGAATCAAGATCTTCCACGAGTGCACCATCACCGAACTGGTCAAAGACGAGGCCACCGGTGCCATCGCGGGTGCGTTCGGCTACTGGCGCGAAAGCGGCGACTTCGTGTTGTTCGAAGCGCCGGCGATCGTCCTGGCCACCGGCGGCATCGGAAAGTCGTTCAAGGTGACCTCCAACTCCTGGGAGTACACCGGCGACGGTCACGCGCTGGCGCTGCGCGCCGGTGCCACCCTGATCAACATGGAGTTCGTCCAGTTCCACCCGACCGGCATGGTGTGGCCCCCCAGCGTGAAGGGAATTCTGGTCACCGAGGGCGTCCGCGGCGACGGCGGGGTGCTCAAGAACTCCGACGGCACCCGGTTCATGTTCGACTACATCCCGCCGGTGTTCAAAGGCCAGTACGCCGAGACCGAGCAAGAGGCCGACCAGTGGCTCAAGGACAACGACTCGGCCCGCCGCACCCCTGACCTGCTGCCCCGCGACGAGGTGGCCCGCGCCATCAACTCCGAGGTGAAGGCCGGACGGGGATCGCCGCACGGCGGGGTGTTCCTCGACATCGCCTCCCGGCTGACGCCGGAAGAGATCAAGCGCCGGCTGCCCTCGATGTACCACCAGTTCATGCAGCTCGCTGAGGTCGACATCACCAAGGACGCAATGGAAGTCGGGCCGACCTGCCACTACGTGATGGGCGGGATCGAGGTCGACCCCGACACCGCTGCGTCGGTGGTTCCCGGCCTGTTCGCCGCCGGCGAGTGCTCCGGTGGGATGCACGGCTCCAACCGGCTGGGCGGCAACTCCCTGTCGGACCTGCTGGTGTTCGGCCGCCGCGCCGGTCTGGGCGCCGCCGAATACGTGCGGAGCCTGGAGACCAGGCCGACGGTGACACCGGCGACGCTGAACGCCGCAGCCCAGCTGGCGCTCGCGCCGTTCGACGGCCCCTCCGGCGGCGGCACTCCGGAGAATCCGTACACCCTGCAGGCCGAGCTGCAACAGTCGATGAACGACCTGGTCGGCATCATCCGCAACTCCGGCGAGCTGGAGCAGGCGCTGGTCCGCCTCGAGCAGTTCAAGGCCCGGTTCGCCGCTCTGGCCGTCGAGGGCGGACGACACTACAACCCGGGCTGGCACCTGGCCATCGATCTGCGCAACATGTTGCTGGTCAGCGAATGTGTGGCCAAGGCCGCGCTGCAGCGCACCGAGAGCCGGGGCGGGCACACCCGCGACGACCATCCGGGGATGGACCCGGACTGGCGTAAGACCCTGCTGGTCTGCCGGGTCTCGGACGACAGCACGGTCCCCGACATCACGATCACTCCGGAACCCCAGGTCGGGATGCGCGAGGACTTGCTCGAGCTGTTCGAGATCTCCGAGTTGGAGAAGTACTACACCGACCAAGAGCTGGCGCAACATCCGGGACGGAGAGCGTAATGACATACAACGCCCAGTTGCGAGTCTGGCGCGGTGACCTCGACGGCGGTGGTCTGCACGCCTTCGAGGTCGAGGTCAACGAGGGCGAGGTCGTACTCGACGTCATCCACCGCCTGCAGGCGACCCAGGCCCCGGACCTGGCGGTCCGCTGGAACTGCAAGGCCGGCAAATGCGGATCGTGTTCGGCGGAGATCAATGGCCTGCCGCGGTTGCTGTGCATGACGCGGATGTCGGTGTTCGACCCGGCTGAGACGATCACGGTGACCCCGGTGCGGACCTTCCCCGTGATCCGCGACCTGGTTACCGACGTCTCTTTCAACTACCAGAAGGCCCGCGAGATGCCGGCTTTCAAGCCTCCGGCCGGTCTCAAGCCCGGCGAGTACCGGATGCAGCAGGTCGATGTGGAACGCTCCCAGGAGTTCCGCAAGTGCATCGAATGCTTCCTGTGCCAAAACGTCTGCCACGTCATCCGGGACCACGAGGAGAACAAGGAGCGGTTCTCCGGGCCGCGGATGTTCATCCGGCTCGCCGAGTTGGACATGCACCCGCTGGACGCCGCCGACCGACGTGACTTGGCCCAGGACGAAGCCGGCCTGGGATTGTGCAACATCACCAAGTGCTGCACCGAGGTCTGCCCGGAGCACATCACGATCACCGACAACGCCATCATCCCGATGAAGGAACGGGTGGCGGGCAACCGCTACGACCCGGTGGTCTGGCTCGGCCGAAAGATCTTCCGCCGCAAGTCCGACTGACGCCACGGTGAGCTGCCCACCGGGCTACTCGGGAATCGGCTCCCAGCCGCCCGCACCCCGCAGCGATGCGATCAGCGCATCGGCGATACCCGGCGCCGCGGCCACGATCACGTCTCCTGCGTCGATCGCCGGGCCGGGCAGCACCAACCGTGCGCCCGCTTCGACCGCGATCAGCGCACCCGCGGCGTAGTCCCATCGCTTGATCCCGTGCTCGTAGTAGGCGTCTAGGCGTCCGGCGGCGACCATGCACAGATCCAGTGCGGCCGACCCGATCCGGCGGACGTCGCGCACCGTCGGCAGCAACCGGGCCAGCAACGCCGCCTGCGCGGCCCGGCGCCGGGGCGAATAGCCGAAGCCGGTGCCCAGCAGCGCCAGCGACAGCTCGCCGACATCGGTGCAGCGCAGCGGGGCTGTGCCCTGCGAATCGGCGACCTGCGCGCCCAATCCGGCACCGGCCGAATAGAGCCGGCCGCCGGCCACGTCGGCGACCGCGCCGGCCACCGAGACCCCGCCGATCTGCGCCGCCACCGAAACCGCGTAGGCCGGGATGTCGTACATGAAGTTCACGGTGCCGTCGATCGGGTCGACCACCCAGGTGACGACGCCCGGCTCGTGGCGGCCCGGACCTCCGCCTTCCTCACCGAGCACCGGATCGCCGGGCCGCAATCGGGTCAGTCGATCACGGATCAGGCTTTCGGTCTCGGTGTCGACCACGGTCACCGGATCGGTCGGGCTGCTTTTCGTCTGGACCACGCCGGCGGCAGGGTCGGCTCCGTGCGCACCGAACACCTCGGCACGTCGCCGCCGGACGAAGGCCGCCGCCTCGGCCACCAGCGTCTCGGCGGTGATTCGCAGCTGTAGGGGGTCGCTGGTGAGTGGCGCCATCAGCCCATAGCAGCACACCGGCGGCGGTTGTCGCACCCCCGGCGCGGGGGCGGCGGCCCGGCTTCAGCTACCGAGCCGGCGGAAACCGCTGCGGTGAAACACGATCGGCGCGATCTCGGAGTCTACGGTCAGTTCGCAGACCCGCAGCACCACGATGGTGTGATCCCCTGCCGGAACCAGCTGCTCGATCGCGCTGCCCAGCCAGACCCCGGTGCCCTTGATGAACACGGCCCCTTCGCTGGTCACCGTCTCCAGCCCGGCGAACCGATCGCCCGTCTTTGCCGCCAGGGTCCGCGCCGCCACGTCGTGCGCCTCACCGAGCACGCTGATCCCCAACCGGGGAGCGTCCTTGAGTTTGGGCCAGGTGGTCGAGGTGTTCTGCACACAGAAGGACACCAGAGGCGGCTCCAGGGAGACCGGCACGAAAGTACTGGCGGCCAGGCCGACCCGAACGCCGTCGATCTCGGCGGCCACCGCCACCACACCGGTGGGGAAATGCCCGAAGGCCTCCCGCAGCGACGCCGGTGTCAGCGGGGTCAGTTTGCTCGCGGAGCTCACGTGAGAATTCACCGGGGAACCATTCGCCTCGTCTGGTCTGATCTGGTCGCTGAGCACCCTACCCGCCGACGGCTGGCCTCGGCAGATCGACCGTCTGTGGCCCGCCACCGCGGGGAGACCAACCGGTTGGTTATCCGGAAAAAGGACGTAGCTCACATCAGCTTGCACTATGGCTACCGGCGAGTATATTTCAGGTTACGTTACTGGTGGGTAACTTAAGCCTGAGTACCCAACCACAGGTGGCATTCCATGAGGAGGAAGAGTGAGCCACTACAAGAGCAATGTCCGCGACCAGGTCTTCAACCTCTTTGAGGTATTCGGCCTGGACCAGGTCTTCGGCGAGGGCGACTACGCCGACCTGGACCTCGACACCGCTCAGGAGATGCTCGGCGAGATGGTTCGCCTGGCCGAGGGGCCGATTGCCGCATCGTTCGTCGAGGGCGACCGCAACCCCCCGGTGTTCAACCCGGAGACCCATTCGGTCACCCTGCCCGAGTCGTTCAAGAAGTCGGTGCGCGCCAATCTGGAAGGCGGCTGGGACCGGGTCGGTGTCATCGAAGAGCTGGGCGGCGTGCCGATGCCCAAGGCGCTGATGTGGGCCCTGCAGGAGCACATCCTGGGCGCCAACCCGGCGGTGTGGATGTACGGCGGCGGCGCCGGCTTCGCCAACATCTTCTACAACATCGCCACCGAGGAGCAGAAGAAGTGGGCCGTCCTCGCCGCAGAGCGCGGTTGGGGTTCGACCATGGTGCTCACCGAGCCGGACGCCGGCTCGGACGTGGGCGCCGGCCGCACCAAGGCCGTGCAGCAGCCCGACGGCTCGTGGCACATCGAGGGCGTCAAGCGATTCATCACCTCGGCCGACTCCGACGACCTGTTCGAGAACATCTTCCACCTGGTGCTGGCCCGCCCCGAGGGCGCCAAGCCGGGCACCAAGGGCCTCTCGTTGTTCTTCGTGCCGAAGTTCTTGTTCGACTTCGAGACCGGCGAACTCGGTGAGCGCAACGGGGCGTTCGTCACCAACGTCGAACACAAGATGGGCCTGAAGGTCTCGGCCACCTGCGAGTTGACCTTCGGTCAGCACGGAGTGCCGGCCAAGGGCTGGCTGGTCGGCGACGTCCACAACGGAATCGCGCAGATGTTCGAGGTCATCGAGCAGGCCCGCATGATGGTGGGCACCAAGGCCATCGCCACACTGTCCACCGGCTACCTCAACGCGCTGGCATACGCCAAGGAACGGGTGCAGGGCGCCGACCTGACCCAGATGACCGACAAGACCGCGCCGCGGGTGACCATCACCCACCACCCGGACGTCCGTCGGTCCCTGATGACCCAGAAGGCCTACGCCGAGGGCCTGCGGGCGCTCTACATGTACACCGCGACCTTCCAGGACGCCCCGGTGGCCAAGGCGCTGCACGGGGTGGACGCCGACCTCGCGGTCCGGATCAACGACCTGATGCTGCCGGTCGTCAAGGGCGTCGGCTCCGAGCAGGCCTACGCCAAGCTCACCGAGAGCCTTCAGACCCTGGGTGGCTCGGGCTTCCTCCAGGACTACCCGATCGAGCAGTACATCCGGGACGCCAAGATCGACTCCCTCTACGAGGGCACCACGGCAATTCAGGCCCAGGACTTCTTCTTCCGCAAGATCATCCGCGACAAGGGTGTCGCCCTGGGCCACCTGGCCGGCGAGATCGAGACGTTCATCAAGAACGAGACCGGCAACGGCCGGTTGAAGGCCGAACGGGAACTGCTGGCCTCCGCCCTGGCCGACGTGCAGGGCATGGCGGCGGCGCTGACCGGCTACCTGATGGCCGCGCAGGAAGATGCCTCCAGCATCTACAAGGTGGGCCTCGGCTCGGTGCGCTTCCTGATGAGCGTCGGCGACCTGATGATCGGCTGGTTGCTGACCCGCCAGGCCGCCGTGGCAGTGGCCAAGCTCGACGCCGGCGCGCAGGGGGCCGACCGGTCCTTCTACGAGGGCAAGATCGCGGTGGCGTCGTTCTTCACCAAGAACTTCCTGCCGTTGCTGACCAGCACTCGCTCGGTGATCGAGGCCATCGACAACGACATCATGGAGCTCGACGAAGCAGCGTTCTAAGCGCTGACCGCAGGCCGCGCAGGCCCCCGGGGAGACCCCCTGGGGGCCTGCTGCCGTTGGGGCACCGGCGGGTTGTCCTGATTTGTGGGATGTATGGCGTAGACGCCACCGCCCGTGCGCCGGAGACTGATCGCATGGCACGCAAGGTCGTCATCCTGGGCTACGCCGGGATTCAGGCGCTGGACGTGTTCGGGCCGTCCGAAGTGTTCGCCACCGCCACGTTGGCGGCGCTCGCCCTGGGCGGCGACCACGATGGCTACGAGGTCACGGTGGCCAGCGCCGACGGCGCGCCGATCGCCACCAGCAGCGGACTCACGCTGCAGCCCAGCCCCCTGCCCGCACCCGACGAGTCCATCGACACCCTGCTGCTGCCCGGCGGGGTGGGCATCCATGCCGCACAGGCAGACCCGGCCACCATCGCCTGGATCCGCCGCGCCTCCGCCCACGCCCGGCGGGTGGTCAGCGTGTGCACCGGTGCGTTCCTGGCCGCCCAGGCGGGCCTGCTCGACGGATGCCGGGCCACCACGCATTGGGCGTTCGCCGAGGCCCTGGCCCGGCAGTTCCCGGCCGTCACCGTCGACCCGGAGCCGATCTTCCTGCGTAGTTCGGACACGGTCTGGACCGCGGCCGGAGTCACCGCCGGCATCGATCTGTCCCTGACGCTGGTCGAAGAGGACCTGGGGACCGAGGTGGCACAGACGGCGGCCCGCTGGCTGGTGCTGTATCTGCGCCGACCCGGCGGTCAGTCCCAGTTCGCGGCGCCCGGGTGGCTCCCGCGCGCCCGCCGGGCGCCCATCCGCGAGGTGCAGGAACTGATCGACTCGCAACCGGGTGGGCCACACCGGCTCACCGAGCTGGCCGCCCACGCCGCGATGAGCCCCCGCCACTTCACCCGGGTCTTCACCGGCGAGGTGGGCATGACGCCGGCCGCCTACGTCGAGCGCGTACGCACCGAGGCCGCGCGCCGGCAACTCGAGGAGACCGACGACACCGTCGTGGCGATCGCCGGCCGCTGCGGGTTCGGCACCGCAGAGACGCTGCGGCGCACGTTTCTTCGCCGACTCGGCGTCTCACCCGATCACTACCGCAAGACGTTCGCCTGAAAGGAAAGCCATGCAGATCGCCGTCGTGCTCTACCCCGGCTTCACCGCCCTGGACTTCATCGGCCCCTACGAGGTGCTGCGCTGGCTTCCGGACGCCCACGTGCGGTTCGTCTGGCACACACCGGGTCCGGTCACGGCGGACTCCGGCGTCCTGGTTGTCGGCGCGACCCATTCCTTCGACGAGACCCCCTCCCCCGACCTGATCGTGATCCCCGGCGGGATGACGACCATGGAGCACGCCCGCGACGAGAAGCTGCTGGACTGGGTCCGGACCGCTCACCGCACGGCGGCCTGGACAACATCGGTGTGTTCGGGTTCGATCGTCCTGGGCGCAGCCGGGTTGCTGGCCGGCAAGCGGGCCACCTCGCACTGGATGGCGCTGCCCGCCCTGAAAGCCTTCGGCGCCACCGCGATCGGCGACGAGCGCATCGTCCACGACGGGGACATCGTCACCTGCGCGGGCGTGTCGGCCGGCATCGACCTCGGCCTGTGGCTGGCCGGCCAGATCGGCGGGGAAGGTCGCGCCAAGGCCATTCAACTGTCGATCGAATACGACCCGCAGCCGCCGTTCGACTCCGGCCACACCTCCAAGGCATCGGTGCCGACCAAGACGGCGGCCACCGCTCTGATGGCGCGTGAACTGGCGAAGCCGGCCCGGCTGAAAGCCAGCGCCCTGCTGTTGTGGGATCAGGCACTCGGCGCGGTGCGCGGCCGTAGTGCCGAAACGGTCCGCCGTTGAATCCCCTCAGTTCAACGGCGGACCGGAGCAGGCGGCTCGGCTACGGTCACCGGTTCGGGTGACCACGGCGGAACAGGGCCCGTGCCCGGTCTACCCGGCGACGCCGCAACTCAAACGTCGCATGGCGGCGCCGGTCGTCTAACCCTCGAGGATGGCGGCCACGCCCTGGCCTCCGGCGGCACAGATCGAGATCAGCGCACGCACCGGCTTGTTCTTCGCGGCACCCTTCTTGGCTGCCTTCGCCTCCGCGATCTGCTTTGCCGCCTGTGCCACGATCCGGCCGCCGGTGGCCGCGAACGGGTGCCCGGACGCCAGCGACGACCCGTTGACGTTGAGCTTCGACCGATCGATGGCCCCCAGCGCCGCATCCAGCCCGAGCCGCTGCTTGCAGTACTCCGGCGACTCCCAGGCCGCCAGATGGCACAGAACCGTGGCCGCGAAAGCCTCGTGGATCTCGTAGAAGTCGAAGTCCTGCAGGGTCAGCCCGTTGCGCGCCAGCAGACGCGGCACCGCGTAGGTCGGGGCCATCAGCAGGCCGTCGGCGCCGTTGACGTAGTCGACCGCCGCCGTCTCGGCGTCCACGAAGTAGGCCAGCGGAGTCAGGCCGCGCGCCGCGGCCCACTCCTCGCTGGCAAACAGCGCCACCGAGGCTCCATCGGTGAGCGGAGTGGAGTTGCCCGCCGTCATGGTGGCGTCGCCGGCCTTCGTGCCGAACACCGGCTTGAGCGTGGCGAGCTTCTCCGGGCTGGACTGCGGCCGCAGGTTGTCGTCGCGGTAGAGCCCCTGGAAGGGCGTGACGAGGTCGTCGAAGAAGCCGCGATCGTAGGCGGCCGCCATGTTGCGGTGACTGGCCGCGGCGAGCTCGTCCTGGTCGATCCGCTTGATTCCCATCGCCTTGGTGGTGATGGCCTGGTGCTCGCCCATCGACAGACCGGTGCGGGCCTCCTTGTTGGCCGGAATTTCGACACCCAGCGCTGCGGGCAGCTTGCCGACCAGCTTCAACCGCTGCGTGGTGGACTTGGCCCGGCGCAGCGCGAGCAGCGTGCGGCGCAGTTCGTTGCCGATCGCCAGCGGCGCATCGGAGGTGGTGTCCACTCCCCCGGCGGCGGCGATCTCGTAGCGGCCGGCAGCGATCCCGTCTGCGGCGCAGATCGCTGCCTGCAGCCCGGTGCCGCAGGCCTGCTGCAGGTCGAACGCCGGGGTGTAGGGCGACAGCGCCGAACCCAGGACGCACTCGCGAATCAGGTTGAAGTCACGGCTGTGCTTGAGCACCGCCCCGCCGACCACCGCGTCCAGCTTCTCGCCGGACAGGCTGAAACGGTCGACGAGACCGCCCAGCGCCGCGGTGAACATGTCCTGGTTGGACGCGTTGGCGTAGGCGCCGTCCGAACGCGCGAAAGGAATGCGATTGCCGCCGAGAACAGCGACGCGACGACGCGTACCGGCGGGTTGAGCAGCAGATGCAGATGACACGGTCTCTCCGATGTGATGCTGGGTCCCCCCGCGTTGCCGGGGACGGTCGGACTGATACTACCCAGTATTCTTACTCTGGAGTAAGTTCGTTGTCGACACCGCGCACCAGGCACGTCCTCACACGGAAGGCAGCTCAGTGGCCCCGAAGTTCTCGTCGGACCTGTTGTCCCAGATCCTCAACTCCGCCCCCGGATCGTTCCTGTCCAAGCAGCTCGGCGTACCGCAGGCCGAGAACCTGCGCCGTTACCGGGTCGGCGAACCCGCGCTGGCCGGACCGCTGCTGATCGGCGGCGCGGGCCGGGTCGCCGAGCCGCTGCGGGCCGCGCTGGCCGACGACTACCAGCTTGTCGGCGACAACCTCGGCGGCCGGTGGGCCGACTCCTTCGGCGGGCTGGTCTTCGATGCGACCGGCATCACCGCGCCCGCGGGGCTGACCGCACTGCACGAGTTCTTCACCCCACTGCTGCGCAACGTCGGCCGCTGCGGCCGGCTGGTGGTCGTGGGCACCACGCCGGAGGCGGCCGGCAGCGTCGATGAGCGGATCGCCCAGCGGGCGCTGGAAGGCTTCACCCGCTCACTGGGCAAGGAATTGCAGCGCGGCGCCACGGTGCAGCTGGTGTATCTGTCGCCGGACGCCAAGCCCGGCGCCACCGGTCTGGAATCGACGCTGCGATTCATTCTCTCGGCCCGCTCGGCGTACGTCGACGGCCAGGTGTTCTACGTGGGCGCCGACGACGCGACCGCCCCAGCCGACTGGGACAAGCCGCTGGAGGGCAAGGTCGCGATCATCACCGGCGCGGCCCGCGGCATCGGTGCCACCATCGCCGAGGTGTTCGCCCGTGACGGCGCCACGGTGGTGGCGATCGACGTTCCGGCCGCCGCCGAGGCACTCAACGCGACCGCCGCCCGGGTGGGCGGCACCGCGCTGGCGCTGGACGTCACCGCCGACGACGCCGTGGAGCAGATCACCGCCCACCTCAAGCAGCACCACGACGGCAGGGCCGAGGTACTGGTCAACAACGCCGGCATCACCCGCGACAAGTTGCTGGCCAACATGGACGACAGCCGCTGGAACGCTGTCCTGGCGGTCAACCTGCTTGCCCCGCAACGCCTTACCGAGGGGCTGGTCGCCAACGGCAGCATCGGTGCGGGCGGCCGGGTGATCGGCCTGTCATCGATGGCCGGGATCGCGGGCAACCGGGGTCAGACGAACTACGCGGCCACCAAGGCCGGGATGATCGGCCTGACCGAGGCGTTGGCTCCGGCGCTGGCGGAGAAGGGCATCACGATCAACGCGGTGGCCCCGGGCTTCATCGAAACGGAGATGACGGCGGCGATCCCGCTGGCCACCCGCGAGGTCGGCCGCCGGCTGAACTCACTGTTCCAGGGCGGCCAGCCCGTCGACGTCGCCGAGCTGATCGGCTACTTCGCCAGCCCGGCCTCCAATGCGGTGACCGGCAACACCATCCGGGTCTGCGGCCAAGCCATGCTGGGCGCCTGACCCCCACCCCGACAACGATGCCGTGGGACCGTCGGCCGCGCTGCGGCGGGGACTCCCGTGATGAAAAGGAAGGGCAGCTGTGAGTGAAGTGACGCAGCCGAGCGGGTTGAGAAACATGGTGCGCGCGGTCGCCGGGGCACTGCCCTTCGTCCCGCGCAGTGAGACCCTGCCGAACCGGACACTGCGGGTCGACGAGCTGACCATCGATCCCGAACACGTAGCCGCCTACGCGGCCGTCACCGGATTACGGTTCGCCGACCAGGTCCCGCTGACTTATCCCTTCGCGCTGACGTTTCCGATGGTGATGGCGCTGGCGACCGGGTTCGACTTCCCCTTCGCGGCAATGGGCTCGGTGCACACCGAGAACCGCATCACGCGCCACCGCCCGATCGCGGTCACCGACACGGTCGGGGTGACGGTTCGGGCGGCGAACCTGCGGGAGCACCGCAAGGGTTTGTTGGTCGACATCCTCACCGACATCAACGTCGGCAACGAACCGGTCTGGAATCAGGTGACCACGTTCTTGCATCAGCAGCGCACCAGCCTGTCCGATGAGCCCAAGCCCGAACCGGCCAAGCCGCCCAAACTGGGCCCGCCCAACGCGGTGCTACGGGTCACCCCCGGGCAGATTCGGCGCTACGCATCGGTGAGCGGAGACCACAACCCGATCCACACCAGCTCGATCGGCGCCAAGTTGTTCGGGTTTCCGACCGCTATCGCGCACGGGATGTTCTCGGCGGCCACGGTGCTGGCCAACATCGAAGGCGTGCTTCCCGATGCGGTCGATTACTCGGTGCGGTTCGGCAAGCCGATGCTGCTACCGGCCAGCCCAGGCCTTTACGTCGACAAGGTCGACGGCGGCTGGGATCTGGCGCTGCGCAACATCGCCAAGGGCTACCCGTATCTGACCGGGGCGGTGCGGGCGCTGTAGCCGGCGCAACCCCGGCTCAGCCGGCGGCGACGGCGTCGGTGCCGTCGCGGCCGCCGGGGGCTTCTTTGAGGCCGCGCCAGAACAGATCGATCATCAGTTCGCCGGCTTCGTCCACGCCGGTGTCGCCGGTGCTGACGCGGCTGGCGATGGCCTCGCCGGCACCCACCAGCGCGACCGCCATGAGTTCGAAGTCGACGCCCGGTTCGGGTTTGCGGGTGCCGGCGCGCAGCAACCGGCCGACCAGTTCGATGATGCGCTCGCGGCCCTCGCGAACGGTGTGGGCGAACGCCTGCGAACTGGTGGCCTGGGTGTACATCACGATCCACGACGCCCGGTTGGCATCGATATAGTGCAGGAACGCCCGAATCGTGTTGCTCAGCATCTCTTTCGGCGGCTGCTGAAAATCGATCCCGGTACGCAGCGTCTCGACGAAACGGCGCAGTTCCCGGTCCAGGCAGGCCCCGAACAGTTCTTCTTTGGAGCCGTAATACAGGTAGAGCATCGGCTTGGAGATCTGGGCGGCAGCGGCGATCGAATCCATCGAGGTCTCGTGATAGCCGTTGATCGAGAACATCTGGACCGCGGCGTCGAGCATCTGCTGTTCACGCACGGCCCGCGGTAACCGTTTGCTACCAGCTGCCATCGCCTCGAGGTCCTTCCACGTTCCCCCTCCGGCGCGATCTTACCGAAGAGTAACTTGGCTTCCTGCTGCCGGGATCACCCGTGGCAGTGCGTACCTGGCCGCTTGACCGCAGCCACCCGGGCCAACGAGGCGTCGATGGCCTCCTGCTTGAGCTCACCGGCCGACACCGCCTGCTCCAACCGATCGAGCACCGCCGGCACCTCGTCGGTGGTGACCCACAGCGCCACGTCGACACCGGCCGCAAGGCTGCGCAGCACCGCCTCGGCGACCCCGTAGTGCTCGGTGATCGCCGCCATCGACGACAGATCGTCGCTGAACACCGGACCGTCGAAAGCCGGTGCGCGATAACCGGTGCCGGTGCGCAGCAGCTCGACGGCCGCCGGGCTCAGGCTGGCCGGGTCCTCGGTGAGCCCGGGGACCTCCAGGTGGCCCATCATGACCGCTACCGGGGCCTGGGTCACTAGCGTGCGGTAGGGAATCAGGTCGTTCTCCTGCAACTGCGGCAGGTCCGGCGTGATCACCACGCCGGCGGTGTGCGAGTCGCCGGAGCCGTGGCCGTGGCCGGGGAAGTGTTTGAGCACCGGCAGCAGCCCGGCGTCCCGCAATCCCTGGGCGTATGCGCCGGCGTACTCGGTGACCTTGGCCGGGTCCGCCCCGAAGGACCGGTCACCGATCACGGTGTCGTCATCGGTGTCGGCGTCCACGACGTCGACCACCGGCGCGAAGTCGACGGTGATGCCCAGCTCGGCCATCTTGCGGCCGCGCTGCGCCGCCAGCTCGCGGACCTGCTCGGCGCTGTTGGTCTGCGCGAGTTCCTTGGCCGACGGCGACGATCCGATCAGCGACGACAGCCGCGACACCCGACCGCCCTCCTCGTCCACGCTGACCGCCAGCGGCAGCGGGCCGGTGGGGGCCTGGCTCTCCTTGATCTCCTTCAGCGAACCATCGGTGAGGATGGACAACTCAGTCCAGCTGCCGATGAAGATGCCGCCGACGTGGTGATCGGTGACGACCGCGCGGGCGTCGGCCGCGTCGCGGATGCCCACCATCACCAGCTGCGCCAGCTTGTCGCGCACCGACAGGGCGGACAGCTGCTCACACACCGGGTCCGCTGCCGGGGAGGCGGCCGTCGGGGCGGCCTCAGACGACGGCGCGGGCGTCTCGTCGCGGTGCGAGCACGACGTGACAAGTGCCGGCAGCGCTACGGCGGCCAGCAACAGACCGGGCAGTTGTCGAGTCAGCGTTCCAGGCATCGCACCATGCTGTCACGGGCGGAACAACCGGGCACACAAGGCCCACATGCTAGTTTGGCGGGCGGGGGCCAGCGGGGGTGATGGCCCCGACGAACACGTCACGAGAGTGCAGAAGGAGCCTGACCATGCCTCGGTTCGTGGTACCGGCCGCCATCAGCATCGTCGTGGGGGTGTTACTCGGTGCCGCCGCCGTCTTCGGGGTCACGCTCATGGTGCAGCAGGACACCAAGCCGCAGATCGCTGGAGGGGACCCGCAGTCTTCGGTGCTGAACAGGGTTGAATACGGCAACCGCGGCTGACCTGCGCTCGCCGGCAACGCTCGACCAACTGCCGGCAACGTCGCAGGCGCTGACTCCGCTGTCCCGGCGCTGGCTCTGGCTGGTGGGAGCCGCCGCGCTGGCCTGCAGCATGCTGCAGGCGCCCGGGCGGATCTCGCCGGACACCAAGCTTGATCTCACACTGGCTCCGCTGCGGTTCCTGGCGCGGGCCGCCAACCTGTGGAGCAGTGAGCTGCCGTTCGGCCAGGTGCAGAACCAGGCGTACGGCTACCTGTTTCCGCACGGCGCCTTTTTCCTGGCCGGTGATCTGCTGGGCCTGCCGGGCTGGCTGGTTCAGCGACTGTGGTGGGCCGTGCTGCTCACGGTGGCGTTCTGGGGCCTGCTGCGCGTCGCCGAGGCGTTGCGGATCGGCAGCCCCACGGCACGGCTGATCGGCGCCGCCGCGTTCGCCCTGTCACCGCGGGTGCTCACGACCTTGGGTTCGATCTCGTCGGAGACACTGCCCATGGCGCTGGCGCCGTGGGTGCTGCTGCCGGTCATCCGGGCGCTGGGCGGGCCCGGCGATCCGGATCGGCAGGCACCGCAACGGTCCGCGCGGAAGCTGGCCGGGCAGGCCGGCGTCGCGGTGGCGCTGATGGGCGCCGTCAATGCCGTCGCGACGCTGGCGGGTTGCCTGCCGGCCCTGATCTGGTGGCTGTGCCACCGCCCGAACCGCCGCTGGTGGCGCTTCAGCGGTTGGTGGCTGCTAGCGCTGACTCTGGCGGTGGCCTGGTGGCTGGTGGCCCTGGTGTTGCTGGGCCGGGTCAGCCCGCCGTTCTTGGATTTCATCGAATCGGCCGGTGTGACCACCCGGTGGACGTCGCTGACCGAGATGCTGCGCGGCACACACAGTTGGACGCCGTTCGTCGCGCCGAACGCCACCGCGGGGTCCCCGCTGGTCACCCGCCCGGTGCTGATCCTGGGGACCTGCTTGGTGGCCGCCGCCGGGCTGGCCGGTCTGACCGGCTTGCTCGTCCGGCGCACACCGGGCGCCGGACGGCTGGTCACCATGCTGCTGATCGGCGTGACACTGCTGGCCATCGGCTATGCGGGCGGACTGGGCTCCCCGCTGGCCCATCCGGTGCAGTCCTTCCTCGACGGGGCCGGCGCCCCGCTGCGCAACCTGCACAAGCTCGAGTCGGTGATCCGGATCCCGCTGGTCTTGGGGCTCGTCCACCTGCTGGGCCGCATCCCGCTGCCGGGCAGCGCCCCCCGGCCGGTGTGGCGGCGCGCGTTCGCCCACCCCGAGCACCACAAGTCAGCCGCGGTGGGCCTGGTGATCCTGACGGCCCTGCTGGTCAGCACCTCGCTGGCCTGGACCGGCCGGCTCACGCCGTCGGGGACCTTCAGCGCCCTGCCGCAATATTGGCGTGACGCCGCGGCGTGGCTCTCCGAACACAACGCCGGCGGGCCCACCCCGGGCCGCGTGCTCGTGGCACCGGGCGCGCCGTTCGCCACCCAGACCTGGGGAAACAGCCACGACGAGCCGCTGCAGGTCCTCGAGGCCGGCCCGTGGGGGGTGCGCGACTCGATCCCGCTGACACCGCCGCAGACCATCCGCGCGCTCGACTCAGTGCAGCGCCTGTTCGCCTCCGGCCGGCCGTCCGCCGGCCTGGCCGACACCCTGATCCGGCAGGGCATCTCCTACTTGGTGGTGCGCAACGACCTCGATCCCGACACCTCCCGCTCGGCGCGGCCACTGCTGGTGCACCGTGCCGTCGACGGCTCACCGGGGCTGCGGCGGGTGGCCCAGTTCGGCGATCCCGTCGGCTCGGGCTCGGTCCCGGGCTTCGTCGCCGACAGCGGACTGCGGCCCGCGTATCCGGCGATCGAGATCTACCGGGTCGGTGATCCCGCGGCCGACGCAAACCCGGGCGCGCCCTATCTGACCGATCTCGACGCGATGCCGCGCGTCGACGGCGGCCCCGAGGTGTTGCTGCGCCTCGACGAGCACCGCCGGCTGCGCGGCGAGCCGGCCCTGGGCCCGGTGTTGCTGACCGGGGACGCCCGGCGTGCGGGACTGCCCACCCCCGTGGTGACCGTCACCGACACCCCGCTGGCCCGCGAGACCGACTACGGCCGGGTGGACGACCACTCTTCGACGATCCGGGCCGCCGGCGACGCCCGGCACACCCTGAGCCGGGTCCCGGACTATCCGACGCCCGGCGCCAGCACCGTGTTCGGCGGTTGGCTCGGCGGCCGGCTCACCGCCTCCAGTTCGTCCTCGGACGCCACCACGCTGCCCGACGTGGCGCCGTCGACCTCCCCCGCCGCCGCCATCGACGGCGACTCCGGAACAGCCTGGGTCTCCAGCGCGCTGCAGTCGGCGGTCGGGCAATGGCTGCAGGTGGACTTCGACCATCCGCTGACCAACGGCATTATCACCGTGACACCCAGCGCGACGGCCGTGGGCGCGCAGGTGCGGCGGATACAGATCTCCACCGTCAACGGCACCACCACGCTGCGCTTCGACCGGGCCGGCGAGCCGCTCACCGCCGCCCTGCCCTACGGCGAAACGCCGTGGGTGCGCATCACGGCGTCGGGCACCGACGACGGCTCGCCGGGCGTGCAGTTCGGCATCACCGATATGGCTGTCACCCAGTACGACGCCTCGGGTTTCGCCCATCCGGTCGACCTGCGTCACACCGCGCTGGTTCCAGCGCCACCGGCGGGCGCACAGGTGACGCAGTGGGACCTGGGGGCGGGACTGCCGGGCCGGGCAGGCTGCGCACCGGTCGACGGCGCGGTGCGCTGCGCGGCGTCGATGATGCTGGAGCCCGAGGAGCCCGCCACCTTCAGCCGCACCCTGAACGTTCCACGGGCCATGTCGGTGACCCCGACGGTCTGGGTACGGCCACGGCAGAGCCCGCACCTGGTCGACCTGATCGCCGAACCGGGTGCCGCGCGGGCCCACGGTGACGCCGACGTGCTCGATGTGCTCGGTTCGGCCTACGCCGCCGCCGACGGCGATCCGGGCACGGCGTGGACGGCGTCGCAGCGGGTGGTCGCGCATCGGTCGCCGCCCACCCTGACCGTCACCTTGCCGCGGCCGGTCCAAGTGACCGGAGTGCGGTTCACCGCTAGCCGGTCTCCGCTGCCGGCGCAGCCCACCCTGGTCGCGATCGATCTGGGGTCGGGGCCTCAGGTTCGGGAGGTAGCCGAATCCGGTGAGCAGCAGGTAAGCCTGCTACCGCGCGTCACCGATAAGGTCCGGATCAGCCTGCTGGGCTGGGAGGACGTGATCGACCGCACGGCGATCGGCTTCGATCAGCTCAAACCACCGGGCCTGGCCGAGGTCAGCGTGCTCGGCGCCGGCGGACGTCCGGTCGCCCCGCCGATCCCGCCCGCAACCGCTCGCGTGCGGTGCACGTCGGCTGCGGGCACGGACCGATCATCGCGATCGCCGGGCGGTTTGTGCACACCACGATCACCACGACTGTCGGAGCGTTGCTCGACGATCAGCCGGTGGCGGCCAAGGCGTGCGACCAACGTCCGATCGCGTTGCCGCCGGGCGCCCAGGAGTTGTTGGTCAGTCCGGGCCCGGCGTTCGTGGTCGACAGCGCCACCTTGTCCGGTGCGTCTGCGACCGTCGGCACCACCGAGACGACGCCGGCGGTATTGGGGTCGTGGGGCGCGGGCCGGCGCGAGGTGACGGTGCCCGGTGCGGCGGCCGGGCGGGTGCTGGTGGTTCCGGAGAGCATCAACAGCGGGTGGGTGGCTCGCAGTTCGGACGGCACCCGGTTGGCGCCGGTGGCGGTCAACGGATGGCAGCAGGGTTTCGTGCTGCCCGCCGGCACCGACGGCGCGATCACCCTGACCTTCGGGCCCAATCGGTTCTACCGGTTCGGGATGGCCGGCGGGCTGGCGCTGCTGCCGCTGCTGGCCTTGCTGGCCTGGTGGCCGGCGCGGCGCGCTCGCGATCCCGGTCCCCCGGCGCTGCCGTGGCAGCCGGGCCGCCGCGTGGTTTCCGGGGGCGCACTGGCAGTCGGCTTCTTGATCGCCGGGCCCGCCGGAGCGGCGGTGTTCGGCGCGGCGATGGTCTTGCTGTGGGCGTTGCGGCATCGGCAACGGGCCTTCGATGCGGTCCGGCTGGGGTTGAGTACCGGTGGGCTGACCGCCGCGGGGGCGATGCTGTGCCGGCATCCCTGGCGGTCGGTGGACGGCTACGCCGGCCACTCCGCCGGCGTCCAGCTGGCGGCACTGATCTCCCTCGCTGTCCTGTCAGCCACCGCCATGGTGGTGACAGGCACCGCTGGTCGCACGCAGCGCCGTGCGAGCTAGGGCGCGGCTTCGAGCTTCTCGATCTGGGTGTTGAAGAGCCGCACCAGGTCCTCGGTGTGGGTGGCATCACCGGAATCGTCGGCATCGGGACGCAGTCCGATGTCGTTGCTGGTGGCAACGACCAGCACGCCGCGGTAGTAGCCGGAAATGGTGGACGCGGTGATCGAGATCGGCAGCCGGACAGTGGCCTTGCTGGCGCTCGTGATCACCGTCGCGACCGCCCACGGCGGTACCCCGTCGGCCTCCAACGGTTCCAGCTGGATATCGGTGGTCACCGAACGTCCGCCCTGCTCGAAGGTCTGCGTGAAGGTTTTGCACTTCTCCACGAACCGTTTGAGGTTGGGGTGGTCCGGCGTCAGCGCCAGCCGCACCCGCATCGTGTGCAGGCCGCCGGGCTGAAACTTGGCCAAGGTCGCCGTCGCCGTCTGGGTGGCAGAAGCCGGGCTGGAGTAGAAGTCGGCACATTCGGGCGGGTCGACGGTCAGATTCGGCATATCCGACGGGGTGTCGCCGGCACTGTCGACGCCGCTGATCCACTTGCCGCCGGACGGGTCTGGGAAGGCGGAGCGCTCGACCAGGATCTCCGACGACAGATTCGTGATGTCGGGCTTGCGCGACGGCTTGTCCTCGGCCGCGAACCGGCCGCCGAGCACCAGTACCAGTCCGGCGATCACCACGACCGCCACCGCGGCCAGCGACAGCCACAGCACTTTGCGCGGCTTGGGCTCGGGCGGACCCGGCACCGGCCACGGCGCACCGTAGGGCGGGACGCCGCCGGGGGCCATGCCAGGTTCATCGTGGACCCACAGTTGCCAGCCGGGAGGTGGGGGCGGCCAGGTCGGATCAGGCGCCCAGTTGGCATCCGGCGCCCAGCCAGGCGGCGGAGGCGGCCAGGTGGGCGGTGGGTTGAAACGCATCGGGCGGCTCCCGTATCGACGTACTGATGCTGGCTCGTGGCGAGCCTACGCGGTTCGATGGTGGCAGGCTGGACATGTAGTCGTCACACTGCAGCCACCGAAGGGGGTTCCGCGTGCCCGCAACACCGATAGCGACGATCAACCCGGCAACCGGGGAAACGGTCAAGACGTTCACCGCCGCCAGCGACGCCGAAGTCGACGCCGCGATCACCCGCGCGGCGAATAGGTTCGTCACATACCGTCGCACCGGTTTCGACGAGCGCGCCCGGTGGATGCACGCCGCGGCCGGCCTGCTCGAAACCGAGGCCGACGAGGTCGCCGCCATGATGACCCTGGAGATGGGCAAGACCCTGGCAGCGGCAAAGGCCGAAGCACTCAAGTGCGTCAAGGGCTTCCGCTACTACGCCGACCACAGCGAGCAACTGCTGGCCGACGAGATCGCCGACGCGCCGAAGGTCAACGCGTCCAAGGCGTTCGCGCGCTATCAGCCGCTCGGGGTGGTACTGGCGGTGATGCCGTGGAACTTCCCGCTGTGGCAGGCCGTGCGGTTTGCCGCCCCGGCCTTGATGGCCGGCAACGTGGGACTGCTCAAGCACGCCTCGAACGTGCCCCAGACCGCCCTGTACCTCGCCGACCTCTTGTCCCGGGCCGGCTTTCCCGAGGGTTGCTTCCAGACCCTGCTGATCCCGTCGGGGGCGGTCGAGCGTGTGCTGCGTGATCCGCGGGTGGCCGCGGCGACGCTGACCGGTAGCGAACCCGCCGGCCGTTCGGTAGCCGCCATCGCCGGCGATGAGATCAAACGCACCGTGCTGGAACTGGGCGGCAGCGACCCGTTCATCGTGATGCCCTCGGCCGACCTGGCCTCGGCGGTTGCAACCGCGGTTACCGCCAGGGTGCAGAACAACGGTCAATCATGTATCGCAGCAAAGCGATTCATCGTCCACGCCGACATCTACAAGGAATTCACCTCCCAGTTCGTCAGTCAGATGTCAGCTCTTCGGGTCGGCGATCCGACCGATCCGGACACCGACATCGGGCCGCTGGCAACCGAGGCGGGCCGCGACGAGGTCGCGCAACAGGTGGACGCCGCCGCGGCCGCCGGGGCAGTGATCCGTTGCGGCGGAAAGCGGCTGAACCGGCCCGGGTGGTTCTACCCGCCCACCGTGATCACCGACATCACCCGCGACATGGCGATTTTCACCGAGGAGGTGTTCGGCCCGGTGGCGTCGGTGTACTGCGCCGCAGACATCGATGAGGCCATCGAGATCGCCAACGCCAGCCCGTTCGGCCTGGGCTCCAACGCCTGGACCCGCGACGAAGCCGAGATCAGCCGTTTCACCGACGAGATCGAGGCCGGCCAGGTGTTCATCAACGGGATGACGGTGTCCTATCCGGAGTTGCCGTTCGGCGGGATCAAGCGGTCCGGCTACGGCCGCGAGCTCTCGGGCCACGGCATTCGGGAGTTCTGCAACCTCAAGACGGTGTGGGTGGCCTGAGGCGGGTCAGGAGCCCGCGATCTTGGCGGCGATGCCCACCGCCCGGGTGGCCAGGTGGTCCAGTGCGGCAAGGGTGGGCTTGTCCAGCTGATTCTGGTTGTCCGCACCGGTGACGTGCCCGACGCCGTAGGGGTTGCCGTCGGCGAACTTGATCGGGTCGGTGTAGCCCGGCGGCACCAGGATCCCGCCGAAATGCATCAGCGACACGTAGAGGTTCAGCAACGTGGCCTCCTGCCCGCCGTGCGCGGTCTGACTCGAGGTGAACCCGGCGTAGACCTTGTCGGCCAGTTGGCCCTTGGCCCACAGCCCGCCCAGCCCATCGATGAAGTTCCGGAATTGCGCCGCGGGGGAGCCGAATCGGGTGGGCGAGCCGAAGATGACGGCATCCGCCCACACAATGTCGTCGCCGGTAGCCGCGGGCAGGTCTTTGGTGGCCGCGTAGTTGGCGGTCCACGCCGGGTTGTGGGCGAAGCTCGCCGGATCGCGCGTCTCCTCGATGTGCCGCACACGGACCTCCGCGCCGGCGGCCTCACCTGCCCGGGCCACTCGCTGGGCCATCGCGGTGCCGTGTCCGGTAGCCGAGTAGTAGATAACCGCCAGCTTCGTCATTGCCTTCTCTCCTTGGTTGTTGTGCGTGTCAGTTCCTGCCGGTCAGCAGGACTTGCCTTCACGATGCCTCCCGGATCGGTGTGCGCCCGGCCGCGATGAGGGACTGGTGAGTGGGCGCTGCGGGAACGTGGGCGGGCCGGCCGACGGCGAACTCTTTGCGCAACACCGGCACAACGTGCTCCCCCAGCAGATCGAGCTGTTCGAGCACGGTCTTCAATGGCAGCCCCGCATGGTCGATCAGGAAGAGCTGGCGCTGGTAGTCGCCGACGTATTCCCGGAACCCCAGAGTCTTGTCGATCACCTGCTGGGGCGAACCGACCGTCAGGGGCGTCTGGGTGCTGAACTCCTCGAGGCTGGGCCCGTGGCCGTACACCGGGGCGTTGTCGAAGTACGGCCGGAACTCGTTCACCGCGTCTTGGCTGTTGGGCCGCAGGAACACCTGGCCGCCAAGACCCACGATCGCCTGGTCTGCACCACCGTGGCCGTGGTGTTCGAAACGCTCGCGGTAGAGCTGCACCATCCGCTGGGTGTGCGATGCCGGCCAGAAGATGTGGTTGGCGAAGAAGCCGTCGCCGTAAAACGCGGCGAGTTCGGCGATTTCGGGACTGCGGATCGACCCGTGCCAGACGAACGGCGCAACTCCGTCCAGCGGGCGCGGCGCCAGGGTGAAACCGCGCAACGGAGCACGGTACTCACCGGTCCAGTCGACGACCTCCTCGCGCCACAACCGGCGCAACAGCTGGTAGTTCTCCACGGTCAGCGGCAGCGCGGACCGGATGTCCCTGCCGAACCAGGGGTACACCGGTCCGGTGTTTCCGCGACCCAGCATCAGATCCACCCGGCCATCGGCGAGGTGTTGCAGCACGCTGTAGTCCTCGGCGATCTTCACCGGGTCGTTGGTGGTGATCAGCGTGGTCGCGGTGCTGAGCACGATGTGCTCGGTCTGCGCTGCGAGGTAGCCCAGCAGCGTGGTCGGCGACGATGGCACGAATGGCGGGTTGTGGTGCTCGCCGGTGGCGAACACGTCCAGACCGACCTCCTCGGCCTTTCTCGCGATCGCCACGGTCGCCCGGATCCGCTCCGCCTCAGTCGGCGTACGACCGGTGGTCGGGTCGGCGGTGACATCGCCGACGGTGAAGATGCCGAACTGCATACCGGTGTTGGTCACGCGAAGCCCTCCTTGTTGTTCACTCTAGCTGATAGTTGCAAACGCAACTAGTTTTCGATTCATTCCTGGGATGGATTGCACATATAGCGAGCACCTCGCCGGTCCAGTGATGCTCGAAGCAACTACATTGAGAGCATGGACACGCGCTGGCTCAGTCAGAAGGAACAACGCATGTGGCGCGGCTATCTCGACAGCACACGCCTGCTGCTGCGCAGCCTGGACCGGCAATTGACCGCCGACTCAGGACTGAGCCTGGCCGACTTCGAGATTCTGGCGCTGTTGTCCGAGGCGCCGGAGCGCCGGCTGCGCATGAACGAGCTGGCCGACATCACCGTGACCACCCGCAGCGGGGTCACCCGTGCGGTCAAACGGCTGACCGACGCCGGCTGGGTCCGCCAGGTCAGGTGCGAGGAAGACAAGCGCGGGCAATACGCCGCACTCACCGAGTCGGGCATCAACAAACTGCGAACGGCCGCGCCGGGTCATGTCGCAGCGGTGCGCGCCGGCCTGTTCGATTCCCTGAGCCCTCGCGAGGTGGAGCTGTTCAGCCACTCCTACGCCCGCATCCGCGACAATCTGCTGGAGCACCCGTAGGCATTATCGGCGAAGACGATCGGCCGTCGCCGCAAGGTCCATACGATCGGTCCATGTCGCAATGCCAGACCGCGCGCGGTCCCATCAACACCGCCGACCTCGGCGTCACGCTGATGCACGAGCACGTGTTCATCATGACCACCGAGCTCGCCCAGAACTATCCGGAAGTCTGGGGCGACGAGGACGCCCGGGTGGCCGACGCGATCGCCCGGCTCAATGAGCTCAAAGCCGCCGGCGTGGACACCATCGTCGATCTGACGGTGATCGGGCTGGGCCGCTACATTCCGCGGATCGCCCGGGTCGCGGCCGGAACCGAGCTCAACATCGTGGTGGCGACCGGGCTCTACACCTATAACGACATCCCGTTCTTCTACCACTTCCGCGGCCCCGGCACCCTGCTGGACGGCCCGGAGCTGATGGCCGACATGTTCGTCCGCGACATCGAGTCCGGCATCGCCGACACGGGGATCAAGGCTGGAATCCTCAAGTGCGCCACCGACGAACCGGGCGTCACTCCCGGCGTCGAGCGGGTGCTGCGCGCCGTGGCCAACGCCCACCGGCGTACCGGCGTTCCGATCTCCACCCACACCCATGCCGGCACCCGGCGCGGCCTGGAACAGCAGCGGATCTTTGAAGAAGAAGGCGTCGACCTGTCCCGGGTGGTGATCGGCCACTCCGGCGACAGCACCGATCTGGGCTACCTGGAGGAACTGATCGCGGCGGGATCGTATCTGGGTATGGACCGCTTCGGCATCGACATGTTCCTGCCGTTCGAGGAGCGGGTGAACACCGTGGCGGCCATGTGCGAGCGCGGCCACGCCGACAAAAT
Source organism: Mycolicibacter hiberniae (assembly GCF_010729485.1). NCBI lineage: Bacteria > Bacillati > Actinomycetota > Actinomycetes > Mycobacteriales > Mycobacteriaceae > Mycobacterium > Mycobacterium hiberniae. The sequence goes on from NZ_AP022609.1 coordinate 3,476,189, forward strand.
GGTGCTCTCCCACGACGCCAACTGCTACTTCGACGCCCTACCCGGCGACCTGAGCGCGACGGCCGCACCCAACTGGCACTACCTGCACATCCACAATGACGTGCTGCCCGCGCTGCGCCAGCGCGGCGTCACCGAGGACCAGTTGCACACCATGCTGGTCGACAACCCGCGCAAGATCTTCGAGCACTCCGGGGCCTACTGACGGCCCCGGAGGTCACCCCACCAACGAACCGGCGCGCACGGCCAAGGTCCGCACCAGGGCCTGCAGCCGCTCGCGGGTCGCCGATTGGGGATCGCTGAGGCGCAACTGCAGAAGCTCGCGGGCGGCCGCCTGAAACATGCGGGCGGTGTAGTCGGGGTCGGGCAGGCCGGGGTAGCTGCGCTGCAACTCGCCCACCAGATAGGCGCGCACCACTTCCTGCGCCTGGGCAAGCCGCTCATGCAGTTCCGGCGGCGCCCCCTGCGGCGGCGACAGAAACAGTCGCCACGTGGCGGGCTGGGCATCGACGGCCTCGACCACGCTGTCGAACCGGCTGACCAGCACCCCGTCCGCGTAGGCCTCGGTGGTCGCGGAGATCACCTCGGCGAACTGGGCGCCCGCCCGCGCAGCCTCGCGATCGATCAACGCGACGAACAAGCCTGCGGGGTCACCGAACTGCTGATAGATCAGCGATCGGTTGATACCGGCCTCGCGGGCTATCCGGTTCGGAGTGGCGGCGTGAAACCCCTCGGCGTCGACGATGGCGTGCGTGACATCGAGGATCTGGTTCCGCCGGGCCTCCGCCGTCATCCGCCGCCGCGACGGCCCCGAAGTCATGGCTGAAAGCATAAGTAGCTTCCTGTTGCTGGAGGTACCAGCAACCTGTGAGTTTGTGAAGTCCGGCGGCCATGCGGGCCGACTCCGGGGCAACAGACCTACAGCGGATCTGAATCTCACGGCATCGCAATCGATTACACACCGACCGGGAGACCCGGCACAGCACAGAAGCGGCGATCGGGCCCGCACCTCACCAGACCAGGCGCGCAAGGTGCGTTTCCGCGTAGTCGCGGACCGCCACGGTGTCGTTGATGTCGAGCACTCCGCCTCGGTTGGTGAGCAGCGATCCGACCAGGCGCACCAAGATCTCCGCGGTGGTCTGCACGGCTTCGTCGGGCATGGTGACTCCGCACAGTCGCAGCGTCGCGGCAACCAGATTGCTGGCGCGCATCAAAGCCCGCTCCCCCTTGGGCGTGTTGAGCCCGATGAGAAGCTCCGGCTCGTTGGCGATCACCGCGGTGGCCAGCGGGCTCTCGGTGATACGCCGCATGGCAAGGGTGAAGCATTCCACGATGGCGCCGGCAGCATCCTGGGCGCGGGCGGCGTGACCGAGCTCGACGAACAACACTTGGGTGTCGGCCTCGACGAGTTCCTCGAAGAGCGCCTCTTTGGTGGGGAAATGCCGGTACAGCGTGCGGCGGCTCACACCGGCTCGCTGAGCCACGGCATCGATGTTGGTCCGGCGAAAGCCGTGCCTGGCGAACTCAACCCGTGCCGCCTCGAGGATCGCGCCTGCCGTGCCGCCCATGGCATCGCCCACCGTGACCGATGCCGGACTGGCCATGGCGCCCTTCCTGTCCTGTGCGGCGGTGAGCCGAGCCGATACGCGGCGGCCGCCTCCTTCAGCGGGGACTTCCCGCGTGCTATCGTGACACAATTACATAAGTTTGTGCCATTGTGCGGGGTTCGTGATGCGCGGCCCGGTGTCGCCACCGAATTCACCGCCGGCCGGCACGCCAGACCGATCACTCGGAATCTGCTAGTCATCGGAGGTTCTTGGATGCCCACGCACTACCCGGAGCTGTACGAGCGCGTCCGCCGCCAGGCCGAGCTGCTCCCGGCTCTTTACGGCGACCTGAACTTCGATGTGCAGCCCTACCGCACCACGACCGACCCCGACGACGTGTCATCGCTGCGCGCCAAGCCCGCCACCCGCGCCAAGCTGCTGGCCGATGAAGCTGCCGTCGAACTGATCTCGACCGCGACCTGGCTCGGCGACGTGGTGGCGGACTCCTACGCCGCCCTGATGGGCCAGTACAGCGTCACCAGCTTGATCAGCATGCTCAAGACCGCCTGCCGCAAGGGCCTCGAGGCAGTGCCCGACGCGCCGCCCGAACTGGCTGCGCTCATCGCCGATATGGAAGCCACCCCGGACTGGCTGGACATGGACTTGGTCCGAAAGGGCGCCGAGGAGTCTCAGGTGCCGATGGCCCTCTTGGCGCCGTTCGTGGTGCGGGGATCGTTCATCGCGACCTTCCTCAACACCTACGCAGCACTTCCGATGGCGTTGACCGGCGCGCTGACCGGCAAACGCGCGGCCCGGCGAGTCAACGAGACCACCAGCTTCTTCACCGTCACCACCCTGCCCGGCGCGCTGGACCGGCACGGGCCGGGATTCGAGGCGGCGGCGATGGTGCGCCTGATGCACTCGATGGTCCGTTTCAACGCCCTGAAGCGTTCCCCGAAATGGGACATCGGCATCTACGGGCTGCCGATCCCGCAGATCGACCAGATGCCCGCCGGGATGATCAATCTCTTCGTGCTGGCGATGGACGCCCACCGCAAGGGCCGCACCGAATTCACCCCGAGTGAACGTGCCGTCGTCGAGTTCACCCATTACCGCAACTTCCTGCTCGGACTGCCCCAAGAGTTGCTGCCGACCACACCCGCCGAGATCATCCGGGTGTTCAGTGCCCGCGCGGCACTGCTGCGCGACGACTTCGACGACGCCACCTGCGGAGAGATGGTGCGCTCAACGATGGCCGCCTACCTGCGGCCGAAAGAAACGCTGCGCGAACGCATCGCCGACGCGGTCGAGAAGAGCTACAGCAAGGTGTTTTTCGTCCGGATGTTCAGCGGCGGCCAGCGCGACGTGGCCGCGAAGATGGGTGTCACGCTCGGTCTCGGCGATTACGCCCGGGTGGCGCTGACGACTCCGTTCGTGGTCGGCCGCCTCATGCTGGTGCAGCGCGCCGCCCGCATCCCCGGGCTGCGGCGCATCACAGGAGCCTACGTCCTCCGGCTGCTCAAACGGCGCCTGCAGACCTACGGCACGCCCGAGTTCACCAGCGACGCATCCGAGTACACCCCGTCGGGTCGGGCTGCCTGAGGCGAGCCCGGGCGTTGCGGCGCGTGCCGGTTCTCCCAGCCGCGCAGCTTCTCCCGACACGGTTGCTCCACCAGGGCGTAGCTGACCGCGGCGATCGCGACGGTGAAAACCATCGTCAGCGCCAGCACCACCGCCATGTCCCCGGTGAATGCGAAGCGCCCGATCACCGGAAAGACCATGTCCAGTGCCGCCAGGTGCCAGATGAAGATCCCGTAGGACCAGCGGCCCAGGGTCACCATCGGCGCGCTGGCCAAGAACCGGTGCGCGGTGTCGGGCCGGTCCAGCACCAGTGGGGCCAACAGCGACCACGCCAGCACCCCGCCCATCGCGGTCCGCACGATGAACTGCTCGACGGTTGCCGAGGTGAGCCCTTCCGGGCCTGCCAGCGGTGAGGCCGCCACCAGAAACGCCACCAGGGTCACGCCCGCCATCGGCAGCCGCCGTCGGGCCAGCCGGTGCACCCAGCCGACCGGGCTGTAGGTCCACTCCGCGAGCAGCATGCCCGCACCGAACCAGCAGCCGTAGGCCGGCGCCCAGTTCAGCGGGTTCACCCCGTAGGGCGTATGGATCGGCAGGTATCCCCAGCCGAGGCTGAGCAGCGCCACGGCCGCGATCGCCGGAATTCGCGCGCGCACCGGCAACCAGCGCGCCGCCAGCGCCAGCAGCGGCAGCGCGAGGTAGAAGCTGACCTCCACCGCCAGACTCCACATCTGGGTCAGTCCCGGGGTCAGCGTCAGCGGCACATAGATCTGCGTCATGGTGAGGTTGGCCAGCCAGACCGTCAGACTGGCTCCCTCGGCGTCGGGGAGCAGCGCCAGCACCACCACCACCGCCACGAGGTAGGCCGGGATGATCCGCACCAGCCGCGACCGCAGGTAATGGCCGGTCTGCGGCGCCGGACGCAGCCCGCGCGCGGCGGCTGCATGCCCCCGCCACAACAAGAATCCGCTCAAGGCGAAGAACACCGCGACAGCCATGTCGAACCGGCCCCACAAGCGGCCGCTGATCCCCGACGAGTGCCCGGTCTGAAATGCGACATGGGTGATCACCACGCCGATGGCCGCGCAGGCGCGCATACCCTCGACAGCGGGCAGGAAGCTGCGAACGCCACCCACCTGCTGGTTCATCTGATTAGGGACCGAAGCTTCGATGGACACACAGTAGCTGTTTCATCTGCTGCTGTTAGGGTCGAACAAATTTAGATGCGGGCTCAACTGGAGGGTGCGGCGACGTGAACCGAGCAATCATGATGCGTATCGCGGCATGCGCAGTCATGGGCCTCGGCGCCGCCCTGCTGATCGCGGCTCTGTTGCTGTCCACCTATACCGCGGGCAAGATCGCCAAGATCCCACTCGATCTCGACGTCACGCTGGTCGGCAACGGCAGCGGCGCCGCCCTGGACCCCGAGTCCCTCGGCCGGGAACACGCCGCCGTGGACCACGACGTGCCGCTGGTGTCACAGGAGCAGATCACAGTCGAGTCGCCGGCCAACGCCGACGTGGTGACCCTGCAGGTCGGATCGTCGCTGCGGCGCGGGGATCGGCAGAAGGACACCGGCCTGCTGTTGGCCATCGTCGACACCGTGACCCTCAACCGCACAACCGCCCGGGCGATTTCCGATGACACCCACCCGGGCGGCTCGGTGCAGCGACCGCGCAATTTCGGGGACGAGAACCCGCCCACCAATATCGCGCTGCCCCACGAGGGGCTGTCCTACCGGTTCCCCTTCGACACCAAGAAGCAGTCCTACCAGTACTTCGACCCGATCGCCCAGAAGGCCTACGAGGCCAACTACGAGGGCGAAGACGACGTCAACGGGCTGACCACCTACCGCTTCCTGCAGAACGTGGGCTACGACGAAGACGGCAGCCTCAACGAGCCGATCCGCTACCCGTCGCTGTACGGCCACGACGAAGACGGCGAGATCACCGCGCCGGCCCGGATGTGGAACATCGAAGGCGCCGATCCCGACGAGGACATCACGATGACGCGGTACTACGCCGCGCAGCGCACGATGTGGGTCGACCCCGTCTCGGGCACCATCGTCAAGTCGAAAGTGCACGCCAACCACTACTACGCGCGTGACCCGCTCAAGCCGGAGGTCGCGCTGGTGGACTACACGATCACCAGCTCCGAGGAGACCATCGAGGCGCAGGTCGACGCCGCCCGCAACGAGCGGGATCGCTTAGCCCTGTGGTCGCGGGTCCTGCCGATCACCTTCACCGCCGCGGGTCTGATCTGTCTGCTCAGCGGTGTCCTGGTCGGCTGGTTCAGCCTGCCCGCCGAGGCCGCTCTGGGACGCCCCGGCCGCCTGGGCTCCGAGGAGGGGTTCTTCGGCGGGTTCGCGCCCAAGTCGCCGACCGCCCAGCAACCGTCGGGAGCTGAGGCCGAGACCGAGAAGCTGCCGACGCAACGTCCCCAACTGGACCGGCCCTCGGCGCCACCCGAGCCGAGCGCCCCGGATCGCGGCACCCCGGATTCGGCGCCCGACCAGCCGTAGTTCCGCGGTGGTGCAAGCCAGGCGCTGGTGGGCGCCGTGCTATGCACTCGGCCTGACGCTGCTGATTCTGGCGCCCCTGCTGCGGCCTGGGTATCTGCTGCTGCGAGACGCGGTTTCCACGCCGCGGTCCTACCTGACCGGAGCTGCCCTCGGGTTGAGCGAGTCGGCACCACGAGCGATTCCGCAGGACTTCGCCGTCGCCCTGGCCTCCCGGCTGGCCGACGGCGGCATCGTGGTCAAAGCACTGCTGGTGGTGGGTCTATGGCTGGCTGGCTGGGGAGCCGCACGCCTGGTGGCCATCGTCCTGCCCGAAGCCGGGCTGCCCGGTCAGCTGATCGCGGTCACCGTGGCGATCTGGAACCCCTATGTGGCTGAGCGGTTGCTGCAGGGCCATTGGAGTCTGCTGGTGGGCTATGGCTGCCTGCCGTGGGCGGCGGTGGCGATGCTGGGGCTGCGCTCCGGGGCGACCGGACTGTTCGGCTTGGTGTTCTTTCTGGCGTTGGCCGGGCTGACCCCGACCGGCCTGGTGCTGGCGACCGTGGTGGCGCTGGTGTGTGTCGCGGCACCCGGCGACGGACCGCCGCGCTGGTGGTGTGCCCTCAGCGCCATGGCGATCGCTACGGCAGCCGCCCTGCCCTGGCTCACGGCGCTGGTGCTGAGCCCGGGGTCGGCGCACGGCGAATCGGCCGGGGCGGCGGCGTTCGCGGCCCGCGCCGAGCCGGGTCTGGGCACCCTGGGAAGCCTCGCCGGGCTCGGCGGAATCTGGAACTCCGAAGCGGTCCCGGCATCACGTACCACCTTCGCACTGCTGGCCACCGTGGTGTTCCTGGCCGTGCTGGGTTTGGGCTGGTCGTCGGTGCGGGACCTGCCTGCGGTACGGCCGCTGCTGGCCCTGGCCGCAACGACGGTGCTGGCCTTCGCCCTGCTGGCCACGGGCCCCGGTGTGGCCCTGCTGCGCTGGGCTACCGACATCGCGCCCGGACTCGGAATGCTGCGCGACGGCCAGAAGTGGGTGGCGCTGGCGGTGCCGGGCTACGCGCTGGCCGGAGCGGGGGCGGTGGTGGGCCTGCGCAAGCGGCTGCCGCCGGCCCGAGCCGCGCTGGCCTGCTGCGTCGCGCTGATCGTCGTCCTGCCGGACCTGGCCTGGGGCGTGGCCGGCCGGGTGACACCGGTGCACTACCCACCGGGGTGGGCGGCGGTGGCGGCCAAGATCAACGCCGATCCTCGTCCGGTGGCCGTGCTGCCCGCCGACGCCATCCGCCGGTTCCCCTGGGCGGGTACCGCCCCGGTACTGGACCCGCTGCCCCGTTGGGTGCGCGCCGAGGTACTCACCACCGGCGATCTGATGGTCGGCGGGCAAACCGTGCCCGGAGAGGGCACTCGCGCGCGGACGGTGCAGGAGGCGCTGTTGTCCGGCGCCGAACCGGCTGCGCTCGGCGTCAAGGGCGTGGGCTGGGTTGTTCGAGAGACCGATGCGCAGGGCGAGATCGGTGCTGCCGAAAAGACTCTGACTCGGCTTCCGGTGGCCTATCGGGATGCGGATCTGACGGTGTACCGGGTTGGCGGCCATGCACCGAAGGTGCCGACCGGGCCGCGGCGGGCTGCGATAGCTGCGCATCTGGTCTGGCTGGCGATGCTGGTGGCGGGCGCGGCAGGTCTGGCGGCGGCGCCGCTGCGACGACGCCTGCGCGGTTAACGGCGAAGTTCCCCACTGAAGACGGTCACCGCGTGCCCGATCAGCAGGACACGGTCGCCGTCACGGCGCACCCGCAATCGCCCACCTCGCGGCGAGGCCTGTTCCGCCGAGAATTCCTCGACTCCGAGACGCCCGCCCCACAGCGCGGCAAGAGTGCAGTGCGCCGAGCCGGTCACCGGATCCTCGGACAGCCCGAAGCGGGGTGCGAACACCCGGCTCACGATGTCGGCGTCGCCGTCACCGACTGCCGTAACCACGACGGCACGCGCGGCTACCTTCGCCAGCGACGCCGTGTCCGGCGCCAGCGCCCGGACTTCGGCAGCTGACCCCGCTTCCACGACCACGTCCAGGCTGCCCCGCCACACCGAGCGGATGCTCACCCCGGGCAGGCCTGCCACCAGCTCCGCAGTCGGCGCCGCGCCGCGCACGGGGTCCGCCGGAAACGTCATCCTGATCGCGCCATCGGAATCCGTCGTGCAAGCCAGCAAGCGATCGCCCGCCCGGAAGGATTGGTCCCCGCCCAATACATGAGCACTGGCCAGGGTTCCGGAGCCGCACAACGCCAATTCGGCCACCGGACTGAACCACCGCAGACTTCGCGGGCCGGGATCCCCGTGAGCCAGATCGATGAATGCTGTTGCGGGGCAGTTGAACTCTGCTGCCACAGCCTGCATCCACGAAGCGTCGGCGGGACCGTCCAGCAGCACTACACCGGTGGGGTTCCCCCGGAACCTCACCGATGTGAACGTGTCGACTAGGTAAGCAGCGATGGGCACTTAGGCGTCCAGGAAGCGGGCCCGCACAGCCGGCCCGGGGACGGGGCAGGTGTCGTGCCGACCGCCCAACCGATAGCGCACCGCGGCGAAACGGTCGTAGAGCCAGTCGCGCAGCCCCGCCGGGATGATGCGGGCGGCGAGCAGCAGCCGGAACGGGCCACCCAGATAGCTCAGAACCCGCAGGGCGGCCGCCGAGCGCACGTCGATGCGCTCGTCGGGCCGGCCCGGGTTGTGCACGAAGATCATCGAGTCGATGTCGCCCAGCCCCGGGTGGCGCGCGATGACCGCGCGCGCGAAATCGCTGTCCAACGCTGCGAATCGCAGCGTGCCGCGCCGGTCGAACCGGAGAATGGTCTGTACGGATCGATTGCAGATCCCGCAGACGCCGTCGTAGAGCAGCACCGGACTCGTGGGTTGGTCAGTCACCGGCATCGCCTCCCGCGCAAGCTTTTCAGACCACGCCGCTGACGTAGCGACGTTCCTGTACCGCTCTCAATACCGCATGCAGCCCCTCGGCGCTTTGCCCCCAGGAGAATTCGGCACTGCGGGCCTGCGCCTTGGCGCCGAGTTGCTCGCGCAGCACCGCGTCGGCCAGCAATCGCCTGAGTTGCTCGACCAGCCCGTCACGGTCGTCGACCAGCATCCCGGTGACCCCGTCGACTATCGAGTCCGACAACCCGCCGGAGGCCCGGTAGCCGATGGTGGGCACGCCGTGCTGGCCCGCTTCGATGACCGCCAACCCCCAACCCTCCTTGCGGGAGGGCAGGACATGGACCCAGGCCCGTTGCACCAGTTCGTGCTTGGTGACCTCATCGACATGGCCATGGAAGGTCACCACGTCGGTGATCTCGAGCTCCGCGGCGTACTGCACCAGCCGGTCTGCCCACCACCCCCCGCCGATGACGTCGAGGTGCAGGTCCGGGATACGGGCGCGCAGCGCCGCCACGGCCTCCAACGCATCCTCGATCTGCTTGTGCGGAACCAGGCGCGACAACACCACCACCCGCGGCGCCGGCGAGCGCGGGTGTGTCAGCGTGGCGGGCGGCGCCTCGTCGAGGCCGTTGCGCACCACCGCGATGCGCTCGGCGCCCACACCCAGTTCGACCAGGTCGCGCAGCGACGGCAACGACACCGTCACGTACTGATTGCGCCGGTTGAGCCACGGCGACAGCCTCGACTCGACCATCCAGCCGATCCGGCTCAGCACCGGCCCGGCTACCGGCCACTGTTCGCGGTGGCAGTGATGCACCAGCATCGCGACCCGGCGTCCGTAGATGAGGCGCGCCAAAAAGGGCAGCCCGTTCTGGGTGTCGATCACCACGTCGGGCCGCACGCCCCGCAGAGGACCCAGGCCGACGCGAGCCGCCGCCATCACGGCCAACGCCCAGAGGTACACCGTGTACGGGCCGCCCCGGCGGCTGATGCGCACCCCGTCGACGACCTCGTGCTTGGGCGCCCCGGGATAGTGGGCGGTACGCAGGGTGACCGCCACGCCGGCAGCGGCCAGCTCGGCACCGATGCGCTGCAGGTAGGTCTCACTGCCGCCGCCCTGCGGATGCCCGGTGTCACGCCAGCACAGCAGCAGGACCGACCGCACAGCAGACACGCCGACCAGCGTAGTCGGCCCGCTCGCCGCGTCCCGCCGAATATGCGGGCAGGAGGGCGGGGGCGGACCGGTGGGCGCCGGGGTCGGGCGGTGGCGGGGCCTACGCTGGCCCGGTGGCTGCCACCGACCTGTTCGCGCGACACGCGACGCTGGGCCGTTCGGTGCGCCTGCTTTCCCAGTTCCGCTACGAGCAGACCGCACCGGCACGGTTCTACGGTGCGCTGGCCACAGACACCGCGGCCATGGTCGCCGAGCTGTGGCGGGGGGTCCACGGCGACGAGCCGGCCGGAAAGACACTGCTCGACGTCGGGGGCGGACCGGGCTACTTCGCCAGCGCGTTCGCCGGCGCCGGGTTGCGTTACATCGGCGTGGAACCCGACCCCGGGGAAGTCCACGCCATGCATGCCGCACGGGCCGCGTCTTCCCCGGGCAGGTTCGTGCGGGCCTCCGGGATGGCCCTGCCGTTCGCGGATGCCAGCGTGGACATCTGCCTGTCCTCCAACGTCGCCGAGCATGTGCCGCGGCCCTGGCGACTCGGCAATGAGATGCTGCGGGTCACCCGGCCAGGCGGCCTGGCGGTGCTCTCCTACACCGTGTGGCTGGGTCCGTTCGGCGGCCACGAAATGGGGCTCAGTCACTATCTGGGCGGGCACCGGGCCGCCCGGCGCTATACCCGCCGGCACGGCCACCCGCCGAAGAACAACTACGGCTCGTCATTGTTCGCGGTGTCGGCCGCCGCGGGGCTGGACTGGGCCCGCCACACCGGCACATTGGTGGCGGCTTTCCCCCGTTATCACCCGCGATGGGCGTGGCCCATGACGAAGGCGCCGGGCATTCGCGAGTTCGGCGTGAGCAACCTGGTGCTGGTACTGCGACCGAACTGAACGATTGACTGCAACGTGTTCTAATCAGTGCGCCGGCTAGGTAGGGTGGCGCCCATGACCGACTCCAGCATCACCGAATACGACACCCTCTTCATCGGCGGCAAGTGGACCGCCCCGTCCACCGATCAGGTGATCGAGGTTCGCAGCCCGGCCACCGGCGAGTATGTCGGCAAGGTGCCGCTGGCGGCCAAGGCGGACGTTGACAACGCAGTCGCGGCGGCGCGTCGCGCGTTCGACTCCGGCCCGTGGCCGTCGACCCCGCCGGCCGAACGCGCTGCCGTGATCGTCGCCGCAATCAAGCTCATGGAAGAGCGCAAGGACCAGTTCACCCGCCTGTTGGGCGCCGAGACCGGCCAGCCCCCCATGAGTGTCGAGACCATGCACTGGATGAGCTCGCTGGGCGCCCTGAACTTCTTCGCCGGTCCCGCCGTGGACGAGGTCAGCTGGGAAGAGGTTCGCACCGGCGCCTACGGTCAGACGATTGTGCGCCGCGAGCCGATCGGGGTGGTCGGTGCGATCGTCGCGTGGAACGTGCCGCTGTTCCTTGCGGTCAACAAGCTGGGTCCGGCCCTGCTGGCCGGCTGCACGGTGGTGCTCAAGCCGGCTGCCGAGACGCCGTTCAGCGCGAACCTGCTGGCGCAGACGTTCGCCGACGCGGGTCTGCCCGAAGGTGTGCTGTCGGTGGTGCCGGGCGGCGCCGAGACAGGTCAGGCGCTGACCTCCAACCCGGACGTGGACATCTTCTCCTTCACCGGCAGCTCGGCGGTCGGCAAGGAGATCGGCAAGCGCGCCGCGGAACTGCTCAAGCCGTGCACGCTGGAACTGGGCGGAAAGTCGGCGTCCATCGTGCTCGAGGACGTCGACCTGGCATCGGCGATCCCGATGCTGGTGTTCTCCGGGATCATGAACACCGGGCAGGCGTGCGTTGCCCAAACCCGCATCCTGGCGCCGCGGTCTCGCTACGAGGAAGTCGTCGAGGCCGTCAAGAACTTCGTCGCCGCGCTGCCGGTCGGTCTGCCGGACGACCCGGCCGCCCAGATCGGTGCGCTGATCAGCGAAAAGCAGCGGGAGCGCGTGGAGGGCTACATCGCCAAGGGCATCGAGGAGGGGGCGCGGCTGGTCTGCGGCGGCTCACGCCCCACGGGGCGCGAGGAGCTGGCCTCCGGCTTCTTCGTCGAGCCGACCGTCTTCGCCGACGTGGACAACTCCATGACCATCGCCCAGGAGGAGATCTTCGGACCGGTGCTGTCGATCATCGCCTACGACACCGAGGACGACGCGGTCGCGATCGCCAACGACTCGGTGTACGGACTCGCCGGCAGCGTGTGGACCTCCAACGTCGAGCGCGGGATCGAGATCGCCAAGAAGATCCGCACCGGGACGTACGGAATCAACTGGTACGCCTTCGACCCGTGCTGCCCCTTCGGCGGTTACAAGAACTCCGGGATCGGCCGGGAGAACGGCAAAGAGGGTGTCGAGCACTTCACCCAGCAGAAGAGCGTGCTGATGCCGATGGGCTACACCCTGGACGCCTGATCCGGCGCCGGCCCGCCCGGGTTCACCTGCTGTTGCTACAACGGTAAGCCCCTATACTGCCGTTCTGTGGGCGTGCTGTCGCGGTTTGCACCATGGGGGCTGTACTGGGTGCTGGTGGGAAATGCTCCGCCGGTGATCGCCGCGGCGGTGGCGCTGGCCGCAGCGTTGGCCGCCGCGGCCACCGGTCGTGAGCCGTCGCTACGGGTCCTGGCGGGCGGGGCCCTGGCGACGTTCACACTGCTGGCAGTGCTGCCGTGGGGATTTGCCGCAACACGCAGCTGGCTGCTGCCGTTGAGTTTCGCCGGCCTGCTCGGGACGCTGCTCACCGGCGTCGCCCTGCGCAGATCCGCGGTGGAAGCCGTCGTCACGGCCGACGTGGCGGCGCCGGTGGCGCAATCCGAGCTGTTCGCGCCCCTGGTGAAGCGGATGACGTGGGGCTGGCTGGGTGTGCTCGCGGCGATGACGGTCTGCGCGGCGGTGCCCCCGATCGCACTGGCCGATGCCGCCGTGCGCCAACCGCACGATCCGCTGATCTATCTGTGCCACTGGGTGATTCCGTTTGGGATTCTCAGTGCGGCGGCGATCGGGTCGCGCCTCCTGACCGACCGGATGACCGCCGGGTTCGGCGATGCGGTGCGTAAGACGAGCTTCGTCGCCTTCATCGACCTGGAGATCGACCAGCTGTATTACCTTGCCGCCGAACACGCCAACCGCGAGGTCGGCCCCGGCGAGGAGGCCTACAACGTCACCGTCGGCACCAAGGGGACACCGTTGGTCGGTGACGAGACCCGCGTGTCGTGGCCGTCGACCTACAAGGTGCGCCAACGGCGCGGCTGAACCCCGGCCGCGCTGACCGATCGCTTCAGAAGGCTTCCTCGGGCAGGTCCATGAGTGCGAGGTCCTCGGTCTCCACGATGCGTCGATCCACCCCGAGGCGGGGTAACACGTTGACGGCGAAGAACTTTGCCGCACCCACTTTCCCCTGGTAGAAGTGCGCGTGCTCGCCGGAGGCCCCGTGGTCGAGGGCAGTCAGGGCGACCTCGGCCTGGCGCAACAGCAGCCACCCGATCACCAGGTCGCCGACTGCCAGCAGGAATCGCACCGAACCCAGGCCCACCCGGTAGAGCTCGCGGGCCTGCTGCTGCGAGCCGAACATGTATCCGGTCATGGCGGTCACCATGGCCCGCGTGTCATCGAGCGCGACGGCCAGCTGCTTTCGGGATTCGGTCAGTTCCTCTCGGCCGTCGGCACTGTCGAGGAATTCCTCGATCTGAGCGATCAGGTGAGCCAGGGCCACACCGCGATCGCGGGCGATCTTGCGGAAGAAGAAGTCCTGGGCCTGGATGGCGGTGGTGCCCTCGTAGAGCGAGTCGATCTTCGCGTCCCGGATGTACTGTTCGATCGGATAGTCCTGCAGGAAACCGGAACCACCGAAAGTCTGCAGTGCATCGGTCAGATACTGGTAGGCCCGTTCGGATCCGACGCCCTTGACGATCGGTAGCAGCAAGTCGTTGACTCGTGCTGCCATCTCGGCGTCGGCGCCCGAAACCTGCAACGCCACCTCATCGTTCTGGTGCGCCGCGGTGTAGAGGTACAGGGCCCGCATCCCCTCGGCGTAGATCTTCTGCATCATCAGAGCACGCCGCACATCCGGGTGGTGGATGATCGTCACCCGCGGCGCGGTCTTGTCGGTCATCTGCGTCATGTCCGCACCCTGAATACGGGTTTTGGCGTATTCCAGCGCATTGAGATATCCGGTGGACAGCGTAGCGATTGCCTTGGTACCCACCATCATTCGCGCGTACTCGATGACATGGAACATCTGCGCTATGCCGTTGCGGGTGTCTCCGACCAACCAGCCTTTCGCCGGGACGCCGTGCTGGCCGAAGGTCAGCTCGCAGGTGGTCGAAACCTTCAGTCCCATCTTGTGTTCCAGTCCGGTGACGAACACCCCGTTACGCTCGCCGGGTTCCCCGGTCTGGGGATCGGGCAGGAATTTCGGCACCAGGAACAGGCTCAGCCCCTTGGTACCCGGCCCGGCGCCCTCGGGACGGGCCAGGGTCATATGCATGATGTTCTCGAACATGTCGTCGGTGTCGCCGTTGGTGATGAACCGCTTCACCCCGTCGATATGCCAACTGCCGTCGGGCTGCTCGACGGCCTTGGTGCGGCCCGCACCGACATCGGAGCCGGCGTCCGGTTCGGTGAGAACCATGGTGGCGGCCCAGTTCCGGTCGACCACCATCGACGCCCAGTGCCGTTGCTGCTCGTTGCCCAGGTCGTAGAGGATGTTGGCGAAGATCGGACCGGCCATGAACATGAACACGGCGGGGTTGGCGCCCAACGCCAGTTCGTTGATCGCCCAGGACACCATCGATGGCGCCGGCACCCCACCGACTTCCTCGCGCAGGCCGATGCGGAACCATTCGCCCTCCCGCCAGGCCCGCAACGACTCCTTGAAGGGTTCCGGCAGCGACACGCTGTGCGTGGCCGGGTCGAACACCGGCGGGTGACGGTCGCTGTCGGCGAATGACGCCGCCACGGGCCCCTCGGCCAGCCGGGCGGCTTCTGACAGCATCTGGCGGACGGTGTCGCCGTCGAGATCGCCGAACGCGTCGCCGGCCAGGCATTTCTCCAGGTCGAGCATCTCGAAGAGGTTGAATTCCAGGTCGCGCACATTGCTCTTGTAGTGACCCATAGCTCCAGAATGCACCTGCAGGCGCGCAGGCCGGGTGGAATTGGGCAGCTTCTAACGCACTACGTGTAATCCCCACTGGCGAAGGAATGGGTCCAGCAGGACGAAGTCGGTGGAGTAGTCGTCGTCCACCGGTCCGCCCATCAGCAGACCGACCGCGCTGACGGTGCCGTCCGGGTTGACCACATAACCGGGACTGCCGCTGTCGCCGATGGTGCTGTATACATCCGTCTCCACAAGGTTGCCGATGATGGCGCTGACAGGACCGCAGGTTTCACCGGTCTGGGCACCGATCTTGCAGATCGTCATCCCTACGTGAATCTGGTCGGCGGTCAGCACGTTGGCCACCAGGTAACGGCCGGCGATTTTGGGGTTAGGTCGACCGGCCGCCGGGTCGAGCCGGATGATGGCGGCGTCGCGGTCCTCGCCGTTGTCTTCGCTCGCGGTGATACGTCCCAGCGGCGTCTCGAAGGCGTCGGTCCATTCCGACCCGTCGTGCGAGTCGCAGTGACCGCTGGTCAGCAGGTAATAGTCACCCTCGTCGTTTTGGGTGACGAAACCCGCTGTGCAGCTGCTGTTGTCGTCCAGCAGTTCGATGCCCGGCATCGGGGCGGCCGAGGCCACACCGGCCAACGCCAATCCCGCCCACGCCACCGCGCCCGCCGCTACGAACCTCGCCATCAGGTGTCCAACACCGCGGCCACGGTGGCTTCGATGTCGCCCAGTCCGGTCAGATCGATACCGAAGCGTTCGCTCAGCGCGGCACACACCTGTGCGGCGTCGCTGAACCTGACCCGCTCGGTACCGCCGCCGGCGTGGACGGCCAGGTTGCGCCCCCGCAGGTTCCAGCGCGCGTCATCGGTGACCAGTGCCGCGCTGAGGCCGACGACGAAGTTCGACTCGGGGTAGGTGGACACGTACCAGCTGCCCACCTGCATGTCGATCAGTGGCCTCGGCTGCATCGCCAGGACATACAGCGGCCGCCAGCGCTGGCCGATCATGGTCTCCAACACGTATTCGGCACCGTGTTCGCGCAGCCGAAACGGCTCATGGGAGGTCTGCTGGACGGCATCGGGGACCAGGGGGATCGGGGCCGTCGGCGTCTGTCCGCCGAAGCCGACGTCGACCAGATACCGCTGATCCGAGCCGGGGATGGTCACCGCCAGAGCCTGGTGGGTCTGGGGGCGCGGCGGGCCGTCCAACCCTTCGGGTGTCATCCACACCACCCGTGCGGCCAACCGCTGGGGGGCGAACCCGAGCTCGTCGAGCACCTCGAACATCAGGTTGTTGTGCTCGTAGCAGTAGCCGCCCCGCGCCCGGGTCACCAGCTTGGCGGTCAGCGCCGCTGCGCTGAGGTCGACCACCGGGACACCGGTCAACGGGTCGAGATTCTCGAACGGGATGCGTCGGACATGTGCGGCCACCAGGGCGGCCAGGGTCTCCAACGTCGGCTCGGTTGCACCGCGGTAGGAGACACGGTCGAAGTACGCCTGCAGGTTGATACGGAACTCCCCTCGGGGGCCGGACAGTGCGCTGATGTTATCCATTCGCGGGTCAGAGCCGGTAGCATGGGCAAAACTAGAACACGTTCCAATTAAGGGGGTCGGGGTGGACACGCCGGACAACGACTGGTCGCACGACTCTGCCAGGCCTGTCACGAAATGGGATCCGGGCCTGACCGAACGCGTCATGGGTCTGCTGCGGCCGTTCATCAAGGGCTATCACCGCGCCGAGATACGGGGCTTGGAGTCGTTCCCCAACGGCGGCGCCCTGGTGGTCTCGAACCATTCCGGCGGCCTGTTCCCGATGGACGTGCCGGTGTTCGCCACCGGGTTCTACGACACCTTCGGCTATGAGCGTCCGGTGTACACGCTGAGCCATGACCTGATCTTCACCGGGTACACCGCCGACTTCTTCCGCAAGACCGGCTTCATCCCGGCAAACCATGCCAACGCCGACGAAGCCCTGCGCTCCGGTGGTGTGGTGGTGGTCTTCCCGGGCGGTGACTACGACGTCTACCGGCCCACCCTGGCTGAGAACACGGTCGACTTCGGCGGGCGCAAAGGCTATATCCGCGCTGCGATCAACGCCGGAGTGCCCCTTGTGCCGACCGTCGCGATCGGCGGCCAGGAAAGCCAGCTCTACCTGTCGCGCGGCACCGGGCTGGCCAAGGCCCTGCGGCTGGACAAGCTGATGCGGGTCAAGATTCTGCCGATCTCGTTCGGTTTCCCCTTCGGTCTTTCCGCGGTGTTGCCGGTCAATGTGCCGCTGCCCACCAAGATCGTCATGCAGGTGTGTGAGCCGATCGACATTGTCGCCGAGTTCGGACAGGACCCGGACATCGACGTCGTCGACGCCTATGTGCGTGCCGTCATGCAAGA
Source organism: Mycolicibacter hiberniae (assembly GCF_010729485.1). Lineage (NCBI taxonomy): Bacteria > Bacillati > Actinomycetota > Actinomycetes > Mycobacteriales > Mycobacteriaceae > Mycobacterium > Mycobacterium hiberniae. Next base: position 3,493,409 of record NZ_AP022609.1, read on the forward strand.
CGCGCTGGATCGGCTCGCCCGCGAGCGCCGTCTCCCGATCCTGGGCTGACCGGTATGGCCCCGTTGGACTCTCTGAACCGGGTCGGCTCGATGCTGGCCACTTTCACCCGCGTCGGGCTGCTGGCGCCGATGCGCCCCGACAAGTACGTCCGGATCGCCGCCGCGGCCGTCCGCGAGGGCGGCACCACCACCACCGGAATCGCCATGGCGGCCCAACGGTGCGGTGACCGGCCGGCGGTCATCGACGAGCGCGGCATGTGCACCTACGCCGAACTCGACCGGCGCTGCGACGCGCTGGCCGTCGGCCTGCGCGGGCTGGGGGGCCAGCCGCCGCGAGCGGTCGCGCTGATGTGCCGTAACCATCGCGGGTTCATCGAGGCGCTGGCGGCCGCCAACCGGATCGGCGCCGACGTACTGCTGCTCAATACCAGTTTCGCCGGGCCCGCCCTGGCTGAAGTCGTCGCCCGCGAGAACGTGGACCTGATCGTCTACGACGAAGAGTTCACCCCGGCAGTGGATCTGGCCGTTCCCGCCGACTCGGGTTGCACACGGGTGGTGAGCTGGGCCGATGGCGCGATCGCCGGATTGACCACCGACGAGCTGATCGACGCGAACGCCGGACGCCGGCCGGCAAAGCCATCCCGCTCGGGCAAACTGGTGATGCTCACCTCTGGAACCACCGGCACACCCAAGGGGGCGCGCCGCTCCGGTCGCGGCGGTGGCGGCGTCGCCGACCTGCAGGCCATCTTCGACCGGATCCCCTGGCACACCGAGGAAGCCGTGGTCATCGCCGCCCCGATGTTCCACGCCTGGGGGTTCTCCCAGCTGGCATTGGCGCTGACCATGGCCTGCACGATCGTCACCCGCCGCAAGTTCGATCCCGAGGCCACTCTGGCGTTGATCGAGCGGCATCAGGCGACCGGGCTGTGTGTGGTACCGGTGATGTTCGACCGGATCATGGCACTGCCCGACGAAGTTCGCGCCCAATACCCTTGCAGGTCACTGCGCTTCGCCACAGCATCCGGTTCGCGGATGCGGCCCGACGTGGTGACGGCGTTCATGGACGCCTTCGGCGACGTGGTTTACAACAACTACAACGCGACCGAGGCCGGCATGATCGCGCTGGCCACCCCGCAAGACCTGCGGCACTGTCCCGACACCGCCGGACGGCCCGCGCCGGGCACCGAGATCCGGATTCTGGACGGCGAACTCGCCGAAATCCCGCCGGGATCGACCGGGCAGATCTTCGTTCGCAACTCCTCGCAGTTCGACGGCTACACCGGCGGGGAGTCCAAGATGTTCCACGACGGATTCATGGCATCCGGCGACCTGGGCTACATCGACGACGCCGGAAGGCTGTTCGTGGTGGGCCGAGACGACGAGATGATCGTCTCCGGCGGCGAGAACGTCTATCCGATCGAGACCGAGAAGGCCCTGACCAACCATCCCGCCGTGGCCGAGGCCGCCGTCCTGGGTGTCGACGACGCCGAATACGGGCAGCGCCTGGTGGCCTTCGTGGTGCTGGAGCCCGGCGCCGCGGCCTCGGTTGAGGAACTCAAACAGCACGTCCGCGACAACCTGGCCGGGTACAAGGTTCCGCGGGCCATCACCATCATGGACGCGTTGCCGCGCAACAACACCGGCAAGGTCGTGCGTCGCGAGCTGCAAGCCCTCGCCGCCGACTAGGCCCCTAGGCCGGGGCCATCGCCGTCTCTACCGTGGTCAGCTGCTCGGAAAGTCCTGCTGCACGGCGTATCTCGATGAACTCATCGACCAGCGCGGTGGTCACCTCGTGCGGATCCTCAAAGGTGACCGCATCGGTCAACACCGAGATGTTGAGCTGATCCACATAGCTCCACACGGTGATGTTCAAGCCGCTGCCGGCGGTCAACGGACCCACCGAGTAGATCTCGGTGACCAGGGCACCGCCCACCCTGCCCCGCTCCCGCGGTCCGGGGACGTTGGAGATGTTGAGGTTGAGCACCTTGTTCTGGCCGTCCTTGCCCGACAGCCAGCGAAACAGCGACTCCGCCGGAGCCGGTGGCAGGTAGGCCGACCACCTACTGATCAGCTCGGGCCCCACCAGGTGGTGGGCCTCCTTGGCCAGGTTCGCCGCCTCTCGGGCCTTGGCGACCCGATCGCGGACGTCAGCCACCTCGACGGGCAACGCGACCAGCACCCCGGAGAACCGGTTACCGGAGATCCGGTCGGCCGAGAAGTCGAAGCTCATCGGCACCGACGCCAGCAGCGGGTGCTCCGCGGTCCCGTCGTAGCGCAGCAGCAGGGTGCGCAGCGCTCCGGCGGCGATCGCCAGCACCAGGTCATTGAGGGTGACACCCAACTGCTTGCTGGTCTCCTTGATGTCGGCCAGTGCCAGGGTGGCCGTGGCGAATCGGCGTTGCGGGGTCAGTACGTGGTTGAGGAAGCACGGCGGCGGGGTGAACGGCCGGGTGAGATCGGCGGAGAGTCTGCGGGTGCTGCCCCGGACCCGGCGGATTCCGGCCGCGGTATAGGCAACGGTCGCCGGGATCCGGCCGATCTGCCGGAGATGGTCGCGGAACGCCGAGCGCACCAACTGCCCGCCGGTCGGGGCGGGATCGGTCTCGTAGGTGTCGCTCTCGGGCTGCGGGTCGGTGACCAGGTCCATGCCACGCGCCATCAGATTCGCCGACGCGATCCCATCGGCGAGCGCGTGGTGGATCTTGCCGACCACCGCGATCCGGTTGTTCGCCAGGCCGTCGACGAAGTACATCTCCCACAGCGGCCGGCTGCGATCCAGAGCAGTGCTGCCGATCTCGCCGATCGCCTCGTCGAGTTCGCGACGGCCGCCCGGCGCGGGCAGCGACCACTGGCGGATGTGATAGGCCAGGTCGACTTCGCAGTTCTCCCGCCACATCGGGTGGTGGAATTTTCCGGGGATGTCCACCAGCTGATACCGAAACGGGTCCAGCTTGTAGAGCCGGCCATGGATCACCCGGCGGAAGGCCTCGACGTCGAACCCCCGCCGATCGGCATCCAGCTCGATCACCGCGATCTTGAGGGTGTGCATGTGCACGTTCGCCGTCTCGCTGTAGAGCAGGAGCGCATCCCACCCGCTGAGCCGCTTCACCCCAGTCCCCTCTCCATGCACGGACCATAGCGTGGTGTCACGGCTGCGGCTTCAGATGATCTGTCTGCGCCCGACTGTAGTGCGGTCGCGATGAATCTGGTTGAGGAACAAGCCGATTGCCGTACTCATCGCGCCGGTGCGGGCCCCGTCGGTCATATCGAAGCCGTGTCCGGCTCCCGGAAACTCCAGATACCCGACCTTGGCGTGCGACACCGCCTGTAGGCGGTCGGCGAAGCTACGGGCCTGCTGTACCGGGATGACGCTGTCGGCGCTGCCGTGCACGATCAAGAACGGCGGCGCATCCCGATGGACCCGGGAGATCGGGGACGCCTGCCGGAAGACGTCGGGCCGGCGCCGCATCGACCGGCCCACCACCACCCGCTCCAGGAAGTCGACGAACGCGGCCCGTTCCGGGGTGGAGCGGTCTTCCCAGTCGTAGCGGCCGTAGATCCCCACCACGGCATCCACCGAAGTGTCAGCGCCCGGCGGCAGCTGGTCGGCGAAGTCACGGTCGCCGGCAGTGCTTCCGGTCAGCCCAGCCAGAGCGGCCAGATGCCCGCCGGCAGAGGCGCCTGCCACGGCTACGAAGTTGCGGTCGCCGCCGAACTTGTCGACGTTGGCGTGCGCCCAGGCGATCGCGGTCTTGACGTCGATGATGTGGCTGGGCCACCGGTTGTGCGGCGCCACCCGGTAATCGATGGATAGGCACACCCAGCCGCGCGAGGCCAGGTGCGACAGCATCGCGTAGCCCTGCAGCATGCGGCTGCCGTGCACCCAGGCACCGCCGGGCACATAGATGAGCACCGGCGCTGGGCCGTCCGCCAGGTCGCGGGACCGCCAGACGTCGAGGACCTGCGTGGGATCGCTGCCGTACTGCACGCCGGAGCGGTAGAGCTGCCGGCGGTGCTGCAGCGCCTTCCAGACCGGCGGCGCCTGCTCGGGCTCGGGCCAGTCGATGTCGAGATCGGCTGCGCTGACGACTCCCCGCAACGCCGCGTCGCTGACCACAGGGGTCTGCTCGCGGGCCTGCCTGCGGGCGGTGGCGGCCCCGGGGGCCAGCCAGGACTTGGCGGCGCCGGCGAAGAACTCCGGCATGTGACGCGTTCCCCAGATCCCCATCGCGGTCATCCCGCCCAGCGGTTCCAGGCGCTTGCCCACCACCGGCAGGGCGGCGGAGGCGGCGCTGAGGGCCAGCAGGTAGTCGCTGGTCTGCGCTCTCGCAAGCCACCGCAGTCGGCCGGCCAGGTTGAGTCCGAACTCCCGGGTTTGCGATGGTCCCGCCATTGCCGCAGGGTACCCCGCGCGGGCGGCTTTGGGCCCGCAATCGGCGGGCTGGTGGCCGAACCGCTCCGGCCCCCCGCGATACTGAGCCGATGGTGAGCAGCGGGTTCCACCCAGATCTGCGGCGCGCCGCCCGCGTACTCCCGCGCGGCGGTATCGGGCCGGCCACCCTGCCCGTGATGCGAGGGCTCATGGGCCTGCAGGGCCGTCGTACGCCCGCTGGCGTCGAGGTGCTCGACCTGCCCTCGGGCGCCAATCTCCGGGTCTTTCGCCCGCCGAACGCCGATCCGGCTCCGGCGCTGCTGTGGATTCACGGCGGGGGCTATGTCCTGGGCCAGGCGGCTCAGGACGACCGGCTCTGCCGCAGGTTCAGCGCGCAACTGGGCGCCGCCGTCGCGTCGGTGGACTACCGCTTGGCGCCGCAGCACCCCTACCCCGCCGCGCTGGAGGACTGCTGGGCCGCGCTGACCCGACTGGCCGCGCTGCCCGGCGTCGATCCGGCGCGCATCGCGATCGGGGGCGCCAGTGCCGGCGGCGGGCTGGCCGCCGCCCTTGCCCAGCTGGCGGCCGACCGCGGTGAAGTCGCCCCCGTGCTGCAGCTGCTGGTGTATCCGATGCTCGACGATCGCAGCGCCACCTTGCCGGCCCATCGCCACTACCGGCTGTGGAGTCCTCGCAGCAACCGGTTCGGCTGGACGTCCTATCTGGGCGACGCCGAACCCCAGATGGCGGTGCCGGCCCGGCGCGCCGACCTGAGCGGGCTGGCCCCGGCCTGGATCGGGGTGGGCACCCTGGATCTGTTCTATGACGAGGACCTGGCCTACGCTGGGCGACTGCGGCAAGCCGGGGTGCCCTGCGACGTCGAGACGGTGTCCGGCGCATTCCACGGTTTCGACCTGTTGATGCCCAAGGCGCCGGTCTCGCAGAAGTTCTTTGCCAGCCAATGCGCGAGCTTGCGCGACGCCTACGAGAAAGGCTGAGAAGTGCCTGCACCCACCCGGGACGAACTGCGTGCCCTGCGCACCGCGGTCGCAGAGCTGATGGCCAAACGCTCGCCCGACGACGACGTCTGGAGCGAGCTGGCTCAGATGGGCCTACTCGGTCTGCTGGTGCCCGAACAGTACGGCGGCGCCGGGGCCGGACTGATCGAGCTGGGCGTGGTTGCCGAGGAGCTCGGCCGCGTCCTTTTCCCGGGCCCGTATCTGTCCACCGCGGTACTCGGAGTCAATCTGCTGCTGGCGCTCGACGACCGGCAGGAGTGCGAGGCGGTGCTGCCGGAGATCGCCGCCGGCCGCACGCGAGTCGCGGTCGCCTTCGCCGAGGGCAACTCCACCCGGCCCCCCGAGCAGCCGGCCACCGCGGCCCGCGGTGGGGCGGCGCCGGTGGTTTCCGGCGAGAAGCGGTTCGTGCTCAACGCCGGCACCGCCCAGCGGCTCTACGTGATGGCCGACTCCGAGGAAGGCCCCTCGATCTTCGCCGTCGACCCGGCCGGCCCGGGCGTCACGGTGGAACCGCTGACCACGGTCGATCTGTCCCGTCGGCTGTGTCGCGTCCGGTTCGACGAGGCCCCGGCGACGCTGGTGGGCCCGGCTGGCCAGGGAGTCGCCGCGTTGACCGCGGCGCTGGATCGCTCGGCGGTGGCGCTGCTGGGCGAGCAGGCCGGCGCTGCCCGGTCCGCGATGGAGATGGCCCGCGACTACGCCAAGACCCGCTTCCAGTTCGGCCGCGCCATCGGCAGCTTCCAGGCCGTCAAGCACATGTGCGCCGACATGTTGCTGGAGGCTGAATCTGCGGTGTCGGCAGCTCGCCATGTGGCCGCGGCCGGCGCCCAGGAAGCGCCGGGCTGGACCGCTGACCTCGCGCTGGCTCAGGCCTACTGTTCGGATGCCTTCGTCTACGTGGGTGCCACCAACATTCAGGTGCACGGCGGAATCGGATTCACCTGGGAGCACCCCGCGCATCGGTATCTGCGCCGGGCGCGCAGTGATGCACAGCTTTTCGGCAGCCCCTCCTGGCACCGGGAGCGTTACCTGCAAGAGATCGGAGCCTGAGATGACGCGTCCCGACGCTCGAGACGACGATGCCCTGCGCCAGGAAGTTCGGGAGTGGTTGGCGGCCAACTGGTCGCCGGGCACCGACCGTGCCACGTTCGCGGCGGCGATCCTCGCGGCGGGCTGGACCGCCCCGAGCTGGGAGCCCGAGTGGTACGGCCGCGGCTTGACCGACCGTCAGTCTCGTTTGGTGGCCGCAGAATTCGCTGCCGTCGGGGCACCGGGCAGCGGCCGTGACCGCACCGACTTGTTCGCCTGCACGGTGCACGACCGCGGCACCGACGAGCAGAAGCGTCGCCTGCTGCCCCCGGCGCTGCGCGGGGAGAGCAAATGGTGCCTGCTCTACAGCGAGCCCGGCGCCGGCTCGGACCTGGCCGGCCTGCGCACCCGCGCCGAACGCGACGGCGACGACTGGATCGTCAACGGCCAGAAGGTGTGGACGTCCTTTGCCACCACCGCCGACTACGGCATGCTGGTGGCGCGCACCGACCCGGACGTGCCGAAGCACAATGGACTCACCTTTTTCATGCTGCCGATGCGCCAGCCCGGCGTGGAGGTCCGGCCGATCCACCAGATCACCGGCGAGTCGGAGTTCAACGAGGTCTTCCTGACCGACGCCAGGGTCCCCGACGCCAACCGGATCGGCGAACCGGGCGAGGGCTGGTCAGTGCTGCAGGTGGCGCTGGCCTACGAGCGGCGCCTGATGGGCGATGTCGCGCGCACCGCTCGCCGCAAGGAGAAGTCCAGCGGCGTGGTCGATTTGGCGCGGGAGGCGGGCTGCCTGCAGGACAGCAACATTCGCCAACAGATCGCTCGGGTAGAGGCTCTGGCCACGGTGAACCGGTGGAACACCCAGCGCGCCAAGACCAGCTCCGACCGCGCCGAGGCGGCCACTCTGCTGGCGCTGGGCAAGATCGCGATGTCGCGCATCCTGCACGAGACGGCCCGGGTGCAGACCGAGATCGTCGGTGCCGAGTCGATGCTCAGCGGTCCGGAGAATCCGGTCGGCGACGCCGTGACGTTCCGGGCGCTCAACGCCTACTTCACCTCGATCGGCGGCGGCACCGACCAGATCCAGCGCAACATCATCGGCGAACGGGTGCTGGGCCTGCCCAAGGAGCCGGACCCCTACCGCGACGCCCCGTTCCGGGATCTGCCGCACTAGCCTGACTCAGAACAGCAACGCAGTGAAACGCCAGTCCAGCACCTGGCGATCCGGTTCACCGGCGGCACCGGCGGCGTAGACCAGCGACCGTAGCTCGAGGATGTTGTCGCGGGCGGATTCGACCTGCAGTTCGCTGTAGAGGGTGTCGCCTTCGTGCACCGGCGCGGTGTGATCGCACGAGTGCCAGCCCAGCACGGTGGCCAGGTTGGGCAACAGCCGCGACGCCTGCGCCAGCGCCAATCCGATGGTGTGACCGCCATAGACCAGACGCTGCCCGGAGACCCGCGAATCATGGTGGGTGGCAGCGACGTTGAGAGTCAAGCGGGCCAGCTCCGGGGCCGATGAGACGACGTCGCCGGTGCTGGTCAGCACCGTACCGGCCAGACCCGGGTCGAAGTGCGGCCCCGGGACCCGCTGGCGATACTCCGCCGCCGACCAGTCCGCGGTCACATCCGGCGGCGCTGCGAGCCCCGCGCCCACGGCGGACAGGTCGTCACTGTGCCCGGTGTCGGGGGCACCGGGCGACAACGGCAGCATCGCGCAGCGGTAGAAGTCGAGAACCAGCCGGTCCACCTGGTCGATGGTGGTGACCCGCAGCGCCACCAGCCCGGTCGCCTCCCGCCCCGGCTTGGCCGAATTCTGCTTCAAACCAACGACTTCGGTGCGGGTGAACAGGGTGTCTCCGATCACCGGATACCGGAAGAACGCCAGGCCGCGGTAGAAGAGGTTGGCCTTGACCTGCCTCGTGACCACCGTCGACTGCCCGATCGCGACATCGCAGACCAGCCCCGGGTGGGCCAGCGGCGTCGTCGCCCCGGTCACCGCCCGCGACAACTCGGCGTCCAGCGGCAGGCGCAGCCGGTCGCCGAGAATCGCCTGATGCAGCGCCGCGGCACCGGCCGTCAGCGTCATCGCCGGTGCCCCGTCGAACACCTGGCCGACCTGAAGATCATCAAAGTAGGGGCCGCTGGTCATGGGAAAATCCTGACATACGGTGTAGCGGTGACCCCTGAAGAGTCGATCCTGGTCGAAACCGTCCGGCAGTTCATCGACCGCGAGGTGAAACCGAGTGTCCGCGACGTCGAGCACGCCAACACCTACCCGCAGGCGTGGATCGAACAGATGAAGCACCTCGGCATCTTCGGTCTCGCGGTTCCCGAGGAGTACGGCGGCACACCGGTGTCGATGCCGTGCTACGTGCTTGTCACGCAGGAGCTGGCCCGCGGCTGGATGAGCCTGGCCGGGGCGATGGGCGGCCACACCGTCGTCGCCAAGCTGCTGACGCTGTTCGGCACCGAGGAGCAGAAGCAGCGCTACCTGCCCGCCATGGCCACCGGGGCACTGCGGGCCACCATGGCCCTGACCGAGCCCGGCGGCGGCAGCGACCTGCAGAACATGACGACGACGGCCCTGCCGGCCGGTGACGATCTGGTGATCAACGGTGCCAAAACGTGGATCTCCAACGCCCGGCACTCCGGGTTGATCGCCCTGCTGGCCAAGACCGATCCCAAGGCCGAGCCCAAGCACCGGGGTATCTCCGTGGTGCTGGTGGACAACCCCACCGCCGGGCTGACGATCTCCCGGGATCTGCCGAAGCTGGGCTACAAGGGCGTGGAGAGCTGCGAACTGAGCTTCGACGGCTGCCGGGTGCCGGCGACCGCGGTGCTCGGCGGGGCACCCGGCGGCGGCTTCGCCCAGATGATGAAAGGACTGGAGACCGGCCGCATCCAGGTGGCGTCCCGGGCGTTGGGGGTGGCGACCGCCGCACTCGAAGACGCCCTCGCCTACGCACAGCAACGGGAGAGCTTCGGCCAGCCGATCTGGAAGCACCAGAGTGTGGGCAACTACCTGGCCGATATGGCCACCAAACTGACCGCGGCCCGCCAGCTCACCCGGTACGCCGCCGAACGCTATGACAGTGGTCAGCGCTGCGACATGGAGGCCGGCATGGCCAAGTTGTTCGCCTCGGAGGCCGCGATGGAGATCGCGCTCAACGCGGTGCGCATCCACGGCGGCTACGGCTATTCGACCGAATACGACGTGGAACGCTACTTCCGCGATGCGCCGCTGATGATCGTCGGGGAAGGCACCAACGAGATCCAGCGCAACGTGATCGCGGCGCAGCTGGTGGCCCGCGGCGGGATTTAGCCCGCCCGCGGGCCCGGCCCGCTACGCCGAGTACTTGGCCACCAGTTCGTTCTTGTAGAGCTTGCCGGTGTCGGTACGCGGCAGCTGCTCCTCGAATGCGATCGATCGAGGACACTTGTAGTGCGCCAACCGATCCCGTACCCACGCCAGCAGTTCCGCCGCAAACTCCGGTGTGGCGTCGGCGGGGTCCACGGTCTGCACCGCCGCTTTCACGCTCTGGCCCATCTCGTCGTCGGGAATTCCGAACACGGCGGCGTCGAGCACCTTCGGGTGGGTGATCAACAGGTTCTCGGCTTCCTGCGGATAGATGTTCACACCGCCGGAGATGATCATGTGGTGGCGGCGGTCGGTGAGGTACAGGTAACCCTCGTCGTCGAGGTAGCCGACGTCGCCGACCGTGGCCCAGCCCTGGGGATGGCGGGACTTGGCCGTCTTGTCCGGATCGTTGAGGTATTCAAAGGCGTTGCCGCCCTCGAAATAGATCTCGCCCGGCTGGCCGGGCGGCAGCTCGTTGCCGTCCTCGTCGAGGATGTGCACGGCACCGAACATGGCTTTGCCGACCGAGCCGGGGTGCTTCAGCCACTCCTCGGCACTGATCAGCGTGGAGCCGTGCGCTTCCGATGAGGCGTAGTACTCATCGACGATCGGACCCCACCAGTCGATCATCTGCTGCTTGATCTCCACCGGGCACGGCGCGGCGGCGTGCATGACCCGCTTGAGGCTCGACACGTCGTAGGAAGCACGCACGTCGGCAGCCAGTTTCAGCATCCGGGTGAAGTGTGCGGGCACGAACTGGGCGTGGGTGACCCCATAGCGCTGGATCGCGTCGAGTGCGGACTCGGCGTCGAATTTCTCCATGACGACGGTGGTCAGGCCGGCCGCCTGCACCTGCATCGACCACACCGAGGGCGCGGTGTGATACAGCGGCGCGGGGCTCAGGTAGACCGAGCCCGGGCCCATCCACACCGAGACCAGCATGGCCATCAGTCCCGGCACCTCGCTCGGGGGCAGGTGCGGCAGCGGACGCTTGATGCCCTTCGGACGACCGGTGGTACCCGAGGAGTACTGCAGCAGATCGCCCTCGATCTCGTCGTCGATGGGCGTGGCCGGTTGGTCGGCGAGGCATTGCGGGTAGCTCTGCCAGCCGTCCAGGTCGTCATCGGCGATGAGCAGCAGATCGGGCAGGCCGGCCGGCAGGTTCTCGGCGAGGCTCGCGCAGGTTTCGCGCAGCGCGGCCGAGCCGATGATCGCTTGGGCGTTGCTGTTGTCGATGATGTAGGCGGCTTCGGCGGCGGTCAGGTGGGTGTTGATCGGTACGTAGTACAGACCGCTGCGTCGCGCGCCCCACATCGCGGCGTGGATGTGCTCGTTGTTCTCCATGAGAATCGCCACGACATCGCCCTCGACCAGACCTGCGGCCCGGAAGAAGTGCGCCAGTCTGTTCGCCCGGGCTTCCAGCTCACCGAAACTGACGACGGTGCCCGAGGGGTGCAGGATGATGGCCGGGTTGTCAGCATCGACGTGTTCACGAATCTGCATGGGCTGACTGTACTGTGACCAAACTTGACGGCTGTCAAGCGGTGCCCTCCTGGCGCGGGCGCCCAAACAGAACCGCACCCGGGGAGACCCCGAGTGCGGTTTCTGTACGTGGTGGAGACGGGCTGCTAGCCCAGTCGCTGCTTGAGGGCGTCGAACTCGTCGCGCAGGCCGCTGGGCAGCTTGTCGCCGACGAACTCGAACCACTCCTCGATCAGCGGCAGCTCGGCGCGCCACTCGTCGGCGTCGACGATCAACGCCTGGTCGACATCGGCGGCAGAGACGTCCAATCCGTTCAGATCCAGGTCGGCAGCGCTCGGCACGGCCCCGATCGGGGTTTCCCGGCCGCCGGCGTTGCCCTCGACCCGCTCGATGATCCACTTGAGCACCCGGCTGTTCTCGCCGAAGCCCGGCCACAGGAAACGGCCGTCCTCGCCACGCCGGAACCAGTTGACGAAGAACACCTTCGGCAGCTTCGACTCATCGGCGTTCTTGCCGGTGTCGATCCAGTGCTGCATGTAGTCGCCCACGTTGTAGCCGATGAACGGCAGCATGGCCATCGGGTCGCGGCGAACCTTGCCGACCGTGCCCTCGGCGGCAGCGGTCTGCTCGCTGCCCATGGTCGCGCCGATGAAGACGCCGTGCTGCCAGTCGCGGGCTTCGCTCACCAGCGGAACCGTGGTCTTGCGGCGGGCGCCGAACAGGATCGCCGAGATCGGCACACCGGCCGGGTCGTCCCACTCCGGAGCCAGGATGGGGCACTGCGACATCGGCGTGCAGTACCGCGAATTCGGGTGGGCCGCAGGAGTTTCGGTCTTACCCCCGTACCAGTCGTTACCCTTCCAGTCGATCAGGTGCTCGGGGACGTCGCCGTCGATGCCCTCCCACCACACGTCGTTGTCGTCGGTGCGGGCGACGTTGGTGTAGACGGTGTTGCCGGCTTCCAGCGTGACCATGGCGTTGGGGTTGGAGCTGCGACTGGTGCCCGGCGCCACCCCGAAGAAACCGAACTCGGGGTTCACCGCGTAGAGCCGGCCGTCCTCGCCGAACCGCATCCAGGCGATGTCGTCACCGAGGGTCTCGGCGCGCCACCCCGGGATGGTCGGCTGGATCATCGCCAGGTTGGTCTTGCCACACGCCGAGGGGAACGCGGCCGCAATGTAGTAGGCCTTGTTCTCCGGCGAGATCAGCTTGAGGATGAGCATGTGCTCGGCCAGCCAGCCCTCGTCGTGGGCCATCGCCGAGGCGATCCGCAGCGCGTAGCACTTCTTTCCCAGCAGGGCGTTGCCGCCGTATCCCGAGCCGTAGCTCCAGATCTCACGGGTCTCCGGGAAGTGGGTGATGTACTTCTCGGTGTTGCAGGGCCACGGCACATCCTGCTCTCCGTCGGCCAGCGGCGCACCCACCGAGTGCAGACCCTTGACGTACGCCCCGTCGGTGCCGATCTTCTCCAGCGCCGCGGTGCCCATCCGGGTCATCACCTTCATCGACGCCACCACGTAAGGCGAGTCGGTGATCTCGACACCCAGCTTGGGGTCTTCGGCACCCAAGGGCCCCATGCAGAACGGGATGACGTACATGGTGCGCCCGCGCATGCAGCCCCGGTACAGCTCAGTCATGGTGGCCCGCATCTCGTCGGGGTCCACCCAGTTGTTGGTGGGTCCGGCGTCTTCCTTGGTGCGGCTGCAGATGTAGGTCCGCGACTCGACGCGGGCCACATCGGCCGGGTCGGACAGCGCCAGGTAGGAGTTGGGCCGCTTCTCCTCGTCGAGCTTGACCGCCGCACCGGACTCCACCAGCATGGCCATCAACCGGTTCCACTCTTCTTCGGAGCCGTCCGGCCACTCCACCCGGTCGGGCTGAGTCAGTTCCGCGACCTCCCGCACCCAGGCCAGCAACCCGCTGTGTTTCGTCGGGGCGGCGTCCAGACCGGGAATGGTCGCTGAGGTCATTGAGCTCTCCTGTGTAACCTGTGTCACTTGGTGGCGTTGCCGCAGATGCGCGCCGCTGCTCACCTCTTATACCGTCATTAGATAAGAGATTACCGTGGATAGCTTCGCGGGTCGAAGCGGCCACATCCGGCGGTCCGCGCGCTGGGCCGGCGACACCGGATCACGAGGATTCTCCCAGCTCAGCACGCACCCTATCCAGCGCCCGCTGCAACTCCGGCAGCGCACGTTCGGCCATCGCCGCCGCCCGGGCCGCGGCGGCCGCGTGCCCGCGCAGTTCCCGGTCCAGCCCCGCTACCCGGCCGGCGACGCGCGCGGCGTCAGCTTCGTTGCGAACAGCCAGCTCGGCCGAGAGTGCCGCCTCGGCGGACACCAGCCGCAGGGCCACCAGATCCCGTAGCTCGCAGCGCAGCACGCCGGTGACCGCGCCGACCCAGCGTTCCAGCACCGCCCGCTCGCGCAGGATCCCCCGAATCCGCACCACCCACACGGCGATCGCCACTCCGGCGACGGCACAGCCGGCCGCCCCGACCGCCGCCAGACCCGGCGCCAAATTCGCCAGGACCCGGCTCAATGTCAACGCCGTGCCCAGCCCGAAACCGATGCCCAGCACCGCCATCAGTTGAGTCTCCAGCCGCCGGGACTCCAGCGGAGGCGTACCGGGGTCGGCCGCACGCAGCGGTGGACTGTCTCCCGCCGACCACGAACCCCCGGTCAGACCCAGTCCCTCAGCGACGCCGGCCACCTGGTCGCCGATCGCATCCTCGACCTCGGCCACCGCCTCGGTCAGCCGGTCGCCGACATAGGTCTGGAACTCGGCCGAGCTGCGTCGCGTCATGCCCGCGGCGTCTTCGGCGAGTTCACCGCGCAGCGCGGCACACCGCTTGTCGGCGAAGTGGGACAGGTGGACCCGCGCCTGGGCGAGGCGACTGCGCAGCGAGATCACCCGCTCCGCCTTCGTGATCCGCTGCCCGCGCACCCATTGCTCACGCCGCTCCCGCAGCAGTTTCACCCGAGCGCGCCGCCCTTCGGCGCGTACCTCGCGATCGGTGCGGTCGGCGTCGGCGCGCAACTGGCACTCCCAGGCGCGCAGCCGGTTGCGCCGGTGGGCATCGCCGGTGCCGAGCGCGGTGGCCAGGGCCGCGATTACGTCGTCAACCCGCGGTGCGCCTCGCTCGGGTGCGGCGGCCGCTCCCACCCAGACCACGTCGCGATAGCGCGCGGCGTGGCCGGCGAGGGCCTCGCGGGCCGCCGCCCGCATCTGCGGCCACTGCCGGTGCACGTCGATCTTGGACACGACGCCGATCACCACGTCGGTGCGGGCCGCGGCGGTATCGAGCAACGCACAGTCCGACTGCGTCAAAGCCGCTGCTGCCGACACCACGAACACCACCGCCAAGGGCACTTCCCCGGGCGTCAGATCACCGGCCTCCCGCACGGCGCACTGCGGCATCCGATCGGCCAGCGCGGCGGTCATCGCACTGACTCCGGCCAGCCACGGCCCGGTCACCACCACCACGTCGCACCGCCGGGCCGCCGGCGGGCGCAGCCCGGGGGCGATCTCGGCGATCAGGGCATCCACCCCGGCGGCCGGGCCCGGGTCTCCCGGCCCCGGTTGCGGGCCGGTCACGCTGAGCTCCGGGCCGACGCCCAAGCCCGTAGCGACCCCCGGGCGATATCGGCCGCACACGCCCGCTGCGTGGCACCGACCGGCGCGCTGCGCAGGGCGTGCCAGCGACGGGCCCGCGCCAGCACCGGTTCGTCCGGCGCGGCGACCGCGGCGGCCGCGGCCACCAGCCGAGCGGCCACCGTCGCATCGCGAACCAGGAAAGCGTCGATGCGATCGTCGGCCACCGCCATCGCCGCCAAGCGGGTCACCGCCTCCGCCATGCGCCGGTGGTAAACAGCGGCACCCAGCGCCGCCAGCCGGGCCGCAACGCCGTCGACGTTGCTCAGCCGGCCCAGCAGCGCCCGCGCCTGCGCCGCGGTGCCGCACTGCCCGGCCGGGCCGAGCAGTGCCGCGACCCCGGACACGTCGATGACGGCGCACAACCGCTCCCGCGTTGCGCGCGGCACCGGGTGCGGACAGCTCACGAAGTGCTCGGCCGAGCGCAGATCGGCGGGCCGGGATGCAAGGCAGCGCAGCGCCTCCCACAAGGGACCGTCCAGCCCACCGGGTTGCGCCGCCAGCGCGAAGAGCGCCGAGAGGGGTTCGACCGGGATCGGCATCGCCGCCCCGCCACGACCCGGCAGGTCAGCCTTGTTCAGCACCACCAGCACCGGCTCGCGCGCGGCGCGCACCGCGGCGATGTCCTCCGGCTTGACCACCTCGGCGACCACACGGACGGTCAAGTCGGCGGCATCGGCTCGCTCGGCGATGCGCAGCCCGGTGGCGGCCAGCGCCGCAGCCACGGTCCGTCGGCCGACGCCTGGCCTGCCGTGGACGGCGACCCGCAGCGGCGCGGTGACGCCGGCGGCAAGCATCGCCAGCCGCGAGTCACAGCTTTGGGCGGCCAAGCCGGTCAGCTCGGCGGCGAAGAGCTGGTGTCCCGGTGTCACGACCATGCCTCCCCGCAATCGGTCCGGGGCCATGGTCTCAGCTGCGCAGCCTGGGCGCGAGTCACCGTCGCGAGGCAACTGTTGCGTATCAATGTGGACCGCGAAGTGGGTACTCACGGGTCTATGGGCCACCATGGACTGCATGCATTCGCCGCGCGACGTCGAAACGGCACCAGACGTCCCTGGCGTCCAAGCCTCCGCTCCACGCCGTTTCCGCAACTTCAGCGTCCGCTATCGGCACTCGGCTCTGTCGGCTGGCCAACGCCAGACCTGGGAGCGGCTCTGGCCGGAGCTGGGCGCCGACGTCGCGCCCCCGCAGGGGTCCGAGCGTCCTCAGCCGCTGGATCTACGCCGCTGGTTCGGCCGCGAGGCTCCGGTCGTGCTCGAGATCGGCTGCGGAGCCGGCACCTCGACCGTCGCGATGGCACAGGCCGAGCCGGACTTGGACGTGCTGGCCGTGGAGGTCTACGAACGCGGGCTGGCGCAGCTGCTGTGCGCGATCGAACGCGAGCAGCTGGGCAACATCCGATTGTTGCGCGGCGATGGTCTCGACGTGCTTGAGTACCTGATCGCCCCGGCATCGCTGACCGGGGTACGCGTGTTCTTCCCCGACCCGTGGCCCAAGGCACGCCACCACAAGCGGCGGCTGCTG
The DNA here is from genome assembly GCF_010729485.1 of Mycolicibacter hiberniae. Taxonomy (NCBI): domain Bacteria; kingdom Bacillati; phylum Actinomycetota; class Actinomycetes; order Mycobacteriales; family Mycobacteriaceae; genus Mycobacterium; species Mycobacterium hiberniae. Next base: position 3,509,859 of record NZ_AP022609.1, read on the forward strand.
CAACCTGCCACCATGGCCCTGATCGCCGATCGGTTGCGGCCCGGCGGGGTGCTGCACGCGGCGACCGACCATGCCGACTACGCCCTGCAGATCGCCGAGGCCGGCGACGGCGAGCCGGGCCTGCGCCGGGTGTCCCGGGCCGCGGCACTGCCGATCTCGATCGACCGCCCCACCACCAAGTACGAGGCCAAGGGCCGGGAGGCGGGCAGCGTGATCAACGAGTTCGTCTGGGAGCGGCTCCCATGACCGCCGCCGAGCTGGCCGCCGAGCCGACCGGAGCCGATCCGGGCAGCGAGGAGATGCCCGCCCAGCGGGTGTTGCTGGTGTGGGACGCCCCGAACCTGGACATGGGGCTGGGGGCCATCCTGGGCCGCCGCCCGACCGGCGTGGAGCGGCCCCGCTTCGACGCCCTGGGCCGCTGGCTGCTCCAGCGCACCGCCGACGTGGCGGCGGCACACCCGCAGATCCGCGTCGAGCCCGAGGCCACGGTGTTCACCAACATCGCTCCGGGCAGCGCCGACGTTGTCCGCCCGTGGGTCGAAGCGTTGCGTAATGTGGGTTTCGCAGTCTTTGCCAAGCCGAAGATCGATGAGGACAGCGATGTCGATTCCGACATGCTCGAACACATCGCACTGCGCAAGGACCAGGGACTGGTGGCGGTGGCTGTGGCCTCCGCCGACGGTCAGGCGTTCCGGGAACCGCTGGAAGAACTCAGCGAACTCGGCATAGCCGTTACCGTGCTCGGATTTCGCGAACATGCGAGCTGGGCGCTAGCCTCGGATACCTTGGAGTTCGTCGACCTCGAGGACATCCCTGGTGTGTTTCGGGAGCGGCTGCCGCGGATCAGCTTGGATTCGCTGCCGGAACAGGGGGCGTGGCTCCAGCCGTTCCGGCCGCTGAGTTCACTGCTGAACTCACGAGAGTGACAACTGGAGAACCCGAAGTCAGCGAAGCGCGGGTCCGAAAGATGTCTCCACAGACTTTAGTAAGGAGCGTATAGGTGTTCGCCTGGTGGGGTCGAACTGTATACCGCTACCGGTTCATCGTAATCGGCGTGATGGTGGCGCTCTGCCTGGGTGGCGGCGTGTATGGGATGAGTCTGGGCGACCACGTCACCCAGAGCGGCTTCTACGACGACGGCAGCCAGTCGGTGCGGGCATCGATCGTCGGCGACGAGGTCTACGGGCGAGACCGCACCAGCCATGTGGTGGCGGTCTTCACCGCTCCCAAAGGCGAGACAGTCGACGATGAGGAATGGTTCGATTCGGTCAAGGGTGGGCTGAACAAGGTCAAGGAAGATCACCCCGACGAGATTCTGAGCTGGGTCGGCTACTTCACCAATCCCGAAGCGCTGTCTTCGATGGCCGACCCGCAGAAAAAACATGCCTTCGCGTCGATCCAGCTCCAGGGCGACGACGACGACACGATCTTGAAGAACTACCAGGCGGTCGAGCCCGACCTGCAGAAACTCGACGGCGGCAAGGTCGAGCTCGGCGGCCTGCAACCGATTGCCAACGCGTTGACCGGCACCATCGCCAGCGACCAGAAACGGATGGAAGTCCTGGCGCTGCCGCTGGTGGCGGTGGTGCTGTTCTTCGTGTTCGGCGGGGTGATCGCCGCCAGCCTGCCCGTTATCGTCGGTGGGCTCAGCATCGCCGGGGCGACCGGCATCCTGCAGCTCACCACGCACTTCGGACCGGTGCACTTCTTTGCCCAGCCGGTGGTGTCGCTGATCGGCCTGGGCATCGCGATCGACTACGGACTGTTCGTGGTGAGCCGGTTCCGCGAAGAGATCGCCGAGGGCTACGACACCGAGGCGGCGGTCCGGCGCTCGGTGATGACCGCGGGGCGCACGGTGGTGTTCTCTGCGGTGCTGATCATCGTGTCGTGTGCCAGCCTGCTGGTACTTCCGCAGGGCTTTGTGCACTCGCTGACCTACGCGTTCTTCGCCTCGGTGGGATTGGCTGCCCTGCTGTCCATCACCCTGCTGCCGGCCATTCTGGGCGTGCTGGGCACCAACGTCGACGCGCTCGGGGTTCGCACCCTGTACCGCATTCCGTTCCTGCGGGAATGGGAATTCTCCAACCGCATCATCGCCTGGTTCGCCGAGAAGACGCAGAAGACCAAGACTCGTGAAGAGGTCGAGGCCGGCTTCTGGGGCAAGCTGGTCAACTTCGTCATGCAGCGGCCGCTGGCATTCGCCATCCCCATCGTGGTGGCGATGATCCTGCTGATCATCCCGCTGGGGAAGCTGTCGTTCGGCGGGATGAGCGAGAAGTATCTGCCGCCGGACAACACCGCCCGGGTGGCCCAGGAGCACTTCGACGACATCTTCCCCGGCTTCCGCACCGAGAAGCTGACGCTGGTGATCGAGAGCGACGCCGGCAAGCCGGTGACCGACCAGCAGGTTGCCGACATCCGCAACCGGGCGATGTCGATCGGCGGGTTTGTCGTGCCCGACGACGACCCCGGCGAAATGTGGAAGGAACGCCCGTACCTTCCCGGCGCGTCCAAGGATCCCTCGGTGCGGGTGATCGAGAACGGCCTGATCAACCGCAACGATGCGGCTCAGAAGATCAAGGCGTTGCGCGCGATGAGCACGCCCAAGGGCCTCACCGTGCTCGTCGGCGGCACCCCGGCACTCGAGCAGGACAGCATCCACGCCATGGTGGACAAGGGCCCGCTGATGCTGGTGATCTTGCTGACCACCACCACGCTGCTGATGTTCCTGGCCTTCGGGTCCTTGGTGCTGCCGTTGAAGGCCGCGGTCATGAGCGCGCTGACCATCGGCTCGACCATGGGCATCTTGACCTGGATGTTCGTCGACGGCCATGGCGCGGACCTGCTGAACTTCACGCCCACACCACTGATGGTGGTGGTGATCGCCCTGGTTGTGGCGGTCGGCTGGGGCCTGGCCACCGACTATGAGGTCTTCCTGGTCTCCCGAATGGTGGAGGCACGCGAATCGGGAATGTCGACCACCGAGGCGATCCGGATCGGTACGGCCACCACCGGCCGGCTGATCACCGCCGCCGCGTTGATCCTCGCGGTGGTCGCCGCGTCGTTCGTGTTCTCCGACTTGGTGATGATGAAGTACCTGGCGTTCGGCCTGATGGCGGCGTTGCTGCTCGACGCCACCGTCATCCGGATGTTCCTGGTGCCCGCGGTGATGAAGCTTCTCGGCGACGACTGTTGGTGGGCGCCGCGCTGGATGAAACGCCTCCAGAACCGGATCGGGCTCGGCGAGATCCGGCTGCCCGACGAGCGGCGCCCGGTGGCCCGCCGTCCCGCGACCGCCACGGTCGGGCCGACCCCGGTGGGTGCGGCGGCAGCGCGCCCGACACATGACCCCACCCACCCGGCCCCCGGCCGCGCCGCCCCGGCCCGGTCACGAGTCGCCGAGCAGTTGCCCACCCGGCCGGTCAGCGGCGATCCGTCCAGCGCCCGGACCAACCGGATCAATGCCGGCCCGGCCGAGCCGCCCACCACCCGCTTCACAGCAGCCGATCCGGCCACCGAGCGGGTGGCGTCTCCCGGCGAGGGAGACGAACGCGAGATCGAGTCGTGGCTGGGCGAGCTGCGCTCCGGCCGGGAGGCAACGCCGCCTCGGCGCGGGCGAGCGGCGCAACCTCCGGCAGATGCGGCCGAAGAGCGGACTCGGGCACTGCCCCAGCCCGCCGACGACCTCGGTGCCACGGAGAACGCCCCCACCACCGCCATCCCGGTGCCGGGCACGCAAGGCGACTCCGATGCCCCGGAGACCGAGAAGTTCACCGCTGTCGGCGAGCAGCCCGGCGACGACGCCGCGGACACATCGCAGAGCCCCCAGCGCCGCGGCGCCTCAGGCGGTCTCAGCGCTGCTGAACTGCTGCGCCGGGAGGGTCGGTACTGACCTCGTCGGTGCCGGCCTCGCCGGTTTCCGGAGCCTCGGCATCCTCGATCTCCGGTGCTGGCGGCGCAGAGCTGCCGATCAGCACCCGTACCGCCCGGTCGATGAATGCGATTGCCGGGACGGCGAGCAGCGCGCCGACGATGCCGGCCAGGACCCCGCCCGTGGAGATGCCCAGCACCACCGCCAAGGGGTGCATCGAGACGGCGCGCCCCATGACCAGGGGCTGCAATACGTGGGCTTCGAGCTGGTTGACCGCGATGATCAGACCCAGGGTGACCAGCGCATAGATCCAGCCCTTGGCGATCAGCGCAACCAGCACGGCCAGTAACCCGGTGAGCACCGCACCGACAAGCGGGATGAACGCCCCCAGGAACACCAACGATGCCAGCGGGAGCGCCAGTGGCACGGCCATGACCGCCAGACCGATGCCGATACCGAGGGCGTCGACCAGCGCAACCAGGAACGTGGCCCGCACGTAGCCGATCAGCGACTCGAACCCCGCGACACCGGCCGCGTACACGGTGTCGCGTACCTGGCTCGGGAAGGCCTTCACGGTGAACCGCCAGATGTTGCGGCCGCCGTAGAGGAAGAAGATCAGCGTGAACAGCACCACGAAGGTGCCGGTGAAGATCTTCGTGACGGTCTCTGCCGTCGACAGCGCGCCGCTGGTCAGCTTGGCCTGGTTGTTGCGCAGGCCGTTGACCACCGTGTCGCCGATACTGTCGATCTGTTCGGCACTGAGGTGCAGTGGTCCTACGACCAGCCAGCGCTGGGTCGAGTTGATCACCTGGGTGACCTGTTCGACCAACTCGGGCACCCCGTCGATGAACTGGTCGACCACGAAGGTCAGCAGCCCGGCCAGTACTGCCAGGCCGCCCAACAGCAGCATGAACACCGCCAGCCCCCGCTGCACACCGTGCGCCGACAGCCAGTCCACGCCGGGCAGCAGCAAGGCCGACACCATCATTGCGATCGCCACCGGGACGAAAATCACTTCGAGGCGCCGGATGACCAGCAGCACCACCAGCACCGCGGCGAACAGCACCAGCAGGCGCCAGGCCCACGCCGCCGCCTTGCGAACGGTCGGATGTACGGATTCGTCTGCGCTGGCTGACATCCCGGTAGCGTAACGATGCCGCAGCGGGTCTACATCAGGTAGCGGAATATCGATGTCCCGCGATTAGCCTCTGAATTCGTGGCTCAGCCTCTCCTTTCTTCCGAATGCGTCATTCCTGACGCGCCCGGAAGCCGGGCTGTGGCGGGGCGTCCGGGCGGTCGATACCGGTGGGTGCGCCCGGCACTGGTGGCACTGGTGGCAGTGATACTGGCCGTCGAGATGGTGCTGGTGTGGGACCAGGTGTCTGCCGCGTGGTGCAGCCTGTGCCGCGCCGAGGGCCGGTGGCTGTTCGGGGCGATCATCGCCGCGGCGGCTTCCATGCACAGCTTCGCCCACATTCAGCGGACCCTGCTGGGCTCGGCCGGCGTTCACGTGACGCAGGCGCAGTCCGAGGCGGTGTTCTACGCCGCCAACTCACTGAGCACCACCCTGCCCGGGGGGCCGGTGCTGTCGACGACCTTTCTGTACCGGCAGCAGCGACGCTGGGGGGCATCGCCGGTGGTGGCGTCCTGGCAGTTGGTGATGTCGGGGGTGCTGCAGGCGGTGGGCCTGGCCGTACTGGGCCTCGGCGGCGCATTTCTGCTGGGCGCCCGCGGCAACCCCTTCTCGCTGCTGTTCACGGTGGGCGGTTTTATCGCACTGCTGCTGCTGGCGCAGGCAGTCGCTTCGCGGCCGGAGCTGATCGACGGCATAGGCGTGCGGGTGCTGTCCTGGGCCAACTCGGTGCGTGACCGGCCCGCTGACACCGGCCTGGCGACGTGGCGCAGGATGCTGGGCCAGCTGGAGTCGGTGAGCCTGAGCCGGCGCGCGGCGTCGATGGCGTTCGGCTGGTCCTTGTTCAACTGGGTCGCCGACGTCGCCTGCCTGGCGTGCGCGGCCTACGCGACCGGCGGACAGGCGTCGGTTGCCGGTTTGACGGTGGCCTACGCCGCCGCCCGGGCGGCGGGAACCATTCCCCTGATTCCCGGTGGCCTGCTGGTGGTGGAGGCAGTGCTGGTGCCGGGGCTGGTATCGAGCGGACTGGCTTTGCCGGACGCGATCTCGGCGGTGCTGATCTACCGGATGATCAGCTGGCTGCTGGTCTCAGCGGCCGGCTGGGTGGTGTTCTTCTTCCTGTTCCGCACCGACAACGCGGACCACGCCGCCGCGGGGCACGCCCCGGCCCTCAGCGAATGGCTACCGGCTGAGTCACCGAGCCCGCGGGCGGGCCGCTCACCGGCAGGCCGTTCATCGGCAGGCCGCCACCCGGCAGACCGGCGCCCGGCAGCGCGCCCTGGGCGGCCTGCAGCAGCCCGAGCACCTGCGGCAGGCTGATCGCCAGCCTGCATTCCTCGGTGACTTCGGCCACCGGCGCGGTGATCTTGGCCAGGTCGTCCTGGACCTTCGGATTGGCGTCGAAATGCGCCTTGAGGTTTGCCAGGGTCTGCGGGCCGGGCTGCTGCTGCAGGGCACCGGTCATCACCTGATTGGTGTCCGGGTGCGAATCCAGGTAGTCACCGGTGGCGGTGACCACCTTGCCCACCGTGCGGGCGATCTCGCTGGCCACGCAGGGATCTTTGGCCGCGGTCGCCGACGGGGTGGCCACCAGCGTCGCCGCGACGGCGCTGCCCAGGACGACGGGCAGGGCGGCCACGGCGCCCCACCTCAGCACACGGCGGCGCTGGGCGGCGGCATGGGTGCTGTTCACGAGCTCTCCTCACGACGGGCGGGATTCCTGATCCGCGCCGACGGGCCTTATCGCAGCCCGCCCGATGCGCGGTCCGGTGCGCCTGCGATGCCCCCCGGCAACGACCGCGGATCGATCGGCGGTCTTTCGGCCCATCCTGACAGTAACCATCACCCCTCGCCACTCCAGCGCAGGTCTCCCCTGGTCACAGAGTGATTCCCGGCGTGCATCGGAGCAGTTCACCGGCGAGCGAACCGACCGGCACGACACTTTGCTGCGGTAGGCTCGCAGCACGCGACGCACCAGTGCGGGCGAGAGCGGGGAGAGCCGAAATCCAGCAGTTCATGATGCGCCTAAGCAGCAACCTGCGCAGATTCCGCTGGGTGGTCTTCACAGGTTGGCTACTGGCTGTCATCCCCTCGCTCTACCTGGCCGCAACCCAGTCCGGTCACCTCACAGGTGGCGGCTTCGAGGTGCAGGGATCGCAGTCGCTGCATGTGCAGTATCAGCTCGAGGAGCACTTTCCCGAGCAGGGCGCGTCTCCGCTGGCTCTGGTGGCCGCACCGCGCGCCGACGCCACCTACCGAGACATGACCGACGCCGTCGCCCTGCTCCAGCGGACGGCCGCCGAGGTTCCCAGCGTGACGGTGCTGCCGAACACGACGCAGCCACCGCCACGGCCTGATCGGCCCTACGTCGTGTTGCTGCGGGTGGACTTCAACAACACCGGCGCGGTCGACGTCGCCAAGAAGCTCCGCACCCGCCTGGGGGTGGAAGGCGAACATCCCGGCCGGATCGAGAACGGCTCGGTCAACCTGTACGTGATCGGCCAGGGCGCGCTGGGCGCCGCCGCGTCGGCGAAGACCAAGCAGGACATCGGCGCAGCCGAGCGGTGGAATCTGCCGATCGTGCTGATCGTGTTGCTCGCCGTCTTCGGCTCACTGGCGGCCGCCGCGATCCCGCTCGCGCTCGGGATCGGCACGGTGATCGTCACCATGGGGCTGGTCTATCTGCTGTCGCTGTTCACCACGATGTCGGTGTTCGTCACCTCGACGGTGTCGATGTTCGGCATCGCACTGGCGATCGACTATTCGCTGTTCATCCTGATGCGTTACCGGGAGGAACTACGGTCCGGCCGCCAACCGCAGGAGGCAGCCGACGCGGCGATGGCGACGTCCGGGCTGGCGGTGGTGCTCTCGGGTCTGACGGTCGTGGCCTCGCTCACCGGGATCTATCTGATCAACACACCAGTGCTGGCGTCGATGGCCACCGGAGCGATCCTGGCTGTCTCGGTGGCCGTGCTCGCCTCGGTCACCCTGACCCCGGCGGTGCTGGCCGTGCTGGGCCGGTCGGTGGCCAAACGCTCGGCCATGCTGCACTGGGCGAGGGGTCCACAAGCCGCCCAGTCGCGGTTCTGGACCAGGTGGACGGCGTCGGTGATGCGGCGCCCCTGGGTCTCGGCGCTGATGGCGGCAGGCTTCCTGCTCACGCTCGCAGCACCGGCAATGTCGCTGTCGCTCGGCAACAGCATGCTGCGCCAGTTCGACTCCTCCCACGAGATCCGGGGCGGGGTGGCCGCGGCGTCGCAAGCCCTCGGGCCCGGTGCGATGGGACCGATTCGGGTACTGGTGACCATCCCCGGCGCGAATGCGTCGGCACCCGCTCACGCCGAGACGTTCGCGGCGATCCGCCGAGAGATGGCCGCGGCGCCCGACATCGCTTCGGTGTCGCCACCGGTGTTCGGCAACGACGACAGCAGCGGTCTGCTGTCCGCCGTGCTGTCGGTCGATCCCGAGGACATGGCCGCCCGCACCACCGTCGACTGGATGCGCGAACACCTGCCGGCAGCGGCCGGATCGCCGGCGGTGCAGGTGGACGTCGGCGGACCGACCGCGTTGATCAAGGACTTCGACGACCGGGTTGAGACGGCCGAACCCCTGGTGCTGGTGTTCGTCGCGCTGATCGCCTTCCTGATGCTGCTGGTTTCGATCCAGTCCGTCTTACTTGCGCTCAAGGGCGTGGTGATGACGGTGCTGTCGGTGGCGGCCGCCTACGGCAGCCTGGTGATGGTGTTCCAGTGGGGATGGCTGGAACGGCTGGGGTTCGCTGCGACCGGCTCGATCGACACGTTCATCCCGCCCCTGGTACTGGCCATGACGTTCGGCCTGTCGATGGACTACGAGATCTTCCTGCTGACCCGCATCCGCGAGCGTTTCCTGCAGACCGGCAACACCCACGACGCGGTCGCGTACGGGGTGAGCACCAGCGCGCGCACCATCACCAGCGCCGCCCTGATCATGATCGCGGTGTTCATCGGTTTCGCGTTTGCCGGAATGCCGCTGGTCGCCGAGCTGGGGGTGGCGTGCGCGGTGGCGATCGCGGTCGACGCCACCGTGGTGCGGCTGGTGCTGGTTCCCGCCCTGATGGCGGTGTTCGCCGAGTGGAACTGGTGGCTGCCACGCTGGTTGGCGCGTCTCCTGCCGTCTGTTGACTTCGAAAAGCCATTGCCCACAGTCGATCTGGGCGATGTCGTGGTGATCCCCGATGACATCTCGGCGCTGATCACCCCGAGCGCCGACCTGCGTGTGGTGGTCAAGTCGGCGGCCCGGCTCAAAGGCCTGGCACCGGACGCCGTCTGCGTCAGCGACCCGTTGGCGCTGCGTGGCTGCGGCATGGCCGAGGTGTCCACCAGCAGGATCGAAGCGCTGCCGGGCGCAACCGAGTCTGCCCCGGCCGGCGGCACCATGGTCGGCCATGCCCTGGCCCGGCTGACCGGTGGACGGCAATCCCGTGCCGACCGGGCGCAGCCGCGCGCGCTGCGGCCGGTACACCCGGTCACCGTCTGGCGACGCCGGCTCGCGATCGCGCTCGACGCGCTGGAAACCGAGTCGTGGGCGGCCAACGAGATCGGCCTGGAAGGACAACCGCTTGCCCGGCGCCTGCCGATGGAGACCGCCGCCGTCCAACTGCCCACCGGCGACCGGCTGCAGATCCCGACCGGCGCCGAGACCCTGCGCCTGGCCGGCTACCTGGCCCTGATCCGCAACCACGGCCGGGACTACGCCGAGCTTGCCGACCTCGCCGACGCATTCGGCCTGAAAACCGTCGCTGGGGAACTCTGCGGAATCGACAGGTATTACTCTGGTCAACCGACCGAAGGACAATGGATGGCCACGCAGCTTGTCCGTCGGCTCGCCGATCCGGAGCTCACCACGGGCAGCGACCACGCTGGCGAGGAGGCACCGGAAGCGGGTACGGACTGGGAGCATGTCGCAGGACGCTGCCTGGCTGTTGCGGTGGCGATGCTGGAGGAGGCGAGGTGACGTTGGCCGCGGACCGACGCCGTGGGTCGCTGCCCCGGCAGCCGGCCGGCGACTCCGACCGGCAGGTCGAATTCTGGCCCACGTCGGCTATCCGCGCTGCGCTGCAGAACGGTGACATCGCCACCTGGCAGCGCATCGTGGTGGCACTCAAACGCGACCCCTACGGCCGCACCGCGCGCCAGGTCGAAGAAGTGCTGGCCGGCACCGAGTCCTTCGGCATAGCCAAGGCACTGTCGGAAGTCCTGGCCCGCACCCGCACGCATCTGGAGGCCAACGAACGTGCAGAGGTCGCCCGCCACATGCGGGTACTGATCGAACGCTCGGGCCTGAGCCGGCAGGAGTTCGCCTCGCGGGTCGGGATTCCAGCCGACAGCCTCGATGAGTACCTCGGCGGCTCGGTCAGCCCGCCGGCCTCCCTGATGATCCGGATGCGCCGGCTGTCCGATCGTTTCGTCAAGCTCAACACCCGCGAAGCGCCCGACGCCGTGTGACGCCGGCCACCGGTGGGGTCACCGGGCGTGGATCGGCGACATCTCCAGGACCAACCACTGCCCGCCGCGCTTGGTCAAGGTGACCCGAACCGGGACCACCGACTGCTTGACCTGCTGGCTCGCCACCGTCTGGACGCTGCGCATCACAACCGCGACCCGCGCGGCCGAAGGCCCCAGTGCCTCGACGCCGGCACTGAGCGTCTGCGCATCGACGGCGATGTTGCGGTTTGCCATCTCCGTGGCGGTCCGGCCGATGCTCTCCCGGAACGCGCTGACCCGGTCCGGGACCATGTAGGTGGCGGCTTTGTCGATCGATGCGTCCGGGTTGGCCGGCGCGACCGTCGCCGCGGCCTCGGCCATGGCGACGGCGGTCTTGACCGCCTCACTGGCGTCGGCTTCCAGGTCGCGGTCGGGCACGGTCCAGCGCAGATACCCCAGCACCGCCGCCGCGATAAGCGCCGCAGCAGCCAACCCGACGACTCCGAATCGCAGACCTGGCCGCTCATTGTCGGTGCCGACCGTGACCGCGTCGCGGCGCAGCAGCAGGAAGTTCACCACCATGCCCTCGACGATGAGCAGCACCAGAACCGAGCACAGCGAGACGTACCAGACCGGCCAGTCGAGCGAGAGCCCCACCAGCAACAGGCCGCCGATCGCGCCCAGGGGAGCCACGATATCGACGGCCAGAACCCGCCACAGCGTGCGCGATTTGAGGACTTCCAGCTTGCTCATCGAATCGACCTCAATCGGGAGACCATGAGGTTGCCCGCGACGTCGGTGACGTCGAGGTGCAGGGCCCAGTGCACGGTCTGGGGCCGGCCGCCGACGTTCTCGGCGATCGAGGTTGCTATCACCATCACGGGGTCGGTGCGGCCCGGGTTGGACGGCTTCTCGTTGCCCACGCCGGCCGGCTCGTCGAGATCGTGGTGTTCCTCTTCGATGGCGACCGCTTCGATACGGCCGCTGCTGCGCGACTGGATCCGCTGCACCACGTCACGGTAGGGCGCCAATGCCGCGTCGAACTCGCTGTTGAGTTCCCCGACGGTCTTGTCGCGCAACCGGGCCATGCCCTTCTCGACGTTCTCGGCGTTCAAGTTGATCAGCACGCTGGTCCAGCTCGCGGCGGTCTGCAGCACCTGGCTGCGATAAGCGCGTTCCTTGATGTCGGCGCGGTGCGCCGACCAGGTGACCAGGCTGAAGACCAACGCGGCCACCGCGAGAAGGCCGACGCCGACCGACGCCCACCCGTAACCGGACAGGACGTTGCGCGAGTCCGCGGCGGCGGGCTTGCTGTGGGCACTCTTCTTGGGCTTCTTCTCCGGAGCCTTGTCGCGGGACTCCGCTACGGCGTCCTGGCTCGTGTCGCTGTCAGTTGTGCCGGCGCCGGGTTCGATTCCGCCGTCCGCCTCGGTGGAGGCGTCAGGTTGTTCCTCGTCAGGCATGGCGGTGACGCTACAGGAGAGCTATATCGTTCGCCGTGGAAGGATGGACCGGTGACCTCAGCAGCCACCGGATCCGGCCTCGATCTCGCCTACATCGACAGTGCCGTCCGACCGCAGGACGATCTGTTCGGCCATGTCAACGGTGAGTGGCTCGAGGGGTATCAGATGCCACCGGACCGGGCCACCGACGGCGCCTTTCGCGCCCTGTTCGACCGGGCCGAGATTCAGGTCCGGGAGTTGCTGACCGCGGCCAGTGCAGCCGCCGCGGGGGTGGATCCCGACCAGCGCCGCATCGGCGATCTCTACGCGAGCTTCCTCGACGAGCAGACCGTGCGCGAGCGCGGAGTAGCGCCACTGCGCCACGAACTGTCCGCCATCGACGAGGCCGGTGACCGCGAGGCGCTGGCACGGGCGCTCGGGGCGTATCAGCGCAGCGGGGTCGGGGGCGGCGTCGGGTTGTACGTGGACACCGACTCCAAGGACTCGACCCGCTACCTGCTGCACCTGACCCAGTCGGGGCTGGGCCTGCCCGATGAGTCCTACTACCGCGACGATCAGTACGCCGAGATCCTGACCGCCTACCCCGAGCACATCGCGGCGATGTTCGCCCTGGTCTACGGCGGGCAGGTGCACGATCACGCGGGGGCGGCGGCGCGCATCGTGGCGCTCGAGACGCGGCTCGCGCAGGCGCACTGGGACGTGGTCAAGCGCCGCGACGCCGAGCTGACCTACAACCTGCGCACCTTCGCCGGGCTGCCCGCCGAGGCGCCCGGCTTCGACTGGGCGGGCTGGCGGGAGGCCCTGGGCGCCGCCACCGGGGCAGCCGACGAATTGGTGGTTCGGCAACCGGACTTCCTGACGGCGTTCGCCGCCCTGTGGGACAGCGCGGAGCTGGCCGATTGGCAGGACTGGGCTCGGTGGCGGGTCATTCACGCTCGGGCCGGACTGCTCAGCGAGGAGTTGGTCGCCGAAGACTTCGAGTTCTACGGACGCCGGCTCTCGGGCACCGAACAGATTCGCGACCGCTGGAAGCGCGGCGTGTCGGTGGTCGAGTCCCTGATGGGTGACGCGGTCGGAAAGCTTTACGTGGAAAGGCATTTCCCGCCGGCAGCCAAGGCGCGCATCGACGAGCTGGTCCGCAATCTGCGCGAGGCCTACCGGGTGAGCATCACCAACCTGGACTGGATGACTCCGCCGACCCGAGAGCGGGCACTGGCCAAGCTGGACAAGTTCACCGCCAAGATCGGCTACCCGGCGAGGTGGCGGGACTACTCCGCGCTGGTCACCGACCGAGCCGATCTATACGGCAACTACCTGCGCGGCTACGCGGTCAACTATGACCGCGAACTGGCCAAGTTGGGCCAGCCGGTGGACCGCGACGAATGGTTCATGACACCGCAGACCGTCAACGCCTACTACAACCCGGGGATGAACGAGATCGTCTTCCCCGCCGCGATTCTGCAGCCGCCGTTCTTCGACGCCGACGCCGACGACGCGGCCAACTACGGTGGTATCGGCGCCGTGATCGGCCATGAGATCGGGCACGGTTTCGACGACCAGGGCGCGAAGTACGACGGCGACGGCAACCTGATCGACTGGTGGACCGATGCCGACCGTGCCGAATTCGGTTCCCGCACCGGCGCGTTGATCGCCCAGTACGACGCCTACGTGCCACGCCAGCTAGACGGTGACCGACACGTCAACGGCGCGTTCACCGTCGGGGAGAACATCGGCGATCTCGGCGGGCTCTCCATTGCCCTGCTGGCCTACCAGTTGTCGCTGGGCGGGGCCGAGGCCCCGGTGATCGACGGCTTGACCGGCACCCAGCGGGTGTTCTTCGGCTGGGCGCAGGTGTGGCGCACCAAGTCCCGGGATGCCGAGGCCATCCGGCGCCTGGCGGTGGATCCGCATTCACCGCCGGAGTTCCGCTGCAACGGAGTGGTCCGCAACATGGACGCGTTCTACCACGCCTTCGACGTCACACCCGTGGACGCGCTCTACCTGGAACCGGCCTCGCGAGTCCGCATCTGGAACTGACCACCGCCGGGGCCAGCGGACACAGACCCCGGCTGCTCTAGAGCTGCCAGTCCTGGGAGCCGTCGTTCTTGGTGTAGCTGCCCACCGAATTCTTCACCACGACGGGATCGCCGCTACCGAAGTTCTCGTAGAACCACTTTGCATTGGCCGGGCTGAGGTTGATGCAGCCATGGCTGACGTTGCGCTTGCCCTGATCGGCCACCGACCAAGGCGCGCTGTGCACGAAGCCGCCGCTGTTGTCGATCCGGACCGCGTCCTGCACGGTGAGCTTGTATCCCCAACTGGAGTTCACCGGAACCCCGTAGGTGGAGGAGTCCATCACCACGGTCGGGAACTTCTCGAGCACGTAGTAGGTGCCGTTGGGAGTCTCGTGCCCACCGGCGCTCATCCCCATCGACATGGGGAAGACCTTCTCCACCTTGCCGTCGCGGGTGATCGTCATCTGGTGCGTCTTGTCATCGGCGGTGGCCACCAGGGAATCACCGACGCGGAAGCTCGACTTGGTGCCGCCCGCGTCGATGTTGACCACGGTGTGGGCCGGCCAGAAGTTGAGCGGCCGCCACCGCACCTGGCTGGGCGTCATCCAGTAGAACTTGCCCGATACCGGCGGGGTCGATGAAATGTGGATCGCCTGCTCCGCCGCAGCCTTGTCGGCGACGGGCCGCTGGAAGTCGATGATGATCGGCTTGGCGACACCCACCATCGAGCCGTTGACCGGGTTGAAGGTGGGCGGCTGGAACGGCGACGTCCCGGTGAACGGCTCGGGGTTCTGCCCGACAACCGGCCCCGCAGCGGTCGCCGACCCAGCACCGTGGTGCACCGGCTCGCCCGGCACCTCAGGCACCGTCTGCGAATCGGGGCCGGGTGGGATGCCCTCGGGCGCGCCGGGCGGCCCGGCCTCCGCGGGTGGCGGGAACGCCGCCGGGTCCCCCGGCGGCGGCGGGGGCAGCTCCGGCGGGAACGGCTGGAACGGCGGGAACGGCTGGAACGGCTGGAAGGGCGGCGGAGGAAAGTCGGCCGGGGGCGGCGGCGCACCCGGGTCAGGCGCACCGGCGTCGGCCGGCGCGGGGTCGCCGGGCTGCTGCGGCGGGTCGGCCAGCGCCGATCCGCAACCGAGCGTGAGACCCGCGGCCAATCCAGCGGTGCTGAGCCACGCACCGACCCGCGCGAGTTTCCATCCCGACATCGACACACCTCCGGTCGCCATAGTGATCCCAGTGTCGCACAGGGCGGTTGCCAGCTAACTCCGAAAACCGGCTTCAGCGGCCGCAGCTCAGCGAGGGCGCCTCGCTGACCAGCGACTTCTCTCGGCGGCGGGGTGGCGAACGTTACCGCGCGGTTACCATCAGGGAACGACAAACAGGCGCTTGCTGGCCACGATACCCACCGCGGCGATGCCGACCAGCGCCGCCGACGCGGTCAGCATCGCCGAGGTTCCGGCCCGCTCGAACAGCAGGCCACCGGCCAGCGAGCCCCCCGTGATCCCGACCTGAAACGCCGTCACGTACAGCCCCGAAGCGCCGTCGGGATCGTCTGGCGCGGTGCGCATGGCCGCCGACTGCAGCATCGGCGACACGGCCATGGCCATCGCTCCCCACAACACGATGGCCGCCGACCCCAGCAGCGTCGTTCCGGTGGTGTGATGCCCGCCGATCGACAGGGCCGCCAAGACGACGAAGGCTGCCGACATGGCGGCCATGCAGGTGCCGGTGACCAGCTTGGGCCGGTGGTCTACCGGCCGGGCCAACAACGGCATCGCGATCAGACCGGCCGCGCCGAACGCGGCAAGCAGCCAGGCCAGGCGAGCCCCCGGAACGCCGACCACATCGCCGATGATCACCGCGATGAACGTGTAGGAGATGAAGTGCCCGGTGACCGCGACCAGCATCAGCACGCTCACCGCCACCAGTCGCCCGTTGCGGTGATGGTGGTTGCCCACCAGTGCGAGTTGATCGGTGCTGAGCACCAGTGCCGGCAGCGCGATCCGGGCCGCCACCGTGATGGCGGCCGCCGCCGCGGTGATCACCACGACGGCCAGCCGCCATCCCCAGAGCAGGCTCATCGCCGAGGTCAGCGGGATACCGACCACCAGAGCCAGACTGGTGCCGACGTAGATCGCCGTCGTCGCGCGCCCGGAATGACTGGCCGGCACCAGCCGGGTGGCGATGGGCGCCAGCACCGACCACATCAGGCCGTGCGTGACCGCGCAGAGCGCTCGCCCCCCGGCCAGCACGGCGAAGTTCGGCGCCATCGCCGAAATCACCTGGGAGGCGGTGAGGCAGAACAGGGTGATCAGCAGCACCCGCCGGCGCGGCCAGTGCGCGGTCCAGCGCACCAAGGGCAGCGTTGTCGCCGCCGCCACCACCGCATACCAGGCCAGCAGGGTCCCGACCAGCGCCTCGCTGACGTTCAGGCCGACCGAGATCGCGGGCAGCGCGCCCACCGGCAGGATCTCTGCGGTGGCGTAGATGAAGGCGGCAGCGGCCAGGATCGCCAACTGTGCCGTGGTCTGCGGCGTCCACGGCCTCGATCGGGTACTTCCGGCTTCGACAGTCATGTGTTGAGGGCAGCGCCGAGTGGTACGTGGCGCCTAGCGCTCCCGGTTACTGCCGGGTCACATGGTAACGGCGTGCGGGTCAGGAACGAACCAACCGAGCAATGGCCGCCGACGCCTCGGTGAGTTTGGCGTCCGCCTCGACACCACCGGAGGCGACGGCGCCGCTGACGCAGTGCACGAGATGCTCGTCGAGCAGGTTCAGCGCCACCGCCCGCAGCGCGCTGTTGACGGCACTGATCTGGGTGAGGACGTCGATGCAGTACTTGTCCTCGTCGATCATCTTGGCGATGCCGCGCACCTGCCCCTCGATGCGGCGCAGCCGTTTGGCGTAGTTGTCCTTGTGCGGGGAGTACCCCGGCGCCTCGGCGGTCATGCGGCTCCCAACAGTTGGTTCATCTGAACGATCTCGGCTTGCTGAAACGGCATGAGAGACTGCGCGATGCTGATGGCCTCGGGACTTTCGCCGTGTTCGATTTCGTTCTGCGCCAGCGCAATCGCCCCGCGGTGATGGGCGATCATGGTCTGCAGCCAGAAGGTGTCGAACGCCGCTCCCCGCAAGCCGCGCAGTTTTTCCGCGGTGGCCGGATCCACCATTCCGGGAATAGCGGCCGGATCGTCGCCAGAACGCCCGCCGGGAACCTCCCACTGAAGCAATTGCGCCTGGCAGCCCTGCAGTTCGGTGCGCCGCTGCGCCGCACTCTGGTCGGCGAACGCCACCAGCGCGGGACTGGCGCTCTGGCCGGGCACGAGGGCGGCCAGTTCCAGGGCCTGTTGGTGGTGGATCACCATGTCTTCCAGAAACGCCACATCGACTGCGCTGCCGGCGTTCATTCCCACCGAACTGGGCGACGCCTGTGGCGCCGGCGCGGGCGCGTGGTGGCACCCCCCGCCCACCATGCTGACGACGCCGGCGGCGGCGACGGCCAGAACCCATCTCATGCGCCCACTTTAACCCATACCCCCGCGGGGTATTTATTCGTTTGGTCCGGTCAAGCCGTAGCGGCATACTGGGCGGGTGAATTCTGGGAGCACCACCCCCACCGGGGCGTCCGTCGACATCAAACCGCGCAGTCGTGACGTCACCGACGGCCTGGAGAAGACCGCCGCTCGCGGGATGCTGCGCGCCGTCGGCATGGGCGACGACGACTTCGCCAAACCCCAGATCGGCGTGGCCTCGTCATGGAACGAGATCACGCCCTGCAACCTCTCGCTGGACCGGCTGGCCAAAGCCGCCAAGGAAGGCGTGCTGGAGGCCGGCGGCTACCCGCTGGAGTTCGGCACCATCTCGGTCTCCGACGGCATCTCCATGGGCCATGAGGGCATGCACTTCTCCCTGGTGTCCCGCGAGGTGATCGCCGACAGCGTCGAGACGGTGATGTGCGCCGAGCGGCTGGACGGCTCGGTGCTGCTGGCCGGCTGCGACAAGTCGCTGCCCGGGATGCTGATGGCCGCGGCCCGCCTCGACCTGGCCTCGGTGTTCCTCTACGCGGGATCGACCATGCCGGGCTACGCGAAGCTGTCCGACGGGACCGAGCGCGAGGTGACGATCATCGACGCGTTCGAGGCGGTGGGCGCCTGTTCGCGCGGACTGATGTCTGCCGAGGACGTCGACATCATCGAGCGATCGATCTGCCCCGGCGAGGGCGCCTGCGGCGGTATGTACACCGCCAACACGATGGCCAGTGCGGCTGAGGCGCTGGGGATGTCCCTGCCGGGCAGCGCGTCTCCGCCGGCGATCGACCGGCGCCGCGACGGGTATGCGCGTGCCAGCGGGGCCGCTGTGGTGGAGCTGCTGCGCCGGGGGATCACCGCCCGGGACATCTTGACCAAGGAGGCGTTCGAGAACGCGATCGCGGTGGTGATGGCGTTCGGCGGATCGACCAATGCGGTGCTGCACCTGCTGGCGATCGCCCACGAGGCGCAGGTGGATCTGACCCTGGCCGACTTCTCCCGAGTCGGGGCAAAGGTCCCGCATCTGGCGGACGTCAAGCCATTCGGCGCGCACGTCATGTACGACATCGACAAGATCGGCGGCGTTCCGGTCATGCTCAAGACGCTGCTGGAAGCGGGCCTGTTGCACGGCGACTGCCTGACGGTCACCGGCAAGACGATGGCGGAGAACATCGCCGAGCTCAATCCGCCGGTCGTGGACGGCAAGGTGCTGCACGCGCTGACCAACCCGATCCACCCGACCGGCGGTATCACGATTCTGCGCGGGTCGTTGGCGCCGGAGGGCGCAGTGGTCAAGTCCGCGGGCTTTGACACCGACGTGTTCGAGGGCACCGCACGGGTTTTCGATGGCGAGCGTGCAGCCCTCGACGCCCTGGAAGACGGCACGATCAGCGCCGGCGATGCGGTGGTGATCCGCTACGAGGGCCCCAAGGGCGGCCCGGGGATGCGGGAGATGCTGGCGATCACCGGCGCGATCAAGGGCGCCGGCCTCGGCAAAGACGTGCTGCTGCTGACCGACGGCCGCTTCTCCGGTGGCACCACCGGTTTGTGCGTCGGCCACATCGCCCCCGAGGCGGTGGACGGCGGACCGGTGGCGTTCCTGCGGGACGGCGACAAGATCCGCCTGGACGTCGCCAACGCGACGCTGGACGTGGTTGCCGACCCCGAGGAATTCGCGTCCCGCGCGGCCGGCTTTACGCCGCCGCCGCCGCGCTACACCACCGGCGTACTGGCCAAGTACCGCAAGCTGGTGGGCTCTGCGGCCATCGGCGCGGTCTGCGGCTGACCTGCCGGCGCTGACGGCGCCCCACGGGGACCTCGGGAGGTCTTCGGCACCCTCTGGAACCCTCCGGCCCTGCCACGGCCGCGGGCCTGCCCCGCCCTGCCCTGCAGCCCGTACATCGATGGCGATCCCCGGCGCCTCCTGCCCTGAAACCGGCTCAGATCCGCACCCACTCCCCGATCGGCAAGCGCCGATTCCGGTGCCGTTCAGCCCTTTACCGCATACCCCCATGGGGTATACAGTCAGGGAACCCGGTTGCCGCCGGGTACGCAGAGAGAGGTGTGAAAACATGGCGAATTACGAGGATGGAGCCGTGTTGACGTGTGGTCATGACGGCTGCGGATGCCGCGTCCGGGTCGAGTCCGCGTGTCACTGCCCGGGCGCCGACGTCAGCTACCGATGCACCTGCGGTGAGGAGTTGGTTCCGATCAGCGAATAAGGGGGCGGCGCCGGTGACGCACAACCTCGACCGTTGTGCGTCACCGGACGCCTGTCCTTTATCTACACCACCCGGCACCCGAGGTGCTCGGGCGGCTGCCGCCCTGCGCGCCCCTCAGCGCACCCCTTCCTTGGCAAACACCACCCGCAGCACGTAGCCCGACTCCGGGCCCATCACCATCTCGGCCAACTCGCAGAACGTCGCAACGAACTGCGGGCCGTGCGCCGGCCGGGCGTCACACAGGTGATGCGCGATCTCGTGCAGCACCACCAGTTCCCGCAGCGCCCAGTCCCCGCCACGCTGGTCCGGCACGGCGATAATGCCGGCCGCCCCGACCTTTTCGTAATGTGCGGCAGTGGTGCCGCGGCGAGTACGCACGGCCAGGCCCGCCGCGTCCTTCCACCGGTCACGCACGCCCGGCAGGGCCATGACGTCCTCGACGTACCGCTCAACCGCCGCCACCGTCGCGAAACGGGCCTCCGGTGGCAGCGTCAGCGCGGCGCCGAAGAAGTCGATGCTGCGCGTACCGGTCTCGGCAGCGCGGTCGAACAAGGTGCGCACGAACAGTTCCGCGGCATAGACCTTGGCGCGCTGACCGTCGCGCTCCGCGGCGTTGCCGCTCACCGCTCCAGCGCGGACCGCGCCACCGACAGCTCGGCCTCACCGCCCAGTCGAGCTTGACGTCCGGCCCGATCGCCGGCCCGTCGCGCCGCCGAGGAGTACCCCGCCGCCGCCCGAGTGGCCCGCCAGGTACCACGCGCCTTGGAGGTGCCGCGGTAGAAGTCCTGCAGTTCGATCTCTTTGTTGCGCAACGCGATCGCAGTCCCGGGAGTTCTTTTCCGGCCGGACTCGGCCTCGCGCCGGGCCTCGTCTCGCGCCTCGGCCAGCCGCTGGGCGACCCGGGCCCCGAACGCCAGGTGAAAGTTGAGCCGGGCGGTGATGGTGGGAGTCGGGCGGTGCGCACCCGTGGCGATGTAGGCGTCGGAGGCCCGCACCATCTGAACGACCAGACTCGCGTAGAGGGCGTGGGTGGCGTCGATGTCCTCGGCGAACCCGTAGGCGTAGACGTAGGTGGAGTTCATTGCCACGTCGCATCGCACGTCGTTGGCGGCGGCGATCCCCACGAACAGCTGCACATAGGTGCGCAATCCCTTGGTTCCGGGCGATCCGATGGTGATGGTGCGCTGCACCGGTGCCGTCGCAGCGGTCCGGTTGGCGGAGTGGGCCCGCGCCACCGCCAGATCGATGGAGGTGGCGGTGGCCAGCCGTTGTGCCGCCGCCATGAAAGCGTCCGCCTCATGGGCGTTGTCGGTGCCCTCCGCCTGACGTAACAGCGCGGCGATCCGCGCCAGCATCTTGTCGTCGGGGCTCATGACCGCCGCTCCTCGGCATCGCTGCGCTCTGCCTCGTCAACGTCGGGGCTCATGGGCGCCACGCTAGCCGACGCCGGCGACACCCGGCGCCGGTGACTCACAGGTGCGCGTCGATCCAGCCGACGACCTCGTCGAGCACCTGCGCGCGCTGCGGTTCGTTGAATACTTCGTGGTAGAGACCCGGATAGACGGTCAACTGCACGTCGCTGGAGCCGGCGTGCTCCGCCAGGCGCCTGCTGCCCGCAGCGGGCACCAGCCCATCGTCTTCGCCATGCACCACCAGCAGCGGCGCAGTGAGCGCCTGCGCCCGCGTCGGCATGGTCTCGCCGACCTTGATCAGCGCCCGGGCCACACCGGCCGGCACCCGCCCGTGGTGGACCAGCGGGTCCGCGTCGTACGCCGCCACCACCGCCGGGTCACGCGAGACCAGGGCACTGTCGAGCTTCTCCACCGGCAGGCCCGGCGCGACCACCCCGAGCGCTTTGGCCACCCAGGCCAATCCCGGTGAGACGACGTCGGCCATGCCAACCGCCGGTCCGGACAGCACCATCAGTTGGTAGTCGTCGGGCCGGTCCACGCCGTAGCTGAACACGATCGCCCCGCCCATGCTGTGCCCGAGCACCACGCGCGGCACTCCGGGGTGCTCCCGGGCGGCGATTCCGGTCAGCGTGTGGAAGTCGGCGGTGTACTCGGCGATGTCGCGGCACAGCACTCGACGGCCACCCGAGCGAGCGTGCCCCCGGTGGTCGAGGGCATAGGTCACCAGACCCGCCGCACCGAAACGGTCCGCGACATGGTCATACCGCCGGGCGTGTTCGCCGAATCCGTGCGCAAGCACCACCACCGCGCGCGGCGCGTCCGGCGGTGTCCACGTGTCGTAGACGATCGGCACCTGGCGGACACCCTCGAAGGTTCGTTCGGTGCGGGTCACGGCCATCAGGGCAGCGTAACGGGCGGCAAGTGCGTCGAGGTAACCTCGCCAGCCATGGGACGAGTCGAGGGCAAAGTTGCGCTGATCAGCGGCGGCGCGCGGGGAATGGGCGCAGCACACACCCGGGCACTGGCCGCCGAGGGAGCGAAGGTCGTGATCGGTGACGTCCTCGAGGACGAGGGCAATCGGCTGGCCGACGAATTGGGGGCCGACACCGCACGGTTCGTCCGTCTCGACGTCACCCAGGCCGAGCAGTGGCAGGCGGCTGTACAGACCGCAGTCGACGCCTTCGGCAGCCTCGACGTGCTGGTGAACAACGCCGGGATCGCCAAGTACAACGCCCTGGAGAACTTCGACCTGGCCACCTGGCAACAGGTCCTGGACGTCAACCTGACCGGGACCATGCTGGGTATGCACGCGGCCGTCGCCCCGATGAAGGCCGCCGGCGGCGGCTCCATCATCAACATCTCCTCGGTGGAGGGGATGCGCGGCACCGCAGGCCTCTACGGCTACGTCGCATCGAAGTGGGGGGTGCGCGGGCTGGCCAAGGCCGCGGCCGTCGAACTCGCCCCGCACAACATCCGGATCAACAGCGTGTTGCCCGGGCTGATCCGCACCAGGATGACGATCGCCATCCCCGATGACTCGCTGCAGATCCCGCTGGGCCGCGGCGCCAAGTCGGCAGAGGTGTCCACCGCGGTGGTGTTTCTGGCCTCCGACGAGTCCTCCTACATGACCGGGTCCGACCTGGTCATCGACGGCGGGCTGTCCGCGGGCATTCCGCACAAGACGGGCTAAGGCGGCATTTTCCCAGCTGAGGACACCTACCAGAGGCACTTCTGGAACGTGTTCTATGATGGCCGGTCATGAAGACCAAGGGCGCATTGCTGTGGGAGCTGAACTCGCCGTGGCGGGTCGACGAGATCGAGTTGGGCGACCCTGTCGAAGGCGAAGTCCAGGTCCGGATGCACGCCGCGGGAATGTGCCACTCCGACTACCACGTCACCACCGGGGCCACCCCGATCGGTCTGCCGGCGCTGGGCGGCCACGAGGGTGCCGGGGTGATCACCAAGGTCGGCAAGTCGGTGACGGGCCTGGAAGAGGGCGACCATGTCGTGATGGCCTTCATCCCGGCGTGCGGTGCCTGCCCGCCGTGCATGAAGGGCTTCCGCTCGCTGTGTGATCGCGGCGCGGTGCTGCTGGGCGGCAAAGCCATCGCCGACGGCACGAACCGAATCCACGCCGGCTCCCACGCGGTCTCCCCGATGAACCTGCTCGGCACGTTCGCGCCCTACATGACCGTGCATCAGGACTCCGTCGTCAAGATCGACAAGGACATCCCGTTCCAGACCGCCGCGATCATGGGTTGCGCGGTGCCTACCGGGTTCGGCTCGGCCACCAACGTCGCGGAGGTGAAGCCCGGCGAGACCGTCATCATCGTCGGGGTCGGCGGGATCGGCATGAGCGCCCTGCAGGGTGCGGTGCTCTCGGGCGCCCGGCGGGTGATCGCCATCGACCCGGTTCCCTTCAAGCGCGATCAAGCCGTCAAGTTCGGCGCCACCGGTGTGTATCCGTCGATGGCCGAGGCGATCATGCCGGTGATGGAGGAGACCTGGGGCCTGATGGCCGACAAGGTGATCATTGCCGTCGGGGACATGAAGGGCGAGTACATCGAAGAGGCGATGACACTGACCGCCAAGACCGGCACCTGCGTGGTGACCGGAATGGGCGCGATGGCCGACGCCGACGTCAAGCTGAACCTTTTCCTGTTCACCATGCTGCAGAAGACGTTGAAGGGCAACATCTTCGGCGGCGGTAGCTCGCACATCGAGACGCCCCGGCTGGCGGCCCTGTACAAGTCCGGCCTGCTCAAGCTCGACGAGATGATCACCACGACCTACAAGCTCGAAGACGTCAACGCCGGCTACCAGGACATGGTGGACGGCAAGAACATCCGCGGCGTGATCACCTACGACGAGTCGGACTGGTAGGCCATCACTGCTTGTCTCGGGGCAGCCGGCAGCCGGTGTAACCGGACACCACGAGGTTTCCCCGGTAACCGATTTTGATGAAAAGCCCGGTGGGGCCGTAGAAACCGACGTCGTGATTGCCCGGCTGGTTCGCCATCACCTGTACCTCGGTGGCGTCCAGCTTCGCAGCCGCCTCTTTGGCGATCTTTTCGAGCTTTGCCCAGGCCTGCTCTGACACGTCGACATTCTGCGCAATGGCGTTGGGGAGGAAGTACCGTTTGCCGTCGGTCTGCTCATAGGGCCGCTCGCATCGACCGCCCGAACCCTCGTGGATGGTCTCCCAGCTGACAGATGAGATGACCTCGCTTGCGGCCGTGGTTATCTCGTCCATCGCCGCCTGTACCTGGGTTTGGGTCTCCTCGAAGGACGGCAGAGATCTGAGCACGTCCAGGGCCTCTGCGGCCACGCTGGGCGGAGTGGGTTCATAAGGTTGAGACACGTGACATCCTGCGGTTAGTGCGGCGATGGCCAAGACAGCGGACAGGCATCGTCGCGGCTGGGGTGGGGATATGTGGTGATCCGTCAATTTCCTCGAACCGCCTTGTCGCCGAGACCGGCCAGGACCGCGGCGATGTTGTAGTTGGTCGTCCGAATTCCTCCTCCGTCGGGGAAGCGCGGGTAATCGCTGTGGCCGTGCGCTTCCTGCAGCACGATGGCGCCGCCATGCCCGTCGGGCACGCTAGCGGCACCGGTGGCCAGTCG
Source organism: Mycolicibacter hiberniae (assembly GCF_010729485.1). NCBI lineage: Bacteria > Bacillati > Actinomycetota > Actinomycetes > Mycobacteriales > Mycobacteriaceae > Mycobacterium > Mycobacterium hiberniae. The sequence goes on from NZ_AP022609.1 coordinate 3,534,593, forward strand.
GGTGAATTCGGGGTTGGTGGCCGGGTTCGATCCGAAATCGCCGAATTCGTTGTTGAGGTAGGTGCCCAGGATCGGAATGCCCTGGCCCACCGCCCTGGCGTCGTAGGCCCATTGGATGGGGTCATCGGGGGTTTCCATCGCGTAGACCTGGCCGGCGTGCAGCTGCAGTTGCTCCGGCGTGGAGGCTGCGATTCCGGGGGACCCGTAGAACAGCGCCCGCGATACCCCGTGATCACCGGCCTCCTGCAGCGCCAGCCCGGTGGTCAGTGAACCGTAGGAATGCCCGATCGCGGTCAGATCGGCGGGACCGCCGAGGTGCGAGGCCTGTATCCCGTCGTAGAAGCGGGCCAGATCGCGGGCGCCGGCCCGGGCAAGCTCGTCGTGGGCGACGCCCCAGATCCCGGACAGGGAAGCGGTTTTGTCGTCGAAGCCGGGCACCTGCGGCGGGTCGTAACCGATCCAGGCGATCGTCGAAACGGAATCTGTTGCGTGCCCGGGGGTAAGTCCCAACTGCCGCAGGGCCTCTTGCTGGAGGTTGGTCGCCTCTTCGGTCATTCCCCCGATGCTGCCGTGCACCGTGGTGTTGAGTCCGGGGGCGGTGACCGATACGTGGGTCGCCTTATCCGGATCGCCGACCGCGATGGCGGCACGGGCCTGCGTGCCGCTTTCGGTGTCCAACAGCATCAGCTTGCGGTCCGGGCTGGCACTGACAGCCGAATCGACGGCCTGCAGGTCGGCCAGATACTTCGAGCCATCGCGCGCGGCGTCGTACTGGCGCTGCCAGTTCTCGTAGGCCACCCGGTCGTCGAATATTGCGCCCGGCTTGTTGGGACGCGGAATATTCTCGCCGGCAGCCCAGTCCGGGTGCTGGTTCTGCAACGCCTGCGCCTGCGCCGCGGCGGACTGTGCGCGCGCGAGTTCCTCGGCCAGGTGCCGCTTGTTGTAGTGGTCGTAGCCCAGGCCGTCCGGCGGGTCACAGGGCATCCCCGGATGGTTGCCGATGTTGTTGTCGGAGTTGTAGAGCCACTCCTTCTGTCCGGGCGTCAGGCTGTTCCAGAAGTCGTGGAACTGCTGTGGATCGTCGGGCACCGGTCCCGGTGGCGGCGCCGGAGCATCCGCGTCGAACCCGTCCAGGGCGTCGGCGGCGTCGTAGCCACCCTTCTCCCGCAGGTTCGTCAGGCCCTGCTGCAGTGTTTTGGCATAGGTGGTGCGGATGACGGTGCCGTTGTGCAGGGCGGTCGCGGTGTCGTCCTGAGCAAGCCGGCGGCACTGGGCGATCTCGGCGGCGTAGTCGTGGCCCTGGCTCTCCAGTTCCAGGCACTGCCCGATGCGGGCGTCCAGGACGATCAGGTTGGCGTTGAGTGCGGTGATGTTGGCCTGGGATGCGGCGCGGGCTTGGGCCAGGGTTGCGGCGATGACGCCCAGGTCGGCGGCGATCTGGCCGAGTTGCGCGTTGGTGGCGTGCAGGCCGTCTTTGACGCGCTGGACTTCGGCGCCGTCGTTGATGGGTTGCTCGCCGTTTTCGCGGTTGTACTGCGTGAAGTGTTCTTGGGCGGCTTGGAAGGCATCTTCGGCGGCGGTGGCCGAGCCGGCAGCGGAGTGAAAGGCCTTGGCCAGGAAGTTGATCTGGGTGGGGCTGCCCGCCTGCAGGCTGTCGTCGATCGCCCACGGGTCACCGCCGGCCTGTCCGATGAGGTCGCCGATCTGCAGGTGCGCGAGGGCGGGACGGCTCACGCGGAGCCACCGGCGGCAGCACCGGCGCCGGTGTCGACCGACATCGCCTCCCACCTCCGTATCACCTCGGCGGTTGCAGTGAGACTACCGGCACCCACCGGGTCGCGCGCTAGCCTTGAGAGCCATGACCGGCCTGCTCGATGTGCGACGGGCCGCCGAACGCGCCGCCACCCGCACTCCGTGGCTGACCTCGCGGCATTCGTTTTCGTTCAACGACTACTACGACCCGGACAACACCCATCACGGCTTGCTGCTGGTCAACAACGATGACCTCGTCGCGCCGTCCGCCGGATTCGACACCCATCCCCACCGTGACGCCGAGATCGTCACGTGGGTGTTGTCCGGGGCGTTGAGTCATCGCGATTCGATCGGCAACGCCGGCGTCATCCATCCCGGCCTGGCGCAGCGCATGTCGGCGGGCACCGGAATTCTGCATTCGGAGCGCAACGAATCAGCTTCCGAGCCGGTGCATTTCGTCCAGATGTGGGTCATGCCGGACGCGCCGGGACGCGAACCGGCCTACCAGCAGCGCGAGATCGGGGACGCGCTGGCGGGCGGGCGCCTGGTAACGGTCGCCTCAGGCCGCGATCCGGACGCCATGATCGGCGTGGGCAACGCCGACGCCACCTTTTACGCCGCTCGCCTGCGTCCCGGCGACCGCATCGCGGTGCCCGATGCGCCGTACACGCATCTGTTCGTCGCGCTGGGCCGGGCCGAACTCGAGGGTGCCGGAGCCCTGGGGGCCGGTGACGCGGTCCGTTTCAGCGGCGGCGGCGGTCAGCGCCTGTCTGCGATCACGGCGGCCGAAGTGCTCATCTGGGCGATGGCAGCTCGCCTGGGCGGCTGACCCAGCGCACTCAGGGCATGTCCACCTTGGCGGCCAGCCAGCGCCCGTTCACCTTTTCCATGGTGATCACGATGCGACTGCGGTCGATCTGCACCTGTGGGCTGGCTTTGTTGCTCACCGCCTGATCGACGAACAGCAGCACCTCGACCTTGTTCTTGGTGGCGGATTTGACCGCGGATTCGATGACGGTGCCGTGCGCCGTCGCCTTGTTGTCGATCAGCAGTTGGCGGAGCTGCTCACTGGATGTGCTGTAGAGGTCCTTGAACTCGCCGGTGGCACCGTCGAGGATCTCGGCGAAGTTCTTGTCGATCGCCGTGGGGTCCACACTGGTGAGCGCCAGGGTGTACTTCTCGGCTGTCTCCAGTGCCTGCGCGGCGGCCACGTTGCGCTGGTGGTGGGCGTACAGCAGCCAGCCCTCGTAGGCCGCCCCGATCACACCCAGCGCCAGCACCGCCACCGCGATCCATCGCCGCTTGGGAACACCGGCCTTGGACCGGTCCGGCTCTGCGGCGGCCTCGTCATCGGCGGCATCGGCTGCGCCGGTGTCCTGTGCGTCGTCGGCCGGCGGTGTTGGTGCCCCACCGTCCGCGGACTCGCCGTCGGCAGATTCGGCGTCAGCAGACGGGGCTTCGGTCTCGGCATCGGCGGTCTCGGCCGCCGGTTCGACGGCGTCGGCTTCCTGCTGGTCCTCACGGTCCGGCACCTGCACTACCTCTCGTCGTCCGCAGCGCGGGGCCGTTCGGCCCACAACGCACCCCGAACCTACCAACCCGCTCGGGCGGGCACGTCGTTAGATGCAGGCCCCGGAACTCCGCAGGGCGTCGCCCCACCCGAACGCGGAATCGATGTGGGGACGGGTGAAGCCCGCCAGCTGCTTCTTACGGATGCTGTCGGCGATCCGCGACAGCTGGAACAGCACGCCGGTAATCTGTTCGCCACCGTAAATCGGGGAGTACGCGCCGTAGTTGTCCGGGGTGTTGCGAATCGTCAGCGGCTGCACCCGCGGCCCAAGAAAGCCGGTCGAGCGGTCGAGGTTGGCCACCACCGCATCCGCCTGCGACTGCAGGCCGTCGTAGACGTCATGGCGATCGGCAAGAGAGCGGTTGAAAGCGGCGACCTGCCCCATCAGCGGGTCGAACTGCGCGTTGAACCACTGGCACGAGTCCGACATGCCACTGATCATCTCCGGCGTCACCTGGTAGGTGAAGGTGGTGTAGGGCCAGATGTCCATGCGCGGCGACCAGTCGCTGGGCGCGGGCGCGAACTCCGGGAGTGCCGGTGCCGTGTCCGGTTCGGCGGCCGCGAAGCCCGGGGTCAACACGGCGGCCGCCGCCATCACGCCCACGACAACGGACGCAATCTGAGTCCAGCCTCCCTGTATCGGCACCGTCCCGACTCCCTTCCACTCGTTGCGCTCGTCCCGGAGCGTATCGCCATAGAACCCCATGTGGGGGCGCCAAAACCGCGAAACTGGGGGCTACCCGCCAGTAACCCACCCATAACCGATGTCATGTTGCCCGAAGCACCCTTGCCAGGGCATTGTGTCCGACATCATGTCCGGATGAAAGGACTCGGCGGATACCCATGTGCTCTACCCCGACCGCCGCGATGCGTATCCTTTCTGCCAACCCACCAGTTGGTCCGAGAAGCACAGAACCGAACAGCGGAGTAAGAACCCTGACTATGGTGCCCGCAATGGATCATCAGCCACGCGCACAATCGGCTACCCACGGTGATCTCCCGACCCCGAACGGCGATCGATGACTCCCCCGGACAACCGCGATCTCACCGATGCGGCCCCACTCGACGGCGTCGCCGCCATCCAGGACTGGACCGCCGGCTATGTCGATCGCCACCCGCTGGCATCCCTGACCACCGTGGGCGAGCAGTGCGTGCTGGCCGTGCGCACCGTGCAGTACTTCTTCTCCGACCTGTTCGGCGGTCGTTTCCAATGGGGTGAGTTCGTCCGGCAGAGCGCGTTCATGGCCAACACCGCGGTGTTGCCCACCATCCTGGTGGCACTGCCCATCGGGGTCACCCTCTCCGTTCAGTTCGCCCTGCTGGCCAATCAGGTCGGCGCGACCTCGCTGGCCGGCGCGGCCGCTGGACTGGCCGTCATCCGGCAGGCCGCCTCGCTGGTCGCGGCCATGCTGATGGCCGCCGCGGTCGGCTCGGCCATCACTGCCGACCTGGGTTCGCGAACCATGCGCGAGGAGACCGACGCCATGGAAGTCATGGGCGTCTCGGTGATCCGCCGACTGGTGGTCCCCCGCTTCGCGGCGGCCATCATGATCGGTGTCGCGCTGACCGGAATCACCTGCTTCGTCGGCTTTTTGGCCAGCTACCTGTTCAACGTGTACTTCCAAAAAGGTGCGCCCGGCAGCTTCGTGGCCACCTTCTCATCATTCGCCACCACCGGTGACATGATCGTCGCGTTGCTCAAGGCCGTGGTGTACGGCGCGATCGTGGCGGTGGTCTCGTGCCAGAAGGGGCTGTCCACCCGAGGCGGTCCGGCCGGCGTGGCCAACTCCGTGAACGCCTCAGTGGTGGAGTCGATCCTGGTGCTGATGATCGTCAACGTCGGTATCAGCGAGCTCTACAACGTGCTGTTCCCCCGGACGGGACTGTGACATGACTGCCTCTTCGTACGTCCCGGCATTCGCACGCCCACTGCTGCGCGTCTACCGGATCGCGACAGAGCCGACCATACGGCTGGGGCACATGCTGGTGTTCTTCGGGCGCGCCGCGGCCGGCGTCCCGACGGTGCTGCGCCATTACCGCAAGGAATTCCTGCGGCTGCTGTCCGACATCGCCTGGGGCAACGGGTCCATCGTGGTCGGTGGCGGCACCGCCGGGGTGGCCGTGGTGCTCGGCTTCACCGCCGGCGCGCTGGTCGCCATCGAGGGCTACAACTTCCTGAACCTGCTGGGGCTCGGACCGGCCACCGGAATCATCTCCTCGCTGGTCAACACCCGCGAACTGGCGCCGATCATGGCGTCGCTGGCATTCGCGATGCAGGCCGGCTGCCGTTTCACCGCGCAGCTGGGCGCCATGCGGATCTCCGAGGAGATCGACGCGCTCGAATCGATCGCGATCCGGCCGATCCCGTTCCTGGTCACCACCCGCCTGCTGGCCTCGACCATCGCCGTGATCCCGCTCTACGTTGCATGCCTGGCGATCACCTACCTGACCTGCCAACTGGTCACGGGCCTGATCGGCGGGGGTTCGATCGGCCCCTACCTGCACTACTTCACGATGATGCTCAGCGGCCAGGACATCCTCTACTCGGTGCTCAAGTGTGTGGTGTTCGTCTGGCTGGCCTCGACTGTGCAGTGCTACTACGGCTTCTACGCCTCCGGCGGACCCGAGGGCGTCGGGGTGGCCGCCGGCCGAGCTATGCGTGCCAGCATCACCGTCGTGATCATGGTCAACATGCTGCTGACGATGGCTCTGTGGAGCATCGACGCCGGCGCAAGGTTCGGAGGCTGACATGGCCAATTCCCTGGATACCGACGGACGCGGACCTTCCGAGCAACAGCTGCTGGGCGCGGGAATCGCGGTCCTGCTGGTGATAGCCCTGACCACCGCCGGTCTGCTGGCCAAGTCCACCGGCATGCTCAACTCCTACGTCCGCGTTATCGCCGACTTGATCAACGTCGGCGACGGACTGCCCGCGCAGTCCGACGTCAAATATCACGGGCTGCTGGTCGGCAGCGTCACCGACGTGATTCCCGCCGCCTACGGCAAGCCCAACTACGTCCACATCAACCTCAAACCCGAATACGCCAAGGACATTCCGGGGTCGGTGACGGCGCGGGTGGTGCCGTCCAACGTGTTCGCCGTGTCTTCGATCCAACTGGTGGACTCCGGAGACGGCGGCCAGACCATCCGCGACGGCGCCCACATCGCTGAGAACGGCGAGCTGTCGACGGTGATCTTCCAGACCACGGTGTCGAAGCTGCGGGACATCCTGGCCGCCACCGGCCGCGGGCGCGAAGACCACAGTCTGGGCATTCTGGCCGCGGTCGGCGCGGCTACCGACAACCGGCGCGTCAAACTGCTCAATGCCGGCGCGCACATGTCCCGGCTGCTGGATCAGCTCAACGGGATCGTCGCCACCGAGCCGGGGCCGTCCACCGTCTCGGCGCTGCTCGACGCCACCCACGGACTGCAGGCCACCGCGCCCGACCTCGTCGACGCGCTGCACCAGGCCGTCGAACCGATGCGGGCGTTCGCCGAGAAGCGCGCCGAGTTGGCTTCACTGGTCACCGGCGGTCAGCACACCGTGGGGGTCACTCGCGCGGCGTTCGACAACCACATCGACCAGTTGATTCAGATCACCCACGACTTCACGCCCGTGGTAGGCGTGCTGGCCAACAACGCCGACAAGTTCGTCCCGATCTTCACCCGGGTCAACCAGCTCAACGAGAAGTTCTTCGAAAACCTCTACCACCCCAAGTTGATCACCAAGAACATGCGGGCCAATCTGTCCTTCACCCCGCTGCACACCTACACCAGAGCGGACTGTCCGCAGTATGGCGAGGTGAAGGGACCGAGCTGCTTCACCGCGCCGATGATCTCCGTGCGGTCCGAACTGCCCGAGAACTTGCTGCCGCAGAACTACCGCTTCCCCGCCGGCCTCGAACCACCGCCCGGTACCGAGATCGGCCCCGATGGAAACCTGCATGCGGTCGGGCCACCCGTGATCAACCCGAATCGCAGCCTGGAGGACACCAACCCGCCGCTGCCGTGGTGGACCGGGCCGTTCCCCCGGGTACCCGGCACTGCCGATCCGCTCGACCCGGCTCCCCCGCCCCCACCGAGCCCTCCCATCCCGGTGCAGCCCCATGCGCCGGAGTGGCGGCCGGCTGCGCCGGTGGCCCCGGCGTCCTACGGCGGCAACGTGGGTCCCGTCGGCAGCCAAACCGAACGTACCCAGCTCGGCCTGCTCACCGGACAGGGCGGACCGGCATCGGTGGCGACTCAGCTGCTGCTCGGCCCCGTCGCGCGCGGAAACGCCGTCTCCGTCTCCGTCTCCACGGCGGCCGAACCCGACCCGCCGAAAGCAGGTGGCAACAAATGAGATTCCGGGGTCCCTTGATCGGACTGTCGTTGTTCATGGTCGTCTCGATGGCACTGACCTGGCTGGTCTACGCCACCTTGCGCCGCGACGTGGCCGGAGCCACCACGCCCTACGCCGCGATGTTCACCGACGTCTTCGGGCTGCGCGAAGGCGACGACGTCCGGATGGCCGGAGTCCGGGTGGGCCGGGTGGAGAAGGTCGCACTGGACGGAAAGTTGGCGAAGGTCTCCTTCATCGTCCAAAGCGATCAGAGGCTGTACGGCAACACCGTCGCATCGGTCACCTACCAAAACATCATCGGTCAGCGCTATCTCGGGCTGTCGTTGGGTAGCACCGGAAGTACCGAAGAACTGCCCCGCGGCAGCGTGATCGGGGTGGAACAGACCGACCCCTCTTTCGACGTCGGCACCCTGCTCAACGGCTTCAAACCGCTGATGTCGCTGCTGGACCCCAAACAGGCCGACGATCTGACCAAGGGTGTCATTCAGTCGCTACAGGGCGATCAGGACTCGATGGCCACGTTGGTGGAACAGTCGTCAACGCTCACCGCGACGCTGGCCGGGCGCGACGAGGTACTCGGAGACCTCATCACCAGCCTCAACAAGGTGACTGGGACCATCGCCGGGCAGAACGACCAGTTGGATCACGCGCTGACACAGGCGCGCCGGGCAGTCGCCGACCTGGACTCCCGGCGACCGGCGTTGCAGTCCTCGGTCGGGTCGCTGGCCCAGGTGACGCGACAGCTCGCGAACATCACCGATGAGGTCTTCCCGTCCTTCGAAGAGATGATCAACCGCGAACCCGGTTTCACCAAGCACCTGGCCAGCATCGAACCGCAGCTGGCATTCAACGGCGCCAACCTGCCCCTGCTGCTCAAGGGCTTCGCCCGAATGTTCGGAGAAGGGGCCTACGGCATCGCCTACCTGTGTGATTTGAACGCCACCGGTTTCCTGCCGGGGCAAAACGACCTCACCACGATGATCATCAACGCTGCGACTCCCGGCAACGCACGCCCGCTCACCGCAGAGAATCTCGCCTGGTTCACTCCGAGATGCAGGAATACCGTCGATGGCTAACATCAAACGACTTGTCCGTCAGTGGCGCAGTCGGCCGCTGGAGTCCTACAACACCACCTGGCTGGGGTTCGGAGCACTGGCCGTGGTGGCCGTGGTCGTGGCTGCGGCACTGTTCGTCAAGGTCGTCGGCTTCGGCTACACCCGCTATACCGCGGAGTTCGCCCAAGCCGCCGCGCTGACACCCGGAAACCCGATCATGGTGGCCGGCATTGAGGTGGGTCGGGTGTCGAGCATGCGGCTCGCCGGTGACCACGTCGAGGCCGGTCTCACAGTTCGCAACGACGTCGCGCTGGGCAAGGACACCCGGGCGAAGATCCAGGTGATGACGATCCTCGGTTCGCGCTACCTCAAGCTCGAGCCCGAGGGGACGGGATCGCTGCCCGGTAAGCGGATTCCCCTGGCCCACACCGAAGTCCCCTACGACCTCGAGTCACTGCTGGAAGACGCCACCACCACGTTCGACCAGATCGACTCCGACCAATTCGCCCAGTCCCTGGCAGTGCTCGGCCGACAGATGAGCGGCCTTCCGCCGGTGGTTCCCCAGGCGATGGCCAATCTGCACGCACTCGCGAAGGTCACCGCCGATCGACGCGACGAACTCGGCACCTTGTTGGCCAGCACCCAGCGGGTGGCCAATACGCTGCACAACCAGCAGGCCAGCCTGGGCAACCTGGTCGATCAGGGCCAGGATTTCCTGGGGGAACTGGTGGCGCGGCAGAACACCTTCCACGCCATGTTGGCGGCCCTGACCACGCTGGCAGGCCAACTCAACAACGTTGTGGTCAAGGACCGGTCGATGCTCGACGACATGCTGGTCAACATTCGTGCGCTTTCGGACATGCTCGGTCAGCATGACGACCTGGTGCGCAGCCTGCTCCAAGCCGCACCACCGGCGTTACGGGGTGCGACGAACGCGACCGGCTACGGGCCCGGTATCGAGTTCTTCGCCGGAAACGGGCTCCTGAACGACTCGTGGATGTGTGCGATCAGCGGACGTGCCAAGCAATTCGGCATGATCGAATACTTTAAGGACTGCAAATGAGCGCGCCTCCGACTACCGCCGACGATCCGATCGAAGATCCGGCCGACACAGAGCCCACGCCAACTCAGCCCGTCACGGCGCCCAAGAAGAGGCGCAGCGTCAAGGGGTTGACCACAGCGCTGATCGTCGGTGCAGCGGTTGCCGTCGCCGTGACCGTCTCCCAGTTCAGTCCGTTCGGCGGGCACATCACCGTCACCGCTCAGTTCGACAGTGCCGCGGGGCTTTACGAGGACAATGTGGTCGCGGTTCTCGGCATGCCGGTCGGCAAAGTCAAGAAGGTCACTCCCAAGGGCGAATACGTCGAGGCGGAATTCACCGTCGACCGGCGAGTGAAGATCCCCGCCGACGTGAACGCCGTGACCATCAACACCTCGATTCTGACCGCACGTCAGATCGAGCTGACCCCGGCCTACGCCGGGGGGCCGGTGCTGGCCAACCACTCCACGATCGGCCTCAACCGCACCCGGACGCCGGTCGCGTTCGACCGCGTTCTGGACATGCTGGACAAGGTCTCCAAATCCCTCGGCGGCGACGGCAAGGGCAACGGGCCGGTGGCCGACGTGATCAACGCCGGCGCCGACATCGCCGACGGCAACGGCGAGCAGATCAAATCAGCGTTGGGCGAACTGTCGCGCGCGCTACGACTCAGCTCCGACCGCGGCGAGGCGACCGGCGATCAGCTGACCACCATCATCACCAACCTCAGCTCCCTGATGGACGCCGCGTCGCGCAATGACGAGAAACTGCGGCAGTTCGGTTCCACCACCCGGCAGCTGAGTCAGATGCTCGCCGACGAGGACTTCGGCACCGGGCGCACCGGCCGGATGTTCAACGAGATCGTGACCCAGGCGACGTCGTTGATGCAGGCCAACCGGGACCACCTCAAGCAGAGTGTGCTCAACGGCGACACCACCCTGACCACCATGGTGGACAAGCGGCGCGAGTTGACCGAGCTCATCGATGTGCTGCCGATGACGTTGGAGAACCTCTACAACGCCATCGACCGCGACAACGGCGCAGTCCGCCTGCATGCGCTGGTCGACAAGATCCTCGTCGAGACCCAAAGCACCAAAGAAATGTGCAACATGATGCACCTGCGGCAATTGGGTTGCGGTACGGGGACTTTGGCCGACTACGGACCGGACTTCGGCCTCACCTATATCCTCGACGGACTTTCGATGATGGGACAGTAGACGTGACATCACGATCGCGAAGAGCACCGAGGACTGCCGTGGCGCTGCTGTGCAGCGCGGTCATCGCCTCGTCGGTGGCCGGCTGCGGCACCAGTGGGCTGGACAGCCTGCCGCTTCCGGCGCCAGGGATCGGCCGCGGCGGTTATCTGATCACCGCGGTGTTCTCCAATGCCCTGAACCTGCCCGGGCGCGCCAAGGTCAAGCTTGCCGGCGCCGACATCGGTCAGATGGAGTCGATGGTCGCCCGCAACTACACGGCCGTCACCACGCTGCGCATCATGGACGGTGTCCGGATTCCCGCGGGCAGCACTGCCGAGTTGCGTTCGGCGACTCCGCTCGGTGACGTGTTCGTGTCGATCAAGCCGCCGGTACCGGTAGATCCCTCGGCGCCGCTGCTCAAGGGTGGCGACGCTATCGGCCTGGATTCCACCTCCTCGGCCGCCACCGTCGAGTCGGTGTTGAGTTCGGCGGCGCTGCTGGTCAACGGCGGCGCAGTGCAGAACTTCACCAACATCGTCAACGGCGCCGGTAAGGCGACCGGTGACCAGGGCCAGGCGTTCGGCAGACTCATCACCCAGTCGAACGACCTGCTGCGAAAGCTCAACGCCCGGTCGGGTGAGATCGAGACATCGCTGCGCGAAACCAGTCAGCTCGCCGAGCGGCTCGATTCCCGCAGCGCTGCGCTGACCGAGGTGCTCAACGTCGCGGGTCCCGCCACCGACACCATGGTCGACAACACCGGCCAGATCGCCGACCTCGTCGAACAACTCGGTGCCACCAGCCGACAGCTGGCGCGGTTCCCGTCGATTGCCGGGACCGACGACTCCGGGCACAGTTTCATCAAGGACGCCAACGTGCTCGCCAGCGCCTGGAATGACATGGCAACCGATCCCAACACCAGCCTGTACGCACTGAACCGGCTGATGGCACCGATGATCAAGATCACGGCCGGCAGCGGGGCGGCGGTGCACGCCAGCATCGACCGTCTGGTGTGGGGTTCGATGCCCGACGCCGGGTTTAAGGGCGACCCCGCGTTCCACGGCCCGAAGCGCTACGACTGGGCCAAGATGGCCGGATCGATCAAATACGCGCTGTGGCGACTGCAGGAGCGCGTCGTCGGGCGCGGGCCGGACTCTGACATGGGTCAGGCACCGTGGACCGCGATCGGACCGCCGATGCCGCCCACGCCTGCCGAGCTTGAGATGGAAGCCGCACAGGCCGGCCTGGTCGAACCGGGGCCGCGGCCATGATCGACGCGCTGAGCCGGCGAGTTGTCGCCCTGGTCCGAGCTGGTTACCGCCGCAAGAACCTGCTCTCGAGCATCGCTCTCGTGATGACTCTGGTGGTCGCGTCCGGGTATCTGCTGGTGGGTGCACTGCGGGTGAATCCGGCGCGGTCTACGTACCAGATCACCATTGCACTACCCGATTCCGGCGGACTACTCGCCAATCAGGACGTGTCGGTGCGCGGCGTGCCGGTGGGCCGCATCGAGTCGCTGCGCGTCACCAGTGGTGGCGTCGATGCGGTCATCAACATCGACTCCAAGGTCAAGATTCCCGCCGCCAGCGCGGTGCGCGTCTCCGGCCTCTCGGCTGCCGGTGAGCAGTACATCGACTTCGAGCCGCCGTCGAGTTCCGGGCCTTACCTGGCGCGCGGCAGCGTGGTCTCGCGGGATCGCGCCACCACCCCGATCCCGATTTCGCAGTTACTCGCCGACGCGGACGGCATGCTGGCCCAGACCGACACCCGCAAGATGGAACTGATCAAGAAGGAACTCAGCCTTTCCGACGAAGGACCGAGCAAACTCGCAGACCTGTTCGACGGTGGCGCTTTCCTGCTGTCAACGCTGGACTCGGTGCTGCCGGAGACGGTGAGCCTGCTCAGATCGAGCCGCGTGGTGCTGACCATGCTCAGCGACGTCAACAACGGCATGGCCGCAACCGCCGCGAACCTGGACAAGGTGTTTCGGGGAATCACTCCGATGATCGGCGGTTACAGCCGCCTGCTCGATCAGGGGCCCGGAATGTTGTCGGCCGTCGACACCGTCTTCGACGACAACTCCGACGTCATGGTGGGCCTGTTGGGTAACCTGGCCACCGCGTCTCAGCTGCTCTACGTCCGCGTACCGGCGCTCAACGCGCTGTTCCCCAACTACCGCGGTTCGACGTTGGAAGCGCTCAGTTCGGTGATCCGCGAGGATGGGATGTGGGCCACCGTCGACATCTACCCCCGCTATACGTGCGACTACGGCTTGCCGCGGCATCCACCTTCAGCGGCGGACTTCCCCGAGCCGTACCTGTACGGCTACTGCCGCGACACCGACCAGTCCGTGTTGGTGCGGGGCGCCCACAATGCCCCACGCCCACCGGGAGACGACACCGCCGGTCCCCCGCCGGGTGCTGACCTCGTGGCGACTACAGATCCCACCCCCAAGGGCAGGTACACGATTCCGACCCCATACGGCGGCCCGCCGCTGTTGATCGAACCGCCACGCTGATGTTCAAGGAGACACCGCGGTGAGCACCGCTGATGAACCGACGTCGGACCGCGCCGAGACCGAGGAACCGACCGCCGATGAAACAGATGTGTCGGTGTCGCTGACGGTAACCGAGTCCGCTGACGCCGAAGTTGCCGATGGTGACGAAGCCGGCGACGCCGCACCGGCGACGGCCACGGTGCCGCTGTGGAAGCGCCGGCAGCTGTGGCGGGCCGTGGCCGTCGCGGCGGTCTACGGCGTGGTGTTCGGGTCGGTTACCGGGCTGGGCTGGAAGCTGTGGCAACAGCATCAGGTGTCCTCAGCGGAGGCGGTCGGGCGAGCGGCAGCCGTGGACTACGCCCAGGTGTTGACCAGCATTGACGCCAACCAGGTCGATGATGACTTCTCCGCTGTGCTCAACGGCGCCACCGGCGAGTTCAAGGACACCTACACCAAGGCCAGCGTGCAGCTGCGGCAGTTGCTGATCGACAACAAGGCCGCGGCGCACGGCACCGTGGTGGAGTCGGCGGTGCAGTCCGGTTCCAAGGACAAGGTGGTGGTGCTGCTGATGGTCAACCAGACGATCACCAACTCCACCCGCCCGGACCCCCGGGTGGACCGGAGCCGGATGAAGATGACGATGGAAAAGGTCGACGGCCGTTGGCTGGCGAGCAAAGTCGAATTGCCGTAGGAGGGAAGCTATGTGGGCGACGCGGCTCTTGACGGGCATGCTTGCCGCAACGTTTGCGGTGTCTGCGGCCCCGGCGGCCGGCGCTTCGGCGCCGTCGTTCTGCAGCGGGTTGGGCGGCAACTGGGACGGGCACTACTGCACCTCTGAGGTGCACTCGGAACGGTTGGCCACCCGCTACATCCGGATGGCGGTACCCGGCGACCTCGTCGACCACCCCGTCGCCGGTCCCCCGATCCGCGAGTACCTGTCGAAGTTGTTCACCAACTGGCGCACCAAGGGCGCCTCGATGGTCGCCGACAGCTGGGGCAACGAGAACTACGAGGTGTTCCAGCACGGCAAGGCCCTGAGCGTGGTCTTCCACGAGGACTACCACTCCGACGGGCCCTACATCAACAACGCCTACCGGACGTTTACCTTCGATATGGGCGCGGGCGGCCGGCAGCTGCAATTGGCGGACATCACCAAACCCGGAGTCGACCCGCTCGCGGTGATCCCGCAACTGGGTGAGCCCTACATCGTAGAGGCGCTGGACCGGGCGTTCTGGGAGCACCGTCCGGGGGACTACCCGTTCGTCGCGGAGCGCTTCACACCCGACAAGGTCTTCTCGGGCGGATACCGGTCCTGGGCTCTGACCCCCGATGAGCTGATTCTGTACATGCCCGACTATCCGGTCGGCCACGACAGTCCGATTCAGTACAACCAGATGCAGTGGTTCATGGACGGCGGCAACGTGCAGGCGCACATTCCGCTGTCGGCACTGAGTCCGATCCTGCGTCCGGAGTACGGCGGTTCCTAAAAGACGCTGGCGGCGGTCTATCCGTAGCGAAAGAGGGCCAGGCTCACCAGCACCACCGCACCTGCCATCGCGATGATGGGCGCCACGAACACGTGCGTGAGTGTCGCGCCGACTACGGCGCCCAGGATCATCACGAAAACGACTGCGTAGCGCAGGTTTTGGCGGTCCGCCGTCCCCCCGGCCAGCCGGCTGTCCACACCGATGCCGACGATCGTCGAGGTGAGCACCGTGGTGTAGAGCTCCTGGATGCCGAATTGGCGGGCAGTCGAGTTCTGTACGCCGAACGCCACGGCCAGGCCGGCGATCAACACGAACTTGCTGGTGTCGGCGTAGCGCAACACCCCGAGGCCGGCCACGGCGGCCAGTAGCAGGAGCAGTACCGCCTCCAGACTCAAAGCAACCGTCAGCCAATGGCGGGGGTTGGGGTTGCCGTACCTCCGGAACAGACGGCCGCTGATCACCGCGCCGGTGAGGAATCCGCCAATCGCGACAACCGCGGCGGTCAGGTCGAAGCCGGTGCCGGGCACGAACAGAAAACCCAGGAAGATCGCGTTGCCGGTCATATTCGCCACGAAGACGCGTCCGAGCACCAGCACACTGACCGCGTCGACAAGGCCGGTGGCGAACGTCAGCAACAGCAGGGCCACCATGGTGCGCCGTCGCGACAACGGCGACGCGATCGGCATGCTCCCCGCTACCTCCGCCCGGCGCCCGCGCTCAGCCCTGCAGACGGGGGGTGAGGTCCAGTGAGGTGATGGTGGGCATCCTGGTGACCACCCAGCGGTTCTGGTCCCGCTTCATGTAGAGCCGGTAGGTCAGGTACTTGATCTGCGGGATCGATCTGCTCAGCTCACTGGTGGCCGTGGTGTTGGTGTAGACGATCACGGTGGCCTCGGGCCCGTCGAGGGTCTCGACGGCCGCACCGACGATCTCGGTGGTGTCGGTGACGCGGGCCTGCTTATTGCTGTCGGCGATGGCGTCGATGAACTTGCGGTACTGGGCTTCCAGATCACCGCTGAGGTAGACCGCGGCCCGATCCGGCAGCGAGTCCATGTTCTCGGGCGTGTAGTTCCACAGCGTGTGGATCGCCCTGGCCGCTGTCCGGGCGATGTCGAGCTTGATGGCCACCTCCGCACGGTCGCGCAAGTAGGGTTGCGCTGCGGCACCCGCGAACGCCGCGGCGCCGATGAATGCCGCGGCCGAAACGGCGACGGCTACCCGGACGCCGATACCGCGCCGGCGCACCGGCGTACCCGCGGCCTGGGGCTGATCCTGCTCTCCGGTGTCGGCTTCGGCTTCGGCTTCGGCTTCGGCTTCGGCCGCAGCGTCCACATCGGCGTCTGCCCCGGTGGCGTCGCCTGCCGGCTCGCTTTCCGGTGTCGCCTCGCCCGCCGGATCGGCCTGCCGATCGATCGGCGCACCCGAGGACGCGTCGGTCACAGCACCTGGTTCAGATTGCTGATCTTCCACTGGTCCCCTTCCTTCTGCGCCGTCGCCAGCCATCGGGTGGCGACCCGGGCATCGTGCTTGCCGTCCGGCGACTTGCCGCTGTTCTCCACGGCCACCAGCATGGTCACGCTGCCCTCGTCGTTCCACCGTTCGACACCCGCCGCGGTCACCGTTCCGGTGGTCGGCTCACTGCGGGCCACGGCGATCAGGATCTGATTGGCCTTCTCCTGATACTGCTGAGCGAAATCCCCGGTGGCATTGTCCAGCACATGGGCCAGATAGTCATTGGCGTGGAACGGATCCGGCGAGGTAAACATCGTCATGAACGACTCCACGGCCGCCAGCGCCTCGACATCACGCAAGGCCGCACGACGGTGCTGCTCATGGGTCACCAAGGTCACCGCGCAGATGGCGATCGCCGCGGCGGCCACCACCAGCGAACCGACGATCACCATCGGAAACCGCCGACGGCGCGGCACCGCACGCTCGACGTAGAGCGGCTGATCCTGCGGCTGCACGCGGCGGCGCGGGCTCATCTGTCCCCCTCGGCGGGCAGCGGCTTACTGACGACGATCAGATCGTCGACCCGCCACGTTCCCGACTGGGCAGCGAAGGCCACCCGCACGGTGGCACTGATCAACCGCTCGTCGCCGGCGACGCCCCGCTGGCCCTGCAGGAACAGCAACATCGTGGCCCGGCGCGGCGCGGCGTCGAGCACCGCGGCATCGGTCACCCGGTAGAAGTTGGGCACCGGTTTGGAATTGCGGATCGCATCCTGCTGCGGCAGCAGTTGCTCACGATACTTGTCGGTGACCAACGACTGCGCGCGCTCGAAATCGTCCTGCAATGTCTCCGGGTCGTAGGACAGCATGTCCGCCACGATCTTCGGGCCTTGGCGGGCGATCTGCGATCGTGCCTGGTCGGTTTCTTGGTCGCGCTGGTAGACCATCCCATAGGCGCCGGCGGCACTGAGAAGCGACAGGGCGGCCGATCCGATGAAGACAGCCATGGTCCACCGTCTGATGTCGGCGGGCCGCTCCCGTGTCGCCGGGCGTACCTGGGTACGCGCCACCATGTCGGCAAAGGTACGTCCGCGCTTGTCGCGCAGCGGCCACAACCAGCCGAGCGGAACCGGGATCGTGTCGAGAAGATGCGCCAATTCCCGGACGAGAAAGCGTCTGGGTCCCACACCCGGTCCCGGCTCCGCGGCGGCATCGGTGGCCACGCGGGCCACCTCGATCCCGGTGAGCGCCCGGCCCAGACTCCAGCCGGTGATTGCGGGCAGCAGAATCCGGTTGACCGTAGTCGCCAGGAACGCCAACGCGGCAACAATTGTTGCGGCCCAGCGCCACACGCTGTCGCCCGGCAAGGACAGGGCAAGCATGCCCATGCTGGCCACCACCACCGCCCCGGGCAGCAGGTCGATCGCCAGGGCCGTCGCGCGGGTACGCCAACGGGCCGGTTCGCTGTGCGGCACCGTGGCCACGGGATCGGTCACCGGGCCACCTGGTCGAGCTTGGCGATTCGGTATTGACCGTCTTCGCGCATCATCTTCGCGCGCAACCGGTATCCCACCTCTTTGCCCTGCGTCTCGATGTTGTCGATCCTGACCCGGAAGGCCACCAGGATGTCCACCGAGCCGTCTGGATTGTTGCGCTCCACCGCGGCGCCCATCTCGGTGAGCTCGACCTGGACCTTCGCCGCCTGATAGGCGTGGACGAACATCTCGGCGTACAGGGCCACCTGGGTGCGGAACTCGCCGGCCGTGCAGTTCAGGATCTTCTGCTGCGCCAGCGCGATATCACGCCCGTCCGGCGCCTGAGTGGCCAAGACGCATTCCTTGGCCGCGGCGATCGCTTCGGCGTTGTCCCGCGCCAGCGCCTGGCTTGCCGCGTGGTCCCGCAGACCCACCAGGCCGGCGGCCACCAATCCGGCAGCCAGCAGCAGCAACAGCGCACAGATACCCACCTGCTGGCGACGGCCGAGACGCGACGGTGCCGGCCCGGTGAGTCCTTCCGCCGAGCCGGCCGCCTCCTGCGGAGCGTCCGCCTCGATGTCCGTCACCGCGTCTTCAGCGTCCTTCGCCGAGGTATCTGCGGTCTGCTGGTCCTCGTCCGTGCTCAGCGGAACGGTGCCAGCATCCCCTTCCATCCGTCGTCTCCTAGGTTCATCGAGTTCTCGACGGAGTATTCGACGCCGTCTGGCCCCACCGCCTGGCCACTCTGCGGATTGTAGATCGCGGCAGGCCCCCCACCGGGGGTGTAGATGCAGGGGTTGGGTTGTTGCCCGTTGCACTGCACGGTACCCGTCCCGGGCCGCGTGAGTGGATCGTTGCGCGGCGGCGGCGACGCCGGCACCATGTCTGCCGGCAGCGGGTTGAGGCCGGTGTTGACCGACGGGGCCGGAATCACGTGGCCCGGTTCGATCGGCTGGTCACAGCGCGCACCCAGGGCCGGGCAGTTCCGGATCTGGTTCGGGTCGCCGTACCACGGGTTGGTACCCAGCGGAACGTACGGCTTGTCGCTGCGGCACTCCTTGGGCGTGGGAGCCCGCTTACCCGGCACGTCCACACACGGGATGTTGCGAACACCGCGAACATTGTTGGCCGGAGTGTCCTGCGGAATACGGCACGACACGTCCGGGAGCTCTGCCGGGCTGGTGTCGGCGAACGCCCGCCACTCAGATGCCGGCAGGTACCCGGTCAGACACGGCGCCGGGTAATTCAGGCTCAAGCCCGGAATCGGAACCGGGAAGACCGGGCCCGGGAAGGCACCCAACGCCACGCCCAGCGACGCCCGGCCCGGGAAGGTCGAGCTCACCGTCTGGATGATCGAGCCGGCTTGCGGCAGGAAGACCAGGATCTGCTCGGTGTTGCGGTTGTAGCGCTTGGCCATCTCGGTCAGGATCGCCATGTTGGCCATCAGCTGCGGCAGGCTGTCCCTGGTCTCGCTGAACACGGTGTGCACCTGGTCGATCAGCGGGGGCAGGTCGGAGATGATGTGCTTGACTGTTTCGTCTCGGCTGGCCGCTTGGCCCGCCAAGATATTCAGGTTGCGCGCCCATTGGTGGATGGCATCGCCGGAATCGACCTGACTCTCGATGATCGGCGCCGCCTTCTCCACGATGTCGTCGACGTCGGCGAGGTTCTCCTTGAAGTCGCCGGCTATCGCCTGCGTCGCGTCGACGAGCCGCTGTAGTGACGGGCCCAGCCCGCCGACGGCTGTCGCCGTCTCGTCGAGCAGGGCAGAGATCTTGCCGGCCGGCAACGCCGCCAGACCCCGGTTGGCGGTGTCCAGCGCCGGTCCGATCGCCGCCGGGACCGTTCCCGTGGTGATCGTCTGGCCCTGCTTGAGGTATTGGCCCGAGTTGCCCGACGACACCAGATCCAGGTACTGCTCACCGATGGCTGACACCGAATGCACGTTGGCGCTGGCGTCGACGGGGATCTTGTACTTGCTGGAGATCTGGAAGGTCGCCTGCGCACCGTTCTCGGTCGGTTCCACACTGGTGACCCGCCCGATGATAGTGCCGCGGTAGGTGACGTTCGCCGTCTTGTACAGGCCGCCCGCTTCGGGCAGGTCGGCCTTGAGGGTGTACTGCCCCAGTCCCGCCATGGTCGGCAGCCGCAGGTAGTAGACGCCCAACACCAGCAGCGCCGCCGCGGTCAGGACGCTGAAGATGACGAGTTGACGCTTGATCTGTGGTTTCAGCAATTCCGGTCAGCCCTTTCCACATACGGACCGCCGGGTGCGGTAGCCGGGTTCGGTGTGTACCGAACGTCCGGGATCATCTTCTCCGGGTCGTGACCGAAGGACTGCTCCAGTGCCCGCAGCATGCCGGAGAATCCGGTACCGGTCAGGATCGCGTTGTCGATGGACGCGTAGGTGAGGTCGACCACCAACGAGGTATTGATGAAGTCACCACGCACGGCCTTGAAGGCACCGTCGACGTGGTACGGCGCGGTGATCATCACCTGCAACAGGTCGGGCAGGTAAGGCGAGGACTTCCGCAGCTCCCGCGCCGGGCACTGGAAGGAGGTCAACACCTGGTGCAGGTCCGACCGCGCGGGCGCGATCTGCTGGTTGACCTGGGTGCCCATCGCCCCCAACCCGTCCACGGCGTTGATGAAGATCGCCTGCTGGGTGTTGAAGTACTTGAACAGCGGCGGGAAGTCGGTCAGCGCCTTCTCGATGGTGTCGTTGTGCGCACCGAAGTAGCTCAGCAGCCGGTTGCTCGAGTCGATCGCCCGGGTGATGTCCTCACGCTGGTCGTTGAGGTTGCCGATGAACGTGTCCAGCTTGGTCAGGAAGGCGCGGATCTGGTCGCCCCGGCCATAGGACAGGGCGGCGAACTCGGTGGTGATGGTGTCCAGGTCCGACAGGCCGCCGCGCTGCAGCAGCAGCGCCAAACCCGCCAGGGTGCGTTCGATGGTCGGGTACGACGTCGAGTTGTTCAGGGCGATCGTGTCGCCGTTGCGCAGTTCGCCCTCGGCGTCCGCCGGGGCGGTCAGCTCGATGTGCTGCGATCCCAGCAAGCTGGTCTGGCCGATCTTCGCGGTGGCGTTGCGCGGCAGGTGAACGTCCTTGTTCAGCCGCAGCTTCAGCGTGGCGATCCAGTTCTTCAGCTCGATCCGCTCGACCGCACCGACGAAGACGTCGGCGACCAGGACGCGGCTGTTGCCGTTGAGCGCCAGCGTGTCGGGCACCTGGACGTACACCGTGTAGGCGCCCGGTCCGCTGCCCGGTCCGCCCGGCAACGGCACGTTGGCGATACCGCGCCAGCTGCTGCACGACGAGAGCGTCAGGGCGGCCATCAGCAGCACCAGAGCCTGCCAGCCGCGCCGGCTGACCGTCTTCATTGCTGTCCTCCGTCTCATCAGCCTTGACCCCGCGGGGGAAGCGGCGCCACGGGACCCGGAATGACGTTCGGTCCCGGCGGCGGCGGCGCTATCGGTCCCACCCCGGGCGGCTGGCCGATGAACGGCAGCGGACCGGGTGCCTCGTCGTAGGAGTTCGGCGGACCAGGCGGCGTCTGGTACTGCGAGTCGACCGGCGCCGGGTCCGGGCCGCCCATCAGCTGCGCGAGAGACTCCGGGGTGAGCAGTCGCGCCGTGTCATGTCCAGGCTCCACACCCTGCATGCCGGGCGCGGTGATCCATCCGGGCTGGGTGTTGCGGTGCGAGAACGGGGTGTCGGGAACCCAGATACCCGGGACGGTGGTGTCCTTGTACCCCGGCGGCGGCTGAAGCCGCGGCTCGGAGTAGGCGATCTGCTTGGGCAGGGTGTACGCGCTGGTCCAGATGTTGATACCGAACGGCAGGTAGTTGAACTTGATCGCGTCGGCCACCGGAGCCAGGTACTCCGCGCACAGCTCGGCGGAGTCCTGGTAACCGAGCCTGCTGCCGGCCTGGATGGCGCTGCAGATGAACTCCATCGGGTTCGCGAAGTTCACCAGCACCGGAGAGCCGAGCACCATGCCCTGCGCCGGGTGGTAGATCTCGCCGACGGCGGACAACACGTTCGGCAGGATGTGCAGCGCGGTCTCGAAGCCGTCGAGGGCGTCGGGCTGGGTGATGGCGGTGGTCGTCTCTGCCACATTGTTGATGGTCTGCACCAACGGCTTTGCGTTCTGGCTGAGGAACGCCTTGATGATCGTCATGGTGGCATAGAACTGGTCGGTGGCCGTCGCCAGCGCCTGGTCGGTGCTGTTGAGGTTGCTGGTGAATTTCGCCAGGTCCCGGTTCAGCGTGACGAACTGCTGGTCGTTGTGGTCGAGCGCCTTGACGAACAGCGACAGGCTGCGCACCACCGCGAAGAAGTCGCCGCGGCCCTTGTTCAGGGCGGTCAGGGCCTCCGACAGGTTGTCGAACGCCGTGTTGATCTCCTGGCCCTTCCCGGCCAGCCCGTCGGCGAACGATTCGATGACCTCGCCGATCGGCCCGGTCGGCTGCTCGGCGGTCGGACCGAGCTTGTTGATGATGTTGGTGACATCGTTGCGCAGCGTGTCCCACTCCACCGGAACCTCGGTCCGGTCCTCGGGGATCACCGCATTGTTGGCCAGCACCGCGCCGCCGCGGTACGGCGGCTCCAACTGGATGGTGCGCGACGCGACCAGAGTCGGGTTCAAGATGATCGCCTTGGCCTCGGCGGGCACCTTGTACTTGTTGTTGTAGTGCAGGGTGACCTTCATCTTGTCGCCCGCCGGCTCGATCTTGTCGATCGCGCCGACGCGGACGCCCATGATCTGCACCGCGTCGCCGGGGTACAAAGCGTCGGTCTGCGGGAAGTACGCCACGACGGTGTTGCTGTTCAGCTTGCGGAACAGCTGCACTCCCCCGAAGGCGGCCACCAAAGCCAGGGCCAGCAGCAGGGATCCGATGATCACCGCCTTCCGGGAGCGCTCCGGCAGTCGCAGGTTGCGAACATCAAAGACGGTACTCACGGCCGCTCACTCCCTCTTGCGCCGCCGCCGCCACCCGGCTGGCTGTTCCCGCCTTCGCCGGGCGTGATGAACGGTGCCGGCAGCTGGTTTCCGGGGCCGGGCGGGGCCGGCGGACCGGGTGCCCGCGGTGCCGGCGGTGGTGCCGCGCCCGGGTTTGCCGGTGCCGGACCGGCGACCGGGCCCATGGGCTCCGATCGTGCTCCGGGGTTGGCGTCGGGCATCGGAACCGGGGTGCCCGGCACCACCGGCGGAGTCTCGCCGGGGCGACCCGCGATCGAGATGCCCGGCGACGCCGGCAGACCGTCGGGGTTGGGCGGCGAGAACAGCACATCGGTCGGCCCGGGGTAAGGACCGCTCGGCCCGAAGGGACCGGCGCTGGGGTCGACGTTCGCACACGGCAGCGGGTTGCCCGGGGTCGGGAACATGCCGGCTGCGGGCGCATAGGAGCAGGGCGATCCGGGTGCGACGGCAGGCCCGGGGTGCTCGGGCGTGCCCTCGATCACCTGCGGAGCAGGCGGCGGCGCACCGTTGGCGAACCTCGTCCCGTTGGGGTCGGGGTAGCGGAACTCCGGCAGGCCCGCGTTGCGCCAGAACTCCTCCGGTGAGATGCCGCGCTTCTTGAACGCGGCGTCGACCCAGGGCTGCAGGATCCAGAACGGGACCAGGTTCAGAGTCGACACCTTGAAGTACGGGCCCGACGCGACCGCGTCGTTCACGATCGTCAGGTAGCGGCCCAAGATGGTGAACATCTCCATCAGGTCTTCTTTACGGCGCACCAACATGTCGGTGATGTTGGATGCCTCTTCGAACACATGGTTCAGGTCCAGGTTGGGGTTGTCCCGGACTAGGCCTTGAACCTGCTCGCCGAAGTACGCGATGTTGCCCAGCAACGCCGAGATCGCCTGGCTGCGCTGGTTGACCGCGGCCGACAGGGTCTGGGTGTTACGCAGCAGGGCGTCGATCTGCTCGCTGCGGGCGCCGATGACGCTGGCCACCTGGTTCGTCTGCGCCAGCAGGTGGGTGATCTCCTCGTCGCGTTTGCCGATGGTGTCGGAGAACTTCGCGACACCGTCGAGGGCGGAGCTCAGCTCGGGGTAGGTCTGATCGACGGTTTCCGCGAGCACCTTCAGCGACTTCTTGACCGTGTCGATGTCCCAGCCCGAGGCGGCCTTGGTGGCGTCGAAGACCGCGTCGTAGAGCTGGTAGGGCGTGGTGCTCTGGCCCAGGGGCAGCACGCTCTGCGGGGTCAGCCGACGCTCGCCCTTGGGCTCGATGGACAACACCTTCTTGCCCAGGATGGTGTCGGTCTTGACGCCGATCCGGCTGTCGCCGCCGATCGGGTTGGCCCCCACCGAGAATTTCACCAGGACGTGGTCGCCGGCGATCGACAGGTCCTGGACCTTGCCGACGTCGACACCTGAGATGCGCACCTTGTCGCCGGCGGTCAGGCCGCCGGTGTCGGAGAGCTCGCCGTAGTAGCTCGGCTCGGCGAAGAGCATCGGCACCGTGGTGAAGCTCTGCCCCACCAGCGTCACCAAGATGACCGAGGCAACGCCGATGATGCCGATCCGTGCCCGGTTGGGCGGTTCCAGGGTCCTCACTGCGGCGTGCACCTCCCGGTCGGCTGCTGCCACAATCGGACGTTTCGCACCGGTCCGCCTGGCTGCAAGCCGGGAAGCTTGATGGTCGCGTCGCAGATGTAGAAGTTGAAGAAGTCACCGTAGACACCGGTGCGGCCAATCAGCTTCAAGGCCTTCGGAATCTTCTGGAACAGCTCGTCGACGTCGTTGAGCCGGTCCGGTGGCTCGGGGCCTGCCACCGGGAACAGGCTGTGCAGCTGCGTGCGGTTGTCGGCCAGCAGGTCTGCCAGATTGCCCGCGGCGTTGCCGAACTCCGCGGTCCCGTTGGCCAGGCCGTCGGCGTGGTTGTTCAAGCCCTTGACCAGCTTGTCGAAATTGTCGACCGTCTCGTCGAATGTCTGGCGGTGCCGGACCGCGGTGTCGAGCACCACGTTCAGATTCCGGACAACCTCGCCGATGGCCGCATCACGGTCGGCGATGTGGGCGGTCAGCTGGGCGGTCTGCTCCAGGATGTCGTTGATGGTTCCGCCCTGGCCCTGGAACACCGTGACGATGGTCGAGGCAATGGTGTTGATCTTTTCCGGGTCCAACGCCCGAAAGACCGGCTTGAAGCCGCCGATCAACGCGTCCAGGTCCAGCGCCGGCTCGGTCCGGGAGGCGGGAATGAACCCGCCCATGGGCAACCGCTCGTCGGCGCCCTGACCCTCGCCCCGCTTGAGCTCCAGGTAGCGGTTGCCGATGAGGTCGGCGTACCGGATCTGTGCGGTGGTCGAATGGAAGAGCGGCAAGGATCGGTCGACGTCGAAATCCACCACGGCGCGTCGGCCGCCGTCGACCAGACGGATCCGTTTGACCTTGCCGATCTCCACACCGGAGGCGCGGACGAACTGGCCTGGGCGCAGCCCGCTGGCATTGCTGAATTCCGCGGAGTAGCGGGCAGTCCGGTCGAACCGGATCTGCCCGAACACCACGACGAGGCCGACCGTGAAGAGCAGCAGCACCGAGCCGACGGCGCCGAGTTTGATAGCGGTTCTGGTGATGTTCATGGGTTGATCGTGTTATCCCCGACTTGGCGACCCCAGACGTAATCAACGGCCAGGGGCGATCCGGTATCAAAGTGGTTGTACGGCGCTTGGCTGACTCCCGTGTCGGCCACCAGGTAAGGCGCCGGCCAGAAATCGTGGGTGATCTCCTGCCAGCAACCCGGCGCGCCGCCAGGACCACCGCGGGCGTTGTACCGCGGCAGGTTCTCGGGGTAGATGTACGGGTTGGCCGGGCCGACCAGTTCACTGACGGTGTCGAGCGCGTAGCCGTCGCCGCCGAGGAACTCGTAGACCTTGGGCGCGCCCTCGGCAAGGTTGCGGATGGCGCAGAACAACTCCGGGCTGTACTCGTCCAGCAGCGCCGAGACCGGAACCAGATCGGCGAACTGGGCCCGGAAGTACGGACCGAACCGCCCGGTGATGTCCGCCCCGAGGTTGCCCACCCCGGCGGCGCCCAGCAACGCGGCGTCCAGTTCCTTCTGCTGGTTGGTGATCGTCTTGACGGTCACCACCGAGCTGTCCAAGAAGCCGATCAGATCCGGCGCCCCGTCGGCGTAAACCTCGCCCAAGTTGGCGAAACCCTTGAGGTCGCGCCGGAACAACGGCATCCGCTCATTGGCGTCATCGAGGATCGTATTGGCGTTGACCAGGGATTCGCCGAGCTTGTCGCCCAGCCCGGTCAGTGCCTCCGCCGCGGCGTGCAGCGTCAGGTTCAGTTTGATCGGGTCGATGTGTTCGGACAGGTTGTTGATCGTCTCGAACAGCGTGTTGAGCTCGGTAGTCACCGAGGTCGCGATGATGTTCTTGCTGGTGATGCGTTCCCGCGCAGGGTGTTCCGGCGCGGTCAGCGAGACGTACTTGTTGCCGAACAGCGTGGTCGCCATGATGTCGGCCTTGACGTTCGACGGAATGAGCTTGAGGTACTTCGGGTTCACGTCGAGGGCGAACTTGGCGGCCGGCTTGCTCTCGTACTCGGTCGGCGTGATGCTCGAGACGCGCCCGATCTGGACCCCGTTGTAGGTCACCGGGCCGCCCGGATCCATCACCAGACCGGCGCGCGGGGCCACCATGGTCAATGTCGTCGTCTTGGTGAAAGCGCCACGGAACTGGCCGTAGACGAGGCCGGCGATGAGCGCCAGGACCGCGAAGGTCACCAGGCCCGCGAGCCGGTACGGCGGGTTGTGGACTTTGTTCTGCTTCCCGTTTGCCATCCGCGTCACATCGTTAGGTTGAAGTTGGGGTCGACGCCGTAGAGCGCCAACGCGGCGAGCAGCACGACAGTGGGCACGGTGATCAGGGACAGGCGCATCGACTGGCCGACCGCGCTGCCCACGCCGACCGGACCGCCGCTGGCGTTGAAGCCGTAATAGCAGTGGGTGATCATGACCACCACCGCGATCAATATGGTCTCGATGAAGGACCAGAACACGTCATCTGGCCGCAGGAACGTTCGGAAGTAGTGCTCGTAGGTGCCCGAGGACTGGCCGAAGAACAATGTGGTGACGATCTGCGGTGCAGCGAACGCCATGATCAGTGCGAGCGCGTAGAGCGGAATGATCACGGTGAAACCGGCCACCACCCGCGTCGACACCAGGTAGGCGATCGAGTTGATCCCCATCACTTCGAGGGCGTCGATCTCCTCGCTGATGCGCATCGCGCCCAACTCAGCGGTCGCGCCCGCTCCCACGGTGGCCGCCAAGGCGATTCCGGCGTTGACCGGGCCGACCACGCGAACGTTGACCAGGGCCGCGGCGAAGCCGGTGTAGGTCTCGACCCCGATGTTGCCCAGCGAGGTGAAGCCCTGGATGGCGATCAGCGAGCCGCCGGCCAGCATCACGAAGCCCATGATCGCGACGGTGCCGCCGATCACCGCCATGGCTCCGGTGCCCATCCCCAATTCGGCGACCAGACGCAGCGTCTCGGTGCGGTACCGGCGCAGCGCCCACGGAATCTGCCGAAGGGCGGCCACCGAGAACCAACCGAGCCGACCGCTCTTCTCCAGCGCGCCGCCGGCTACCCCGACGTAGCGCTGATAGTTGGCGACCAGTCCGGGAAAGCGACCTCGCACCACCGCTGATGTCGACATGTCAGGTCCCCGTTCCGAACTTCACGCCGATGGTGGTCAGCACCACGTTCACGGCGAACAACGCAAGCACGCACAGCACGACGGTCTCGTTCACGGCGGTGCCCAGGCCTTTGGATCCGCCTCGGACGGTAAGACCTCGATAGCAACCGACTAAGCCGGCGATGAGTCCGAACACACTCGCCTTCACCGTCGAGATGATCACCTCGGGCAACCCGGTCAGCAGAGTCAACGTCGACAGGTAGGCGCCGCCGGACACGTTCTGCAGATAGACACCGAACAGGAAGCCGCCGGCCAGGCCGATCACGATCACCAGCGCGTTGAGCAGCAGGGCCACCACGGTCGCGGCGATCACCCTGGGGACCACCAGGCGATGGATGGGGTCGATACCGAGGACCTCCATCGCGTCGATCTCCTCGCGAATGGTCCGGGCCCCCAGGTCGGCGCAGATCGCGGTAGACCCGGCGCCGGCAACCACCAGCACGGTGACCAGCGGCCCCAACTGGGTGACGGCCGCGATACCTGCGCCGGCACCGGACACATCTGCGGCACCGAACTGCGCCAACAAGATATTGAGCGTGAAGACCAGCAGCACGGTCAGCGGGATGGCGACCGCGATGGTCGGGATGATGGCGACGCTGGTGATGAACCAGCCCTGTTGCAGCGTCTCGCGCCACTGGAAGGGCCGGACGAACAGGGCCCGGGCAGTCAGGGCACACATCCGGAAGAAACCGCCGACCATGATCAGCGGCGGCAGCACTCGATCCCGGAGGAAGTCGGCGACACGGGGACGCGCTGGAGCGGTCACACCACCCCCCTCACCAAAGATCCCGCCGCACGACTCAGCAACAAACCGCGTCGCACAGTGTCTTCTCCCGTCCGTCGATCAGCGAGACCGGCGTCACCTTTTCGGCCCCAAGTGCCTTTGGCGACCATCGGACCATACCTGATGGCTCCGTGAGAGGAACATTGAACGGGCGGAACCTACGCGCGTTTCCTACCGGGCAGTAACGCCCTGCCACCTCACTGATCGCCATAGTGAAAGCCCGTGCACCTATTCGGTTCAGCGGCCCGAACCGAACTGTGTTCGCAGTTCGGTTTTGAGCACCTTGCCCGCCGGGTTGCGGGGCAGGGCCACCACGATCTCCAGTGCCTTGGGGTGCTTGTAGCGCGCCAAGCGCTCGGTCATGAACACCTCGAGCTCGGCTAGGGTCAGCCCCTCGCGGGACAATGCAGCGACCGCCACCGGCACCTCGCCCCACCGTTCGTCCGGGCGGCCGATGACGGCCACCTCGACGATGTCCGGGTGATCGGCCAGCACGTTCTCCACTTCGGCGCAGTACACGTTCTCGCCGCCGGAGATGATCATGTCCTTCTTGCGGTCGACCACCCAGACGTAGCCTTCCTCGTCCATGCGGACCAGGTCTCCGGAGTGGAACCAGCCGCCGGCGAAGGCCTCTGCGGTGGCCTGCGGGTTGTTCCAATAGCCGCTCATCAGGGTGGGCGCCCGGTACACGATCTCGCCGACTTCACCGATGGGCACGTCGTTCATCTGCTCGTCGACAACGCGGGCGCTGACCGTCGGGATCACGGTGCCGACCGAACCGAGCTTTCTGATGGCGTCCTCGCCCAGCAGGATGCAGGTCACCGGCGACATCTCGGTCTGCCCGAAGGCCGCCAGGATCTTGGTGCCCGGGAAGGTCTCCGCCATCTGCCGCAGCAGGGCATCCGAGGCCGGCGCCGCGCCCCACGACATGGTTCGCAGACAGATGTCTCGCGGGTTGGCCTGCTGCTCGGCGCAGACCGCCTGCCACTGGGCCGGCACCAGGAAGATCCCGGTCACCCGCTCGGCGGCCAGCACGTCGAGCAGTTGGCCGGCGTCGAACGCCCCGAGCGGGTTGATGACGGTCGGGATGCCCAGCCACATGCCGGGCAGCAGGTTGCCCACCCCGGCGATGTGGAAGAACGGCACCCCGATGAACGCCACGTCGCCGGTGCCGGTCCCGGAGGTGTGCAGCGCCGTCATCGTCTGGCCCAGC
This sequence comes from Mycolicibacter hiberniae, assembly GCF_010729485.1. Lineage (NCBI taxonomy): Bacteria > Bacillati > Actinomycetota > Actinomycetes > Mycobacteriales > Mycobacteriaceae > Mycobacterium > Mycobacterium hiberniae. Next base: position 3,564,166 of record NZ_AP022609.1, read on the forward strand.
AGGTTGGTGTGGGTGAGCACCGCGCCCTTGGGCAGGCCGGTGGTCCCCGAGGTGTAGATGATCAGGGCCGGGGAGTCGTTGGGGATGTCGACCGGCGCGTGCGGTTCGCCGGTCTCGTCGATGAGGTCTTCGTAACCGATCAGACCCGCATCGATGTCACTGGGAGCACCGGCCACCACCACGGTCTCCAGCAGCTCGGTCAGCTCGCGCACGCCGGTGGCGACCGGCACCAGCGCCGGTTCGGTGATCAACACCCTGGCTTCGCAGTCGCTGACCAGGTAGGCGATCTCCGGCGGGGTGAGCCGGAAGTTCACCGGGACCGCGATTCCGCCGAGCATGTTGGCGGCCAGCACCGACTCGACGAACTCGGTGCGGTTGAGCATCAGGATCATCACCCGATCGCCGGCGCGGACCCCGCGACGGCTCAGAGCGTCGGCCAGCGCCGCGACCCGGTCCCGCAACTGGGCCCAGGTGGTGGTCTGGCCGAGGAAGCGCAGCGCCGTCGCGTTCGGCTGCATCAGCGCGTGCCGGTCCAACTGGTTGACCCAGTTCTGTCGACGAGCACGGTACGGCTGCTCGGCGGGATCGACGGTTGCGTGGCTCAATTCGGATCTCCCGCTTCGTGTTGACGACGACACACGGCTTCGCCGCTTAATCGACGCTGAGGGTACGGCGCCGACCCGCTGCGCCCGGCTTCGCCGCGCTTGCGATCGACGCTGAGGGTACGGCGCCGACCCGCTGCGCCCGGCTTCGCCGCGCTTGCGATCGACGCTGAGGGTACGGGTACGGCGCCGACCCGCTGCGCCCGGCTTCGCCGCGCTTGCGATCGACGCTGAGGCTAGCCTGCCGCGAGTGCTTCGGCGCGCCGTTTGAGATTGTCGGCCAGATAGTCCAGGGCGTTGTTGAAGGCCTTCTTGAGCATCGGCTTGGGCACCGGCATCTCGGTCTCGACATTCATGTCGACGGTGAGCAACGTCGTGGGACCGATCTCGACCACGGAGAACAGCTGCTCCTGCTTGCTGAACAGGTCACCCTGCTGCAGGACGGTCTGGATTTGGGTCTCGCTGGGGTAGTACACGGCCTGGATGAAGGTTCCGTCGAAGCCGGAGTAGGACGCGTCCAGGCGCAGCTGGCTGGGCCGGCCGTCGTCGTAACGGGCCAGCACCCAAATCCCTTTGACCTCTTCGTTCCATTGTGGATACGCCTCGAAGTCGGCCACGATACCCATGATCGTGGCGGCGTCGGCGGCGACTTCAACGGTCTTGCTCACGAGCGGCACCCGCCGAGCATAGCCACCGGCCGGACAACCGCCGAGCTAAACCTGGGCGGTGGTCAGCAGCGCGCGGATACCGTCGGGAATCGGCACGGGCCGCCGGGTGGTGCGGTCGACATAGACGTGGACCCAGTGCCCGAGCGCGGCAAGCGGCTCCCCCGCTGCGGTCTCGGCGCCGCGGTCGTCCGGGGCCCGGAACACCGCGAGCCGGTAGGTGACGCTGCTCCGCCCGAGCCGGGTCACGGCCAGCCCGACCGCCAGCCGGTCCGGGAAGGCGAGTTCGCCCAGAAAGCGGCAACCCGACTCGGCCACCACCCCCAGCTGCGGTGCGGCGACCGGATCGATGTCCACATGGGCGGCGATCCAGCCGTTGATGGCGGTGTCGAACAGCTGGTAGTACACCGCGTTGTTGAGATGGCCGAACATGTCGTTGTCGGCCCAGCGGGTCAGCACCGGCCAGTGCACCGGGAAGTCCTGGCTGGTCAAGCCTTCCGGCGCGGGCGGGACCGCTGCGTCCGAACTCATGGTTGTATTCCAGCATGACCACGATCCGCGGGGCGGTGCTGGAGCGGATCGGGGCGCCGCGCCCGTATGCCGCCTCACGCCCGCTGACGGTGGCACAGGTGGAGCTGGACCCGCCCGGGCCGGGCGAACTGCTGGTGCGGATCGAGGCCGCCGGAGTCTGTCACTCCGATCTGTCGGTGGTCGACGGGAACCGGGTGCGACCGGTGCCGATGCTGCTCGGCCACGAGGCCGCCGGCATCGTCGATGCGGTCGGTGCGGGAGTCACCGCGGTGCGAATCGGACAGCGGGTGGTACTGGCCTTCCTGCCCCGCTGCGGCGCCTGCCCGGCGTGCGCCACCGACGGCATGGCGCCGTGTGAGCCCGGCAGCGCCGCCAACGGCGCGGGAACCCTGCTCGGCGGTGGGCTGCGCCTGCACCGCGGCGACCAGACCGTCTATCACCACCTCGGGGTCTCCGGGTTCGCCACGCATGCGGTGGTCAACCAGGCGAGCGCGGTGCCGGTCCCCGACGACGTACCTCCGGCGGTGGCGGCCCTCCTGGGCTGCGCGGTGCTGACTGGTGGCGGTGCCGTGCTCAACGTGGGCCGTCCGGGCCCCGGTGAGACCGTCGTGGTGGTCGGGCTCGGCGGGGTGGGGATGGCCGCGGTGCTGACCGCACTGGCCTACGACGAGGTGCAGGTGGTCGCCGTCGACCGGCTGCCGGACAAGCTGACGGCCGCGGCCGAGCTGGGCGCGCACCGGACGTACACCCCCGAGCAGGCCCTCGCCGCCGGCGTGCGCGCCCCGGTGGTGATCGAGGCGGCGGGGCACCCCGCCGCGTTGGAGGCCGCGATCGGCCTGACCGCGCCCGGCGGGCGCACCATCACCGTCGGCCTGCCGGCTCCGGACGCCCGGATCAGCGTGTCGCCGCTGGGGCTGGTCGCCGAGGGCCGCTCGCTGATCGGCAGCTATCTGGGGTCAGCGGTTCCCGCGCGCGACATCCCCCGTTTCGTCCAAATGTGGCGGGCCGGCCGGCTTCCGGTGGAGCGCTTGGTGTCGTCCATCTTGCCCCTGGAGCGGATCAACGAGGCCATGGACGCACTCGCCGACGGCGTCGCTGTGCGGCAGATCATCACCTTCGGTCGGCCCTGACCGCCGGTTCGAAGGTGAAGTCGGCGGGCCGGAACCTGCGGGTCATGGCCCAGAAGGCACCGGCGCTACGCGGCCACTGCGTCACCACGCGTCCGTTTGCCGCCCGAAAATAGTTGCTGCATCGGGAGGTCCACACCGTGTTGCGCATCCACCGGTCGACTTTGGCGATGAATTCCGTCAGCGCGGGGGGCCGCACGGCGACATAGGACTTGCGGGTACGCCGCAGATGCTTGAACACCCGCACGATGTACCGCGCCTGGGCTTCCAGCACGAAGATCACGCTGTTGGACCCGACGTTGGTGTTGGGTCCGTAGAGCATGAAGAAGTTGGGGAAACCGGGCATCGCCATACCCAGATAGGCGCGCGGCCCGTCGCGCCAGGCCTGCTTGAGCGTGGTTCCCCCCTCACCGGTCACCTCGATCTGACCCAGGTAGTCCGCGGCCGCGTACCCGGTGGCGCAGACCACCACGTCGACTTCGCATTCGGTGCCGTCCTCGGCGACCACCGATCGGGCACGCAACGCTGCGGCCGGGCTGTTCACCACTTCGACGTTGGCGCGGGCCAGCGCCGGCAGGTACTCCGAGGAGAAGACCAGACGCTTGCAGCCCAACGGGTGATCGGGCGTGAGCTCCGCGCGCAGGCTCGCGTCGGAGATGTTGGTGTCCAGCAGTTTTCGCGCGACATCGGTCAGCTCCCGGGTCCTGTCGCTGCCGCTCTCGATCACCGAGATGTTCGCTTCGCTGCGCAGCCACAGCCGCAGCCGATACAGCCGCTTGGCCAAGGGGACGCGGGCGAATACCCAACGCTGCAGCGGCGTGTAGGGACGGTCGGGCTTGGGCAGGATCCAGGTGGGCGACCGCTGCAGCGAGTACACCTTCTCGGCAACCTCGGCCAGCTCCGGCAGCAGTTGCGCCGCAGTCGAACCGGTCCCCAGCACGGCGACCTTCGCCCCGGCGATCGGCACCGAATGGTCCCACCGCGCCGAGTGCATGACGGTGCCGGTGAAGGGCTGCTCTTCGAGCAGATCCGGCAGCACCGGCCGGGTGAACAGGCCGACCGCCGAGACCACCGCGTCGAACCGGTACTCGGCGCCGTCGCGGGCACCCAGGCACCACTGGCGCCGGTCTTCCTCCCAGCGGGCCGAACAGATCTCCGTGCGCAGCCGCAGGTGTTCGGTCAGCCCGTGCTCGGCGGCGCAACGCTCGAAGTAGGCGAGGATCTCCGGCTGCTGCGACCATTGCCGCGACCAATGGGCGTTCAGGTCGAAAGAGTAGGAGTACAGGTGCGACCTGACATCGCATGCCAACCCCGGATAGGTGTTGATCCGCCAGGTTCCCCCGACCCCGTCCTCCCGGTCGAAAATGGTGAAGTCGAAAAAGCCCGCACGCCGCAACAGGATTCCCAATGCCAGGCCGCCCGGACCGGCGCCGATGACGCCGATCGACAGCCCCTTTCCGGGCAGCCTCACCGGATCTGCAGACATTGGCCGCCGTCCACGATCAGTTCGGCCCCGGTGATGAACGACGCGGCCTGCGAGACCAGAAATGCCACCGCATCGGCCACCTCGCCGGGGCGGCCGATCCGGCCACTGGCCGCCACCGCGGCCAGTCGCTGTTGCGTGACGTCGTCGAGCATCGGGGTGGAGATCGGCCCGGGAAACACCGCGTTGACCCGGATTCCCGCCGGGGCCAGTTCGGCGGCGACGGTCTGGGTCAGCCCGCGCAGCGCCCATTTCGACGAACCATAGGCACTGTGCTGGGGGAACGGGCGGATCGCCCCGGTGCTGCAGGTGTTGACTATGGCGGCACCTTCGCACTGCCGCAGCTGCCCCAGAACCGCTTGGATGCCCAGAAAGGGGCCGAGGCAGTTGACCCGCCAGGCCCTTTCGAAGTCCTCGGGGGTCTCGTCGGCGATCGGCGCCCGGTGCAGGGTCCCGGCGTTGTTGATCAGCGTCGTCAACGCGCCGAACCGGCGCACAGTGGCGGCCACGGCAGCGTCCCACTGCTCGGGGCAGGTCACGTCCAGCTCAATGCCGATCAGCGCGTCGTCGTTGCGCGCGGCGACGGCGGCATCGAGCTCGGCCCGGTTCACGTCGCACGCGGCCACCGCGAATCCTTCCGCCCGTAGCCGTTCTGCGATCGCCCAGCCCTGGCCGCGGGCCGCACCGGTGACCAGGGCCACGCGTGGTTGACTCATCGGCCCCTCGCCTCGTCGAGGTGGTCGGCGGCTCCGCGCCGCAGTGCCTGCGACTCCGCGGCCAGCGTGATCATCTGGTATCCCAGGCCGGCCAGCGCCGCACCAGCGGTGCCCGAGCCGGCGTGAATCGCCGCTGTCACGCCCGCCTCGGATGCGGCGCGCTGAATCCGGGCCATCGCTGTCAGCATGCCGGGATCCGTGGTGGCCCGGCCGACGTCGACCCCCATCGAGATGGCCAGGTCGGCGGGCCCGACGTAGACACCGGCCAGTCCGGGGACCGCGCAGATCCGCTCCAGGTCGGCCAATGCCGCTGCGGTCTCGATCATGGCGAACACGTCCGCGCGCGCCTCCAGGGCACCCAGGTCGCGGCCCAATGCGGCCCGCAGGGGCCCGAAGCTGCGGTTGCCCGCCGGCGGATAGCGGGTCGCGGCGACCGCGGCCGCTGCCTGTTCGGCCGTCTCGATGAGCGCCACGATGACTGCGTCGGCTCCGGCGTCGAGCACCCGGCCGATGGGGGCCGGATCGGCGTTGGGCACCCGGACCGCCGTCGCGATCGGCAGGTGCTCGGTGTACCGCAGCATCGAGGCGATCCGGGCGTCGTCGAGGTAGCTGTGCTGGGCGTCGAAGCCCACGTAGTCGTATCCGGCGCGGGCGAACTCCTCGGGCCCCAACACCGTTGGACCGGTGATCCAGCCGCCCCAGAGCGGTGCCCGCTGCGCCAGCGCGTCGCCCAACGCCGACATCATGCGACCATCGCAATCTTGACGCGGCCTGGAACCGGTCGTGCCGCCAGCTCGAAGGCGTCCTGCGCTTGGTGGCAACCGAAGACATGGGTGACGTAGTCGCCCAGCAGTTCGGGATGGTCGGCGGCGAAGCGGGCTGCGGCCGACAGCATCCGCCGACGGTCGTGGGTGATCCCGGAGATCAACGTCAGATTGTTGCGCAGCATGGCGCGCATGTTGATCGGATAACTGTCGTCGTCGGGGACTCCGAAGTAGAACACCGTCCCGCCGGGTGCGGCGGCCTCGATGGCGTGGCCCAGGGTGGCGACCTGGTGGCCCACCGCCTCGATCACGATCTCCGGCCGGTCGGCGGGGTCCAGGTGGCGCAGCCAGCGGTCGCTGGTCGCCTGGACGACGGAGTCGACGCCGAACGCGGCGGCCACATCGCGGCGGTCGACCGGGTCCACCCCGGTGACCCGACGTGCGCCGGCGGCTTTGGCCACGACGCTGAACAGCAGGCCGATCGAGCCCTGACCGATCACCGCGACGTGGCGCCCGGCGAGGTCGGGCAGCTGTTCGACGGCGTAGAGCACACAGGCCAGCGGCTGCAGACCCACCGCGCGGGCGGGATCCAGTGCTGGGTCATAGCCCAGCAGCCCGTCGCCGTCACTGACCACCCGCTCCATCAGGCCGTCGAAGCCCGACGCCCAGCCGACGACGCGGTCTCCGGGCCGATGCTGTGGATGCCGGCTGACGATGACGTCGCCGACGATCTCGTGGATCGGGAAGCCGAGCTTCTCGGCGGCGCCGGCACCGTCGTCACCGGGCAGCCTGCCCTGTGCGCCGCGAAAGGCCGGCAGGTCGCTGCCGCACACTCCGGCAGCGACGAACCGCAGCAGCACCTGGCCCGGGCCGATCTGTTGTTCGGCGGGTTCGGCAACCTCGACCCGCTCGAACTGATACGGCGCGATCAACCGGTGTGCCCACATGTCCTACACCTCCACCGGAATGCTGTTCCAGCCCCACTGGAAGCTGGACGGCAGCCTGGTCGCGCCGTCCTCGATGATGCGGTACTCCCCGACACGGCGCAGCCATTCCTGCACCAGGACCGTGACTTCCAGCCGGGCCAGGTGATAACCGATACAGAAATGCTGTCCGCGCCCGAAAGCCAGCGACCTTTCTATCTTTCGGTCCCAATGGAATTCGTCGGGATCGGGGTACTGGCGCTCGTCCCGGTTGGCCGATGCCAACAGGGCGATGATGCGCTGACCGGGCCCGATCGTCCTGCCGTGCAATGCGAAGGGTTTGCGGGCGGTGCGGGCGAACCATTGCGCGGGGGCGCAGTAGCGGATCATCTCCTCGCGTGCGCGCGGCACGGCGCTGGTGGGATCCGACCGCACCGCGGCCAGTTGGTCCGGCCGGCGGGCCAGCTCCCACAGTCCGTGCGCCACGATTTTGGGTACCGTTTCGGTGCCGCCGATGAAGATGCACAGCAGTTGCGTGGCGGCTTCGACATCGTCGAGGTCGCTGCCGTCCGGTAAGCGGTAGGACAGCATTCCGTCGACGATCGGCAGTGCGCCGCGATCCCGCGCGGCGCGGCGGCGCTGCACGGCCGGGATGAGGTACTGCAGATAGTTGGGCCGCGCCGCGGCCGTGTCCACCCCGCTGCCGGCCTGCGCGAGGCTGCCGGCGTTGACCGCGGCCAGCACCTCCGCGGCGAGGTCGGTGGGAATGCCCAGTAGTTCGCACACCACCTGGGCCACCACTATTCCGCCATAGTCACAGGTCAAGTCGAAGCGGCCGCGCGGAAGCAGTTCATCGAGCCGCTGGTTGGCCAGGGCACGCACGCGGTCTTGCCAGTCGGCCACCGACCGGGGCCGGAATGCCGGCGACTGCAGCCGACGGATGTCGTCATAGATCGGCTTGTCGAAGACGGCGTGAAAGGGCAGCGGATGCAGGGGCGGGTCGGGTACCGGACCGCTGTTGTGGTGTGCCAACACACTAGCCGCCGGCAGGGTGCCCTCGGAGGCCACGAAGGTTCCGTCGCCGACCGCCAGCGCCTCCCAGATGTCGTCGAATCGGGATAGTGCGTAGAGATCCCACTGCGGCACGTAGTAGAGCGGGTGGCGGTCGCGCAGCACGCGATAGTACGGCAGCGGGTCGGCCATCACCGCCGGATCGAAGGGGTCATAGGAGAACTCCGGGGCCGCAACGCTTGTCACGTGTTGTCTCGCTGTAGCGGCGAGGGGGGCAAGGCCTGCAGGATCGAGTCCTCCCAGCCGTCACGCAAGGCGGGGGCCACACTCATCCAGGTCACGATCTCGGCCGGCGGATGGTCTTTCCACGACGGGTAGTGCTCGGCGAAGCAATCCCATCCGCCGTCGAGCGCCCAGTAGTGGATGACCTCGTTGAAGCGGAACGTGGTGGTGAACGAACCGAGCCAGCGCTTTCCGGTGCGCTCCGACCACGGCACGTACAGCCGCTCCAGCTCGCGAATGTAGTCGTCCTGGCGACCGGGCTTGGTCTGCATGATTTCCTGAATCACCACGGTCGCGTCGAAGCCGGATTCGCACAACGCAGACAGCGTCTTGTTGCGCGGCCCCGGATACATGATGCGGCCCTCCCCCGAGGCACCGATGCCGGCCAGGTAAGCCGACCAATCGGCCGCGGGTTGGGCGTGGCTGCCGCCCCGGCTCTGTGCCCGCCCGATCCGGGCGTAGTCGGCGAACGCGTCGATCTCCCAGATGACGGTGACCTGCGGCCAATGCCCGTTGTAGGCGGTGGACTCCCACAGTCCGAAGAGGCGGGCGCCGAGCTCGGTCATCATGGGCTGGTAGGTCTCGGTGAAGTTGCGGGTGAAGTCGCCGCTGGTGCCGCGGCCCAGATCGATCGTCTCGTGCAGATACAGCAGGGTGTGGTCGTAGTACTTGCGCATCAGCCGACCGAGACCAGATCGGAAGTCACCGGCAGGCAATGACTCTGGTCGCTACGGAATCTCTCCGGTCCGTCGATGCGCGCCACCTCCCCGCCGGCGGCGGCAAGCGCCCGACGTTTGAACGCCCGTCCCGCCACGGAGGGCGTGTGCTGGACCGTGCGCAGCCGGCGATCCAGCTCCAGCGTCGCGGGCCGCCCCCACACCACGAGCTCCGTCAGGCTGCAACGCAGCGCCTGCTGCACCCGCTGGTGGATCCGCGCGTCAGCGCGGAGCGCATCGGCGGCCACCGCCAGGGCGTGCCCGGGCGGCTCGCACTCGGGCGCGGCAAGGTGGGCCTCCAGGTCGTCGGCGGTCAGACCGAGGATCTGCAACGGCCGCAGGTCCAGGTGCGCGGGCACCAGCACGCGCACGTCCCAGCCGGTCGCCGCCCGCTGATACAGCCAGCCGCCGGCGCTGTGCACCAGGCCGGCGACGTCGCGGGCGATGACGTCGAGTCGGTAGCGCAGACACTGATCGCGCGCCGAGGAACCAAGGGCCGCAGCGGTACTCGTCATCACATCTTCCCAGCTCGTCGCGAGGACCATCAGACGGTGCCGCCGGTCCGACGAGCCCGGTCCGTCCGCGCAGCACAACTTCCGGTGATATTACAGTTGGAGCAGAATTTGTAAAGTCGAATTCGGCGGAACACGACTGGGGCGAGGGGTGAGGGCACGTGAGTCTGGTTGCCGGAGATGGTCCGCTCAGCACTGAGCGGGCCGGTTGGTTCGCGCCGGAGATCACCGGCGCTTTGGTCTACGTCGAGCCGCATCCGCGCCGGGTGCAGGCGATCCGCGCACAGCGCTGCGTGATCGACACCGAAGAGGTGCTGCTGGTCCATCGCCAGGGCGAGCCGTTGAGCTACGCCTTTCGCGAGGACGCCGTTCGCGGGCTGCCGTATCGGGCGCTGCCGGAGGCGCCCGGCTTCGTGCAGGTCGCCTGGGACGCCGTGGACACCTGGTTCGAGGAGGGCCGTCAGCTGGTGCACTACCCGCCGAACCCCTATCACCGGATCGATTGCCGCCCTACCCGGCGAGCCTTGCGGGTCGAGGTCGCCGGCATGGCACTGGTGGACACCGACGACACGGTCATCCTGTTCGAGACCGCCCTGGCCCCACGGCTCTACGTCACCGCGAACCACGTGCGCACCGACCTGCTGCAGGCATCGACGACGTCGACGTATTGCAACTACAAGGGCTACGCCAGCTACTGGAGCGCGGTCGTCGGCGACACCGTCATACCGGACCTGGCGTGGGCCTACCTGGACCCGCTCCCCGAAAGTGCAGCCATTTCCGGGCTTTTCAGCTTCGATCTGTCACGGGCAGCCGGTTTCGCCGAGTTGCCGAAACCGGCTGGGCGTCTGCCGCTATAGCCGCGAGTGCTCGGCGATGGTGTTGTCGCTGGTACGCAATGGCCGGATCAGGCCATCCTGGGCGAAGGAGGCGATGAGTTCGCCCTCCTCGGTGTGCACCGTTCCGCGAACGTAGGACATGCCCGCGCCCACCTGCGTGCTCTCGTGACTGTAGAGGAGCCAGCCGTCCCAGCGCACCTGCTCGTGGAAGCTCACCGTGACGGTCATGGGAGCCGTCGACACCGTCACGTGCGACTGGCTCGTTCCGATCCCGGCATGCGCGCGCATCGTGGTTGAGATCCCCAAATGTCCTGTGAAGTAAGCGATCAGCGCCTTGGCGAGATCATCACGGGCAGGAATAGGGTCATAGTGCAGCCAGGCGTAGAGCTCCGGGGGCCCAACCTCGTCAGGACTGTTGACGTCCACCACGTCGACAAGGCGCACCTCTCGTCCAGCCATCGGCATGGCGCAGGGGTTGGCCTCCGCCGGGGCGGTGACGTCCGGGCGGGGAAGGTGGTGGGTGATGATGTCGGCCGACGGCACATCGGCGAGCACCGTGATGGTTGCGCAGCGTTTGCCGTTCTGCAGGACCGAGATCACCGCGGCGGCCGTGGAGCGCCCCTCGCTGACGACATCGATGGCGTATTCCGCCGGCGGCCCCACCAGAACAGCCCGGGCGAACACCGCGTGCACCGATCGGATCGACTTGTCCGCGAACCGTTGCGCCGCCGCCATGATGGCCTGCGCGACCAACTGGGTGCCCTCCACCACCTGGCGCTCGTCCCCACCGGCCAGCCCGGTGGCGCCGACGAAGCGGTCCGGACCGTCGGCAACCACCTCGAACAGGTCCAGCAGGCCGCTTACCGACCAGTGCGTCGCAGGGGAAGTCTCGGTTGTCGCGGATATTTCAGACATTCCGCGAGCGTGACATTTTGGGCGCATTTTGTAAAGTGTGTGCAAGCCGCGCCCAGGGCGGCCGGACAGGAGGGCGACAGTGTTGGGTTTCGCCGAGACGGGTTCGCAGCCAGCCGTGGACGCCTCGTCGTCGACGCCGGCGCCCCTGGCGGGCGGCTTCTGCTTCGGGGAAGGGCCCCGCTGGTTCGAGGGCTTGTTGTGGTTTTCGGACATGCTCGGCGAGGCGATCCACACCGTCACGCTGAACGGCTCGATGACAACGGTTCCCCTGCCGGGCCACAGCCCCAGCGGGTTGGGCTTCCGGCCGGACGGCACCCTGCTGGTCGCCTCGGCCGCAGATCGTCAGGTGCTCTGCTACGACGGCGACTCGGTCACCACGCTGGTCGATCTGGCTGACCGCGTGCCGGCCGATCTCGGCGACATGGTGGTGGACGCGGCCGGCCGCAGCTACATCGGGTCACAGGCCCCCTCCGGTGGGGTGCTCGTACGCGTGGATCCGGACGCGAGCGTGCGCATAGTCGCCGAGGACCTCGACTTTCCGAATGGGATGGTGATCTCCCCGGACGGGACCACGCTGACCGTCGCCGAATCGATGGGCCGTCGGCTCACCCGGTTCACCATCGACGCCGACGGCGGACTGCAAGCCCGCCGCACCTTCGCCGACGGGCTGGACGGACCACCGGATGGCATCGCGCTCGACGCCGCCGGAGGGGTCTGGACGGCGATGACGCTGGCGAATCAGTTCGAACGCATCGTCGAGGGCGGCATCGTGACCGACCGCATTGCGACCGGCGGCCGGGCCGCGATCGCCTGCGCGCTGGGCGGCCGCCAGCGCCGCACCCTGTTTCTGCTGACAAGTCCCAGCGCCTACCCCAAGCGGCTGATGGGGACCCGCGACTCACGGCTGGACACGGTGACCGTGGAGATTCCCGGCGCCGGATTGCCCTGAAAGAGATGCCATGACCGACGCCTACTACGAGCTGCTGGACCCCGACGACTCCCGCGGCGAGAGGTTCGCGGCCACCGATTTCGTCCGAGGAACCTGGTCAGCTCAGATTCAGCACGCCGCGCCGGTGTCGGCGCTGCTGGTCCGGGCGCTGGAGCGCCTGGATGCCCGCGACGACACCCGGCTCAGCCGGGTCACCATCGACCTGCTGGGACCGGTACCGGCCGAGGGTGACCTGTGGGTGCGCTGCCAGGTGGACCGCCCCGGCAAGCAGATCGAACTGGTCAGCGCTCAAATGCTGGCAGCGGGGCCTGACCGGCTCCTGCGGCCGGTCGCCCGGGCGACCGGTTGGCGGCTCCAGAAACTGGACACCTCCGAGGTGCAGCACGCCTCGGCGCCTCCCCTGCGGCCGGTCCACGAGGCGCGCGGCATGGACATGCAGCGCAAGTGGGACCGCAACTACGTGCACAGCCTGGATTGGCGGTGGTTGACCACGCCGCTGGCACCGGGGGCCGGCGAGTCGTGGATCTCGCCGATCGTCGACCTGGTCAACGGCGAGGCGATGACACCACTGCAGCGGCTGTTCGCGGTGGCCGACGACGCCAACGGCGTCGGCACCAAGCTCGACATCACCACGTGGACGTTCCTCAACACCGACCTGGTGGTGCACGTGCACCGGATTCCCGACGGCGAATGGATCGGGATCCGCGCCGAGACCAACTACGGCCCGGACGGCATCGGGACGACCATCGGCACGCTGTTCGACCAGCGCGGCGCGGTTGCCGGCATCCAGCAGTCGGTCCTGGTGCGCCGTCGTTGACCGCCCCCGGCAGTCCTGCCTATCCCCGGTCATCGCGACAGCTCCCGCTTATCGGATGTGACGCCAGGCGCCTCGATCGCGATAATCGACTCACGGTCCGGCCCGGGACCCACGACGGCGAGGAACGATGTCCAAGCACCGAACTCCCGTGACACTCGCTCCCTACTTTGTAAAGTTTGCGCAATGACCCCTTCGGTGGACCCCCCCGACAACTCGACGCGGCAGCGGATCCTCGCGGCCACCGCCGAGGTGCTCGGGCGCAACGGGATGACCAAACTCAGCCTGTCCGAGGTGGCCGCCCAGGCCGGGGTCTCCCGCCCGACCCTGTATCGGTGGTTCCCGTCGAAGGAAGAACTGATCTCAGCGTTCTCCCGCTACGAGCGGCACATCTTCGACAGCGGTCTGGCGAGCGCCACCGAAGGACTTAAGGGAGCCGAAAAACTCGACGCTGCACTGCGTTTCATCGTCGACTACCAGCACTCCTCGACGGGCGTGCGAATGATCGACATCGAACCCAAGCACGTGCTGGCCGATTTCTCCCGGATCATCGTGCCGATGCGCGAGGGCCTGCAGCGCATGCTGACCGGACCTGATGCCGCAGTGAAGGCGGCCGCGGCCATCCGGATCGCCATCTCGCACTACATCATTCGCAGCGACGACTCTGAGCAGTTCCTCGCTCAGCTGCGCCAGGCCGTCGGCAGCAGGCACCGCGACTAGTCGAAGAGCACCGCGGCATTGAGATACCCGGTCGGATCGAACGCTGCCTTGATCGTCTGCATCGCCGCGATGTCGGCCGGCCCGCGCGACATCGACAGGTAGGCCCGTTTTCGGCTTCCCACCCCGTGTTCGGAGCTGACGTTGCCGCCGCACCCGGCGATGAGCTCCATCATCGCCGCATACAGGGCAGCCTCGGCTGATTCCGAGCAGCGCAGCACGTTGAAATGCAGGTTTCCCTCGCCGATATGACCGAACAGCAACGGAAGCGCCTCCGGTGCATGGCGCTGCACCAGCGTGCTCGCCGCCGCAGCGAATCCGGCGACGGCCGCCAGGGGCAGCGAGACATCGAACTTCAGTGGGGGGCCGAACGCTCCCAGTACGTCGGCCACCGCTTCGCGCACCCGCCAGAGTCGCTGCTGGGTCGCGAGGTCAGACCCCACCGCCGGCTCCGCGCAGGATCGCACCCGTGCCAGCAGGCCCTCGAGGCGATCGGTCTGGTCATGATCGCCGGTCAGCTCCGCCACCAACAACCACTCGCCGGCAACCGGCGCGGGCACGCCGAGCCGCTCCCCCGTCAAGGCCGCGGCGCGGGCATCGATCACTTCGAGGGCGGCGACGCCGTCCAGGTCGCGAAAGACCCGGGCGGCCTCGACCAGGGCCTCGAGCTCGGCAAAGCCGCAGACGACGGTCACCCGGTGCGCCGGAATGGGATGCAGTCTCAGGTCGAGTCCGGTGATGACACCCAACGTCCCTTCGGCCCCCACGAACAGCGCCGGCAGGTTGTAGCCGGTGTTGTCGCTTCGCACCGAGCTGTGCCGGTTCACCAGCGTGCCGTCCGGCAGTGCCACCTGCAGGCCCAGCACCTGTTCGCCCATGTTGCCGTAGTGCACCGTGTACAGCCCGCCGGCATTGGTGGAGGCCATTCCGCCGACGGTGGCGCTGTCGCGGGCGCTCAGATCGACCCCGAAGATCAGCCCGGCGCCGGCCGCGGCGCGCTGGACCGCCGACAGGGTCGCACCGGCGCCCGCCTGCACCCGGCGCTCGACGGCATCGACCTCACCGACGGTGTTCAGCCGCTCGGTGGACAGCAGCACGTCGTCGTACTCCGGGACGGTGCCGGCCACCAGGGAGGTACGCCCGCCCTGAATGGTGACGTGGGCGCCGGCGTCGCGGCAGAGCCGCAGCACCGCGGCAACATGCTCCGGCGATCCGGGCCGCACCAGCGCGCCGGCCCGGCCCCGGTAGCGGCCGGTGTAGTCGACGCTGCGGCCGGCCAGTACGTCGCGATCGTCGGTGACGTGGGCGGGACCCACCACCTCTGCCAGATTCCGCATCAGGCTCGCGGTCACCGTCCCGGTCACGAAGCCGGTCTATCACACACCGGGCTACCTTGAAGCATGGCTACCCGCGAAGACATCTCGTTCCGTTCCGGCGCGGACCGCATCAGCGCA
Source organism: Mycolicibacter hiberniae (assembly GCF_010729485.1). Lineage (NCBI taxonomy): Bacteria > Bacillati > Actinomycetota > Actinomycetes > Mycobacteriales > Mycobacteriaceae > Mycobacterium > Mycobacterium hiberniae. Next base: position 3,579,183 of record NZ_AP022609.1, read on the forward strand.
TGGTTGTACCGCCCCGATGACTCCGGCCCGAACGGCGCACCGCTGCTGGTCATGGCGCATGGCCTGGGCGCGGTGCGGACCATGCGCCTGGACGCCTATGCCGAGCGATTCGCCGCGGCCGGTTACGCCTGCCTGGTATTCGACTACCGCAACTTCGGCGACAGCGACGGCGCTCCGCGCCAGTTGCTCGACGTGGGCATGCAGCTGGCGGACTGGTCGGCCGCGGTCGACTTCGCGCATACCCTGCGCGGCGTCGACCGCAACCGGATCGGCCTGTGGGGCACCTCGTTCGGCGGTGGGCACGTGATCGCCACCGCGGCCCGGCTGCCGGTGGCGGCGGTGGTGGCGCAATGCCCGTTCACCGATGGAATCGCTTCGGCGCGCTGCATTCCGCCGTTGACCACCGCGCGGATCAGCGTGCTGGCCTTGCGTGATCTGGCCGCGGCCCGGCTGGGCAATCCGCCGGTGATGGTGGCAACCGCCGGTCGCCCCGGCGATGTCGCGCTGATGAGTACGCCCGACTCCTACCCGGGTTACCTGAAGCTGGCTCCGCCGGGACAGAACCTGCGCAACGAGGTTGCCGCCCGCATCGGGATGAAGATCCTGGCCTACCGCCCAGGCCGGCTGGCAGCCAAGGTGTCATGCCCGATTCTGTTCTGCGTCTGCGACACCGATTCGGTCGCCCCGCCGGGGCCGACCCTGCGCTACGCCGCAAAAGCCCCCCGCGGCATCGTCAAGAGATATCCCGAGGGCCACTTCGACATCTACGTCGGCGATGCCTTCGAGCGGGTGGTCGCCGATCAGCTGGAGTTCTTGGACCGCAACCTCGCCTCGCCGTCGGGGTAAACCCCCAGCGGCGACTCGACCCGGATCGTCTCGTCGCGGATCAGGCCACGCAGCAGCGCGGTGCTGAACTCCGCGGCGATCTCCTTGGCACTGCGGCGCCCGCTGGGCCGCAACCATCGATAGGCCCCCAGCGTCATGCCGATGTAGCCCAGTGCCAGCACGTGCGAATCGCAGGGGTAGAACTCGCCGCTGGCGATACCACGGTCGATCAGGCCGTGCACGTGCTCGTAGACCTGGGCTTCCTTCTCCCGGATCGCGGCCACCTGCTCCTCGGTGAACCACTCGGTGATGTAGGGCTGCTCCTGGAAGTAGACCGCCGCGCCTTCTGGATTGACCGCGATCTGGTCGAGCAGGCGCACCGTGTACTGGTACAACGCCTCACGCGCGGTCCAGGACGGGTCGTCGTGCACGGCTGCCAGCGTCCGTTCCGCGGCCCCCTGGTAGATGTCGTACAGGATCAACGACTTGCTGGCGTAGTAGTGGTAGACGGTCGCTTTGTTGAGCCCCACCACCTCGGCGACGTCATCCATGCGGGTGCCGTGGTAACCACGGGCGGCGAACAACTTGGTGGCGACCGCGAGCAGCTCTTCGCGACGGGAAGGGCTCTGGGTCGACCCCCCGGACGTGGCCTTGCCGTTTGTCATGTCCACTCACTCTTCGGCCAGGCCGGTGTCATCGGCGAATCAATCAACTGGTTGGAAGGATTCTAGGCAGTCCGCTGTGGTGGTGTTGACCGGCCGACTAAACTTGGTGGAATCCAAGCTAAGGGGTTGACGACATGGGTCCTGGTTACGGTTACGATCCGAATCCGGATTACGAGATGAGCGATGAAGCCGAGTTCTTCTTCAAATATCTGACCTGGGGCCTGCGCGGCGTCGAGAGCGGTGGCGGCTACCCCCCGCAGAACTACCCGCCGATCTAAGCCTGAAAACCGACCCGACGGCCCCTGATCCAGCTGGATCGGGGGTCGTTTGACGTCTGCCCACGAAGTCCGGCGGCCCGGTGTCCTATCGTGGCCGGGTGACCTCCCAGCCGAATCTGCCCGGGGCCTGGAATTTCCGCGACGTCTCGGAGTCGACCGGCGCGCTACGCCCGGGCCGCCTGTTCCGCTCCAGCGAACTGAGCCGCCTGGAGCAGGGCGGCCGCGAGGAACTGTTGCGCCTGGGGGTGGCCGACGTGGCCGACCTGCGATCGCCGCGCGAAGTCACCCGCCGCGGACCCGGCCTGGTGCCCGACGGCATCGGCATCCACCTGCTGCCCTTCCCGGATCTGGCCGGCGACCAGTCACCGGACAGCTCGGCGCCACACGAGGACGCGTTCCGCAACATGATGGCCCAGAAGCCTGACGAGGACTCCGCGGCCGACGTCGCCGCCCGCTACATGACCGAGGAGTACGCGCGGTTCCCCACTCTCGCCGGATCTCGCCGCGCGGTGCAGCGGGTGGTGTCCCTGCTGGCCCAGGGCCGGCCGGTTCTGACGCACTGCTTCGCCGGAAAGGACCGCACCGGATTCGTCGTCTCGGTGGTGCTGCGGGCGGCCGGGGTGGACCAGGACGCCGTCATCGAGGACTACCTGCGCAGCAATGCCGCGGTCCCGGCGTTGCGCGACCGGCTCATGGAAATCATCCGGCAGCGACCCGAGTCCGAGATCACGCCGGAGATGCTGACCTTCACCGAGGCGCGCCTCTCCGACGAAGTGCTCGGTGTGCGGACCGACTATCTGGATGCCGCCGATCGCTCGATTGCCGAGAACTTCGGGACGCTGGACGGTTTCCTGCAGGCCGCCGGAGTCACCGACACCGACCTCGACGCGCTGCGCAGGGCGCTTCGCGACTGAGGCGGGCGACGGTAACTCCGGCGCTCGAACCGCTACTGCAGGGAGAAGTTGGCTGCCTTGGCTTGCGACAGGTCGGCGATGTCCGACCACGCAGCCGCGATGTCGTCGACCGACGGCGGGTTCTCGAACACCGCGCCCGCGTTCTCAAACAGGGCCGCCCGCTGCACCTTGCCGCCGCCGGCGATGAACACCGAGCCGGTCTCGGCAACTTCTTCGGTGCACAGGTAGGCCACCACCGGGGCCACGTATTCGGGCTTGAGCTTGGCCAGCACCTCTGGGGGCAGGATGTCTTCGGTCATCCGGGTAGCCGCGATGGGAGCGATGGCGTTGGCCTTGATGTTGTACTTGGCACCCTCGATGGCCAGCGTGTTGATCAGGCCGACCAGGCCGAGCTTGGCCGCGCCGTAGTTGGCCTGGCCGAAGTTGCCGAACAGCCCACTGGTGGACGTGGCAACCACCACGCGGCCGAAGCTCTGCTCACGGAAGTGCGGCCACGCCGCCCGCACCACGTTGTAGCCACCGTAGAGGTGCACCTGCAGTACGGCGTCCCAGTTCTCCGACGTCATCTTGTGGAAGGTGCCGTCGCGCAGGATTCCGGCGTTGCTGACCACGCCGTCGACCTTGCCGAACTCCTCGACTGCGGTCTTGATGATGTTGGCGGCGCCCTCGGCGTCGGCGACACTGTCGTAGTTGGCGACGGCCCGGCCGCCTGCCTCTTTGATCTCAGCGACCACCTGGTCAGCCATGTTGTGCCCGGCCCCGGTGCCGTCGCGGGCACCACCGAGATCGTTGACCACCACAGCGGCACCTTCGCGAGCCAGGGTCAGGGCGTACTCACGACCCAGCCCACCACCGGCCCCGGTGACGACGACAACACGATCCTGCACTCCGGACATCAGTTTCCTTCCTCGATTCCATCGCCACGCTAGAACAGCCCTCGGAAGGGCCTAGCGCCAACTTCCAGGTCTTCTCTGTATACGGGGGACGAATCGAGTCCGCTATGCCGGGTCGACTGTGACCGGTCAGGTCCGCACCGCGGTGACGAATTCGGAGAATGCATCCTCGTCTTCGCCCATCGGCACGTCCACCCAGCGGTTCAGCCGGCGCATCTCGGCGGTGGAGGACTGCGCGGTGGCCTGCCAGCCGTGCTCATCGAGCCAGCTCCGGACGTCCGCGCGGTCGTCATCGTGGTAGACGAGGTCTTGGATGTCGATCGTCTCCGACAGCCCGATCGCCGCGGCGATCTTCTTGAACCGCTCCGACATCTGCTGCCGGCGCTCATCGGAATGGTTGCCCGCGGTTTCGGCCGCTATCCGGCTGCCGGGTGCGCTGAGCGTGGTGATCTGGTCGAACAGCCGGTCCTGGCCCTCGGCGGGCAGGTACATCAACAAGCCTTCTGCCAGCCACGCCGTGGGCGCCGCCGGATCGAAGCCGGCCGCGGTCAGCGCAGCAGGCCAGTCCTGACGCAAATCGATCGCCACGGTGCGCCGGTCAGCCGCCGGCGTCACGTTGTGCGCGGCCAAGGTCTGTTCCTTGTAGGCCAGGACTTTCGGCTGGTCGATCTCATAGACGACGGTGCCGGCCGGCCACTGCAGTCGGTACGCCCGTGAGTCCAAGCCGGAAGCAAGAATCACGATCTGCCGAATACCCGACGCGGCAGCATCGTTGAAGTAGGCGTCGAAGAAATGCGTGCGGACCGCCTGGTAGTTGCGCATGTGGTGGTACATCGCGGCGACCTCGGGGTCGATGGCCTCCACCTTGGCGACCAACTCCTCGTCGAGCAGCATCTCCCAGACGCCGGTACCGGCCCCGGCAACCAGCAGTTGGGCGTAGGGGTCGCGGATCAGCGGGTCGGGGCCGGCGGTCTCGGCTGCGCGGGCGGCAGCGACCATCACCGCCGTGGAACCGACACTGGTGGCGATATCCCAGGTGTCGTTGTGGGTACGCAGAGCGCTCATGGTGTTACCTCGTTCGGGTCACGGCCGATGTCGAAGACCATGCTACCGACGAAAGTTAGCCGGGCTATTAACCCCGCCTGTCCACCGGCTGACGCAACCGCCAGAGATCCTGCGCCAGCAGCGCCTGAAAACTGTCCACCACGCCCGCCGAGGCACCCACCAGGGAGATGTAGGACGTGACCCCCCACAACACGGCCAGCAGCATCTCGGTCAACTCGGCGACGCCCGAGTCGGTGACCAGCTCTCCCCGCTCGATCGCCTCGCTGAGCGCCTCGACCAGGAATGATTGCGTCGGCAGTTGAATGGCACCGACCAGCGACCGCAAGGCGGGATCACGCTGGGCGTCCACCACGGCGGTGACCACGAACGCCGCCACCGTGTGGTTTTCTTCGGCGAGCCGGACGAACGACGCCACCACCGACGACAGCTGCCCCACCAGGGTGCGTTGCGAACGCGCCTCCTCGACGGCCTTCTGGAGCAGGGCCGCCGCCTGGGTCAGAACCTCCTGATAGAGCAGCTGCTTGCGCGGGAAGTAATGGTTGACGGCCGGCCGGGTGACCTGCGCGCGTTCCGCCACGGCCTGAAACGTCGTTGCGTGGTAACCGACTTCGCCGAACACACCGCTGGCGGCGGACACGATGCGCTCACGCGTCACGCCGGAGCGCGCCCCCCGAGGCCGCCCCACTCTGCGGAATGCAGAATTCGGCACCGGACAAGTGTTTCACGGGCAGGGCTGGTGTCCACCCGGAATTGCAAAATGCAGATTAACTTAATAGTTCGCTGTGCTGTATACCAATGGCGTCCGGCCAACTAAAGTCAACTTATGGCCGCGATTCTCTCCCGTCAGGCGTACTTCGAGACAGGACTCGAGGTGCTTGCCGAGCTTGGCCACGGGGGCCTCAAGCTGGCCGAAGTGTGCAATCGGCTCGGCGTGACGACGGGCTCGTTCTACCACTACTTCACCAGTTGGCCGGTGTACACGCGCGAGCTGGTCCAGCACTGGCGGGAAGTCCGCACGATCCAGCAGGCGGAGTCCGCGCGGGCGATACCCGATCCCCGGCAGCGCCTCGACACCCTGATCCAGCTCGGACTGACGTTGCCGCACAGCGCCGAATCCGCGATCCGCGCCTGGGGCTCGGCGGATCCCCGAGTCCATGCGGTGCAGGCCGAGGTGGATCAGCACCGCTACGACATCGTCTTCGAGTCGGCCCTGGAAATCCTGCATAACCAGCGCTCGGCGCATCTGTTCGCCAGCTGCGCGATGTACCTGCTGGTGGGCTACGAGCAGGCTCTGCTGCCCCGCGACAACTCCACGATGGCGTGGATCACCGCACAGTTGCTCACTGCGCTCGACACCGGCCGGTTTCCCGCCGGCATCGACAGCCCCCGCGGGGCGTCGTCTACAACGAGCTGATGCGTTGTAGCGCCAATCGCGGGCCACGTCGTTGACTCACAGCCAGACCGCTTTCGATCAGCAACCGCACCACCCGGTGCCGGTGCGGCCGCATCGGCTCCAGAAGTTCGGTCATCGCGGCGTCATCGATCGGATGCCCGAGTAGCGTACGGCCGACCATCGTTGCCAGGTGATAGTCGCCGACCGACAGGGCATCGGCATCGCCGAATGCCCGCTGCGCGGTTTCGGCCGCGGTCCACTGCCCCACGCCGGGCAGCGACATCAGCGCCGCACGGGCCTGGGCGGCGGGGCGGCTCGCCAGCTTTTCCAAGGCGACCGCACGTTGCGCGCAACCCACGATGGTGCGGGCCCGTCCCCCATCAACGTTGGCGCGGTGGAACTTCCACGATGGGATGCTCCGCCAGGTCTGCGCCGGCGGCGGCACCCGCATGAGTTCCGGCGCCGGGCCGGGTGCCGGCGAGCCGAACTCGGTGACCAGCATCCGCCAGGCCTGAAAGGCATCGACCCCGGGCACTCGTTGCTCGAGCACCGCGGGGATGAGCGACTCGAGCACTCGGCCGGTGCGGCCGAGCCGCAGGTGCGGCACCCGCCGGTGGGCGGCACGCACCGTCGGCTCGGTCGGGGCGAAGTCCGCCGCCTCGTCATGGACGCCCAGCAAACCCGGTAACCCTTCGAGGAACTCCGCGGCACCGGCGCCCCACGCAGCACAGTCCACCGCGTCGGGAGCCGCTCGGGTGATGCGCGCAGTCACCGGCCCGCTGGGCATCAGGCTGGTTCGCCAGATCGCGCCGTCGGCCATCTGCAGGCACGGGTCGCCCGGCCCGCGGCGCAGCGGGGCCAACGTCAGCCCGGGACTGGCCGGGCCGGGGAAGACGACGGTGCGGCAAAGCGAAGTACTGATGACGCGATCATAAGGATTGCCGGCCCGCGTTGACCGCCGCGCGCGGCCACGCCACGATGGTGTGGTGTCCACCCCTTTTGATGATCCGCAGGCGGAACTGGCATGGATGTTTCTGCAGGGCCTTTGTGGCGACGATGACCTCGATGAGATCTTCACGCTGGTCAGTGACGATTTCACCTACTGGAGCATCCTGACCCGCGAGGCCATCGACAAGGACGCGCTGCGGCTGCAGGTCGAGCAGCGCCGAATGGGCCTGCGGGTGGGCCTGGACCTGCTGCGCTGCATCAACGAACACGAAACAGTCGTGATCGAAGCGTTGGGTGACTGTGTGACCGCCGACGGTTCGCACTATGACAGTCCGGTGGTGTTCATCATCGACACCCATGATGGGCGGATCGTCTCGGTCCGCGAGTTCACCGATACCCGGTACGCCGGCCAGGTGCTGGGCCTCTAGGCGTCGGCGACGGCGATATCTGCCTTGGCCGGGTAGAACGCGATGTGTCCGGCGATATCCGCGACCGCCGGAAACGGCTGTTCGTAGGTCCACGCCGCATCGGCGACGGTCTGGCCGTCCGGGGTGTTCACGCTGTAGTAGGCGGCATCGCCCTTGAACGGGCAGTAGCTGGTGGTCGCGGTCCGAGTGAGCATGTCGCGCCGCACATCGGCCAGCGGAATGTACTGGACGGCAGGACGCGTGGATTCCTGCAGCGTCAGGGCGTCGGCGCTGTCGGCGACGAGCTCGCCGCCGATGCGCACCGTGACCCGTCGACCCGTCGGGGTCACGGTGATCGGATATTCGGCGGTCGGGGTGTGGATCGGTCGTGGGGTCATGCGGGGCTACCTCGCTTTCTGGCATCGCGCAGCTTCACCCAGAAACGCGCCGCCTCCCGGATCGATTCCTCGACCGGTCGTGGCTGCCAGCCGAGCTCACGTACCGCCTTGCTGTGATCCACCGGCGCCTCGGCGCGCATCATCTGAACCGACTTCAGGCTCAGCTCGGCGTCCTTGCCCGTCAACCGCGCCCGAAGGCTGCCCAGTGCGCCCAGCGCATACAGGACCGGCACCGAGATCGAGCGCGCCGGCGGGGGCACACCGGCTTCGTCGGCCGCGATCTCTACCACCTCCTGCAGCGCAATCAGCCGCTCGGAGATCAGGTAGCGCTGTCCATTGCGGCCCCGCTCGGCGGCCAGAATCATTGCGCGGGCGGCGTCGTCGACCCCGACCACTTCAAGCTCGATCCCCTTCATGAGAAACGGCAGTTTGCCGAAGGCCGCCCCGGCGATGAACGCCCCGTGCGGCGTCCGGCCCCAGTCGCCGTCGCCGTAGGTGGTCGACACGCACATCGCCACCGCGGGCACGCCCGCCTCGGCGACGCTGCGCAGCACCAGTTCCTCGGCCTGTACCCGGGACTGCACATAGGGCGTCAGGCCAGGCTGGTCGATGATGTCGTCCTCGGTGGCCACGCGGCCGCGGCGCCGGCCCACCGTGGCGTAGCTGCTGGTGAACACGAACCGGCGCAGCCCGGCGTCTTTGGCGACCGCCAGCACGTTGCGGGTGCCCTCAACGTTGGTGCGAAACAGCGGGCTGGGATCGCGCAGCCAGGCGCGCGTGTCGACCACGCAGTAGTAGACGTCGTCGCAACCGGCCATCGCCTGCGCCAACGTGGCGGAGTCGAAGACGTCGCCGTGGAACCGGGTGACGTCGAGGTGGTCGATGGCGATGGTGTTGGCGTTCGGACGCACCATGACCCGCACGTCTTCGCCGGCGTCGACAAGCTGCCGCGTGACGTGCGACCCCAAAAATCCGTTGGCGCCGATGACCAGCTTGGGCTTGGGGCTCACGCGTTGCCTCCGAACTGCCGCATCCAGGCGGCCGCTTCATCGTCGAGGGTGCCCAGTTCCTGGGCTTTGCGGCACCACTTCATCGTCGCGGAGACGAAGCGCAGTGGGTTGTAGACGTCCTCCTGGCGGCGCCACAGGCCGTCACCGGCGTAGGTGATGATCGAGATGTTGGTCGCGCTGATGATGGTGCCGTCGCCCGGATCGCGCATCGGATTGTCCAGTTCGCAGATGATGCGGCCGCCGGCCTCGTCGATGACCGACCACACTGACGGAAATTCGGTCATGTGGCTGCCCGGGAAGCTGGACATGGTCTTGCGGATCCAGCTGCGCACCTCGTCGCGCCCGTGCATGGTTCCCATCGCATGCTCGACATATTCGACGTCAGGGGTGTAATGGCCGGCCCAGGCGTCCCAGTCCTTGGTTTCGGCGGCGCGGGCGACGGTCTGCTCGAACACATCGAATGCGGCCGCCAGTTCTGCACGGCTGAACTGCGGATTCGTCATGCGATGAACTAGAACACGTTCTAGCAGTGTTGTCGAGAGCGGACGCCACCGAAATCGAATCTGGGTTTAAATTCGAAACGGTGTTACGGTGGCGCCGCCGGCCCACCGCGGGCCGTGAGGAGGTAACCGCCCACGTGACTGCCCCCAAACCCGCCGTCGGCCTGCATCACGCGGCCTACGCCTGCGCAGACCTGGAAGCCACTCACCATTTCTACGAGGACCTGCTGGGATTCCCGCTGGTGCACACCGAGGTCGAGCACCTGCAGGACGGCTACTTCCGGCATGTGTTCTACGACCTCGGCGACGGATCCTGCATCGCCTTCTTCGACCTGCACGGAGTCGGCGAGAAGCCCGACTGGTCGAGTTCGCTCTCACGCCCGAACGGGCTGCCGGTCTGGGTGAATCACGTGGCCTTCCGGGCAACCGAGGAGAAGCAGAACGAAGTCCGGGCCCGCATGGACGCCGCCGGGGTCAAGGCGTTGATGGATGTCGACCACGGCTGGTGCCACTCGCTGTACTACCTGGATCCCAACGGGATCATGGTCGAATTGTGCCGCGACACACCCGGTTTCGAAAGCGACCCGGAGAAGGCGCGCGCCTTGCTGACAAGCACCGCCCGAGCGGCGGATCCCAAAGTGGTCACGTCGAGCTCGACCACCACCCGCCTCGGCTGAGCCCGCACCCCATGGGCCTGGATTCGCTGACCACGCTGGCCGTCACCCGCACCGGGCCGGCGGTTCGAGTGCTCATCGATCACGGCGAGATCAACATGATGGACGCCGCGATGATGGGCGACCTGTGGCGCCTGGTGAATTGGTTGCGGTCACCGGCCGGCCGGGACATCCGGGTGGTGGTACTGGAAAGTGCAAACCCCGACTTCTTCATCGCCCACGTCGACCTGGCTCTGCTGGCCGCCTCGGTCGACGACCCCGAGGCGGCCGTCGGCTCTTTTCAAGACCTGGCCGGCGCCTTCCGTGCACTCGACCAGGTCACCGTGGGGGTGGTCGCCGGGCGGGTGGCCGGCGGCGGGATGGAGCTGCTGGTCAACCTCGATCTGCGGTTCGCTGTCACCGGCCGGGCGGTGTTCAATCAGATCGAGACCGGGATCGGGGTCATCCCGGCCGGTTCGGGTCCGCAGCACCTGCTTCGGCTGCTGGGACGGGGCCGCGCGTTGGAGGTCATCCTCGCCCATGACGACCTCGATGCCGGGCTGGCCGAACGCTACGGGCTGGTCAACCGGGCACTGGCCCCCGACGCCGTCGCACCGTTCCTCGACCGGCTGGTGACCCGGATCGCCACGGTGCCGCTGGCCGACATCGCCGACATCAAGACCACCCTGGCCGCCCCGGACGTCGCCGCGGGCCTGGCGGCGGAGCGCTCGGCGTTCGCGTCGGTGCTCGGCCGTGGTGCCGCGCTGCCGAAGATGCGGCGTTTCCTGGCCGCGGGCGGTCAGACACCCGCCGGTGAACGCCGGCTGGCGGACCTGGTAGCCGACCTGGACCGGACGGAACCGGGATGACACCGTCCGACGGCGCGCCCCCGGACGTCACGGCCGCCCGTCCCACCGTCCGCGGTCGCGACACCCAGGCGCGCCTGGAGCAGGCGGCCCGTGAGGTGATCGCCCGCAAAGGCTTCTTCAAGACGACCATCACCGACATCACCTCGACGGCCAGGCGCTCGCCGGCGTCGTTCTATCACTATTTCGAATCCAAGGAAGACCTGCTGGCGTCGCTGGCCGAGGATTTTCGCGCGTTGGCCAAAAGCCGTGCGGTGCAGGCCTTGCACCCGGGTCAGGATCTGCGCGAGATCATCGAGGAGTCGGTACGGGCGCACTGGAACACCTACCGCGAACATCGCGGCGTCATGGTCGGGGTGTTCCAGCTGGCAATGATCAACGACGAGTTCGCCCAGCGCTGGCGCGACATGTGCGCCGATGCGATCGACTGGGTGGCGCAGACGGTACGGATGGCGCAGCGCAAGGGCTTTGCCTCCGATGCGGACCCGGAGCTGGTCGGCTCGGCCATCGTCGCCATGCTCAACAACTTCACCTACGTCTGGCTGGTGGCGGGCGGCGACGTCGCCGGGCGCGAACTGGACGAAGAAGCAGCAATCAAGACGCTCACCGACACGTGGTACCGCTCGGTGACCTGGCGTGATGACGGTTCATGATCGAAGGAGTGATGTAGTGGCAGTAACCCGCGAATTCGTTTCGCTCACCTCGGCGTCGGGAGTGGTCAACCCCGCCGGTTATCACCCCGCCCAGGGGTTGTACTGGACGCCGAGCGGTGCCGCTCCGAAGGTGGCGGTGATCGCCAGCCACTACAACGTGGACTTCGCCGAGCACTACCTGGCGCCGCTCATCGCCGAGCGCGGCTACGGCTTCCTGGGTTGGAACACCCGCTACCGCAGCGGCGAGTCGCTGTTTCTGCTCGAACATGCCCTGCTGGACATCGCGGCCGGGGTGCGCTGGCTGCGCGAAGAACGCGGTGTGGACGTGGTCGTCCTGCTCGGCAACTCCGGCGGCGGCTCTTTGATGGCCGCCTACCAGTCTCAGTCCGTCGACCCGCACATCACCGCCGTGGGCGGCGGCCCGGTTCCCGACGCGGTCAACGCCCTGCCCCCCGGCGACCTGTACGTCTCCACCCAGGCCCACGCCGGACGGCCGGAGGTGTTGACCGCGTGGATCGACCCCTCGGTGACCGACGAGTCCGACCCGCTGTCGTGTGATCCGTCTTTGGACATGTACGCCGAGGAGAACGCACCGCCCTACACCCCGGAATTCATCGCCCGTTACCGCCAGGCCCAGCGGGACCGCAACGACCGGATCACCGCGTGGGCGCAGGCAGAGTTGAAGCGGCTGAAGGCAGGCGGCGCCTACGACCGCGCCTTCTCGGTGCACCGGGTGTGGGCGGACCCGCGCTACCTCGACCCCTCGCTGGACCCGTCGGACCGCCCGCTCAACCAGTGCTACCTGGGTGATCCGCGCCGCGCGAACCGCTCCCCGTACAACATCGCCGCGCACTGCACGCTGCGGACCTGGCTGTCCATGTGGAGCCTGCAGACCTCCTTCTGCCAGGGCGCCCCGCATCTAGGACGGATTACGTTGCCCTCCTTGGTGATCCAGGGCACCGCCGACACCGGAGTCTTCCCCAGCGACGCCCACCACATCCACGACTCGCTGGCCAGCACCGACAAGCAACTCCACTTCATCGCCGGCGATCACTACCTCGAACAACCGACGGACAGCCGGGCCGTGTGCGCGGATCTGGTGGCGTCCTGGATCGCCGAACGCACCTGATGGGGGAACTCGACTTCGACTTCCGGGACCCGGACCTGCATGCTGATCCGCTGGCCTACCAGCGGCGGTTCGCCGAAGCCGATCCGGTCCACCGCAACAGCCAAGGCCTGTGGGTGCTTACCCGCTACGCCGACGTGCTGGCGATGCTGCGCGATGACCGGGTGAGCACCGATCGGCGAAATCTGTACCGCGGCAAGCTCGATCCGGGACGCCCGTACCTGGCGCACGTGGAGCACAATTTGTTCTACCGCTCCGGAGACGATCACCGCCGGCTGCGGGCACCGCTGTCCCGGGCGTTCACACCGCGGGCGCTGGCGTCCTTCGAAGCCGAAGTCGCGGCCCGCGCCCGGTCCTTGGCGGCGGGGCTGGATCGGGACGGCTTCGACTTGGTGGCGCAGTTCGCCAAGCCCTTGCCGCTGGGGGCGATCGCCACCCTGCTGGGGGTGCCCGACAGCGAACTGGACAATTTGGCGGCCTGGTCGCTGGCGCTGATCGCGGCACTGGAGCCGGCCGCACCGCGCGCGGTGTTCACCGCCGCCGATGACGCCGCCGCGGGGATGAAGGCCCTGCTCGCCGACCTGCTGGCGCTGCGCCGCACCGACCCGGGCCACGACCTGCTGTCGGTGGTGGCCACCAGCGGATTGCCGGTGTCCGATGACGAACTGCTGCACAACGCCATCTTCTTGCTGTCGGCCGGCCATGACACCACTACGGCCGTCTTGACCGGGGCGGCCGCGCTGCTGATCGGCAGCCCTGGGCAGCGCAACCTGCTGGCCGACTCCGCCGCCGCTCCGCACGCCGTCGATGAACTGGTGCGGATGATCAGTCCGGCGCTGATGATCTCCCGGGTGGCGGGCGCACCCATCGAGATCGCCCGCGGGAACGAGACGGTGGTGATCGACACCGGCGCGCCGATCCTGCTCGGATTGGCTGCCGCCAACCGAGACCCGGCGGTCTTCCCCGAACCGGATCGGCTCGACCTGACCCGATCTCAAACCGGCCACCTGGGGTTCGGCTTCGGTCCCCACGTCTGCCTGGGCGCCCCACTGGCCCGCATGCAGATCCGGTTGGGGCTGCTGGCGCTGTTCGACCGGTTCCCGCAGCTGACAGCACAGGCCCCGCCGTATCGGGAGCCGAGCGCGGTGTTGACCAGCTACCGCTCCTATCCGCTGGCGGCACGGGGATAGCCGCGGATAATCGAGGCATGACCAACTACGACAGAGCGATACTGGCCGGCGGCTGCTTCTGGGGCATGCAGGACCTGATCCGCAAGCTGCCCGGGGTGGTGTCCACCCGGGTTGGCTACACCGGCGGCGACGTGCCCAACGCCACCTACCGCAATCACGGCACCCACGCCGAAGCCATCGAGATCACCTTCGATCCCGCGGCGACCGACTACCGCAGCCTGTTGGAGTTCTTCTTCGCCATTCACGACCCGACCACCCCCAATCGGCAGGGCAATGACATCGGGACCAGCTACCGGTCGGCGATCTTCTACCTCAATGAGCAGCAGCGCCAGATCGCGCTCGACACCATCGCCGACGTAGAGGCGTCGGGCCGATGGCCGGGCAAGGTGGTGACCGAGGTCAGCCCGGCCGGTGAGTTCTGGGAGGCCGAACCCGAGCACCAGGACTACCTGGAACGTTTCCCGGGCGGCTACACCTGTCACTACATCCGTCCGGACTGGCAGCTGGCGCCCCAGCGCTAAGCGGCGTCAGTCGCGGCGGCGCACGGTGATCCGGCCGCCGTTCTTGGGTGTGAAGGCCACACCCCGGGAGTGGAACTTCTCGCCCGGCGCTGTGGTGGGCTCGATGGCCAGGCGCTGCAGCACCGTGCGCAGCACCAGATCCATCTCCACGTTGGCGAATGTCGAGCCCGGGCACCGTCGGGTTCCGCCGCCGTAGGGCAGCCACTCGAACGCCGACGGGCTGGCGGTGAGGTAGCGCTGGGGATCGAACCCGTCGGGGTCGTCGAATGCGCCGGGGTTTCGGTGGATCTCGTTGATCGCCACGATCACCGAGTACCCCCGCGGGATCACCCACTCGCCGATCGTGACGCTGGGTGCGTAGACATGCCGTCCCGAGAAGTCGATCACGGTGCGCACCCGCTGCACCTCGCGAATGGCGGCACGCCGCAACGCGTTACCGCCGGCATCTGCCTCAGCGGTCAGTTCGTCGAGGAGCCCTGGATGGCGACTCAGCCGCTCGAAGACCCAGGCCATCGTCGATGCCGTGGTCTCGTGCCCGGCGGCCAGCAGGGTCAGCAACTCGTCGCCGATCTCCTTGCGGGTCATGGCCGTGCCGTCTTCGTAGGTGCTGCCCAAGAGCAGGGTCAGCACATCCGAACGGTTCTCGAAGTCGGGATCGGCGCGAACGTCGGCGATCAGCTTGTCCAAGACGACCTCGTACTCGGCGCGCCAGGCGGCCAGCCGGCCCCATGGGGTGAACCGGCCGTAGTGGCGGATCGGAATCGGCAGTGCCGCAAGGCGCGAACCCAGCGTCACCCACTTGGGCAGGCCGATCCGCAGCTTGTCCAGGTCGGCGCCTTGCGCCCCGAAGATCGCCCGCAGGATCACGTTGATGGTGATCCTGTTCATCGGCCGAAAGGTGTCGAACGGCTCTCCGATGGGCCAGGTGGCCATCTCGCGCAGAGTCTCCTCGACGATGATCTGCTCGTAGGCCCGCACCCGCTTGCCGTGAAACGGCGGGCTCAACAGGTTGCGCCGCCGCCGATGTGCCGCACCGTCCAGGGCGAACACCGACCCTTCCCCCAGGATCCGCGACAGGTTGGGCTGGATGTTGCCCAGATCCTCCGGGCTGGTCAGCAGGACCTGCCTGGCCAATTCGGGATCGGTCACAAAGACCGTCGGCCCGAACATCGGAACGTCGAGGGTGAAGGCGGCGCCGTAGCGCCGGGTCAGACCCAGCAGGGCCCGGCGGCGGGACACGATGAACAGCAGTCCCGCCGTCAGCTTGGAGTTACGCGGACCGGGCGGCAGGTTGATCGCCGGGGGGTCGGGGGGCTCGATGGCGTCCGCGGCCGTCCCGGCAACCATATGGGTCATGCGACGCCTCCCGACGTGAGCCGTGGTACTGGGGCGTACCAAATCGGTGAGGGACACGGTACTCTCAAGTGCCAGTCAGCGGCAAGGCTTACCCGCGGGGAGGTGGGGCGATGACGATCCCGGCAATCGATGCCCCGGCGACCGACGCCGTCGACCCGTTCCGCCGCCGACTGCTCGACGGGCTGGCCGATTCGATCACCGAGCGCGGGTACCGGGCCAGCACCGTCGCTGAGATCGTGCGCGCCGCCCGCACCTCCAAGCGCACCTTCTACGACCACTTCGCCAGCAAGGAGGAGTGCTTCCTGGAGCTGCTGCGCGTGGACAACGAGGAATTGGCTCTGCGAATCCAGACCGCGGTGGACCCCCAGGCCGAATGGCAGGTCCAGATCCGTCAGGCGGTCCAGGCCTACGTCGCCAAGATCCGCGCGCGACCGGCGATCACCTTGAGCTGGATTCGCGATATGCCGTCGCTGGGCGAGGTTGCCCGGCCGGCCCAGCGCCACGGTCTGGAGTTGATGTCGAACCTGCTGATCGAGCTCAGCGGCAGTCCCGGGTTTCGCCGGGCGAACCTTCCGCCGTTGAGTCCGGCCCTGGCGGTGATTCTGCTGGGCGGCCTGCGCGAGCTCACCGCCCTGGCTGTCGAGGACGGCACCGATATCGGCGTGATCACCGAGCCGGCCATCGACGCGTCGATCGCACTACTGGGCCCCCGGGGCTGACTCAGCTCCAGGGCAGTGCCAGTTTGCAGATCTTGCGGACCACGCTGCCGAACTGCTTGAGCAACGGCCCGGCGTTGTAGGGCACGCCGTAGCGCTCGCAGATCTCGCGTACCTGCGGTGCGATTTCGGCATACCGGTGCGCCGGCAGGTCGGGAAACAGGTGATGCTCGACCTGAAACGACAGGTTGCCGGTCAGGACGTGAAACCACTTGCCGCCGGTCAGGTTTGCCGAACCGAGGATCTGGCGGTAGTACCACATGCCCCGCGACTCGTTCACGGCCTCTTCGACGGTGAACTCCTGGGTGCCCTCGGGAAAGTGCCCGCAGAAAATGATCATGTAGGCCCACACGTTGCGCATCAGGTTGGCGGTCAGGTTTCCGGCAAACACCAGCGGCGCGAACGGCCCCGCCAACAGCGGGAAGGCTACATAGTCCTTGAGGGTCTGGCGCCGCACCTTCTGCCAGGTCTCCCGCAGCATTTCCCGCTTGTCGGCCAACCCGATCTCACCGGCGCGGATGCGTTCGGCTTCCAGTTCGTGCACCGCGACTCCGTACTGGAACAGCACCATCAGCAAGAAGGCGTACAGCGGGTTGCCCAGGAAGTAGGGCTCCCAGGGCTGCTTGTCGCTCATCCGCAGGATGCCGTAGCCGACGTCGCGGTCCATCCCGACGATGTTGGTGTAGGTGTGGTGCATGTAGTTGTGCGAGTGCCGCCACTGATCGGCGGGGCAGGCAGTGTCCCACTCGAAATGCTTGCCGTACAACGCCGGTTCGCCCATCCAGTCGTACTGGCCGTGCATGACGTTGTGACCGATCTCCATGTTGTCGAGGATCTTCGACAAGCCGAGCATGGCCGTGCCGGCCAGCCAGGCCGGCGGGAGGATGCCGAAGAACAGCAGGGCGCGCCCGCCGACCTCCAAGGCGCGCTGCGCCTTGATGACGCGATGGATGTAGTCGGCGTCACGCTCGCCGAGGTCGTCGAGGACACGCTGACGCAGGGCGTCGAGTTCGGCGCCGAAGGCGTCGAGCCGCGCGGGCTGGTCGGTGCGAACAACCTCGGTGAGCTGTTCGGGCGCCGTCACCTGGTCGGGGGTCAGAACTGATACGGACATGGTTGGCTCCTTTCTAGAGGTCGATCTCAACGTCACCGACGGGCACCGAAACGCAGATCTGGATGTCTTCGCTCTCCGCACTGGAAAGCGCTCCCGTGATCAGGTTGCGAACCGTGCCCACGGATTTGCGGCACGTGCAGCTGTGGCAGATGCCCATCCGGCAGCCGCTGGCCGGTTTCAGTCCGGCGGCTTCGGCCTGTTCCAACAGGGGCCGGCCGTCATCGACCACCGCGACGGTGCTGTCGAGGAATGTCACCCGCCCACCGGAGGCGCCGGCCGGCGCGAACTCCGGCGGCACGAAGCTCTCCGAGATCGCGTCGGGGCGCTGCTCGCGCACCGCTGCCACCAGGCTGGGTGGACCGCACACATAGACCGCCTCGGCGTCTGGCATGGCGGCCTGCAGGTGTTCGGCACCGAAATGGCCCCGCAGGTCGCCGGCGTCGGGCATGCGGGTGTAACCGTGCAGGACGCGGACTCGCGGCATGGCCGAGAGTTCGTCGCGGTAGCAGGCCTCCTCACTACTGCGGGCGTAGTGCAGGAACGCCACCCGGCCCGCGTATCGCTCGGCGTTGAGCGTGCGCAGCATCGACATCACCGGGGTGATGCCGCTGCCACCGGAGATCAGCAGAATCCGGCGGGGGCGGATCGCGGGAAGTACGAAGTCACCGGCGGGCCGGTCCAGGCCGACGACCATCCCGGGCCGGGCGTTGCGGTAGAGGTGCTCCGAGACCAGGCCCCCTTCGTGGCGGCCGATGGTGAGCTCGAGCAGCCGCTGGCCCTCGGCGCTTGCCGGCGAGTAGCAGCGGGTGCGCCGGCGCCCGTCAATGTCGACGGACAGGTTGACGTGTTGGCCGGCCTTGAAACCAGCGAACGCGTCGTTGGGTTGCAGGAGCAGCGTCACGCTGCGCGGGGTACTGCGGCGGACCTCCACCACCCGGGCGCGGGCATGTCGCGACCATGTCGGCGACACCAGTTCGGTGTAGCGGTCGACCCCGTGGGGGCCGGTGAGCAGATCGACCAGGCTGGAACCCAGGACCCGCCGCGTCAACGTTTGAGTGAACATATGTACACAGTGAACACTCGTTCACAACGAGTCAAGGCTTCTTTGCCCGATGTGTTACGCTTCACAACAGTGAACAGTCGTACGCCGAATTCCAGAAGTGGGCGCACGCGGCCACCGCGGACCGAGCGTGCAGCCCGCCCTGAGCGTCCGCCGCGCCCCGAGCAGCAGCCGGAGCGGGTTTCCCGCGAGGAACGCAAGGAGGTCACCCGCCGGGCCATCATCGGCGCGGCGCTGACCCTGGTGGACGAACGTAGCTTCAGTGCGCTGAGCCTGCGCGAGGTGACACGGGCTGCGCACATCGTTCCGGCCGCTTTCTATCGCCATTTCGAGTCGATGGACGCCCTGGGTCTGGTGCTCATCGACGAGTCGTTTCGGGCACTGCGTGAGACTCTGCGCGAGGCCCGGGCCGGCGGCGTGGACCCCAGCCGGATCATCGAGTCCTCCGTGGATGTCCTGGTCGAAAGCGTCAGCTCCCGCCGGGAGTACTGGCGGTTCATCAACCGGGAGCGCTTCGGCGGAATGACCGTGCTGCGCTACGCGATCCGCACCGAGATCCGGCTGATCACCTCCGAACTTGCCACCGACCTGGCGCGCTTCCCCGCATTCAGTGCCTGGAGCTCCGAGGATCTCAACATCCTGGCGGGACTGTTCGTCAACGCGATGATCGTCACCGCCGAAGCCATCGAAGACTCCCCCGATCCCGAGACGCTCACCGAGATCAAAAGCGTTGCGGTCAAACAACTTCGAATGATCGCAGTGGGCGCCGGCGGCTGGCGCAGCAAGCCCTGAACCCGTGCGCCCCGCCGCTCGGAATGCCCCTGGGAAGCTGGCCGACGTCACCGGCCCGGGCATCACCGACAGGTGGGGCGCGACCTGCGCAGACCTCGGCGCGTCGGTGCTGGCGCCTAACGGAACGCTGGTGTCGGTGTTCGGCGACACCTTCGCCGGCGACCGTGTCGGCCAGGGCGATTGGCGCTCCCCGGTGATCCTGATCGGCACCGGCGACGCCACCCATCGGATCCGTTACCACCGGGCCGGCGGCATTGAGGCGCACTACGCCCGCCAACTGTGGCACTACCGGCACCGCGAACCGGTCTCGTGGCGCGACCGCGACGCCATCAGCACCGTGATCCCGTCGGATCTGCTCCGAGTGGAGCAGATGCTCTACTTGCACGCGATCGTCA
The DNA here is from genome assembly GCF_010729485.1 of Mycolicibacter hiberniae. Classification (NCBI taxonomy): domain Bacteria; kingdom Bacillati; phylum Actinomycetota; class Actinomycetes; order Mycobacteriales; family Mycobacteriaceae; genus Mycobacterium; species Mycobacterium hiberniae. The sequence continues at coordinate 3,598,921 of NZ_AP022609.1, forward strand.
ACCGCGGCTTTGGCCACGTGGCGTGGACTGAGATCTGGCAGTCGGCCGACAACGGCGTCTCCTGGCACAACGTCGGAACACGGTTTGCAGCCCGACTGCATCGCGGACACGCCCAGTGCTGGTCCTGGGACTACGACCCCGAAGACGGTTGGGTGTATGTGGTCTCGACCGGGTTCCAGCGCGACAAAGGCGTCATCCTGCAGCGCGTGCGCCCCGCACATCTCGGGGATCCTCGCAAGTACTCCGGCTGGGGCTATCGCGGCGAGCGCCGCGCATGGGGCCGCCCCCCGGTTCCGGTCACCCCACCCGGCGAGACCTGGGGAGAGCTGTCCCTGCGCCGGCTGGCCCCGCGCACCTGGGTTCTCGGCGGGTTCATCTCGTCGCACTATGCCCTGGGTTACCGGGTGCTGGAGTCGCCCGCGGCGGATCTGGCCGGGGCACGGCTGCAGCTTCCGCTGCTCGGTTGCGGCTGGGAGGACGAAGACCACGCACGCGGCATCGCCCAGCTCTACGGGGGCTACGTGCTGCCGCGTTCCCGGGTGGATCACCCCGGCGGGGTGGGCCTGATGGTCTCGCAGTGGCACACCGCGCGGGGCTGGCCCTACCGGGCGATGCAGTTCCGCGCGACATTGGTCAGCGACAGGGACGTTCCCTAGTCCACAGGCGCCTGGACCCGCCGACCCCTCGACGACAACGTTGATTCCTCAGTAACTTACTGGGCAAATGAGCGAACCGGGACGCTAAGCTTAATTTTTCCTGGGGGCTAGCTGCTAGCATCACCGCCAAGTGTCCGCAGACTCCGGTGAGGGAATTGATCGTGACAAAGGTGAAGCAGTTTCTGTGCGGTGCGGCCGTCGCCAGCCTGGTTGCGGGCTCGGGAGCAGCGGTAGGGGCCCAGGTGGGCCTGTCGTCAGTGACCGCCGACTGGATGCTCACCGCCGAGCACGTGTTGCTGATCGGTCTCGACGGCGTCAACCTCTCCAAGGTCTTGGAATACGCCTACAACGACGACAGCGGGTTCAAGACGGCCATGGAACAGGGCGTCACCGGAACCGCAAGCATCATCAACCACACGACGCTCTCCGGACCGTCCTGGTCGACGGTCCTCACCGGCGTGTGGGACGACAAGCACGGCGTCTTCAACAACATTTTCCGGTCCGAGCCGTACAACGCCTGGCCGTCGGTGTTCAACCTGATCGAGTACAACAAGCCCGAGATCAACACCACGATCATCAGCAACTGGGGATACCTCAACCAGCTGGCCGAGTCCGGGGGATACCCGGTCGACAACAACGTCTTCGTCCCGGCCGGGGACAGCCCGGCCGACAGTGACGCGGAAGTCACCGCGCTCACCATCGCCCAGATCCTGGGCACCGCGGACAACCCCGATGACATCTCCAATTTCCTGTTCTCCTACCAGAGCCAGGCCGACCACGCCGGACACGAGTTCGCCGGCGGGTCGGAGGAGTACATGCAGGCCATCATGAATCTCGGAGGCAACCTCCAGCAGATCCTGGCCGCAATCGCCCAGGTGCAGGCGATCACCGGGGACGACTGGTCGATCATCGTGACCACCGACCACGGCCACCAGCAGACGGTGACCCTGCCCGGTCTGAGCATCGGCCACGGCTTCCAATCACCCAACGAGACGTCGTCGTTCGTCATCTTCGATCAAGCCGGCAACGATGCGACCGACGGCAGCCAGAACCTGAACTACTCGATCGCCGACATCACGCCGACGATCTTGTCGCTGTTCGGCATCTCGCTGCGCTCGGACTTCGACGGCGTCTCGCTGACAGACGACCCGGCCGTGCTGAACAGCCACGTCACGCCCGTCGATCTGGAACAGGCACTCCTGTCTGCGCTGGCGATGTATGGCTACCCGAACATCGGCAACGACATCGAGCTCGCCATCCGGACTGTGGTCGGGTCCGTGCCGTACTTCATCGACAAGTTCATGACCGGGATCGACACATTCCTGCAGGGAATCGTCGACCAGGACATCTTCCTGATCAGTGGGCTGGCCGAGGGCGCTCAGCTGATCAACGGTTTCTTCGGCGGCCTGACCGTGGATGTCACCAACACGCTGGCGCACGGTGTTGCGTACCTGCTCGGCTCGGGCGTAGTCGCGCCCACGGACGCACCGCTGCCGCTGCCGGGCAGCGCCGAGTTCTCCGACCCGTCCCTGCTGGATATCGACCTGGCTGAGCTGTTCGACTTCGAGGCCCTGTTGGGCTGATCCGCCGAAGCCGGCGGCGCCAACACCAACCACTTCGACCTGGAGACCCGATCGTGACAACAATCAAGAGATTCCTCTGTGGTGCGGCCGTCGCCAGCCTGGTCGCCGGCACGGGTTCGGTGGTGGGCACGCAGGTGGGCATGTCCACCGTGACCGCCGATTGGCTGCTGGCCGCCGAGAACGTGCTGCTGCTCGGCACCGACGGAACCCGCATCGACAAGGTCCTCGAGTACGCCTTCAACGACGACAGCGGCTTCAAGATGCTGGCGGACCGGGGCATTACCGCTGTCACCAGCCTCACCGGCCACCAGACGCTGTCCACGCCGTCATGGTCGACCATCCTCACCGGGGTGTGGGACGACAAGCATGGGATCGTCACCAACATCTACCGTCCGGAGCCGTACACAACCTGGCCGTCGGTGTTCAACCTGATCGAGTACAACAAGCCGGAAATCGAGACCACGGTCATCTCCGGCCGGGGCCTGTTCACCGAGATCGCCTCCACGGGCAACTACCCTGCCGACAACATCGTCGCCATATCCGGCGGTTCCTCGTCGGCCGAGATGGATGCGCTGACAACCGGCGAGACCATCTCCCGGATTCTGGCGACCACCACCAATCCTGAGCTCTCGAACTTCATGTTCGCCTACCAGTCCCAGGTCGACCATGCCGGACACTCCTACGGCGCCGAGTCGGACGAGTACACGCAGGCCATCATCAACGTCGGCGGCAACCTCAAACTGATCCTGGAGGCAGTGGCCCAGGCCGAGGCGGCCACCGGTGACAAGTGGACCATCATCCTGACCACCGACCACGGCCACCAGGCGAATCCGGAGCTGCCCGGTTTCAGCCTCGGACACGGACTCCAGTCACCTCATGAGACGACGAGTTTCATCATGTTCTCGCTGGCCGGGAACGAGGAGCAGGCCGGTGCCCAGAACTTGGCCTACCAGACCGTCGACATCGTGCCCACGATTCTTCAGGCCTTCGGGATTCCCATGCGGTCGGACTTCGACGGCACCCCCATGCAGCTCGACCCGGAATTGCTCAACAGCACCGTCTTCCCCGATGACCTGAAAGCGGCGCTGCAGGCCGCAATCAACACCTACGGCTACCCGGACATCGGTACCCACCTCATGCTGGGACTTCGTGCGCTGGCGGGCGGTGCCGGCTACTTCATGCGGGACTGGGCCTTCCCCCCCGTCAACAACTTCCTGCAGTCGATCATCGACCAGGACATCTTCCTGATCAGCGGGCTGGCCCAGGGCGCCCAGTGGGTGTTCAACACCGTCGGCGGGTTCGTGATCGACGTGGCAAACGACTTGGGCCGCGCTGTCGCATACCTGACCGGAGCCGGCGCCACCCCGCCGAACGACGCACCGCTGCCGCTGCCGGCCGATTTCACCGGTTCCCTGGAGGCGTTGCTGGCCGACCAGACCTTGGCCGCCGTCGACCTCGGGGTCCCCGACCTGGTCGAGGTCGATGTGCCGCCGGTGCTCGACCTCGACGTGTTGGTGGACTGACGCGGTCCACTCACGAAGCTTGGGCTTCCCGCTCTGCCGCGGGTTTTTCCACGGTTCCCTCGCGTGAGGAGACCTACCGAGAAACCTGAGTTTTCGCTGGGTAACTGCTAGTATCTTCGAGCATCAGCCCCATCACTGCTGACAAAGGGGAACCGATCGTGATATCCGCCAAGAAGTTTCTGTCGGGAGTGGCCGTTGCAACCCTGGTTGCCGGCACCGGGGCCGCCGTCGGGACCCCGGTAGGGCTGTCGGCGACCACCGCCGACTGGTTGTTGGCCGCCGAGAACGTGCTGCTGATCGGTACCGACGGCACCAACCTGTCCAAGATCCTGGAATTGGCCTACGACGAGGGCAGCGGCTTCCGGACCCTGATGGACCAGGGCATCACCGGGGCGGCAACCGAGGTCAACCACACCACGATTTCCGGCCCCTCCTGGTCGACGATTCTGACCGGCGTGTGGGACGACAAGCACGGCGTGATCAACAACGTGTTCTCGGCCGAGCCGTACAACTCGTGGCCCACGGTGTTCAACCTGCTCGAGTACTACCGCCCCGAGGTCAACACCTCGGTGATCGCCGACTGGGACTACATCAACGACATCGGCGAGGCCGGCGGCTACCCGGCCGACAACAACCTCTTCGTCCCCTTCCAGGGGTCCTGGGCCGACACCGATGCCGAGGTCACCGCACAGACCATCTCCCAGATCCTCGCGACCACGACCAACCCGGACATTCCGAACTTCATCTTCTCCTACCAGGTACAGGTCGATGAGGCCGGACACTCGTTCGGGGGCGGCTCCGCGGAGTACGCGCAGGCCGTCGTCAATGTCGGCGGGAACATCCAGCAGATCATGGATGCGATCGCGGCGGCCCAGGCCGAAACCGGCGACGGGTGGACCGTCATCGTCACCACCGACCACGGCCACCAGCAGTCGCTGGGATTCGGTCACGGCTTCCAATCGCCCAATGAGACTTCGCAGTTCGTCATCTTCTCCCTCGCCGGAAATGAGGCGCAGGCGGGCAGCCAGAACCTGAACTACTCGATTGCCGACATCACGCCGACAATCCTGCAGATCTTCGGCGTTCCGCTGCGGTCGGACTTCGACGGTTCCCCGATGTTCACCGACCCGGAGATCACCGGAAGCCTGGTGGAGCCCGTCGACCTCAAGCAGGCACTGCTGTCGGCGATCTCGATGTACGGCTACCCCAACATCGGCAACGACCTGGCGCTGGGCCTTCGCACCGTGGTCGGCACGATTCCCTACGTGCTCAACGGGCTGGTCACCGAGATCGACAAGTTCCTGCAGGGCATCGTCGACCAGGACATCTTCCTGATCAGCGGGCTGGCCGCTGTCGGCCAACAGATCAATGACTTCTTCGGCGGCCTGACTGTGGACGTGACGCAGTTGATGGCGCGCGGCGTCGCCTACCTGACGGGATCCGGGGTGATCGCGCCGACCGACGCTCCGCTGCCCCCGCCGGGAAGCGCGGAGTTCTCCTGGCTGGATGCTCTGCTGACCGACCAGGGCTTCGGCGGCGGGGACCTGGTCGACGCCGACGTGACTCCGCTGCTCGACCTCGATCTGGACGCACTGGCGGCCTGACCCGCCCGACAACACGCACGTTGTGCCGCCAGGCGAGAGCATCTTGCCTGGCGGCACAACGCGTTTTGCGGTAATTCCGCACCCCTCGCCGAGGGCGCAGAGCGCTGCGATAGCGTCCTGACAGTCACCTGGGCCCTCGCCGGGCCAGGTCCCGGTCAGTGATCTCGTCCCCTGAAGGAGCGGTGGAACCGTGAAGACCCCCATCTGCGAGCAGTACGGCATCGACTTTCCGCTGTTCGCCTTCAGCCACTGCCGCGACGTGGTGGCGGCGGTGACGAACGCGGGCGGCTTCGGTGTGCTCGGCGGCGCCGCCTACACCCCCGAACAGCTGGATCAGGAGCTGACCTGGATCGATGAGCAGGTCAAGGGGAAGCCGTACGGCATCGACATCATCGTCCCGGCAAAGTTCGAGGGCAAGGGCGAGAACCTGTCCGGCCGCCAACTCTCCGGCCGGATCCCCGACGAGTACAAGTCATTCATCGCAGATCTGCTGGCCCAACACGACATCGAGCCCGACGAGACCCCCCGCCTGGGATCGGCGTTGCTGGCCGGCAGCGCCGGCGAGCAACTGCTCGAAGTTGCCGTCTCCCATCCCATCCGCCTCATGGCCAACGCGCTCGGCGTCCCGCCGGACTACATGATCAAGTCCGGAAAAGACAACGGCATCCCGGTTGCGGCCCTGGTGGGCGCCAAGGAGCACGCCATCAAACAGGTGGCCCACGGCGTCGACCTCATCGTCGCTCAAGGCACCGAGGCCGGCGGGCACTGCGGCGAAGTATCGACGCTGGTCGTGGTCCCCGAAGTCATCGAGGCCATCGATGACGCCGTGCCCGTGCTCGCCGCCGGGGGGATCGTCACCGGCCGCCAGATGGCGGCGTGCGTGGCGCTGGGCGCCGCCGGTGCCTGGACCGGTTCGGTGTGGCTCACCACCGAGGAAGCCGAAACCGCGCCGCACACCGTGCAGAAGATGCTCGCGGCCAGCTCGCGGGACACCATCCGCTCCACGGGGCGCACCGGCAAGCCCGCTCGCCAGCTGGTCTCGGACTGGACGGACGCGTGGCGGCCCAACGAGAAGGGCCATCCGACGTTGCCGTTGCCGCTGCAGTCCATGCTGGCCGAGCCGACGCTTCGTCGCATCGACAAGCTGGCGGCCACCGGGCATCAGGGCGCGCAGGCCCTCTCGACCTACTTCGTCGGCCAAGGCGTGGGCCTGATGAACAAGGTGAAGCCGGCGCGCGACGTCGTGTTCGAGTTCGCCCGGGACTACCTCGCCGCCGCTGAACGCCTCGGCGACACCGTCAGCGACTGAGCCGCACCGGCCGGCTAGGGCGTCTGCGGCTCCCGCCACATCTTCCACAACGTCGGGCCGCCGTTGGGCACCTTGATCTCGCCGATCACACGGAAACCGAACCGCTCGTAGTACGGCACGTTCTCCGCTTTGCTCGACTCGAGGTAGGCCGGGCACAACTCGGCGTCACAGCGATCCAGCCGCGGCTGCATGACGGCCTGCCCGAAGCCGCGCCCCCGCACCGCGGGGTCGCTGCCGATCACCGCCAGGTACCAGTGCGGCTCGTCGGGGTGGTTGGCATCCAGCAGATCGGTCAGGGCGCGGCCCTGGGAGAGCCGAAAGCCCAGAGACAAGAGCAACGACGGCACCATCCGCAGCTGCGACCACACCGACTGTTTCCAGCGGTTGGGCGGATCCCACAGCGCAGCCGCCCCGACATCCGCACCGTCGTACGCCACCTCGACTCCGCCGCCGGCCAGGTGGTGGAAGCGGGTCGAGGTGCCGAAGAACGTCGTCAGCTGTCCGGTGCGGGCGTCGTCATCGGGTAACAACCACATCGACACCGGGTCGTCGTAAAACGCCCGCCCCAAGGCCTGCGCCAGTGGTGTGATGTCCGGTTTGAGCGCGGGCCGCGCTTCGATTGCCATGCGGTTAGATTAATGTCTCGGGTCCGGCGGGTGCGCAGATTATTTGCGCGCGGGGGCGCTGGGCAGCGGCGTTCACGCCGGGCTTGCTTGCCGCACGCAGCCGATCCATCGGCTGCGGCCGCCTCGGTCCGCCGGTGATCCGCAGGCGAAATCCGGTACTGCACTAAGGAACTCATTCGGCTGTCCACCAAGGGGCTATGCCCCATCCGGCGACGACCACGGGCGCCAGGCCCGCCTTGCGGTGGGGGCGACGTTCTGGGCGGTCGGGACCAACACATCGGTTTCGCTCCCGCCCCACCAGCACCGGGGCCAACCAAACAGCCCGGGCGTTTACCCACCCGGTGACGGTATCCCTGGCTTAGCCTGGACCGAGATCGAACCACAGGAGGAAGTAGTGAGCGACCACGACATCCGGATGATCGTCTTGTCCACCGACAACCTGGACGAATCGATCAAGTTCTACAGCGAGACCCTGGGCATGCCGCTGAAGTTTCGCGACGGGGCGCACTTCGCCGCCCTTGACGGCGGTTCGGTGACCCTGGCTCTGGCGACCGCGGTCGACCACCCCATCCACGGGCAGGTGGTGGTCGGCATCAAGACCGACGACGTCGACGGTGCGGCAAAGGCCATCGAAGCCAGCGGCGGCGGCATTGTGAAAGGCCCCTACGACGATGCCCATGAGCGTCGGGCCGTGGTCTACGACAACAAGGGCAACGGACTGGTTTTCTATAAGCCGTTGGCGCGGTAGGGGGATTTCCCTTTAGTCGCCGCGCTGCATTCGACCGGTGTGTCGCCGGATTCGAGTTTAACATCCGGATTGTGACGATGACACCGCCACCGTGGCCTGCGCCGCCGCCCGCCCAGTCACGGGGGCGGTCAACAGCGATAGTTGCGGTGGTTGCTGCGTTGTTGGCCGCAGCCGCGTTGATAGTGGCAGTTGTTTCTCTGACCCGATCGGCGCCGGCCGCACTACCGGGTTTCACATCAGCACAGAAGGCCGATGCGAAGGACCGGCTCTGCGCTCGTTACAAGCTTGCAGCCAACGCGGAGCACATCGAGACGAACACGTCCAATAACATTGCGCTCGCGCGCCTCTCGGCAACCAATGGTGCACTGATCCTTGAGACGGCTGCGATGGACCCCGCCTTGGACCTCCAGTACCGCGACGCGGCAAAAGCTCTGGCACTCAGTTATCAGACTCTCGTCGCCGTGGCCACTGGCAGCGAGGAGGATGACCCGCAGCTAGGTGCAGCGATCAACGACGCGAACGCTAAAGTTCGCGTGATGCATGAGCTCTGCGGCGATTAATCCAGCGCCCCAGGTCTCTGTAATTGCGCTGGCGACTAAACGCGGTTCTAGCCCGGATGTAAACGCAGAATCGCGTCGCGGGCTACCATCCGCACTGTGACGATGACACCACCGCCTTGGCCCGCGCCGCCGCCTGGTCGACCCAGTGGCCGGCCGATCGCCGCGCTAACCATCGGCCTTATCGCCACCGCTGTAGTGGCTATAGCGGGCGTTCTCATTAGCCTCAACCGGCCCGCCCCGCCCGTGGCCACGTACTCCACCGGCGAGAGGGCTGCGGCAAAAGTACAGTTCTGCGAGAGATACCGACTGGCTGTTCGCGCTTCCCAAATCGATACAGCCCCAGGCGGCGAGATTGCTTTGGCGCGTATTGCCATGGTCAATGGTGCCCAGATACTCGAAACGGCGGTTGCCGATCCATCGCTTGACGCCAGTCTCCGCGACGCTGGACAAGCGTTGGCACTGTCCTTCCAAACCCAGGCAGCATTGGCCAGCATCGAAACCGGCATGTCGGCGACATGGCAGCAAATAGTTGACGACACGAACGCTAAAGATCGAGCGGTGAAGGCGCTGTGCGGTGAGTGAGCACATAGATGGCCAGCTACGGCAGGTCGTGTAATGAGCAGTTCTCGGCTCCGGCGCCGGCACATCGAGTTACGATCCGCGATGTGAGCGTCTCGCCGCAGCCCTGGTCTGCAGCGCCACCAGCGCCCCCGCCCCGCCAGCTGGGTATCGTTTTCCCCTACTCAGTACCGCCTTGACGGTGGTGGCCCTGGTGGTAGCCGTCGCGGCATTTGCCCGGGCTACGCCCCGCCCGACTTATACCGCTGCAGAGAAGGCGGCAGCTGGGGAAAAGCTATGCAACCAGTACAAACTCGCGGGGCGCGCTGCGCACGTCGAAACCCGAGCCGACGGGGATACCGCACTGGCGAGGATTTCCATGGTCAACGGAGCGCTCATCCTTGAGACTGCCGCCTCAGACCCGGCCATAGACTCAAAATACCGCGAAGCCGCCCGCGAACTGGCGGATTCCTACCGAACAATGGCAGCTTCAGGCAGCATTGGCGGTCCGGACGAATACCAGGATCTGATTAACATCACGAACGCCAAGTTATCAACAATGAAATCCCTGTGCGGCGACTGAGCGAACCAGCCGCCCACGCCGCGTGGACCAGGATTTCTTCAGCCGCGCTGCGCGCCACCAAATGAACGTGAGCGCGGTGCCCGGGCGCAGTCTATATTCGCGACGTGAACACGAATTCGCCGCATTTGCCTGCATCACTTCCCCCCGCCCGCGCGGGGCGCCCGGCCATAGCGCTCGCGGCGTTAGCGGTCCTGATTTCAGCCACGGCATTGATGGTCGCGCTCACCCGGCCGTCAGAAGGTGCGGAGCGGCCCTTCACGGCTACTCAGAGGGCTGACGCGAAGGACCATCTCTGCCGCAGTTACAGGCTGGCAGCCCACGCGGAACATATCGAGACCAATATGCCGGACAACGCAGCACTCGGGCGTCTGTCTGCTACCAATGGCGCATTGATCCTTCAAACTGCCGCAGCCGACCCAGCTGTTGAAACCAAATATCGCGATGCAGCCCGCAACCTCGCACTCAGCTATCAAAAGCTCGTTGCGATTGCTACCGGTAGAAACGCTAATGACCCGGAAATCACTGATGCGATCGCGGACGCGAACGCCAAAGACAGAGTGATGGTGGAGCTGTGTGGAGAGTGACGCCACTTAACGGCCAATCGGCCTTCGCCAGGGCTACGCTTCTGTTGATCGGCGCAACGCGCTAATCGCAATCGACGCTTCTGGCGGGATCCCGCTGTAGACCGCACGCGCCGACAGACGCTAACACGCCATGCCGGAGGTTGATCTCCTGACGGTTGCCTTAATTGTAGAGAGCAGTACGTGGCCTCAGTTGACGACATGAACGCCAAGGACCTGGTCATGCTGCGGATATGCGGCAGGTAGCCAAGGCGTATCTGGCAGGTATCGAATTCCTCAAAATACAATAGCGGGGTTTGCAGACCACTCGTTCGAGCTTAACCCTGATAGGTGCCGGCACTAAAGCGGCCGCCCCTTCCTAGCAAGGGGCGGCGATACCCTCCGAAAGGTGACCATGTTGCCGCCCTCCTGGCCTGAGACGTCCCCCGTTTGTGCGCACAGCCGGTCCACACTGCTAGTACAGACCTTCACGGTGATCATTTCGTTGGCCGCGCTTACCCTGGGAATTGTGGCGGTCAATCGGCCCTCTTCCTCACCTGCCTACACCGAGGCGCATAGAGCTGCGGCGCTGTCGATGCTTTGCGAGCGATACAGGCTTGCCGCCGAGAGCGTGAAAATTGAGACGACGACCCCCGACAACGCTGCTTTGGCGCGAATTGCTCTAACAAACGGTGCCGTTATGCTCGAGACCGCTGGAGCAGACCCTGCACTCGACGCATCCGTGCGTGATGCTGTTCGTGAACTGGCGCTGGGGTACCAGGATTTAACGGCGATGGGAACCGCCGGCATTGTGAATGAATCTCAGTTCGAGTCCCGCATGGACGCCGTCAATGACAAAAATCGCGTGCTGAAGGAGGTCTGCAGACGGTGATCGGCGCCCAACGGACTGGTACGTCACCTACGCCACTTCAAGCAGGTTCACTGAACGGAGCGAGGCTAAACAGCCGGGCGGCCCTCATTTCCAGCGACAGGCGGCGCTGTTCGAATACCGCGCGGTGCTCGGCATCGCAGCGGGAACAAAGTCGGTGATCGACAATCTCCCGGTGTAGATAGGTATAGGGTCGGGCCAAAGGTGGGATCAGGCTTCTCGGAGACAACGATGGCGCTCGTCGTGGCTATGGAAGGGCTTCCCGCATGACTTCCAAACTGGCCCTTAGCGCTACACCGCCCCATGAGATTGCGCCGCCCCACCGGTCGTCACGCCTTCTCATCCCAATTCTCGTTGCACTTTCGGTTTCCGCTTTGGTCGTGGCAATCGTGGCGCTAGTCCGGCCAACCCAACCTTTGACTTCCGTTCATACGGAGCAGCAACGCATCGCCGCGAAGGCACACCTGTGCGAGACGTACAGCCTCGCGGCGGACGCTGAGCACGTTGAAACCAACGGCGACGACCCCGCTTTGGCACGCATTTCACTGGTGAACGGGGCCGGCATGCTCGAATCGGCGACTTCTGACCCTGCGCTCGAGGCCGAATATGGCGCCGCTGCAAAAGCGCTGGCGCAGTCGTATCGGGCGATGGCAGCCGGAGCGTCACTGGGCTCTGAAGACTCCGTGTATAAGTCGGCACTCAAAGCTGTGATTGCCCAAGAGAGCGTGCTGAAGCTTTTTTGCGGGCAGTGAACTGATTTTTCGCCGGCATCTTTGAACCAGCCCTTGGCGTCGCGTGCCGTTGGTCGCGGTGGCGTCCCCCGCGGTCAGCCGCTTTAGGGCTAGGCCGTCCGCATCCGACGGAGGCCTGTGGGTGGCCGCCCCCGCAGGCCCCACACATAGCGTTTGCCTGTCGGTACTTCCATCCCCGCTGCACATAGGGCGGATCCACGAGCCCACCTGGGGCTAGCAAATTTCGCGCGCAGACCCTGCAGTCACACGATGTAAGCGAGAATTCGGCAGGAAGATTAACATCCGCACTATGGCCACCCCAGAACCGGACCGGCTGGCAACGTCGGATGTCCCTCCCCGGCGCGACGGGCGCGGCTTAACTCTCAGTGGGTATGTGGCTTCGGCCGCTGCGGCTAACGCCGAAGAGCGCAACCCGAAAGCTTCCTGCTGTGACTGATCTACCCCCCGGCAAATGGTCGACTTACCTAGTTGGAGCGTGGTGGCCCGCGCCTCCAACCGAGGTGACTAACAGTGTCCAGCACTGGTCGTTTCAGTCGAGCGCTAAGGAGCAGGAGGCCGTCGAACTCCAGTCTTTTACGCAGAGCGTTAGCGCTAGGAACAGCGGGCTGACGACCGAAGACGAGTTGATTCGCCTCCGAATCGGCTACAACCGTCTTGCGAGCGCCGCTGAGCACTGTCGCAGCAAGAGCGTCGCGTGCGACAGCGTCGCCAGGGCCGTTATCGAACTGCGCCGAAATCTGACCAACGTCGCCAACCGCTATAACCCGCTCATCGACAACCTGGTAGCGAAGAACACCCCCGAGTCGCTAGCCGAAGCTGTCAGTCTCACCTCCGACGCCAATGCCGAATCTGGCAAGCACAGTGCCGATGCCATCAGCAAGATCACGGCGGCCACCGAGCAAATGTTCGTAGATTTGGGCATCGAGGGGGAAGCCCAGCGATGGTTGCAAGACAACGGCGCAAAGATGACTCCGGAGAGCTCCCCCATACCCTCCAGCGACGAATTGGTCAGAGCAGCTGCTGGGACGTCGGATCTTCCTTTTCCGTTCGGTACCGGAGACATGAACGATCACGCCGAGACCAGCGGGCTACCGTTCCCGTTCGGCATGCTGGAGCGGTCAAACACATCAAAACCTGCTGACAGCAGCAGTTTAGAGTCGAGTGCCTACGACGTCAGCCGAACACCCGCCACACTCGATAACAGCGGAGGCGTAGTTGGCGGAACCGGCACCAAAGGAACACCCACCCCACCCGCCACCAGTGCCATAACAGCCGGCGGAATCGGCACCAAAGGAACACCCACCCCACCCGCCACCAGTGCCATAACAGCCGGCGGAATCGGCACCAAAGGAACACCCACCCCACCCGCCACCAGTGCCACAGCAGCCGGCGGAACCGACATAGGTCCGCCGCCCTTGTCCACCCCCGGCGCTCCCACCCCCGGCGTAACGGGCGGCATCACTTCCGGGGGCGCCATGCCGCCGCCCATGGCCTCTGCCATGCCGGGCGTCGGCGCCCCTGGCGGCTCGCCTGAGGGTGCGATGTCGCCCGGGCTTGCCACCGGCGGGCAAGCCCAGGCGTTTGCGTCGGGCATGCCCGGCGGTCCATCGGGACCCGGCGGGTCGCCCCCGCCGCTGCCGCCCGGCGGACCCGGGCCGGCAGGCCTGGGCCAACCGCCGCAGCTTCCACCCTCCCCGCCGGTGACACCGATGGCAGGCGGTGCGCTGGGCAACCTGGCCCAACTGGCCACTTCAGGCGCCGAGGCCGCCCCTGCGGCCCCGGCCGGGAGCTCTGCCCCGCTACCGCCGGCGGCGCCACCGCCGGTCACAGCCGGCTCGGCCGCCGTACCGGCGGGGCCGTTTGCCGCCGCCCCGGTAGCCCCGTCGGGACCGTTGCCCGGCTACGGCGCGGACCTGCGCCCGGCCGCCGCGGCGATCCCCACCACACCCACCGCGCCTGCGGGACCGGCCGGTCCAGCGGTCCAGCCGGCGCCCGGTAGCGCGCCTGCACCGGGTGGTCCGGCCGTGGCCCCCTCCGGCAGGCCCAGCGGTGTCGGCGGGCAGTCCGGCGCATCGGTGGCCGGCGGGATTGCCGCCGGCAGCACCGCCGGAGCCGGGGCCGGCACCGCCGCTCGGCGCCTGGCCGAGCACCAGGATCTGCAGCGCAAAGTCGACGCCGTGGCCCGCCAGGCTCCGCACCTGGCCTGGGCGGTCGGCCTGCGCGACGACGAGACCACCGTCGTAGTCGCGACCGACCTGGCCGGCGGCTGGATTCCGCCGACCGTCCTACTCCCCCAAGGGTTGACGCTGCTGGATCCCGCCCAGCGCCGCCGCGACACCGGCGCGGTTGATCTGCTGGGTGCCGTGATCGCAGCCGTTGCCCACCACCCGAATACCTACGTCGGCGAGGCGGGACCCGAGGACCCGATTCCCGGAAGCGGGGAGCGTGCTCGCTTCGGCCACCACGTCGAGGAACTCGGCCCCACTCTGATCGATCTCGCGACAACCAACAGCCGCCTGCCCCGGATCGTGCAGACCGTCGCGCGCGCCGTCGCCCGCCGATCCGGGGTCGCGGACAACGAGATCGAGCTGTTTCGGCAGGTCCTGACCGACACCGAGGCGCGCATCAAGGCGTCCTACCCGCACCATGCGCCCCGAGACGTAACCGACTGGATGTTGTTGGCGGCCATCGACGCCCTGATCGACGGGAGTCAAGAACTGGCCGGCTACCACCTGGCCTGGTACCAGGCCACCGCGGTGCGACCGGGAGGGGTAACGCCATGACCGATGACTTCGTTCGGCATTACGGCGAGGATTTCTTGCGCATCGCACTGTCGCGTCCCCCAGCGGCTATCCCGCCGGGCCCGGTCCATCCCGGCGGGTCATCGCCCGTGGATGCCACGATGGCGGCCTTCGGGGCCGCGACCAACCTGAACCTGGTCGAGACCAACACCGGACTCGCCGAAGACCACGCGGACCGCGCCGGCCACGCCGCCGACGCTGCGCAAAAGTTCGCCAACCACGAGGCCGACGCGGCGGCGCGATTTCGCAGCGTCGCCGCCGAAGCCGGCCCCGCGATGGCCGGGCAGGGACCGCAGGAGTCCATGGGCGGGGCCATGCAGGGCGTCACCAGTGCCATGCAGGGCATTACCGGAGCGCTCGGCGGGGCACTCGGCGCCGTGGGCAAACTGCCGCAGGAGCTGATGCAGGCCGGTCAAGGAGCGTTGTCGCCGCTGATGAGCGCGGCGCAGTCGTTGAGCAAAGGCGGGCTTGGCGGCGCCACATTGGCTTCCGACTTCGATGCCGATCCCGGGTTGGAAGGCGGTGGCTTCGGCTCCGGAGGAACCGGCGGCGGGCTGGGCGCGGGCACCACGCCGGCCAGCAACCTGGGCCCGCCCCCGGTTCCGGGAACGTCGGCGCCCACTACCCCCACCGGCTCCCTGCGCGGCACGACAATGGCCGGGCCGGCAGGCGGCGCTCCGGCAACGGGTGGGGCCGGCGGCGGAATGATGCCGATGATGCCCGGCGGGGCAGGTGCCGGCGCAAAGGGCAAAGAGGACAAGACCGACGCGAAGCGTATTGCCGCTCCCGGCGTGCCGAACGGTCAACCCGTCAAGGGCCGCACCACAGCTCCGCCCAATGTTCCGGTGACCAAGTCCGTCGCCAAAGACGTCGGACATCCCGGCATCACGCCACTCAAACGCATTGTCGACAAGGACGATTCAGCGACGTGATACGTCCCCGTCGACGGGGGCTAGATGGGCAGCAGGCCGTGCTTGCGCTGCACCTTGGGGTAGTTCTGCTTGTCGCGCAGCAGGCGGAGCGACTTCCGCAGCAACAACCGCGTCTCGTGCGGCTGAATCACGGCGTCGATGTAGCCACGTTCGGCTGCGGTCCACGGAATCGCCATGTTCTCGTTGTAACCGTCGATGAAGTCCTGCTTGATCTTCTGCACCTCGGGCGCGGTCGGATCCGGGAAGCGCTTGACCAGCAGCTGGGCCGCGCCGTCGGCGCCGATGACGGCGATGCGGGCCGTCGGCCAGGCGAAGTTCAGATCGGCCGACAGCTGCTTGGAGCCCATGACCGCGTAACCGCCGCCGTAGGCCTTGCGGATGATCACCGTCACCTTGGGCACGTCGGCCTCGACGATCGCGTTGAAGAACCTGCCCCCACGCTTGATGATCCCGTTCTTCTCCTCCGACACCCCGGGCATCGCACCGGGAGTATCGACGACGAAAACCAGTGGGAGATTGAAGGAGTCGCAGAAACGAATGAAGCTGGCCGCCTTGTCGGAGGCCTCGGTGTCGACGGCCCCGGACATGTACATCGGCTGGTTGGCGATCACCCCGACCGGATGCCCGTCGACGCGGGCGAAAGCGGTGATCATCGCGCGCCCGCGCTGCTCGGCGATCTCGAAGACGTCGCCGTCGTCGAAGATCCGCAACAGGATCTCGTTCATGTCGTAGGCGACGTTGTCCGCGTCCGGAACGATGGAGTCCAATTCCAGGTCGTGCGGGGTGATTTCGGGCTCGAGGCCCGGGTTGATGACCGGCGCGTCGTCGAAGTGGTTGGCCGGCAGGAACGACAGGTAGTCGCGCACGTACTGGAACGCCGCGGCTTCGTCGTCGACCACCTTGTGAATGTTGCCGCGCTGCGCCTGGACGTCGGCGCCGCCGAGTTCGTCGAAGGTCACGTCCTCGCCGGTGACGTCCTTGATCACGTCGGGCCCGGTGATGAACATGTAGCCCTGGTCGCGCACAGCCACCAGCAGGTCGGTCTGGATCGGCGAATAGACCGCTCCCCCAGCACATTTACCCAAGATGATGGAGATCTCCGGGACCAGGCCGCGCAGCATCTCGTGGCGCCGTCCCAGCTCGGCGTACCACGCCAGCGACGTCACCGCGTCCTGGATGCGCGCGCCCGCGGAGTCGTTGATGCCGATGATCGGGCAGCCGACCATGGCCACCCACTCCATCAGCTTGGCCACCTTGCGGCCGAACATCTCCCCGACCGAGCCCTGGAACACGGTCTGGTCGTGGCTGAACACCCCGACGGGTCGGCCGTTGATCCGGCCGTGGCCAGTGACCACGCCGTCGCCATAGAGCGCGTTCGGGTCACCGGGGGTCTTGCACAGCGCACCGATCTCCAAAAAGGTGCCGGGGTCCAGCAGGGCATGAATGCGTTCGCGGGCGCTGGGGATTCCCTTCTTCGCACGCTTGGCGACAGCTGCCTCACCCGCAGGTTCCTTTGCCAGCTCCAGCTTTTCGCGGAGCTCGGCCAACAGTTCAGCGGTGGTCTTGTTCGTCACGCGCTCTCGCTCCCGGCTTGGATGCGGCTGATCGCCTCACTCATGTGGGCGCCCACCTTGGCAATGTATGGCTCATCGATGGCCTGAATGTGCTCACCCCCGATGTGCACGATCTCCAGGTCAGAGATGTACTCGCCCCAGCCTCCGTCGGGCTTGCGGGTCGCGTAGGCGGGCTCGAACACGATGGCGTCATCGTGGTAGCGGTCGGCCATGTACAGGGTGACGTGACCGTCGTACGGCTGGATCTCGATGGTGTCCAGCGCGCGGTTGTCCAGGTATGACGTGCGCTGGTGCTCGATGATCCCGCCCGGGATCTGCACGCCACTCTGCGCGACGACCTCGAGGACGAACTTGACCTGGCCCTCATCGTCGAGCTTCTCCAGTTCCTCGTAGGGAATCTCGGGAACCTCGACATTGAAGGTGCGCTCGGCGAACCGGGCGTAGCGGTCCCAGCGGGCCCGCATGCCTTCCTTGCTCTGATCGATCGGCTCACCCGGCAGCACCAGGTCGATCAGCCCGACGAAACGCACGTCGGCGCCGGCCTGCTTGAGCCCGATCGCACAGGCGTAGGCCAGCGCCCCGCCCAGCGACCAGCCCGCCAGAAGGAACGGACCGGAGTGCAACTCCAGCAGCTTGGGCACGTACTCGGCGGCGCGCTCTTCTATGGAGCCCTCCACCCGTTCGAAGCCGTAGATCGGGGTGTCGGCCGGCAGCCGCTTCATCAGCGGCTCGTAGACCACGGTCGAACCGCCCGCCGGGTGGAACACGAACAGCGGCAGACTCGGCGAGCCTTCCTTTGGCGCCCGCAGGGTGCGGACGAAACCGTCCACCACCCCTTCCTCGAGTTGGTCGCGCACGACGGTCGCCAGGCCCTCGATGGTGGTGGCCGTCGTGACGTCGTCGACGGTGATGATTCCCTCAGCCCGCTCCGACAGCCGTGCGGCGAGCTTCTCGGCCACTTCATCGTCCAGCGCGGGCAATTCGTTGAAGATGCCGCCCGGCGACTTCCCGGTGACGATCGCCCAGGTGGCGAACGTGACCCGCTCAGCGGCGTCACGCGGTGGCACGTCGGCGCCCAGCGCCTCGGTCACCGCCTCCTGGGTTAGCACCTTGGCAGCCGCAGCGGCAGCAGTCTTGGTGCTCACGCCGCTGTTGGCCCCCGGGCCCGACGGGTCGGTGGGCGGCGGCGGAACAGCAGGCCCCGCCGGGTTGGTCGGCGGCGGCGGGATCGGGATGTCCGACGGCGGTGGGGTGGCCGCGGGCTCGGCCACCGGAGCCGGCGCAGCTTCCGCCGACTCGGCTGCCTTGGCCGCCGCCAGGATCGCGGCCTGCTCGGCGGCGATCTCGTCAGCGGTTTGGGTCTTCTGGTGCTCGTGCAGCGCCTCGACCTCTTCGCGGTGCTCGATGGCGTAGCGAATCATTTCCTCGACGTTGTAGAGGTTCGCGTCGCGCACCGCCGTCAGCTGGATCGGCGGCAGGTCGAAGTCGTATTCGACCCGGTTCTTGATTCGCACAGCCATCAGCGAATCCAGACCCAGCTCGATCAGCGGTACCTCCCACGGCAGGTCCTCGGGCTCGTAGCCCATCGCACCGCCGACGATCGCGCCCAACCGGTCGGCAATGGTCTCACCGGATTCCGGCGACCATTTGGCGAAGCTCGCGGCTAGGCCGGCGCCGGCGGTCAGGTTGTCGCGCAGGATCTCCGCGTCGTCGACCTGTTCCTCAACCGGCGCAACCGAAGTCGTAGCCGACTCGGCCACTGCGGTGCCCGCGCCGACGGCGACCGGCAACACCGCGGCTGCGCCGCCGCGGGACACCAGCGCGTCGTAGACCAGCGTGAACGATTCGCCGATGCGTGCGTGCACCTGCACTGCTGCGCCACCGGGGTGCCGGGTCAGCGTGGTCACCAGCCGAGAGCCCTCGGCCGGGACCGCACGCTGCTCACTGGCCACCAGTGTCGCATCCGGAAGCACCGCTGCCGCTGCGGCTTTCACCAGGGCAGCCAGGTCGGTCTCACCGCGACCGGCGTACTCGAAGACGTGCCGGCCGTCCGGTGTCGCGACGTGCGAGCCGGGCATGACACCGGTGGCGTCGCCGGAGAAGCGGGCGTCGAGCCAGTACGGCTTGCGCCGGAAGTGGGTCGGGGGGATGTTGGCGAACTCCGCCGGACTGATCGGCCCCTGCTCCTCGCGCGGGAACAACGTCCGGAAGTCGAGGTCGTGGCCGTAGACGTAGAGCTGCGCCATCGCCATGGTCATCGCGTCGACGTCGTCTTGCTTGCGGGCCAGCGTCGCGATCAGCTGCGCGTCGTGCAATCCGGCGTCGGCGGTGGTCAGACCCACCTGCATCAGGGCGACCGGGTTGGGCGCCAGCTCCAAGAAGGTGGTGTAGCCATTGTCGACGGCGTTGCGGACACCGTGGGTGAAGTAGACGCTGTGCCGCATCCCCTTCTTCCAGTAGTCCACGTCGTGGATCGGTGTACCGCCGGGCTTGAGGTAGCTGCCCTCATGCACCGTCGAGAAGATGGCGATGTTCGGCGTGCGCGGCTCGATGCCCTGCAGCTCGGCGGAGAACTCGCCGAGCAACGGGTCCATCTGCGACGTGTGGCCGGCGCCCTTGGTCTGCAGCTTGCGAGCAAAGCGGCCCTCGGACTCGGCGCGGGCGACGATCTCATCGATCTGCTCGGGCGGACCGCCGATCACGGTCTGGCTCGGGGCGGCGTAGACGCACACCTCCAGGCCCGGGAAGTCGGCGAATACCGTCTTGAGCTCCTCGGCGGAGTACTCCACGAGCGCCATGAACCGGATGTACTCGCCGAACAGCATCGCTTCGCCCTCACCCATCAGGTGCGCGCGCGAGCAGATCACCCGGGTGGCGTCGGCCAGTGACAGGCCGCCGGAGAAGTAGGCCGAGGCCGGTTCACCCAGCGACTGACCGATGACGGCGGTCGGGCGCGCCCCGTGATGCTTGAGCATCTCGCCGAGCGCGATCTGGATGGCGAAAATGGCGATGTTGGAGGTCTCGATGCCGTACTCGTGCGAGTCGTCGAGGATCAGTTCCAGCACCGAGTAGCCGCGCTCGTCCTGGACCAGGGCGTCGACCTTCTCGATCCACTCGGCGAACACCGGATTGCGCAGGTAGAGGTTCTTGCCCATCTTGCGGTGCTGGGCGCCGAAGCCGGCCATCACCCACACCGGCCCGTTGGTGACCGGGCCGTCGGCGGAGTAGACGTTGGGCTTCTGCTTGCCCTCGGCGACGGCGCGCAGGCCGGCGACGGCCTCATCGTGATCGTGGGCCAAGACCACAGCCCGCGACCGGCCGTGGTTGCGCCGCGACAGTGCGCGGCCGATGGATGTCAGCGGCGTGGCCCGGCCCTCTTCGCTGTCGATCCAGTCGGCCAACTCGGCCGCGGCGGCCTTCTTGCGGGAGGTCAGGAACGCCGAGATCGCCAGGGGGATCAAGGGTTGCACGGGTTCTTCGGCGGCCAGTTCGGCCAGCGCCTCATCCCGCAGGCGCAATGCCTCATCAGTCAGGCCCGGCAGTTCGTACTCGGGCTCGTCGCCGTAGCCGTGCGCACCCTCGGGGGCGATGAACTCGCCGTACTCGTCGAAGCGGGGCGACTCGTGCTCGGCGGCCTCTTCGGCCTGCTGCTCTGGGGCGGCAGGCTCTTGGGGCTGCGGTTCGCGTTCGATCACGTCACGCGGCAGCACCTCGCGCACCACCAGGTGGGCGTTGGCGCCACCGAATCCGAAGCCGGAGACACCGGCCACCGCATAGCCGCCGTAGCGCGGCCAATCGGAGACGGTGTCGGCGACCTTCAGGCGGCTGCCGGCGAAGTCGATGTAGGGGTTCGGGCCCGCGTAGTTGATCGACGGCGGGATCTTGTCGTGCTGCAGGGCCAGCACGACCTTGGCCAGGCTGGCAGCCCCGGCAGCCGACTCCAGGTGTCCGACATTGGATTTCACCGCCCCCAGCAGTGCGGGCTTGTCGGCGGCGCGGCCGCGGCCGACCACGCGGCCCAACGCCTCGGCCTCGATCGGGTCACCCAGGATGGTCCCGGTGCCGTGCGCCTCGATGTAGTCAACGGTGCGCGGGTCGATCCCGGCGTTCTTGTACGCCTTGCGCAGCACGGCGGCCTGGGCATCGGGGTTGGGGGCGAGCAGACCGTTGGAGCGGCCGTCGTGGTTGACCGCAGACCCGGCGATCACCGCCAGAATCTGGTCGCCGTCGCGGCGCGCGTCGTCCACCCGCTTGAGCACCAGTACGCCGCCACCCTCGGAACGGGCGTAGCCGTCGGCGTCCGACGAGAACGACTTGATCCGGCCATCGGGCGAGAGCACCCCGCCGACCTCGTCGAAACCGACTGTCACCAGCGGGGTGATCAGCGCGTTGACCCCGCCGGCCACCGCCACGTCGGCCTCACCGTTGCGCAACGCCTGCACAGCCTGGTGCACCGCCACCAGCGACGACGAGCAGGCGGTGTCGATGGCCACCGAGGGGCCGCGGAAGTCGAAGAAGTAGCTCACCCGGTTGGCGATGATCGAACTCGCGTTGCCGGTGATGGCATACGGGTGGGTGATGCTCGGGTCCGACAGCGCCAGATTCTGGTAGTCGGCGTTCGACGAGCCCAGGTACACCGCCACGGATTCACCGCGCAGCGCCGACGCCGGAATGCGGGCGTGCTCCAGGGCTTCCCAGGTCAGTTCCAGCGCCATCCGCTGCTGGGGGTCGATGTTGTCGGCTTCCATCTTCGACAGCGCGAAGAACTCGGCGTCGAAACCCTTGATGTCGGACAGGTAGCCGCCGCGGGTGCGCGCCTTGGCGACTCGCTCGGCGACCCGGGGCTCCTCCAGGAACTCCGACCAGCGGCCCTCGGGCAGGTCGGTGATCGCGTCGAAGCCCTCCAGCAGCTTGCGCCAGGTCTCCTCCGGGGTGTTCATGTCGCCCGGGAGGCGGGTGGCCAGACCCACCACCGCGATGTCGTCGACGTCGGCGTTGCGCGACCAGTCCTCGCCGTCGGAATCGTCGACAACCACCGGCTCGCCCTCGACGATCACCGTGGCCAGCGCCTCGATTGTCGGGTGCCGGAACGCCACCGTCGCCGACAACGTCACGCCGGCGAAGTCCTCGATGTCCGACGCCATCGCCACCGCGTCGCGCGAGGACAGCCCCAGCTCGATCAGCGGTGCCGTCTCGTTGATCTTCTCCGGCGACTGGCCGGTGGCGTTGGACACCCAGTTGCGCAGCCAGGCCCGCATGTCGGCGACGGTCAGGTCGGTGCGGCTGGTGCCGCGCAGGATTGCGTCGTCGCCGTCGCCGGTCATCTGCGGAGCCTCGCTCATCTGGGGTTAGACCTCGTCGGGGTAGGCGTTTGGGCCGGTCGTGCCGCCACGCAGGCTGCCGTCGAGATAGGCGGCCCGGCAGGCACTGCGACCGATCTTGCCGCTGGACGTCCGGGGCACGGTGCCCGCCGACACCAACAGCACGTCGCGCACGGTCACCCCGTGGCGCACCGCGATGGCGGCGCGGATGTCGTCGGCGATGGGCTGGTAGTCCAGCTTGTGGGCGCCCGGGGCGCGCTCGGCCACGATCACCAGCTGTTCGGAGCTGTCCTCGGGGTCAAACTTCAGCCCGGAATGCGGGTTGTCGAACGCGGACTGCGGCAACTGGTTGGCCGGCACCGAGAACGCCGCCACATAGCCGGCCCGCAACGCGCGGCTGGCCTCCTGGGCGGAGTACTCGAGGTCCTGCGGGTAGTGGTTGCGGCCGTCGACGATCACCAGGTCCTTGACGCGGCCGGTGATGTAGAGGTCGTCCTTGTAGTAGGCGCCGTAGTCGCCGGTGCGCACCCAGAAGCCGTCCGGGTCGGCTCCCTCGGCGCGCGAGGGGCTGGTCCGCGACTTGAGCACGTTCTGGAACGTATCGGCCGTCTCCTCATCACGGTTCCAGTAACCGACGCCCATGTTGTTGCCCTGCAGCCAGATCTCACCGATCTGGCCGTCGGGCAGCTCGGCGCCGGTCTCGTAGTCGACGATCACCGCCCACTGGTCCACCGAGACCCGGCCGGCCGAAGCCTGGGCGACCGCGTTGGGGGCGTCGGCGGGAACCTCGATGAAGCGGTTGCCGTTGTTGAGCTCCTCGCGATCGACATAGACGATGCTCGGGCCCTCGTCGGGCGGGGTGGTGGACACGAACAGGGTGGCCTCGGCCAGTCCGTAGGACGGCTTGATCGCCTCCTCGCGGAAGCCGTACGGACCGAACGCCTCGTTGAACCTGCGCACCGACGCTGCGGACACCGGCTCGCTGCCGTTGAGGATCGCCCGGACGTTGCTCAGGTCCAGCGGCGGGTCGCCCTCCTTGGGCAGGCCGCGGGCGGCGGCGTGCTCGAAGGCGAAGTTGGGGGCCACCGAGAAGCACTCTCCGGTGTCGCCCTCCTTGCGGGCCATCTCCTTGATCCACCGGTAGGGCCGGCGGACGAAGGCGGCCGGTGTCATGAAGGTGAACTGCTGGCCCATGACACACGACAGCAAGATGGTGACCAGGCCCATGTCGTGGAAGAACGGCAGCCAGGTCACACCGCGGTCGCCCTCGCGCCCCTTGAGCGAGTCCAGCAGCTGGACGACGTTGGTCGGCAGGTTCAGGTGGGTGATCTTCACGCCGGTGGGCGTGCGCGTGGACCCGGAGGTGTACTGCAGGTAGGCGATGGAGTCACGGGTGACTTCGGGCATCTCCCACGTCGAGCCGACCTCGACCGGCACCGCGTCGACCGCGATCACGCGCGGGCGGGCATTGGCCGGGCGGCTGCGGAAGAACTTCCGAACGCCCTCGGCCGAGTCGCTGGTGGTGAGCACCGCCGAGGGGGTGCAGTCGTCGAGCACCGCGTGCAGCCGGCCCACGTGACCGGGTTCGCTCGGGTCGAACAGCGGCACCGCGATGCGGCCGGAGTACATGATCCCGAAGAACGACACCAGATAGTCCAGGTTCTGCGGGCACAGAATCGCGATGCGGTCGCCGGGCTGGGTGACCTGCTGCAGCCGGGCGCCCAGGGCGCGGTTGCGGGCACCGAATTCCGACCAGGACAGCTCCCGGGCCACGCCGTCGCGCTCGGTGGAGTAGTCGAGGAACCGGTACGCCACCTTCTCACCGCGAAGCGCAGCCCAGCGCTCGACGGTCTTCACCAGGTTGGCGTTGTCCGGGAACCGGATCTTGCCGTCCTTGACAAAGGGGTTGTGGTAGGCGGCCTGTGTTACCGGGGCCATCAAAATCTCCTGTCGCGAACATACGTTCAGTCAACTGCCGGGCGCGTCGGGTCGCGCTGGTGCGCTACATCACGGGCCCGGGACCTCACAGATGGTAGTGGGTTACCGCAACCCGGCGATGCGCTGCTGCCGTGCGACCATGAGCCGCCGCTCTTAAATTGCTCTTAATGTTAGAGGCCGGTGCGCCCCATGCCAAATCACACGGTACCGCGTGTGACGCCGGTCTCCGGGTACACGCGGCGTCAGCCGTGCGGCGGATGCGGCGCATTGGCGACCATGTCCCGTGCCCAGTTCAGGGTCCACTCGGTGGCGGACGCGCCGTCGCTGCTCCAGAAGTCCGGGGTGGCGTACATCGCGTGCACGGGCTGGCCGGCCCCGCCGGCCAGCGCCTCGAGCGTGGCGGGCAGCTTGCCGACGCTGAACGCCTCGCGGGGCGCGGCGCAGATCAGGTCACCGCGCGCGCAAATCTCGTTCGTGCGCTTCGCGAGGTCACCGAACCCGCCGTCGCGCGCACCGGTCATGGTCAGGCCCATCCCGGACAGGATCGGCAGCTCGTGCAACGTGACCTCCGCACCCTGCCCCGGCGGGGTCGGCGGCACATTGACGCCGCCGGCGCTGCCGTCCTGGCGGCGGCCGTCGGCGATCAGCGTGACGCCCAGGACCAGATCCTCGTCGACCGGGCCGCGTCCGTTGCCGATGTCACTGGCGACGTCGCCGGCGATCACCGCGCCCTGCGAAAAGCCGATCAGCACGTAGCTGGTCAGCGGGCAGCGGTCATTCATCTCGGTCAGCGCCTTGACCGTGGCACGCGTGCCTTCGGCACGGCTGTCGTTGTAGCTCATCTGCTTGTCGGCCGACAGCGGATTGTGGAACTGCGCGGTGTAGGGGACGGTGTAGGTCTGCAGCCGCGCCCCGTCGAACTGATCGGCCAGCGGGCGGGTGACGGTGAGCAACAGCGCCCGGGGGAACTCGGTGGGGTTCAGCGGGTCATCGGTCAGTGAGGACTCCCAGGTGCCGGGCACCGCCACCAGCTGCACATCGGGGCAGCTGGCGTCCTGGAAGGCCGGGCGCGGCTTCTTGGGCCGCGACGGCACCGAGCTGGTCGGCGGGACGCCCGCGCCGGGCTGGTCGGCGATCGGCGGAGTGGCCGGGCGCCTGATCCAGATCACCACAGCCACAATCACCAGGGCCACCACCAAAGCCATCGCGCCAGCGGCGATCCAGGCAAGGACGCGGCGGCGGTTCGCCGGCGACTTACGGGCTGACTTGCGGGGAGACTTCCGCGGGGACTTCCGTGCTTTGTTGGCCATATCGCCTATCACGGTACAGATCGGCGACGGCGCGCACCGACTCTGCGCCCACCAGGCGAACTACTCGAACTTGGGACTGGTGGGCGCAGAGTCAACGCCGAAAGTCAGCGGATTGCACCGACGATGTCGCCGACCATCGCACCCAGCTGCGACGACCACGAGCCCCAGCCGTTGTCCCCGGGCGAGAAGTCGAAGTGCGCGTTCTTGCCGCGCACCTGGCGATACTGCGCATGGAAGTAGCGGCCACTGCCGGCCGCCTCGGCGGGGTCGCCGATCATCGCGGCCGGGTTCGAGGCACCACCGCTCGGGCTGTAGATCCAGACCCGGGTGTTGTTCTGCGCCAGCAGGGTGGCGTGCACGGTCGGGTCATGCCACTTCCACCGGCCCAGCTGGGGCGCTCCCCACATGCCGTTGGGGTCCAGTCCGCCGAAGTTCTGCAGGCCGGCGCTGATCACGCCGCTCTCGGTGGTGTTGGCCGGCCCCAGGAAGCCTGACATCGCTCCGGCGAACCCGAACCGGTCGGGGTGGAACGTGGCCAGCGCTAGGGCCCCGTAGCCACCCTGGGACGCACCGACCACGGCATGGCCGCCCGGCGCCAGGCCCCGGTTGGCCGCCAGCCAGTCCGGCAGCTCCGTGGACAGGAACGTGTCCCACTGCTTGCTGCCGTCCTGCTCCCAGTTGGTGTACATGCTGTAGGCGCCGCCCGCCGGGGCGACGACCGAGACGCCCTTACCGGCCAGTGTGTTCATCGCGTTGCCCGCGGTCACCCAGTTGCTCAGGTCGGGGTGGGCGTCGAACGCGTCGAGCAGGTACACCGCATGCGGGCCCTGGTTCAGGAACGCCACCGGAATGTCGCGGCCCATCGCCGGCGACGGGACCATCAAGTTCTCGAACTGTGCGGCGTGCGCGGTCGAGCCGACGATTGCGCCCCCGCCCCACAGGCCCAGCATCAGTACGGCCACACACAGCGCCCGCAACACCTTCGACAGTCCGCTCATCTCCACCTCGCTCGTCGGCACAGCTTTTGTGATGGTTCGACCCACTGGTCGCACACGCCCTGACCCCGGGGGTAGTCAACCACACGACGCTTGCTGCCAGGACGGGAAACGACCGACGGCGGCGACCCAGGAGGTCGCCGCCGTCGGCGGTACTTCTATGTGCGTTGCGGGACTACTCGCCGCTGTCGCCACCACCCGGCGTGGCGCCCAAGTGCGCCTGCAGGTCGGGCTTCATGGCCTGCAGCTGCTGGCCCCAGTACTCCCAGCTGTGCGTGCCGTACTCCGGGAAGTTGAAGATGGCGTTGTGGCCGCCGGCCGCGGTGTAGAGCTCCTGGAACTTCTTGTTCGCACCGATCATGAAGTTCTGCTCGAGGAACACGGCCGGGATGTTGTCGCCGCCCAGCTCGTTGGCCTTGCCGTTACCGCAGAACACCCACAGGCGGGTGTTGTTGGCCACCAGCTTCTCGACGTTGACGGTCGGGTCGTTGCGCAACCAGGCCGGGTCGTTGTCGTCGCCCCACATGTCGTTCTTCTTGTAGCCGCCGGCGTCGCCCATCGACAGGCCGATCCAGCCCTTACCGGTGGACGGGTTGAGGTAACCCGACAGCGAGCCCGCGTAGGTGAACTGGTTGGGGTGGTAGATCGCCAGCGTCAGCGCCGACGAACCGGCCATCGACAGGCCGACCGCGGCGTTGCGGCTCTGGCTCACGCCGTACTCCGAGGCCAGGTAGGCCGGCAGCTCGCGGGTGAGGAAGGTCTCCCACTTGTAGGTGGAGCAGCCCGCCTTGCCGCACGCCGGCTTGTACCAGTCGCTGTAGAAGCTGGACTGGCCGCCGACGGGCATGATCACCGAGATGCCGGAGTTCAGGTACCACTCGAACGCCGGGGTGTTGATGTCCCAGCCGTTGAAGTCGTCCTGGGCCCGCATCCCGTCAAGCAGGTACAGGCCCGGGGAGTCCGAACCGCCGGACTGGAACTGGACCTTGATGTCACGGCCCATACCGGCCGAAGGCACCTGCAGGTATTCCACCGGCAGACCGGGCCGGGAGAACGCGCTCGCCTCTGGGGTACCCCCGACGGCACCGACCAATCCCGCCAGCAAGGCCGCGCCACCGGCGACGACCATCAACCTGTCAAGCAACTTCATCCTTGGCATCCTCATTCGTTCATTGCCGTATTTGCCTATAACGTGGTCCGACTCGGACCCGATCTGTGCGTGAAAACGCAACAGTGCCGATGTAGTCAACCACAAAATGGGCGACATCGAAGGCTCTGGGTTGCGTCAGCGGGCCCGCTACCGGGCCCCCGAACAGCTTTTGTGACAACCGGCGCTGGTGCTCCACCCCGGCATTCCAGCCGGTGAGACCGGCCAAAAGGGGGTGGCTGGCCGGTCCGCATAATGACGTCCGTCACAATTTCGCGCAGGCGGAGACCAGCACGTCTCAGGGCACCTCCGGCGGCATCCCGGTGTATTGCGGTCGCGTCGGTTCCGGCACGGCCAGCCCGCAGCGGATCAGTTCGTCGCGCGGGACTCGCTCGATCCGGTATCGGGTGTAGCTCGGCGAGTGCAACAGATTGGACAGGAACCGGCGCGGCCCCATCGGCGCGCGCACCGAGCCCAGCACCGCCGCGGTGTCCGGGCAGCGTAGGGCGGCCTCCGCCTGGGCGATCCAGTCCTGGTCCAAGTAGCCCGGGATGAGCGGATACCACTTGACCCACGGCCCGTCGGCCACCACCCAGTCCCGGAACAGGTCCTTGTCATGGCCGATCCGGCCGTGCTCCAACCGCCCGGTGTGCGCCGCGATCGGGTTGGCCAACCCGATCTGGTCCAGCAACCGCACGTCGAGGCCGGTGTTCATGCCCAGCATGCCCAAGTTGGTGAAGAAGACGGTGTGGGGTCCGGTTGCGCCCGGACCCGGATCGGTCTCAACGCCGAGACCGGGGGGCACCGGCAAGATCGCGGGCACCACGTCCCATTGGTCGTAATTGCCCGACGGCAGCAACAGGGCGCCGTCGGGGGTGGCGGCGATCGTGGTCAGGACGGCGCGCATGCGCGGATAGCCGAGATAGTCCGCGCCGGTCAGCGGGTGGGCCTGGCCGGTCGCCTGGGAGTAGAACCGGCGCTCGTCGACGATTCCGGAGTAGGTGACGCGGGTGGCGTCATAACCCATACCCGGTGAATTGGCCGCCCACAACGCCCATCCGGCCACCGCCAGCCACAGCAGGCCGACGGCGCCGCTGAGCGGGTAACCGGCCTCCCGGCGATAGCGGGCACCGTCGGGCAGCAGCACCGGAATGACCGCCACCGGGGCCACCATGCAGAACAGCGGCGCCAGCAGCACCCGGCCGTGCATGAAGTCCCCGCCCTGACGCACCCAGTAGAGGGCCTGGACCAGTCCGCTGGCCACGAAGAAACAGACCACCGCCCCGGGACTTTGCACCAGCCGGGCCCACGGGCCGACACCGGGGGGAACCGGACGCCGGGGCCGATGACGGACCGCGGAACCGACCCACAGCGCCGCACCCAGCGCGGCGAGCAGCACGGTAGGCACCCACAGCGCGTAGGGAGCGTTGAAGTTCGCCAGGTAGATCATGCCCTGCGACCACTTGTCCCCGGCTGCATCCTTGGCCAGTGCGGTTCCCGGCACCAGGAGGCCGTAGTAGCCCATCCGGAAGATCTGATACGCCACCGGCAGCGCCCCGCCGGCCAGCAGGATCTGCAACCGGCGGCGCCAGTCGGGCGCGGCCACCAGCAGCATGACCAGGGCGCCGCCGCCGATCAGCGCCAACTCGGGACGCACCAGCACACTGAAGCCGGCCACGAACGCCAGGCAGGCGGTGAACCACGCGCCCCGGGCCCGCGAGCGCGGCATGCGCAACGCCTGCGACCAGCAGACCAACATCCACCACAGCAAGCCCAGGTAGGCCAGCACCAGACCGGTCTCCAGACCGGAGGTGGCGAAGTCCCGCGCTGGGGGCAGGGCGATGTAGACCAGCGCCCCGGCCGGCAACAGCAAAGCGCGGCGGCCCTGCAGGCCGGGCGCGTACAGCCGGGCGGCGCCCAGCATCAGCATGGCCACCCCGGCCAGACTCAGTGCCAGCGCAAAGGCCAGTGCCACGTATTCCATCCGCAACGGCCCGCCGAGCCAACTGCCCACATACATCAGGTACGTCCAGGCCGTGGAGGTATTGGCCTCCACCCGCTCTCCGGCGTTGAACACCGGCCCGTTGCCGGCCAGCAGGTTGCGCACGGTGCGCAGCACGATCAGCCCGTCGTCGGAGATCCAGCGTCGCCGCCACGCTCCGATGGCGAACATCGCCAGCACCACCGCCAGTCCGGCCCAGGAGCTCAGCCGCACCGACGGGCTGTAGGCGATCGCCGGCCAGCCCAGCGGCCGGACCCTACGGTCCGGTGTCGCTCCTGGTGGGAGTCGGCTAGCCGAAGGCGACGGCAACACCGATGGTTCCGATCCAGGCCAGCGCCATCAGCTGCATCACCCGGTCACGACGCAGGATGTCTTCGGGCTCGCCGGCCATGCCGCCGTCGACGTCGACGGCGTATCGCAGGATGGCGATGGTGATCGGAATGATCGACACCGCGTACCAGGAGCCCGAACCGCTGTCGCGTTCGAAGGCGAAGAGGCTGTAACAGACCAGCATGGCGGTGGCCGACGCCGTCCATACGAAGCGCAGGTAGGTGCCGGTGTAGCTCTCCAGCGATTTGCGGATCTTGGCACCGGTCTGCTCGGCGATCTGCAGTTCGGCGTAGCGCTTGCCGGCCGCCATGAAAAGCGATCCGAATGCCATCACCAGCAGGAACCATTGGGACAGCGGGATGCTGGCGGCCACGCCTCCGGCGATGGCCCGAATCAGGAATCCCGAGGAGACGATGCAGATGTCCAGCACCGCTTGGTGTTTGAGACCGAAGCAGTAGGCCAGCTGGATGGCCAGGTAGATAGCCATCACCAGCGCCAGGTTCGGGGTCAGCCACCAGGAGATGCCCAGCGAGACCGCGCTCAGCGCCACCGCCAGGACGTAGGCCAGCCCCACCGGAACCACTCCGGCGGCGATCGGCCGGAACCGCTTGGTGGGATGCGCCCGATCGGCCTCGACGTCCTGGGCGTCGTTGACCAGATACACCGCGGAGGCGGCCAGGGAGAACACCACGAAGGCGATCAGCGACTTGCGCGCCAGGTCGGCGTAGTCGTAGTGGACGCCGCCGCCGAGCGCGGCCAGTGGGGCCGCGACCACCAACACGTTCTTGACCCACTGGCGGGGCCGGATCGCCTTGATGACGCCGGACAGCAGGTTCCCCGGCGGGCCGAGCTCGGAGGTTCGATCTTGGGTGTCTGCGCTCATCGCGAGTCTCCAGAGTCGTCCAGGCGGATTGCCGCGGCGGCGACCGCGGCGCCCACCAGCGCGCCGGTGGCGACGTCACTGGGGTAATGCACGCCGAGCACCATCCGCGACAGCGCCATCGGCGGCACCACCAGGGCCGGAAGGGCCCGCGCCGGAAGCCCGGCCGCCCGGCCCAGCAGGATGGCCGCCGCCGCGGTGGAGGTGGCGTGCGCCGAGGGGAAGCTCAACGCGCTGGGAGTCCCGACGTTGATGGCGATCGCCGGATGGTTCGGGCGCTTGCGGCGCACGATGCGCTTGATGATCACCGCGGCAGCGTGCGCGGCCAGGGTGCCGGCGCCGGCCAGCAACCACGACCGGCGCCGCTGCGGCTGCGCCAGCGCGCCGAGCGCCGCTACCGCCAGCCAGCCCAGACTGTGTTCGCCGAAGTGCGACAACGCCCGCGCAGCGGGCAGCACGCCGGGCCGCCCGGCCAACGCCGACTGCACGGCGACCAGCACGGCGTCCTCGCCGTGCGGGGGAATCGCGTCGGGGTCCAGGGCGTGTTCCCTCATGCCGACGTGACACCGTCGGGAAGCAGCACAGTCTCCCACTGCTGTTTGCTGGCCAGCGTGGGCAGCGCCCGGCGGTAGGTCCGGCGCAGCGCGTCGAACCGGCGGGCCAGTTGGTACTGGCGCCGCAGCGATTCGCGCAGCAGCGACAACATCTTCTCCCGGTCGCGCTGGCGGTACACCACTCCGCGCCCGTCGGCGGTGGTGACGGTGACACCGTCCTGGGTGCACAGCAGGAACCAGCGGGCGTCCTGGGTGGGCACGTTGAGCTGCGGGCGCCGGTGATGCTCCGGCTCGGCCTCCTTGAGGTTGTGCAGGATGCCGCGCGCGAGCCGGTAGCCGATGGTCAGCGGCTGCACCGGCGGCCGCATCGGCCTGCGCCGCTGCGACGGGGCGGGCAGCTCGCTGGCGGCCGGCAGCACCACCGCGTCGGGGTAGGTCTTGCGCAGCGCGTGGATATCCGGCAGCGCCGACTCCAGGATCGAGAAGATGTGCTCGGGTCCGGCCATGAAGTCGTCCAACGCCTTGTTCTGCACGGCCACTGTCGAATATTCAAGGCAGGCAAGGTGCTTCAGAGTTGCCTTGAGGTGGCTGCGAATCAGCCCGGAGATGTTGCCGTCCCAGTGCAGGGCCGCGACCATCAACCGGTTGCGCAGGTGGAAGTACGCCTGCCAGTCGATCGCATCGTCTTTGTCGCTCCAGGCCATGTGCCAGATCGCCGCCCCGGGCAGCGTGACGGTCGGGTAGCCGTGCTTACCGGCGCGCAGCCCGTACTCGGCGTCGTCCCACTTGATGAACGACGGGATTGGCTGGCCGATCTCCTCGGCCACGGCGCGCGGGATCATGCACATCCACCAGCCGTTGAAGTCGACGTCGATGCGCCGATGCAGGTCCGGCGACTCGGCCAGCGCGTCGGTGGCGAAGTTGTGGTCGTACTCGGTGTGCGGGGCGTTGGTCCACATGAACACGCCCGCATCGACGACCTCGCCCATGATGTGCAGGTGCGAGGGCTCCTGCAGGTTGAGCATGTGCCCGCCGATCAGGGTGGGCGTCTTGGCGAACCGGTTCAGGGCCAGGGCGCGCAGAATCGAGTCCGGCTCGATGCGGATGTCGTCGTCCATGAACAGGATCTGCTCGCAGCCGGTGTTCTTCAGCGCCTCATACATGACCCGGCTGTAGCCGCCGGAACCGCCGAGGTTGGGCTGGTCGTGCATCGACAGCCGGTCGCCCAGCGCGGCGGCGGCTTCCGGGAAGCCGGGATGGTCGCGCACCTTCGCCGTGCCCTGGTCGGGAACGATGACCGCACTGATGACCTCGTCGACCTCGGCGTCGGAGGTCAGCGCCAACAGCGCGTTGACGCAGTCGTCGGGCCGATTGAAGGTCGGGATGCCGATGGCGATGTCCGCCCGGCCGGGAGCCTCGATCGGGGCGTACCAGCCGCCGCGGTCCAGCGTCACCGGGGTGTCGGTGGTGATGTCGAACCAGATCCAGCCACCGTCTTCGAACGGCTGCAGACCTACCTCGAACTCCACGACCGACGGGGTGTCATGGTTCTCGGCAGATCCGAAAGGCTTGCCGTCCACCGCGATACGCGCACCGGTCGCCTTGGAGCGGTAGACATCTACCCGTCCCGATCCGGTCAGCTCCAGGCGCAGCACCACCGAGCCGAGGATCGACCAGCGCCGCCAGTAGGAAGCCGGGAAGGCGTTGAAGTAGGTGGCGAACGAGACTTCCGACTCCTCGCCGATCTCCAGGCTGGTGCGGGTCAGCGGGTGCGCCCGCCGGCTGTTGGTCTCGGATTCCTCGATGTAGAGCTTGCGCACATCCAGCGGCTCACCCTGGCGCGGCAGGATGATCCGCGAAAGCCGGCTCACCGCGCGCGAACTGTCGGTCATGCCTTACTGCCCTCCCCCAGCGGCACCCCGTCGAGCAGGTGCGGCGCCAGGACGTTGTCGTACATGTTCAGCGCACTGGCGATGGCCATGTGCATGTCCAGATATTGGTAGGTGCCCAGCCGCCCACCGAAGAGCACCTTCGCCGAGTCCATCTCCGCCTTGGCGCGCGCCCGGTAAGCCGTCAGCACCGCCCGGTCCGCCTCGGTGTTGATCGGGTAATAGGGCTCGTCGGCGTCGTCGGCGAACCGCGAGTACTCCCGCATGATCACCGTCTTGTCCGCGGGGTAGTAGTCCCGCTCCGGGTGGAAGTGCCGGAACTCGTGGATGCGGGTGAACGGCACGTCGTCGTCGTTGTAGTTCATCACCGGGGTGCCCTGGAAATCTCCGGTGTCGAGAACTTCGAGCTCGAAATCCAGGGTGCGCCAGCCCAGCTTGCCTTCGGCGTAGTCGAAGTAGCGGTCCAGCGGTCCGGTGTAGACGACGGGAGCCGACGGGTTCGCCTTCCGCAGCTCGTCGCGGACGTCGAACCAGTCGGTGTCCAGGCGCACCTCGATGCGCTCGTCGGCCGCCATGTTCTCCAGCCACGCGGTGTAGCCGTCGACCGGCAATCCCTCGTAGGTGTCGTTGAAGTAGCGGTTGTCGAAGGTGTAGCGCACCGGCAGCCGCGTGATGTTGGACGCCGGCAGTTCCTTGGGGTCGGTCTGCCACTGCTTGGCCGTGTAGTCCTTGACGAACGCCTCGTACAGCGGGCGGCCGATCAGGCTGATCGCCTTCTCCTCGAGGTTCTGCGCCTCGGCGGTGTCGATCTCCGCGGACTGCTCGGCGATCAGCGCCCGGGCCTCGTCCGGCGAGAAATAGCGGCCGAAGAATTGCGACACCAGGCCCAGCCCCATCGGGAACTGGTAGGCCTGGCCGTTGTGCATGGCGAAGACCCGATGCTGGTAGCCGGTGAACTCGGTGAACTGCCGCACGTAGTCCCAGACCCGCCTATTAGAGGTATGGAACAGGTGCGCGCCGTACTTGTGGACTTCGATGCCGGTTTGCGGCTCCGCCTCGGAGTAGGCGTTGCCGCCGATGTGCGGACGCCTCTCGACGACGAGAACACGCTTGCCGAGCTGCGTGGCAACGCGCTCGGCGATGGTCAGGCCGAAGAAGCCGGAACCCACGACAAAGAGGTCAAAACGAGCGGTCATCGGCGCCAAGGGTAGCCGACCAGCGCCCGCCCGCATCGTCGGCGCCCCGCCGCCCCTGCTCGCAGCTCGACTTCGCCCGCCGATTCGAGTGCTCTCCGGCCCGGGCACGTCGGGGAACGGTTGATCGCAGTTTCCTCACGATTCGATCTCGTCACTCTTTTCACACAAGTCACACGCGTACCGTCAGTCACGTAGGGCAGATATCAAGTGCAGTAAACGCCACGACGGCCGCGGCAGAACCGCAGGTTGACGGGCAAAACACATTGAGGAGACTTCCGTGCCGAACCGACGTCGACGCAGGCTCTCGACAACCATGAGCGCAGTCGCCGCCCTGGCGGTCGCGAGTCCGTTCGCAGTTATCGCTGTATCTGAGCTGGTCGCTCACGACAGCGCCCCTCAACACCACGACTTCGTCGCGGCCTCGTCCGTGGCCGACTTGCCCGGTGAGCTGATCACCGCTCTCTCGCAGGGCCTGTCCCAGTTCGGGGTCAACCTCCCGCCGGTGCCGGGATTCACCAACGGCGCCGCCTCGACCGGGCTCTACCCGAGCGCCACGACCGGGACCTATCCCGGCCTGACGTCGCCGGGCCTGGGCACACCGGGACTCACCTCGCCGGGCCTGGGCACACCGGGGCTCACCGACCCGTCGCTGACCACCCCGTCGCTGTCGACGCCGCCGCTGGGCACGCCGGGAGTGTCGACCACCTCCGGCCTGACCACGCCCCCGCTGTTGACCGACTCGTCGCTGACCAGCCCGGGTCTGACCAGTCCCGGCCTCACCAGCCCCGGATTGACCAGCCCCGGTCTCACCAGCCCCGGCCTGACCAGCCCGGGTCTGACCACTCCGGACACCGGCCTGCTCGGGTCCGACGGTCTGCCGCTCACCTCGCCGGTGGGCCTGGACCCCGGCCTGGACGGCACGTACCCGATCCTCGGCGACCCGTCGCTGGGGATGCCGGAGCCCGCCAGCGGCGGACTGGTCAGTGACCTGATGAGCGCGGCCAACCAGTTGGGCGCCGGCCAGGCCATCGACTTGATCAAGGGTGTGGTGATTCCCTCGATCGCACAGGCAGCGCAGGGCGCTGGGCCGGCGGTCGCCGCCCCGCCCCCGCCGCCGTTGCCCTAACCGGACACACAGCGGAGCTGTTCCGCCCGACGGCACCGCAGAGTCGGCCCGCACCTGGCGGGCACCGGAAGACTCTGCGGTGCCGTTAACCCTGTCCGGGTACCGGCCGGGCACCCGTCGCGTGTCGCATCATCTACAACACGTGACACATACGTAACATCAGTGCGTGCCAACCCGTCGTCGTCCCCCGCCGACGATCAAGCTGACCGCGACTCTCGCGACCGTGCTGATCCTGCCGTGGACACTGAACTCCGGGGCAGCTACGAAGGCGCCGCGAGCTTCGGAGGCCGCCCCGAGCGCCGCCGCGACCAAGCTGAGCCAACAACCCCTGGACGAACTGGAACCGGGCGTCACCGTCCGAGAGATCACCCAGGACGAACCGTTCACCATGGTGGCCCTCACCGGCGCTGACCTCAGCGGGACCTCGGCCCGCATCCGCGCCAAGCGCCCCGACGGGACCTGGGGTCCCTGGTATGCGACCGCGCACGAGACCAAACACGAGGCACCGGGGTCCCGCCGGCCCGACGCGCCCGCCCCCGGCCCGGAGGGCACCGAACCGGTATTCGTCGGCCGAACCACCGCCGTACAGATCGCGGTGACCCGGACCGCTCCGATCGCGCCCAGCACCGGGTCGACGGCCAAACCCCGCGGCGCCGGTCCGTCCGCCCCGGGCGAGGCGGCCAGGGCGCACCCGCCCGCGAAGAAATCCGCGCCGGCCGATCTCGGCTACGTGCCGGCCACCGCCGCGCAGCCGCTTGCCCAGAACATCTCCGCGGTGCTGATCACGCCGCCGAAAACCCCCGCCGACGCCCAGTGGCAACCGCCGCGGGCCGTACTGGCGCCGGGCCAGCCGCCGAACATCATTCCGCGCAGCCACTGGGGCGCCGGGGCCTATGGCCGGTGCGGCAAACCCGTGGAGAGTGGGCCGGTCCACGCGGCCGTGGTGCACCACACCGCAGGTTCCAACGACTACGCCCCCGAAGACTCCGCGGAGATCATCCGGGCGATCTACGCCTACCACACCCGCACCCTGGGCTGGTGCGACATCGGCTACAACGCACTGGTGGACAAGTACGGCCAGGTTTTCGAGGGCCGGGCCGGCGGCCTCACCCGCGGCATCATGGGCAGCCACGCAGGAGGGTTCAACAGCAACACCTGGGGGGTGACCTTGATCGGCACCTTCGACGACGCACCTCCCCCGCCGATCCAGCTCGAGTCCGTTGGCCGGCTGCTGGGCTGGCGGCTGGGACTGGACCGCACCGACCCGCGCGGCATGGCCCAACTGACCTCCGCCGGTGGTTCTTTCACCAACGTTCCGCGGGGTGCATCGCTGACGTTGCCCTCGATCATCGGCCACCGCGACCTCGACGCCACCGAATGCCCTGGCAACCAGGGATACATCGCTCTCAACGCGATCCGCGAGATCGCCGCCCGATTCAACGAACCACCCGGGCCCGAAGACCTCGCCCGGGTGATGGAGGGCGGCGCCATCCACACCCGCTGGCTGGAGTTGGGCGGCGCGGAGGGCATGCTCGGAGCGCCCACCTCGCCGGAGGCGATCGGCGAGGGCTCCACCAAGTACGCCACGTTCGAACACGGCGCGGTGTACTGGTCGCCGGAGACCGGCGCACAGCCCATCACCGGGGCGATCTACGACGCCTGGGCGTCGCTGGGCTATGAGCGCGGCGTGCTCGGCCTGCCGACCAGCGCCGAGATCCCTGAACCGGAGTGGGTGGGGCAGAACTTCCAGCACGGCACGTTGAACTACAACTGGGCCAGCGGAGCGGTGATCCGAGTCGTCGACGGTGTCGCCGAAGAGCTGCCCCCGCCGCCGCCGGAGGGACCACCGGTGCAGCTCGAGCGCTTCTCTCGGGTGATCGATCCCTTCGCCGGCGAGTAGCCCTCGTTGACTCTGCGCCTACCAGGAAGAAGTTCGAGTGCAGTGCCTGGTGGACGCAGAGTCAGCGAAGGAAAATCCGTTCCAGCACCCGCGCCAGGCCGTCTTCGCTGTTGGGGGCGGTGATCTCGGCCGCGGCCGCCAGGACGTCGGGGTGGGCGTTGCCCATCGCCACACCGTGGCCCGCGCGAACCAGCATCGGCAGGTCGTTGGGCATGTCACCGAACGCCACCACCTGCTCGACGTCGATCCCCAGCGGAGCGATCAGCTCCTCGAGCCCGCTGGCCTTGGTGATCCCCGCCGGCACCACTTCGAGCAGTCCGTTGTTGGTGGAGTAGGTGATTTCGGCTGCGGTTCCGACGTGCGCCGCAAGCTGCGCCGCCATGTCGGCGCTGGACGCCCCCGCCTTGCGGACCAGCAGCTTGATCGCGGGCTGGGACAGTAGGTCCTCCAGGGACACCTCGGTGTTGTCGGGGTTCAGCCAGGCGTGTTCATAGCCGGGCGAGCTGACGAACTGCGGGGTTGCCGCGTCATGCGCGCGCTCGCCGATACGCTCCACCGCCAGGCCCGCTCCCGGCAGCGCACGGCCGACGACTTCGGCCAGCTTGACCAGGTTGTCGGCCGACAGCGTCCGCGCCGACACCACCCGGTCGGTGGCCGGGTCGTAGATCACCGCCCCGTTGGCGCACACCGCCATCGGTGCGAACCCGAGCGCGTCGACCACCGGCGCGATCCACCGCGGCGGGCGACCGGTTGCCAGCACGAAATGCGCGCCGGAGTCCACGGCCGCGTGCACCGCGGCCCGGGTCCGGGCGGTGATGGCTTCGTTGTCGTCGAGCAGGGTGCCGTCGACATCGCTGGCGATCAGCGCGGGGCGGCCGCTGCGGCCAGTCATCGACACGGCCTCGGCCACGGTGCGCGCACTGCCTTACAGCTCCGTGCCGGGAGGGTCGGCCCGATGGCCACCTGCACTCTTACGCTTCCGTTCCGCCAGTTCCTGCTCTTCCAAAATCCTAGCCTCCTCCGGGGTGGGCGCTGCTCCGCCGAGTCGTCGGGGCACCCAGAATTCACCGGCCGGATGCGGGTAGTCCTGCTGCACCGCAGCCAGTATCGGCGACATGTGCTCGCGCAGCCGGGCGGTGAGCGCCGCGGCGTCCCCGCAGGGGGCCAGTGGCTCCCCCACCTGCACGGTGACCGGTACCTTGCTGGCCACCAACCGCGCGCGCGGGTGATCCTTGGTCCAGAGCCGGTGCGCACCCCACACGATCAGCGGGATTATCGGCACCTGCGCCTCCAGGGCCATCCGGGCCGCCCCGGATTTGAACCGCTTGAGCTCGAAGCTGCGGCTGATGGTGGCCTCGGGATACACGCCCACCAACTCTCCCGAGCGCAACGCGGCGACCGCATGCCGGTAGGCGTCGGCGCCGGCCGCCCGGTCCACCGGGATGGTGCGGGTGTGGCGGATCAGATAGTTCACCACCGGCACCCGCTGCATCTCGGCCTTGATCATGAACCGCATCCGGCGGCCCCGGTAATACGCCGCCAACCCGGCCGGCAGGAAGTCCACGTAACCGGTGTGGTTGATCGCGATCACCGCGCCGCCCCGGGCCGGAATGCGTTCCAGTCCCCGATAGTCGATCCGAGCGCCGGCGATCTTCACCGCGCTCAACGCCGTGAACTCCAACGCTCGGAAGACGGGCTCCATGGCAGGGCGTTATTCAGCGGCGCCCGTCGGGCTCGGCGGCTGCTGCTGGCGGGCGGCCCGCTGCTCGGCTTTGCGGGCTGCTTCGGCGGCGTCGAGTTCGAGCGCTTCGGCCGGGGTGGGGGCACCGCCACCGAGCCGGGCCGGCACCCAGAAGGCTCCAGCAGGGTGCTCGGGGTAGGCGTCCTGGGCCTGCTCCAGCAGGTGCTGCATGCGGGTCTGCAACAGAGCGCGCAGATCTTCGACCGGCGGGGTCGGGGGAATCGGCTCGCCGATCGTCACCGAGATGGGCACCTTGCTGCGACCGAGCCGCTTCGGGTGATCCTTGGTCCAGACCCGCTGGGCGCCCCACACGATGTGCGGGATGATCGGCACCTGCGCCTCGATCGCCATCCGCGCGGCGCCGCTCTTGAACTCCTTGAGCTCGAAACTGCGGCTGATCGTCGCCTCCGGATAGACCCCCACCAGTTCACCGGCCTTGAGGTACTCCACGGCGGTGGCATAGGACTCCGCCCCCTGGCTGCGATCCACCGCAATGTGGCGGCAGCCGCGCATGATCGGGCGGGTCAACCGGTTGTCGAAGGTTTCCTTCTTGGCCATGAATCGCACCCGCCGGCGCGGCTTCGCGTCATAGGAGGCAACCCCAGCAAAGAGGAAGTCGAGGTATCCGGTGTGGTTGATGGCAATCACCGCGCCGCCGGTCGCGGGCAGGTGCTCTCTGCCGGTGACGGTGATTTTCAGGCCCTCATAACGCCACAACGTGTGCGCGGCGAACGCGATAGTCCCATACCAAGGCTCCACAGCACCAAAGCCTAGGCGATGGGGCCGGCTGCGCCGCCGGTAAGCTCGGATGGGATCTCTTTGAGCGTCGGGAGAAGAATCACGTGCAGGTCACCAGCGTCGGGCACGCCGGCTTCCGGATCGAGACCGCTGCCGGCAGCATCTTGTGCGACCCCTGGGTGAATCCGGCCTACTTCGGATCATGGTTCCCCTTCCCGGATAACTCTTCGCTCGACTGGGACGCCCTCGGCGACTGCGATTACCTCTATATCTCGCATCTGCACCACGATCACTTCGATCCGCGCCACCTGGCGGCCCACGTCAACAAGGACGCGGTGGTGCTGTTGCCCGATTACCCGGTGCCCGACCTGCGCCGGGAGCTCGAAGCTCTGGGTTTTCACCGCTTCTTCGAGACGGCCGATTCGCAACGGCACACGGTGCACGGCCCCAGGGGCGACCTCGACGTGATGATCATCGCGCTGCGGGCCCCCGCCGACGGCCCGATCGGCGACTCGGGGCTGGTGGTCTCCGACGGGGTGACCACCGTGTTCAACATGAACGATTCCCGCCCGATCGACCTGGATGTGCTCCAGGCCTTCGGCACCGTCGACGTGCACCTGCTGCAGTACTCCGGGGCGATCTGGTACCCGATGGTCTACGACATGCCGGCCCGGGCCAAGGAGGCGTTCGGGATCCAGAAGCGGCAGCGGCAGATGGACCGCGCCCGCCAATACGTCGCCCACGTCGGAGCCACCTGGGTGGTGCCCTCGGCGGGTCCGCCGTGCTTCCTGGACCCAGAGCTGCGCTATCTCAACGACGATCACGACGATCCGGCGAACATCTTTCCCGACGAGGTGGTGTTCCTCGATCAGTTGCGTCGCAACGGCCACGACGGCGGGTTGCTGATGATTCCCGGCAGTACCGCCAGCTTCACCGGTTCGCAGTTGGATTCGCTGACACACCCGTTGCCGCAGGCAGACGTCGAGGCGATCTTCACCACCGGCAAGGCGGACTACATCGCCGACTACGCGCAGCGGATGGCGCCGGCGCTGGCCGCCGAGAAGGCCTCCTGGGCGCCGGCTGCCGGTCCGGCAATGCTCGAACCGCTACGGGACCTGTTCGAGCCGATCATGGCGCGCAGCAACGAGATCTGCGACGGCATCGGCTATCCGGTCGAGCTGGTGCTCGACGGCCCCGGGCACACCGAGACGGTGGTGCTGGACTTCCCCAAACGGATGGTGCGCGAGCCGATTCCGGGTGAGAAGTTCCGGTACGGCTTCGGCATTCCGCCCGAGCTGGTGCGCACCGTGCTGCGTGACGGCGAGCCGGACTGGGTCAACACCATCTTCTTGTCCACGCGGTTCTCCGCGTGGCGGGTCGGCGGCTACAACGAGTACCTCTACACGTTCTTCAAGTGCCTGACCGAGGACCGCATCGTCTACGCCGAAGGCTGGTTCGGTGAAAGTCATGACGACTCGGCGACCATCACCTTGGGCGACTGGCAGATTCAGCGCCGCTGCCCGCACATGAAGGCCGATCTGTCGAAGGTGGGCGTGGTGGAGGGCGACATCTTGACCTGCAATCAGCACGGCTGGGAGTGGGACCTCAAATCGGGGCGCTGCCTGACCGCCAAGGGCCACGAACTGCGCTGCGAGAAACTGTGAGCGGCGACTCCTACGACGACGGCCTGGTGGCGCTGGATCGCCGGGCAATCACGTTGCGCCGCTACCACTTCCCTTCCGGAACCGCCAAGGTGATCCCGCTGTCGGCGATCCGCCGTTATCGCACCGAGCCACTGGGCATGTTCACCCACCGCTTCCGGATCTGGGGCAGTTCGGATCTGCGGCGCTGGCTGCCGCTGGACGTCCGACGGCCGGTGCGGTCCACGCTGATCACCCTGGATCTGCAGGGCGACCCGTGGCCCCGGCCGGCCTTCACGCCGGCGGACCCGGAGAAGTTCCTGGCGCTGCTCGACGAACTGCGCGCCGACCGCTAACTCGCCCAACGTGCGCTCAGCCCGAATTTCAGGGGGATTTTTCGCGCTGGTTACACGCTCGGCGTCCTGGTCAGCGGTCGGCCAGGACCTGATGGGCGGCGTTATAGCCCGGGATGAAGGTGATCCCGGGCCCGCCGTGACAGCCCGCGCTGCCCAGATACAGGCCCTGCACGGGTAACGGCTGTCCCAAGAACCCGGTGGGCCCGGGACGATTCGGGCCGATCTGGTCGGGGTTGAGCAGGCCGTGGCAGTAATCGCCGCCGGGGGCACCGAACATGGTGCCCATGTGGCGCGGCGTGAAGGTGGTGTGCCGGGTGATGCTGCGCTCGAAATTCGGCGCCAGCCGGGTGATCTTGTCGATCACCCGTTGGCCCATTTCCGCTTTCATCTGGCCGTAGTTCCCGTTGCCCTCGATGGGGAACCACAGCGCGAAGGCCGACGCGGCGTGCTTGCCGGGCGGTGCCAGTTCCGGGTCGTGCAGTGACGGGATCTGCAACACCACAGTCGGGTCGGCCGGAACGACACCGCGACGGGCCTGCTCCCATTGCTGCTGCACCTCCTCGGGTGTGCAGAAGATGCCCAGCGAAGCCTGCATCGCGGGCTCGTTGAGCATCTCGTAGGGAGCGGCGAACTCCGGTGCCTCGTCCAGGGCGAAATGCATCTGCAGATAACTGCCCCGGTGGTCGATTCCGGCGTAGCGGGCGCGGATGTCCTCAGGCACCGAAGCCGCGTCGAGCAGCCGGGTGACGGTGACGTCGGGGGCGACGGCCGATACCACCACCGGCGCGCTCACGGTGTCGCCGCGTTCGGTGCGCACGCCGCTGACCCGCGATCCGGATTCCTCGACCAGGATCTCGGCCACCGCGGTGCGCAGCCGCAGCTGTCCCCCCAGTGCGGTGAACGCCCCGCAGAGGTGTCCGGTAAGGGCCCCGATCCCCCCGCGCAGCTTCTTCATCAGGACGGTGTTCTCGTCGGGCACCCCCAGGCCGAAGGCCAGGGCGGCGGCACTGCCGGGGGTGGCCGGTCCGCGGTAGAGGGTGTTGACCGCCAGCACGGTGAAGGAGCCGCGCAACGCCGCATGCTTCTCCCGGTCAGGCAGATACCGGTCCAGCACGTCGGTGACCGAGCCGAACAGCATGTCGTCGATGGCGGAGCGTTCGAATTCGTTTGCGGCGCAGGCATACATTTCGTCAAGCGACTTCGGCGGGCGGCCCGCCTCGAAACGGCCCAGCGCCCGGGTGGGGGCTTGGCTCCAGGCCAACAGGCCGGCCATGCCGTTGACCGCCTCGGCGCCGTGCACCTCACTGAGGTGGGTGAACATCTTCATCGGATCGGCGTATTGGATCAGCGGGGCGTCGCCGATGCCCCGCATTGCCACCGACATGACCTCGAGATCGACGGCGTCCAGACCGTCCAGGCCCAGCTCCGCACTGACCACGGCCGACGTCGGGAACTGCACCGAGCCGGCGATCTCGAACCGGTAGCCGTCGAACAGCTCCACCGTCGACGCCATCCCCCCGGCGTAGCGCCCGGCCTCCAGGCACAGCGTGCGCAGTCCGGCGCGCTGCAGGATGACCGCCGCGGCCAGACCGTTATGCCCGGCCCCTATGACGATCGCGTCGTAATCGGTCATCGATCCGCCCTTCCCGCTTTCCGGGAACGCTGGCAGGCGGGCCTAGTTTTGTCAATATTGACGTAACTAGAGGTTGCGCAGCGAGTTCAGGGCCGCGCGGCACATCCGGGCCAGCTCGGCCAGTGAGCGGTCCTGCCCGAGCATCCAGACCTCCATCGCGGCGAACACGGCCGCCGCGATGCAGCGCGCGGTCACCGCCACCGGCAGCGGATCGCCTGCTTGCTGCGCCGGCCCGGGCCGCGCCTCGCCGTCGGCGGTCCGCGCCGCGCCGCCGGGTGCGGTGGCCCGCAGCCGCTCAGCCACGGCGTCTGCGAAGTCGGTCTCCACCTGTCGCATGTGGCGCACGATGCGTTCCGGATCGAGCTCCTCGGCGCGCAGCGCGGCGATGCGCGTCACCGCTTCGACGTCATAGGGAAACGCGAAGATCGCCGCCTGGACCGACTCGATCATC
The DNA here is from genome assembly GCF_010729485.1 of Mycolicibacter hiberniae. NCBI lineage: Bacteria > Bacillati > Actinomycetota > Actinomycetes > Mycobacteriales > Mycobacteriaceae > Mycobacterium > Mycobacterium hiberniae. The sequence continues at coordinate 3,643,326 of NZ_AP022609.1, forward strand.
GGCTCACCCGGCGGGCGCGCGGCCAGGGCGCTGCGAAACCACTGCAGCCCGGCGTCGTAGTCGGCGAACAGAAGGTCGTGCTTGGAGGTGAAGTGCCGATAAAACGTTCGCAGCGACACGCCGGCGTCGGCGGCGATCTGTTCGGCGCAGGTGTCCTCGACGCCTTGGGCCAAAAAGCGCACGAGCGCGGCCTGGCGCAACGCTTCACGGGTGCGTTCGCTGCGCGCAGTCTGGGGCGCTCGGGGCATGCGGGTAAACGTACCGCAGCGCGCCACGGCCGCCGGTAACGGCAATTTTGACAAAACTGAGCGCGGGCGGTGAGAGACTGCCCGCATGATCTCGCTCATCGTGCATGCGGTCCTCGGCCTGGCGACCATCTGGTGGATCGTGTCTTCCAACCGGTCCGTTTTTGCGAAACCGTCTGGCGGCGAACTCTTCTCGCCGCTGGAGATGGTGTTCTACGCGGTCGGAATCGCCCCGATCGTGCTGGGGTGGTACTTCAACATCCGGTTCGTCAACGAGTACGCGCACGGGCCCAACCACAATCCGATCTGGGGACCGGGCAGTTGGACGCACTACATCCAGCTGATGTACACCAATCCAGCGGCCGGATCGGCCAGCCAGGACTACACGATCATCAATGTCGTTCTGCTGCCGCTGTTCACCATCGTCGACGGCTACCGCCGCGGGCTGCGGCGGCCGTGGCTCTACTTCGTTTCGAGCCTGTTCACCAGTTGCGCGTTCGCCTATGCCTTCTACTTCGCCACCATCCAGCGCCAGCACCGGCACGCCAAGGCCGCGGCGTCGCGCGCGACGAATCCGGTTACCGCTCAGCGACCGGGCGGCTCCAGCACGTCCACCCCGACGTAGGGCACCAGTGCCTGCGGGACCCGCACGCTGCCGTCGGGCTGCTGGTGGTTCTCCAGGATCGCCACCAGCCACCGGGTGGTGGCCAGCGTGCCGTTGAGCGTGGCGGCGGTCTGCGGCTTGCCGTTCTCGTCGCGGTAGCGGGTTGCCAGCCTGCGGGCCTGGAAGGTGGTGCAGTTCGAGGTGGACGTCAGCTCCCGGTAGGTGCCCTGCGAGGGCACCCACGCCTCACAGTCGAACTTGCGGGCGGCCGAGGATCCCAAATCTCCTGCGGCCACATCGATCACCCGGTAGGGCACTTCGATGCGGGCCAGCATCTCGCGCTGCCAGCCGAGCAGCCGTTCATGCTCGGCTTCGGCGTCTTCGGGTCGGCAGTAGACGAAGCCCTCCACCTTGTCGAACTGGTGCACCCGAATGATGCCCCGGGTGTCCTTGCCGTAGCTGCCGGCTTCCCGCCGGAAACACGACGACCACCCGGCGTAGCGCAACGGCCCGCCGGACAGATCCAGAATCTCGTCGGAGTGATAGCCGGCCAGCGGCACCTCGGAGGTGCCCACCAGGTAGAGGTCGTCGGCCTCCAGCCGATACACCTCGTCGGCGTGGGCGCCCAGGAAGCCGGTGCCCGACATGACCTCCGGGCGGACCAGGGCCGGAGTGATCATCGGGGTGAACCCGTTGTCGACCGCCACGCGCACGGCCAGCTGCAACAGGCCCAGCTGCAACAGGGCGCCGCGGCCGGTGAGGAAGTAGAAGCGCGAGCCGGAGACCTTGGCTCCGCGACCCATGTCGATCAGGCCCAGCGCCTCGCCCAGCTCGAGGTGGTCACGCGGGCGCTCGATGGCCGGGGGCTCGCCGACGGTGTCGATCACGGCGAAGTCGTCCTCACCGCCCGGGGGCACTCCGTCGATCACGACGTTGGCGATCGCCATGTGCGCGGCGGTGAGGGCCGCTTCGGCTTCGCCTTGGGCTGCTTCGGCAGCCTTGACCTGCTCAGCGAGTTCCTTGGCCCGGGCCAGCAGGGCGGGGCGTTCCTCAGCGGACGCGGCCCCCACGGAGCGGCTGGCCGTCTTCTGTTCGGCACGCAACGCATCGGCCGACGCGATGGCGGCGCGTCGTGCGGAGTCGGCGGCCAGCAGGGCGTCCACCAGGGCCGGGTCCTCGCCGCGAGCCACCTGAGAGCGTCGGACACGGTCGGGGTCTTCACGCAGCAGCTTCAGGTCGATCACGGCAAAACCCTACAACCACAGCTGGTGGCATCACTTTCGCATCATTTGTCACGCCGCCGCGGCTGCCTGTCAGAATGGACGCGATGTCACAGGCAGTCGACCAGGAGAGTCCCCCCGCCAAGCGGGGACCTTGGCGACGGGTGCTTCCGGCCACCGCGACCCGGCGCGCCCTGCTGTTGACCGCCCTGGGCGGGCTGCTGATCGCCGGTTTCGTCACCGTTGTCCCGGTGTTGGGCGAGGGCAGCGGCGGGTTGCTGGGCCGTCTGAATGCGCAGCCGGCGCCCGGAACGGGGGGCAAAGGGACCGGCCCCGCCTTGGGCCTGGGCACGGTCAAGGGCAACGAGGCGATCGATCGCGCAGTTGCCGGTGACTGCCTGAACTGGCCGGAGGACGACCTGGACGCGGCGACGATCGTCAGCTGCGCCGAGGAACACAAGTTCGAGGTGGCCGGGCCCGTGGACATGAAGATGTTCCCGGGCTCGGAGTACGGCCCGGACGCACCACCGCCGTCGATGGCCCGTATCGAGCAGATCACCCAGGAACAGTGCGAGTCCTCGGTGCGCCGGTACCTGGGCGTCAAGTTCGACCCGCACAGCAAGTTCGTCGCCAGCATGCTGTGGGCCGGCGAGCGGGCGTGGCGGCAGCACGGTGAGCGACGCATGCTGTGCGGCCTGCAGCTGCCCGGCGTGGGTGGGCGGCAGACCGCGTTCGTCGGCAAGGTGGCCGACATCAACCAGTCGAAGGTGTGGCCGCCGGGCACCTGCCTGGGTATCGATCCGGCCACCAACCAGCCCAACGACGTTCCCGTCGACTGCGCGGCGCCGCATACCAAGGAGGTCACCGGCACGGTCAACCTGGCCGAACGGTTCCCCGACGCCCTGCCGTCCGAGCCCGAGCAGGATGCGTTCATCAAAGAGGCCTGCACCCGGCTCACCGACGCCTACCTGGACCCGGTCCAGCTGCGCGACACGACGCTGACGCTGACTTATGCCACCGTCTCGCTGCCCAGCTGGGCGGCGGGCAGCCGCGAGGTGGCCTGCAGCCTCGGGGCCACGTTGGGTAACGGGGGCTGGGCCGCGCTGATCAACAGTGCCCGCGGCCCGCTGCTGATCAACGGTCAGCCGCCGGTCCCGCCGCCGTCCATCCCCGCGGAGCGGCTGAACCAACTGCCCGCCGGTAGCCAGCCGCGGTGAGTGTCCAGATGGACCCGGGCCGGTTCGACGATCTGGTCGCCGACGCGCTGGACCTGATCCCTGCGCCGCTGGCCAATGCCTTCGACAACGTCGTGATCCTGGTGGAGGACCGCAATCCCGAGGAGCCCGACCTGCTGGGACTCTACGAAGGGATCGCACTGACCGAGCGCGATTCGAGCTACGCCGGCTCGCTGCCCGACACCATCACCATCTACCGCGACGCGCTGTTGGAGATGTGCGAATCCGAGGAGGAGGTCGTCGACGAAGTCCGGATCACGGTGATCCACGAGATCGCTCATCACTTCGGCATCGACGACGACCGGCTGCACCAGCTCGGCTGGAGCTGATGCCGCTCGGCGCGCCGGTTCGGTGTTGTCGGCGCCCAGTGCTAAGAACGATCCATGGATGACCACTGCCGAGACTGCCGGGCAGGGCTGGAGCACTGCCACGGCTCACTCATCCACCATCTGCACCAGGCGGCGGAGTGCACCGAGGACGGGTGCCCGGGTGAGGTGCTGCCCCACGCGCTCGCCCTGGACTGCGAGGCGGTCGGATGCCGCTGCGCTCAGGTGCACGCGCTGGCGGTCTAGCTCTAGCCCATCGGATCGGTGTCGGAACGCAACGCGTCGCCCACCGGGTCGGCGCCGGGCTCGGGGTAGAACGGCGGCGTCAGCGATCCCCACTGCACGCAGCTCCAGCGGCCGTCGGTGATCGGCGCCAGCACCACGGCGGTGGCGTTGTCCAGGTGATGATCCAGGGCGAAGGAGCCGTCCACGCCGGCGAGCGTGGCCGCGGCCAGCCGGATCGCCGCGCCGTGGCTGACCACCACGATGTCGCCGGTCCAGTCGTCATCGTCGAGGTAACGCCTGCGCAGGTCGGTCACCACCGGCAGGTAGCGGTCGAGAACCTGCTCGGCCGACTCGCCACCGGGCAACGCGATGTCCGGCTCGCCGGAGTGCCAGCGCTGGTAGATCGCGTTGAACTCGGCGATCGCCTGATCGTCACTGCGGTTCTCCAGGACGCCGGCCTGAACCTCGTGGATGCCTTCGACGACGCGGGCCGTCACGCCCAGCCGGCCACTGATCTCGGCGGCGGTCTGCACCGCGCGGGTCGCCACCGAATGGGCCACCAGCATCGGGCGGTGCACACCTTGAGCCGCGAACCCCCTGGCCTGGTCGCGGCCCAGCGGGGTGAGCTCGGAACCGGGCGGGCGGGTGTCCAGGCGGCGGTCCACGTTGCCATAGGACTGGCCGTGCCGTAACAGCACCAATCGCCCGCTCATGCCCGCGCCCCGCATGTCGCCGGTCCGACAGGCCACGATCCCAGGTAGCGGACCTCGGCGCAGCTCTGGCGCAGCGCCTGCAGGGCCTGCGCGACCGCCGCGTCCTCGATGTGGCCCACGCAGTCCAGGAAGAACAGGTAGGTACCCAGCTCGGTGCGCGTCGGCCGGGACTCGATTCGGGTCAGATCGATTCCGCGGCTTCCGAACTCGGTCAGGGCGGCCGCCAAAGCTCCGGGCGCGTTCTCCAGGCGCAGCACCACCGACGTCCGGTCGGCGCCGGTGCGCGGCGGGGGCGCCGCCGGGACGCCCACCAACACGAAGCGCGTGCGGGCGTTGGGTTCGTCGATGACGCCCTGAGCCAGGGCGGCCAACCCGCGCTGCTCGGCGGCCAGCGCGGTACTCACCCCGGCGTCCGCCTCGCCCTCGCAGACTTGTTGCGCGGCCGCCGCATTGGAATTCGCCGGCACCACCTGGGCCAGCGGAAGATGCTCGGCCAGCCAGTGCCGAACTTGAGCGGCGGCAACCGGGTGAGCGGCCACCGTGCGGATATCGCCCGTCTTGCGTCCGGGCGCGACAACGATGGAAAACGCCACGCCCAAGGCCGTTTCGGCGAAGATCTGCAACGGCGACCCGGAAGCGAGCCCATCGAGGGTGGGTGTCACGCCGCCCTCGATCGAATTTTCGATCGGCACGCACGCATAGTCGGCGGCGCCGGTACGCACCGCGTCGAGGGCAGCCGGGGTGCTCTCGACCGGTAGCGGAACAGGGTCGGCGCCGGGAACCCGTCCGGCGCCGGTCAACGCGAGCAGCGCCGCTTCGGTGAAGGTCCCCGCCGGGCCGAGATAGCTGATGCGGGTCACCGGACAACCCTATCGGCCACACCACGCCAACGCGTCAACGTGCGGGTGGACTCGCGCACCGGCTTCGCTTTTCCGGTTGCGGCCACCCGCGTCATTAATTAAGTTAGGCTTACCTCACTTGAAAGGGGATCGATGCGCACCACCGCCGTAGCAACCGTCCCGACCTCCGCCGAGCGGATTCGCAGCGCCTGCATCCGAGGCCAAGCACTCCTGGCGATCGCCGATCGCGCCGACGCCGCGCCCGTCACTGCGCCGGTCTGCCACCTGATGAGCGACGGGAACGTGGTGGTCACCGTTCCGGTCGGGGATCCCGTCGTCGACGCCGCCGCCGGCTCCGGCGTGCCGGCGATGCTCGAACTGACCGACCATGCACCGTTGCGGCTACGCGAGCGGGTCCGCGCCCTGGCGTGGATCCGGGGCCTGCTGCGCCCGGTGCCCGGCCACGAGATCCCCGCGGTGCTCGACCGGATCGCCGCGGTCGCCCCGGATCCGGCGCTGCTGCAGGTGGTCTCGCCGCGCTCGGCAGGCCGGTTCCGCGACACGACCGGACCGGACGGCAACGAGTCGGAGATCACCTACACGCTGTTACGGCTGAGTCCGGAGTCGGCCGTGCTGGCCGACGCCACGGGCGCCGAGGCGGTCGACGTGCGCGACCTGCTGGCCGCCCGCCCGGACCCGTTCTGCGCAATCGAGGCGCACTGGCTGCAGCACCTGGACTCGGCGCACCCGGAGATGGTGGCCCGGCTCGCCGCCGCCAAACTCCCGCCACAGCTGCGACGCGGACAGGTGCGCCCGCTGGCCGTCGACCGCTATGGCATATGGCTGCGGGTGGAGGCCCACGACGAAGACCGCGACGTCCGGCTGACCTTTCTGCGGCCGGTCGCCGATGTGTCGAGCCTGAACCGCGCGGTCCGCGCGCTGCTGGGCTGCCCGTTTCTCAACGGGCTGCACCCCCGCCGCCCAACGCGGTAGCGGCTACCGTGGCGAGGTGACCGAGCCGGCGACCGCGCGACGCGTCCTGCGTCTGGAAATCGTCCTGGTCCTGGCGGTCACCTACGGACTGAGCGCCCTGACGGCAGTTCTGCAGCTCGCCGACGCGGTGCTGCGAGACCTCAGCGCGCAGCGGATCCCGCTGAACCCGCGCCGGTCGTATTTCGACTGGGTCGACCTGGGCCTCAACGCCGCGTGGGCACTGCAACTGATTGCCTGGGGAGCGCTGGCGCTCTACCTGCTGTGGCGAAGCGGATTCGGGCCCGGCCGCATCGGGCTGAACGGTTGGCCCCGCCGCGTCGACCTGGCCGGCGGGCTCGGGCTGGCCGCCCTGATCGGTCTGCCCGGGCTGGGGCTGTACCTACTGGCACGCACTCTGGGCCTCAATGCCGACGTCGTTCCCGCGGCACTCAACGACACGTGGTGGCGCGCCCCGATGCTGACCGTGATCGCGTTCGCCAACGGGTTCGCCGAGGAAGTGATCGTCGTCGGTTACCTGCTGACCCGGTTACGCCAGCTGCGGGTCTCGCCATGGGTGGCCTTGACCTGCTCGGCCCTGCTGCGGGGCACCTACCACCTCTACCAGGGCTTCGGCGCCGGGCTGGGCAACATCGCCATGGGGCTGGTGTTCGGTTACGCCTGGCAACGCAGCGGCCGGCTGTGGCCGCTGATCCTCGCCCACGGCCTGATCGACACCGTGGCGTTCGTCGGGTATGCGCTGTTCGCCGGGAAGCTGGGCTGGCTGCGCTGATGGCGCGCGGTACGTAGATTGGGCAGGTGAACGGCGATCGCAGGCAGGGCCAGCCCTGGCACTCCGCACCGCCGCGCCGGGAGCCGCCGCCGCTGCTGTATCGCGACGCCGCCCCCCGCCCGGGCTCGCCGGGACATCCGGCAGCGGGCTACCAAAGGTCGGCGCCTGGGAGCGTGCCGCGCCCGGCCACGCCGCCGGCGCGACCTGCGGGTGCGCGAACCCCGGCCGCACGCCCTCGCACCGCGCACCGGCGCCGATCCTGGCCGCGCCGCCTGGCGGTGCTCGCGCTGCTGGTGGTGCTGCTCGGGGCGGCGGGCCTGCTGAGCGCCGCGGCGTGGCTCGACACCACGCTGCAGCGGACCGTGGCGTTCTCCGCCTATGACGACCGCCCGGCACCGGGCCGCGGGACGACCTGGCTGCTCGCGGGCTCGGACAGCCGCGCCGATCTGAGCCCGCGCGAGCAGCAGGACCTCAGTACCGGTGGCAACATCGGCGACGGGCGGACCGACACGTTGCTGGTCGTCCATCTGCCCAGCCCGGGGTCGGGCTCGCCGGCCACCGTGGTGTCGCTGCCCCGTGACTCCTACGTCACGATCCCCGGCTACGGCCAGGACAAGATCAACGCCGCATATCCCCTCGGCGGCGCTCCCCTGCTGACCCGGACGGTTGAGCAAGCCACCGGGATCCGACTGGACCACTATCTCGAGATCGGTTTCGGCGGCTTCGCCGCGCTCGTCGACGCACTCGGCGGCGTCACGATGTGCCCACCAGAACCGATCGACGACGCGCTGGCCGGCCTCGAGCTGCCCGCCGGGTGCCAGACCCTGGACGGCGCGGCTGCCCTGGGGTATGTGCGGAGCCGGGCCACCCCGCGCGCCGACCTGGACCGGATGGAGCACCAGCGACTGTTTCTGTCGGCGCTGTCGGCCCGCCTCGCCGATCCGGTCGTGTGGCTCGATCCGCTGCGCTGGTACACCGTGCCCCGCGCCGCCGCACACGCGGTGCGCCTCGACGACGGTTCGGGCGTCATGGACCTGACCGCCTTGGGCTGGGCGCTGCGCGGCACCGCCGTCACCCTCACCGTGCCGATCGGAGGCTTCGTTCAGACCGCCGCCGGGGACGCGGTCGTGTGGGACCGCCCCGAGGCCGCGACGCTATTCGATGCTTTACGCCGGGATATGCCACCTTCGGAGGGGCCGGAGAATTAAGTACTACCTAATTCTCCAGCGGCTTTATGCAACCCTATCTTTACTTAGGGAAAGCTGACCTGAGTAAGCCTCGCCTTGGGTGCGCACCCCACTTGACCAGGGGTAGCATCGCGATCATGATCGAGACCGACCTTCACACAACGAAATTCCACGCGCTGCTTCAAGAGCAGATCTACCACGAATTCACCGCGGCGCAGCAATACGTTGCGGTCGCGGTATATTTCGACGGCGAGGATTTGCCGCAATTGGCGAAGTTCTTTTACGCCCAGGCCGTCGAGGAACGTAACCACGCGATGATGCTGGTGCAGTACCTGCTCGACCGCGACATCCGGGTCGAGATTCCCGGCGTCGACGCGGTGCGTAACAACTTCGACGGCCCGCGGGATGCGCTGGCGCTGACGCTCGAGCAGGAGCGCAGTGTCACCGAGCAGATCAGCCGGCTCACCAGCGCCGCCCGCGATGAGGGTGATCACCTCGGCGAACAGTTCATGCAGTGGTTCCTGCGCGAGCAGGTCGAAGAGGTGGCCCTGATGACCCGCTTGCTCCGGGTCGCCGACCGTGCCGGGCACAACCTGTTCGAGCTGGAGAACTTCATCGCCCGCGAGATCACCGTGGGCCAGGAGGCCGGCGCGCCGCGTATCGCCGGCGCCTGATCCCCGCGCTGATCCGTCAGCCCGCCCGCAACCGCGCCTTGGTTCGGGCGGGCTGATTGGTCGCGATCCAGGCGACGCCGACGTCGCGACAGAAATCGACGTCCTCTGCGCGGTCCACGGTCCAGCAGTACAGCGCGCGGCCCCGCGCGGCGGCCTGATCCACCAACTCGGGGCGTTCCCGCAGCGTCTCGATCGAGGGACCGATCGCCGTCGCTCCCACCGTCGTCGCCGCCCCGCCGCCTAAATACCGGGCACCGGACCCGAGCAGCACGGTCGGCAGCAGGGGCGCGGCGCGACGAATCCGCCACACCGCCGCCGCCGAAAATGACATGACCACCGCCCGGGACCGCGAGGCCGATGCCGGCGCGGCGAGCCCATAACGCTGGAGCAGCGCGAGCACCTCGCGCTCGACCATCGAGCCGTACCGCACCGGATGCTTGGTCTCGATGAAGATCTTCACCGGCCGGCGCCAGTCCAGAACCAACGCCACCAGCGCGTCGAGCGTGAGCAGGCCGGTATCGCCGATGGCGGGCTCGGACGTACCGGCTTGCCCGCCGGGGTGCCAAGCGCCGAAATCGAGGCTCTGCAGCTGCGACAGCGTCATCTCGCTGACCAGGCCGGCACCGCTGGAGGTCCGATCCACCCGCCGATCGTGCACACAGACCAGGTGGCCGTCACTGGTCAGCCGTACGTCGCACTCGACGCCGTCCGCGCCCTCCCGCAACGCCAAGTCGTAGGCGGCCAGCGTGTGTTCCGGCCGGTCGGCAGAGGCACCCCGGTGCGCGACCACAAACGGGTGCTCCGAGACGACATCGGCGGCCGGGGTCATGGGCCTATGCTGCCGGTTCCCGCCCGTCGGGCTCAAGAGTCGGCGCCGGCGTTTTCTGCGGTGGCTGCTGCGCCGCCCGCCGCGTCACCGCGGGCTCGGTGGCGCCACCGTCTGCCACCACCACCCAATGGTGCGAGGGCCGGCCGATCGACCGCCGCTCGAATCCCTCGACCACCCGGGCGGCGGCCACCACCGCCGCCAGACCGAGCAGATATGCGAGCACCGTGGCCACGATGTTGTTGGCAATGCCCTGGGCGCCGTCGGCCCAGCTGGTTGCCGTGGCGAAGATCGCGACGGCGGTGCTGGCCCCCCACACGGCCCACCACACCACAATGGGCTTGCGCAGTCGGGCCAGCCGGTGCTCCCGCTTGGCCAGTTCCAGAACGAAGACCGGAGCCCAGGCCAGGTTGACCACCGGCACCAGACACCCGGCCCACAGCGCCCAAGCGGGGCGCGTCTCAGGCCGATGCAGCCGCGCGAAGGTCGCCGATCGGCGGGCCAGCAGCCAGCGGGTCAGCACCACGGCGCAGCCGACCACCGCCGCGATCGCGGCGAGCCCGGCCAACCGTCCCAGCCACACCGCCCCGCCCGCGAGCAGGGGATTGAGCAGCCTGGTGCGATTGACGATCATCAAGACGTAGATCAGCGCGTGAACCAGGGCCGCCACTCCCAAAGCCGCAACGGCTGCGCCGAACGCCCGCTCCAGAGAACGTGTCGTGGGCACGGGCCGCTCTCCCGAGTGCGCCTGTGCAGCAGCGCGAACCGGCGCGCCCATCAGCGTCCAGCGCGGCATCACCTCATAACGCGGCGTCGGTCCGAGCGGGCGGCGCTGCGCAGGCAGCGGAGGCGGCGGGCCGGGCCGCACCGCGATCCAGCGGTACCGCAGACCCGGCTTCGGTGCCGCCGGCGCGGGCGCGGCCGGCGGTGCGGGTGGCCCCGGCGGGGTCCACTGCAACTGGGCTTCCTGCTCGGGTGTCAGCGGCGCCCACAGTGCGCCGTTGCAGCGCGGGCACCAGGCCCGTTGACGGTCGCGCACGTTCCACCGCGTGTTGCAGCGGGAACACACCTGGATCACCGCACCAGCCTAATGGGTGCCGACGTGTCAGTCCGGGTTTGCCCGACCACCGGCCTACTCGGCACCCGGTCAGCTACCACTGGCTATCCACAGTTTCCACAGGGTTATCCACATCCGCGGCGCGGGTCGCAGGCCTCGTGATGTGCCCGTTATATAGGGCACGGCGCATCGATTGTGGATAACGCGCCGCCGAACGAGGGCAGCGACTAACAGCACCGAGCGAAATCGCTTGATCGGCTAAGCGTCGCCGACGGGCCGCAAACACATCGACGCAGGTAAGTAGGGTTATCGTAGGGAATTTTTCCACGGGCCGCACAAAGCGCTATGATCGCCGTCACAGTAGCGGTGTGATGCGCCTCACGCGGGTGGGCGCGCGGCGAAGTAGGGGGCTGGAAGCATGACGGCACGCCCGATCGGATCCGGATCCGTGGTGTCGGGGTCCGCTTGGCATTCGGGATCGTCGACCTACAAGCGCGCCTACCTGTTGGCGTCGTTGCGCGCCGGACTGATCGCTTTGGTACTGCTGTCCTTCCTGCTTGCGCTCGTCCTGACCTGAACCCCGCTGCCAGGCACTGGCCCCCCGGCCGGCGTGCCCGGTTGTTGCGGTACGTGCAGTGTTAGAGCAGTGTTGGACGAGGTGGGTCACCACACCGCGACCCTGGTCCGGTGGGGTGGCGCCAGACCATCAGCACCTGTCGACAATGATCAACGGTGATCGACACCGGATCAGCACTGACCGAAGGAAGGAACCCCGTGGCCGACTACACCTTGCCGGACTTGGACTGGGATTACGGAGCCCTTGAGCCGCACATCTCGGGTCAGATCAACGAACTGCACCACAGCAAGCACCACGCCGCCTACGTGGCCGGCGTCAACAGCGCGCTGGCGAAGCTCGAAGAGGCTCGCGCCAACGACGACCACGCCGCCATCTTCTTGAACGAGAAGAACCTGGCCTTCCACCTCGGCGGCCACGTCAACCACTCGATCTGGTGGAAGAACCTGTCCCCCAACGGCGGCGACAAGCCGACCGGCGAGCTGGCCGCCGCCCTCGATGACGCGTTCGGCTCGTTCGACAAGTTCCGTGCGCAGTTCACCGCAGCCGCCAACGGCCTGCAGGGTTCGGGCTGGGCGGTACTGGGCTACGACACCCTCGGCAAGAAGCTGCTGACCTTCCAGCTCTACGACCAGCAGGCCAACGTGCCGCTGGGCATCATTCCGCTGTTGCAGGTCGACATGTGGGAGCACGCCTTCTACCTGCAGTACAAGAACGTCAAGGCCGACTACGTCAAGGCATTCTGGAACGTGGTCAACTGGGCCGACGTGCAGTCTCGCTTCGAGGCCGCCACGTCGAAGACCTCGGGGCTGATCTTCTAAGTCGTATCAACGGCCCGGCTGGGGCGTCGCGCCATCGGCGCGGCGCCCCGCCTAGTCTCTATACCGTCTCAATTCCCACTCGTCCGCCGTGTCCGCTTGAATCGCCCTGACCGGTGCCGCATGCTGGCAGACAACCCACCCGCTGAAAATGCGAGCAGGCGCGTCAAGCCAACAAGCCACAATGTCGCGGAGGGTGCGCGATGGAGACGACAGGACCCGGACGGGCGATCGAAGTTGCCCCTTTCCACTCCGGGGGCGAGCTTCACGGATTCGTGGTGTTCGGCCGGTGGCCGGATTCGACCAAGGAATGGGCTCAACTGCTCAGTGTCGCGGTCCGGGTAGCATCGATGCCTGGATTACTCACTACCACAACGATTTTCGGCACACACGAAGATTTCCCGGACAACCCGGGCGCAGTCGGGTTACTGCTGGCCGAGGGCACCGTCACCGGCGAGTCGGCGATCCCCCCGGGGTGTTTCGCCGGTCGCCAGCCGTCCGCGTTGCTGATGCTGCATCCGCCGTCGGAAACCATTCCCTCACTGCCCGAATGCCGGGGGGCGGCCTCGGGATGCGTACTGCTTCCGGGCCTGCCCCACCTGGGACTGCAGCATCGGGCGGCCTGGGTCGAAGCCGATGCCGACGGCACCGTCACCTCGCTGGTGAGCCGAGTCGGTGTCGACCCCGTCAGCCATCCCGATACCGCGATACTGGCCATGCTGCTTGCCGCATAAGGGGTTTTGCACTCAAGATTTCGGCTTGCCGAAATCGCCCGGCGGCTGGCGAACCGGCCCGCAGCGTCACTAGCCTCGGCAGCTGACGAAAGGTCGTCGCGCATGCTCGCCGCCGCTCTGATCAGCTTGGCCGTGGTGTTCGCCGCTGAGCTCGGCGACAAGTCGCAGCTGATCACCTTGACCTACGCCCTGCGGCACCGGTGGTGGGTGGTGCTCAGCGGGGTGGCCATTGCCGCGTTCGCCGTGCACGGAATCTCGGTGACGGTCGGGCACTTCCTCGGCCTGACGTTGCCGGCCCGCCCGATCGCAGCCCTCGCCGGCGTGGCCTTCATCGGTTTCGCGGCCTGGACGTGGCGCGACGGTACCCGCCCCGGCTCCGGGCAGGCCACCGTCGGTGAGCCGCGCTTCGCGCTGTTGGCGGTCGTGTCCTCGGTGCTGCTGGCCGAGCTGGGCGACAAGACGATGCTGGCCACGGTCGCGCTGGCCAGCGACCGTGACTGGCTGGGCGTGTGGCTGGGCGCGACGGTGGGAATGGTGCTGGCCGATGCGGTGGCGATCGCCGCCGGAGCGGTGCTGCACCGCCGGTTGCCCGAACACTCCCTGCATGCCGCGGCGAGCCTGCTGTTCCTGGCGTGCGGGTTGTGGATTCTGTTCGACGAGGCGCTCGGCTGGCGGACGGTGGCCGTCGCCGTGGTCGCCGCGCTGGCGGCCGTGGCGTCGGCGTCCGCACTGTGGCGGGCGTCGCGCCGCCGTTCCGCAGCGGCCGCCGGAGACGATTCCACCGGCCGGTAGCAAATCCCCCTGACGGCCTAATCGGCGGGGCAGCTTGCGCTTGGCCGGAGCGCCTTCCGACGACGCGGACCCGCCGACTAAGCTTGCCGTTGCGCTTCGTTCGCCAACGAGGCCGCAATTGTGCTTGGTACTACACGAGAATTGGACTGCAGCGACCGCTAAGGCCAACGATTGGGCTGCGCCAAACCCTTTCTCGTACATCAAGATCGAATTCGCTACGCGAACACTCTTGGTTGTGTCGGTAACTATCGCTACGATGATCAGCAAATCATCAGGCGTTTCTGCTCCGCCCGCGCAGAGCGCCTCGACCGCCTGCCTACCCCATGGAGGTCCTATCGATGAGCGCGTCGTTCGCCGTCCGCTTGAACCGCCTTTTCGATGTGGTCTATCCACCCGGACGTGGACCGCACACGTCCGCGGAGGTGATCGCGGCGCTCAAAGCGGAGGGCGTAACGATGTCGGCCCCTTACCTGTCTCAGCTCCGCTCGGGTAACCGGACGAACCCGTCCACCGCCACCATGGCCGCATTGGCCAACTTCTTCCGGATCAAGCCTGCGTTCTTCACCGACGACGAGTACTACGCCAAGCTCGACGCGGAGCTGTCCTGGCTGGACAGCATCCGCGATGCCGGGGTACGCCGCATCGCAACCCACGCCGTCGGCCTCTCCCCCGAGGCCCAGGAAGACGTTCTGGCCCACATCGACGAACTGCGCCGCAAGGAGCACCTCAGCGCCTGAGGCGCCGGCGGCGCGATTAGGGTGACTTGATCGGTTTCAGCGAGACACCGGGGAGGCGGCCGGGATGGGCCTGTTCAGAAAACGCAAGAGCCGCGCGACCCGGCGGGCCGAGGCCCGCGCGCTGAAAGCCGGCGCCAAGCTCGAGGCTCGGCTCGCAGCCAAGGGCGAGGCGAAACGCTTCAAGGCTGCCCAGCGCGCCCAGGACCGCGCACTCAAAGCGCAGATCAAGTCGGACCGCACCCGCGACCGCACCGCGCTCAAAGCGGCCGAGAGTCAACTCAAAGCCGCCCGCGACGGCCGGCTGCTGTCCCCGGCCCGAGTCCGCCGGACCCTGGTGGTCGCCAGGATGCTGGCTCCCGTCCTCGTACCGCTGGTGTATCGAGCCGCGATGGCGGTACGCGGACTGATCGACGAGCAGCGGGCCGCCGGGCTTGGGGTGCCGCTGGCCCGCATCGGCGAATTCTCCGGCAACCTGGCCCCGCTCTCGGCACGGATCGCGGGCGCGGAGAAGACCCTGCGGCTGGTGCAGGACCGCAAACCCAAGGACCCCGAGACCAAGCAGTTCGTCGCGGCGATCACCGAACGGCTGTCGGACCTGTCGACGGCGGTGACCGCTGCGGAGACCATGCCGGTTGATCGGCGCCGGGTCGCCGCCGCGGCCATCGGCGACCAGCTCGATGGCATCGACGCCGATCTGATGGCCCGGCTGGGGCTGCCGGTATGAGCGGCGGGATGCGCGCCCTGGCGCTGGCCGTCGCGATCGCCGCGGGTTCGTTCGCCGGCGCCGGTTCCGCGTGGGCACACGTGCACGCCAGCAGTCCCGGCGCGGTGCGGGGCGCGGTCGCAATGGTGACGTTCGAGGTGCCCAATGAGTCTCCGAACGGTTCGTCCACAACGGAACTCACCGTCACACTGCCCGACGTCGCCTCAGCTCGCACCGAAACCAAGCCCGGCTGGACGGCGCGCCTGGACCGCGACCCGAAATCGGGGGCGGTGCGCTCGGTGACCTGGACGGCCACCGACGGCGGCATCGGTGTTGACCAGTTCGGGCTGTTCCGGATAGCGATGCGGCTGCCGGACGCCGACACGGTGAACTTCCCGTCGGCGCAGCGATACGCCGACGGCACCGAGGTGCGCTGGGATCAGCCTCCCCCGGCCGGTGGGGGCCAGGCAGAGCACCCGGTGCCCACCCTGGCGCTGGGGTCTGGACCGGCGCCCAGTTCTGAACACCACGCCCAACATCCGGAGCCCGCGGTGTCGGCCGGCCCGGCGCCCGGCGCCGGAACCGAGGCCACGCAGCATTCCGCCGATAACTCGGCCCGCCTGCTCGGCGGCGCAGCCCTGCTGGTCGCCGCGCTGGCCGCCGCGATCGCCCTGGCCAGGCGGCGGGCATGAGGCGGGTGCTGCACACCGTGCTGGCGGCGGTGTTTGCGCTGGGCATGCTGTCGGCAAGCGTCGGCGTCGCCGCGGCGCACGCCGTGCTGGTCTCGACCGACCCGCCGCGCGATGCGGAGCTGTCGCGCGGACCCGACCGGGTCAGCGCCACCTTCAACGAGCAACTGCAGGCCGACTTCGCCGCCATGACCGTCGTGGGGCCCGACGGTCACCTGTGGTCCACCGGGGAAACCCAGGTGACCGGCGCGGTCGCCAGCGTCGCGGTGCGCCCGCTGGGACCGGCCGGCACCTACACCGTCCACTTTCGGGTCACCTCCGCAGACGGGCACGTGGTGTCCGGATCGTGGCCGTTCCAGCTGACGGAAGCCGGCACCGGGGAGCCGGGACCGGCGGTCGGCGACCGCTCGGACGCCGCACCCGCCGTGGGACACCGCGACGCCGACGCGCCCGCTGACATGCCCGTTTGGCCTTTCGTCGCCGGCGCGGTGGCGCTCGTCGCGGCCGGTCTGTGGTTCAGCCGCTCCCGCTCCTGATTGTTCGGGCCGGCGGTCACCGAGGGCAGATGCTGGCATGATGGGAACGTTGCCGGTTTCCGCGACCAGAACCCGCAGAGGAGCTGCCGTATGACCGAACCGCAAGGCCAGCCCGATCCCGATCCCACCGCCTCGGCTCCCGAGTCGGTGACCCCCGCTGGCGCAGACAAGCCCGCAGACCCGCCGGCGGCGCCACCGAAAGCGCCCGCCAAGAAAGCCCCGGCTAAAAAGGCCGTCGCCAAGAAGGCTCCGGCCAAAGCCACAAAAAAGGCGCCTGCGAAGAAGGCGCCCACCAAGAGCGCCCCTGCGGCGCCTGCCCCCGCCCCCGCTGCCCCGGCCGCGGCGGCCGTGGCCACCAACGGCGCGGCGCAACCGTCCAATGGCGCCAAGGAAACGGCCGCCCAGGCCAAGACCACGGTGGACACCGCCCACAACCCGCTGAGCCCGCCGGTGCCGCGGTCACCACGGCCCCCGAGCCCGCTGTTGGCTGCCGGAGTGCTCGGCGTGCTCGCTTTGCTGTTGCTCCGCCGGCGGCGCCGCGCGCGCCGAGGCTGACCCGCGGTGAGTGCTCGCTTCCGGCCCACCGCCGACTTGGTCGATGAGATCGGTCCCGTCGTACGCAGCTGCGATGTCCAATTCCGCCAGCTCGGCGGCCGCAGGGAGTTCGCCGGACGCATCAGCACGGTGCGCTGCTTTCAAGACAACGCGCTGCTCAAATCGGTGCTCTCAGAACCGGGCGACGGCGGCGTGCTGGTGATCGACGGCGGCGGCTCCCTGCATACCGCGCTGGTGGGTGACGTCATCGCCGAGCTGGCCCGCGGCAACGGCTGGGCGGGGCTGATCGTGCACGGCGCGGTGCGCGACGCAGCGACCTTGCGCACCCTCGACCTGGGGATCAAGGCGCTGGGCACCAATCCACGCAAGAGCGGCAAAACCGGTGCCGGCGAGCGCGACGTCGTGGTCGATTTCGGCGGTGTCGCGTTCGTGCCCGGCGCGACGGCGCACAGCGACGACGACGGCATCGTCGTCGTCTGAGGTCCGGCGCACCGATGGAAGCCACATTGCGGGCACGCTGGGAGCTGCTGCGCGCACGAGTCGACGACGCATGCCGCGCTGCGGGCCGTTCACCCGGGGACGTCGAGGTGCTGCCCGTGAGCAAGACCTTCGGTCCCGACCTGATCCGGCAAGCCGTCGATCTGGGCCTGCGACGGTTCGGCGAGAACAAGGTCCAGGAGATCAAGGACAAGTACGAGCCGCTGGCCGACTGCGGGATCGACTGGGTGATGATCGGCCACCTGCAGACCAACAAAGCCGGCGTGGTCGCGCGGCTGGCCGCCGAGGTGCAGTCGGTGGACCGGTCCAGATTGGCTGCGACCCTGGACCGCCACCTGCGCGCCGAAGGCCGTGTCATGGACGTGCTGGTGCAGGTCAAAACCTCTGACGAGCCCAGCAAGTACGGTCTGGACCCCGGCCGGCTGCTGCCCTTCCTCGATGAGCTGGCCGGCTACCCCAGCCTGCGGGTCCGCGGCCTGATGACCCTGGCCATCAACACCGACAATCCGGATGCGGTTCGCGGGTGCTTTCGCCGGCTCCGCGAACTGCGGGACGACGCCGTGGCGCGCGGCCACGACCTTCCGCGACTGTCGATGGGGATGAGCGGCGACTTTCCCCTGGCGATCGCCGAGGGCGCCACCGAGGTGCGGATCGGGACCGCCCTGTTCGGCGCCCGACCCCACCCGGATTCCTTCTATTGGCCGGAGAACGGCTAGCGCAGGCTAGGCGTTCACCGGGGCCCGGTGCTTGCTGAACCGCAGGGATTCCTCGTCGACCTTGCCGTACCGGATCAGCTGCAGGTCCAGCAGATAGTTCTGCTTGAGCCGCCACGGCGCCACCGCCCCGGACCGGGGCAGGCTGTCCATCGACCGGCGGAAGTATCCGGGATTGAAGTCCATGAAGGGCCGTTCCTCCACGGTGCCGCCGGGGTGCTGCGGCTCGACCCGGTCAAAGCCGTGCTCGTCCATGTAGTTGAGCACCCGGCAGACGAATTCCGAGACCAGGTCGGCCTTGAGGGTCCACGACGCATTGGTGTAGCCGAAGGTGACCGCCGCGTTGGGAACACCGGAGAACATCAGGCCCTTGTAGGTCATCGACTTGGGCAGGTCGATCGGCTGACCGTTGCGCGACAGGGTCGCACCGCCCAGCAGCTGCATGTTCAGCCCCGTCGCGGTGACGATGATGTCGGCGTCGAGCTCCTGCCCGGAGTTGAGCCGGATCCCGGTCTTGGTGAAGGTGTCGATCGTGTCGGTGACGACGTCGGCCTTGCCGTCGCGGATGGTCTTGAACAGATCCCCGTTGGGGGCCAGGCACAGCCGCTCGTCCCACGGGTTGTACCGCGGGCCGAAGTGCTTTTGCACGTCATAACCCTTGGGCAGGCGGTGCTTGGCCATGGTCATCAGCGTCTTGCGCATGTACTTCGGGAAGGTCCGCGCCAGCTGGTACTGCACGGTGCTGAAGCCGATGGCCTTCCACCGGTTTACAAAGTGCGCCGCCTTCTCCGGCAGGTAGCGGTTGGCCTTCTCCGCGATCGGGTCGACCAGCGGGAGCGCGCCGACGTAGGTCGGCGACCGCTGCAGCATGGTCACATGCCCGGCCCCGGAATTGGCGAGCGCGGGGATCAGGGTCACCGCGGTGGCGCCGCTGCCGATCACCACGATCTTCTTGCCGGCGTAGTCCAGATCCTCCGGCCAGTGCTGCGGGTGCACGATGGTTCCGGCGAAGTCGTCGGCGCCGGGGAACTCCGGCGAGTAGCCCTGCTCGTAGTTGTAGTAGCCGCTGCAGGCGAACACGAACGATGCGGTGATCTGCTCCTGCTTGCCGTCGTTGTCCACGGTGACCGTCCACTGGTTGTCGGCATCAGACCAGTCGGCGGCCGTCACCCGGTGCCGGTAACGGATGTGCTTGTCGATGCCGTTCTCGGCGGCGGCCTCGTTGATGTAGTTCCAGATGGAGGCGCCGTCGGCGATGCTGTGCGCCGAGCGCCACGGCTTGAACCGGAAGCCCAGGGTGAACATGTCCGAATCCGAGCGAATGCCCGGGTACTTGAACAGATCCCAGGTGCCGCCGAGGTTTTCCCGGGCCTCCAGGACGGCGTAGCTCTTGTTCGGGCAACGATCCTGCAGGTGCCAGGCAGCGCTGATACCGGAGATCCCCGCGCCGACGATCACAACATCGAGGTGTTCAGTCATGCCGCCAGGTTATCAACGGTGCGTCGAGACAGTCAACACCCTGTTGATTAAGTCGACATGGTGTAAAGTAACTGCCATGGCCAGCCCCAATGCGACCCGTCACGGACGCCGTGGGACCCGGCCGTCCGGAGACGATCGCGAACAGGCGATCCTGGCCACCGCCGAACGGCTGCTGCAACAGCGCCCACTCGGCGACATCTCCGTCGACGACCTGGCCAGGGGCGCGGGCATCTCGCGGCCGACCTTCTACTTCTATTTCAAGTCGAAGGACGCCGTGCTGCTCTCCCTGCTGGAGCCGCTCATCGCCGCCGCCGACTCGGAGTTTGAGGGGGCGGTGCAACGCCTGCCCGGCGACCCGCGCCGAATCTGGCGCAACGGCATCAAGGCCTTCTTCCTCGCGTTCAGCTCGCACCGGGCGATAGCTCGCGCCGGCACCGAGGCGCTGGCAACCAGCCCGGAGTTCCGGGCCATGTGGAACGGCTTCATGCAGAAGTGGATCCAGCAGACCGCTGCGATGATCACCGCCGAACGTGATCGCGGTGCCGCACCGGCGACCATCGACGCCGTAGACCTCGCCACGTCCCTGAACCAGATGAACGAACGCACCATGATGGCCGCGTTACTGGCCGAGGAGCCGTCGGTGCCGCATGACCAGGTGGTCGACACGCTGACCCACGTCTGGATCAACAGCATCTACGGCCAGGCGTACTGAGCCCCGCTCAGAACTGGGAAGCGCCGAAACCGGCCAGCAACACCGAGAATCCGCCTATCTCGCCAACGATGAGCAACACCATCCCCAGGCGCAACTGCCAGCTGCCCGACCGGAATTGGTTTGTGGTGTCGCGCAATACGCCGTGCAACATGTAGCTGCCGATGGCGGCGACAAAGAAGGTCACCATCACCATCGCCGCGGTCATGTTGACCCAGGTCGGCCAGCCGCTCAGTTCGACGAAGACCGCCACCAGCAACGCGGCAAAGGAATACATCAGCGCCGCCCGATGCGCGATGTCGACGTATACGTGCGCCTGACCATCCTCCGAGGCGGCGATCTGCTGGTACTTCCAGACCCCCAGCACCAGCGCCAGGAGAAAGATCAGACCGGCCGACAACAAGGTCACCTTGGTGTCGATGTCCAGACTCATAACCACCGGGTGAGCCTACTTCTCCTTCCGATGGTTTTGCGCCGAGGCGAAGAATCGCCGTGTGCCCGCCGTGACCGGGCCCCAACCACAATGACACCGCTAGGCTCGGCGAGATGCGCTTTGCGTTCAAGACCTCGCCGCAGAACACCACCTGGGCCGACATGCTGGCTGTCTGGCGGGCCGCGGACGACATCGACGTCTACGAGTCCGGTTGGACCTTCGACCACTTCTACCCGATCTTCTCCGACCCGACCGGTCCGTGCCTGGAGGGCTGGACCACCCTGACGGCCCTGGCGCAGGCAACCACACGGCTACGCCTGGGAACCCTGGTGACCGGTGTGCACTACCGCCATCCCGCCGTGCTGGCCAACATGGCCTCCGCCGTCGACATCATCTCCGCCGGCCGGCTCGAGCTCGGTATCGGCGCGGGCTGGAACGAGGAGGAATCCGGCGCCTACGGGATCGAGTTGGGCACCATCGGCGAGCGCTTCGACCGCTTCGACCGCTTCGAGGAAGCCTGCCAGGTTCTCGTCGGCTTATTGAGCGCGCCGACCACCACGTTTTCCGGCACCTACTACCGACTCACCGACGCCCGCAATGAACCCAAGGGCCCGCAGCGTCCCCATCCACCGATCTGCATCGGCGGCAACGGCGAGAGGCGCACTCTGAAGATCGCGGCGCGTTACGCCCAGCATTGGAATTTCGTCGGGGGCACGCCGGCCGAGTTCTCCCGAAAGCGCGAGGTGCTGGCCGCCCACTGCGCCGACATCGGGCGCGAACCGGACCACCTCCTGTCGGCGCACGTGCGATTGCAGCCGGACTTGGACTACCGCCGCGCACTCGACGAAGCCGCCGCCCTGGGCGCGGTGGGACTCGACCTGGCGATCATCTATCTGCCGGCGCCCCATGACCCGGCGGTGCTGGAACCGTTGGCCGAAGCGATCCGAGATTCCGGGTTATTGAGTTCGGTTACGAATCGATAACGCCTAGCAAACCCTGGCGGGGGAAGTCCGGAGACTGAATCCCACGGTTCGCGGCACCGCCTAAGTGGCGAAGCGGACGAGTTCGTCAGCGGTGACCAGGCGCTCGTGCTTGGCCGGGAACTCTCGGCTTCGACGTGGATGCCGCAGCAATGACCAGGCCATACGGCCCATCCGGTATCGGTATATCGGGTTTGTGTACACGGCGCTGTCCCCCGCCCCGGATCGGAACCAGATTGGAATCAATGTGATCCAGGTTAACACTTTGTTAACGTGGATCACATAGCTGTCCATTAGACACCCGGCCCATGGCAAACAATCCGCGACGCGCCGATCGTTGGGGCAGAAGTTGAAAAAGTGACTCATGGGATCTAGTGGCCGAGGAGCTGGAGAGCCAGCCGGCGCGCCCGCAGGATCGGCGCAACCGACCGCTCGACCTTGGATCCGACAAGAGCGCCGTCATAGAGCAGCTGCACCTCACCGGCCCGCTGCTCCGCTTCGCCGACCCCGGCCTGCTCGAGTAAGCCCGCCAGCGTCTCGTGCATCCAACGGCGGTGGGCCACCACCGGCTCGAGATCGACGCCCGCGTAAGCCCCCGCGGCGTTGACGTAGAGGCATCCGCGATAGCGGCGCCTTCTGGCCGCTGCCGCGGCCAGATCGAAGAACAGCACGATCTGCTCGACCGGATCGCGCAACCGGGCCGCAGCGCGGTCGTATCGCTTGCGATCAGCCTGATCCAAAGCATTGAGATACGCCAGAACCAGTGCGTCCTTCGAGCCGTAGAGGTTGTAGAGACTGGCTTTCGCCACCCCCGCCTCCGCCAGGATACGGTCGATGCCGACTTCCCGAATGTCCTGTGCGGCAAACAGTTCCGTTGCAGTATCGAGAAGCCGCTGAGCCGCAGACGTGCCGCGAGCGGCGCCGATGGCGTCCCCGCTCCGGGATCCGGTCATGCCCGTCATGGCAGCAGACTAACCCAGCATCTTCAATAGACAGGGCTGTCTATCACTGGCACCGTCATGGCCATCGACGGCGAAAGGACACCCCATGACTCTGTACCTCTACGAGATCGCCCCGCTGCGCCACGACCGCGCCGATGCCGACCGCGCGATCAAGGAACTCGACACCCTCGTCCAGCGGGACGGCGGTGAGCTGATCGAGGCCCAGGTGACCGGTGCGGCCGGACGGATCTTCGCCATCACCGAATTCGGCACCTGCCAGGCCCCATCGGTCGACGCGGCGACGTTGTCGGCGGCCGAGGTCAGTGGCCCCCACCCGGTACGGCTGGTCGGCGCCGACCTCGCGCAGCTCAAGGCCATCCGCCCCGCCGCCGGTTACCTCGTCGAATGGGACCTGCCCGCCGATCTGGACATGGACACCTACCTTGCCCGCAAGAAGGCGAAGGCACCGAAGTACGCCGATGTCCCGGAGGTGACCTTCCTGCGTACCTACGTGCGCGAAGACATGGACAAGTGCCTGTGCTTCTACGACGCCCCCGACGAGGCCGCCGTCCGCCGCGCCCGCGAGGCCGTGACCACCCCCATCGACCGGCTCTACCGCCTCGAAGGCGGACCACGGTGAGCACACCGGTGCGTCATGTGCCCGCCGCGCTGGCCGATCTCACCGCGACCGTGGCAGACCGTGCCGAGGGACTCGATGCCGGAGAATTCGACGTCCGCGCCGACTTGGCCCGGTTCGGCTCGGCAGGCTTGTTCGCCGCGGCGCTGCGCGACGACGGCCTGCCCGAGTTGGTTTCGACCATCGAACGCACCGCGGCGGCAAGTCTGGCAGTCGGATTCTCGTTATGGGCGCACACCATGGCGGTCACCTACTTGGCCCACGCGCCGGCTCCGGCGCGCGAGGGCCGCCTGGTCCAGTTGAGCAACGGCGACCGAGCGGGAGTGACGGCGATGGCCGCCGGACTCAAACAGGTCGCCGGACTGGGCCCCGTGCCGCTGATCGCCGACGGTGCCGACGACGACCTGCGAATCTCCGGACCGATTCACTGGGCCTCCAACGTCTTCGACGATTCCCTGATCGTGTTGCCGGCACGTCGGCCCGATGGAGCCACCCTCGTCGCGGTCGTCGATGCGGATACTCCCGGTATCACGGTCAACCCGGCACCCACCTTGATGGCCCTGGGTGCCACGGCCTCCACATCCCTGCACCTCGACGACGTTGCCGTGCGGCCCGAGCAGATCCTGACCTGGAACATGGCGGGCTTCGTCAGCACAATTCGGCCGGCTTTTCTGTTGTTGCAGACCGCATTCTGCGTCGGAGTGGCCGACGCCGCGCTCGACGGGGCGCACCAGAGCCGAGGCAAACTGGCACAACTGTTTTCCCTCGAAAGCACCGAGCTCGGCCGGCAGCTCCACCAGCTGCGCGCCACGCTGTACACGCTGGCCGGCAGATCGCCCGACGCGGACCTGGCCGACATCATCCGGCTGCGCCTGGACGCCGCGACCACCGCGGTCAACGCCACCCGGCTGGAATCGACCTTGGCCGGTGGCGCCGGCTATGCAGCCCGCAGCGCAGCCAACCGGCGCTTTCGGGAAGCGGCTTTTCTCCCCATCCAATCGCCATCGGAAGGACAACTGCGGTGGGAACTGAGTCGGTTCGAGTAACCCAGGGCAGCAAGCGATTCGGTTCCGTCGCAGTACTGCGCAATATCGACTTCTCGGTCGGTGAGGGAGAGTTCGTCGCCGTCCTGGGCGCCAGTGGCAGCGGCAAGTCGACGCTACTGCGGGTACTGGCCGGCCTCGAGACGCTGGATGGCGGCACCGTCACCTGGAATTCCGCCGGCAACCGGCCACGCACGGGTGTCGTATTCCAGCGACCGCTCCTGATGCCCTGGCTGCGCGTCGCCGACAACGTCACCTACGCTCGGCGCTTCGCCGCGCACCGGGCGGAGTTCGACCAGGCGCGCGCCGCGGAGTTGATGGCGCGCTTCGGCGTCGACCAGCTGGCCGATCGCTATCCCGATCAGCTTTCGGGAGGGCAGGCGCAGCGGGTGGCCATCCTGCGCGCGGTTGCCACCAATCCGCGGCTGCTGCTGCTCGACGAGCCGTTCAGTGCACTGGACCCGACCACCCGCACCGACCTGCAGGGCTGGCTGGGCCAGCTGGCCGCCGAGCTGCGCGTGACCGTGGTACTGGTCACCCACGATGTCGATGAGGCGCTGCGGCTGGCCGAGCGAATCGTACTGCTGGGCGCCGATGGACAGCTGCGCGACGAATGGACGATCGGCACCGGCACCCCCGACCGCCTGGGCATGGTGCGCCAGGAGATTCTGGCGCGCTACGACGCCGACCGCAGCACCGTCGCCGGTGGAGTGCCGTCGTGACAGCGTTGACACGCCGTCGTCTGCTGCTCGGCGCCGCCTCGGCCGCCGCGGCCGGCGGCCTCCTCGGGATCGGCGATCTGGCCCGCAGCGCCACCGCCGCGCGCGCGTCCGACACCGGTGGTCCGCTGCGCAT
Organism: Mycolicibacter hiberniae; assembly: GCF_010729485.1. Classification (NCBI taxonomy): domain Bacteria; kingdom Bacillati; phylum Actinomycetota; class Actinomycetes; order Mycobacteriales; family Mycobacteriaceae; genus Mycobacterium; species Mycobacterium hiberniae. The sequence goes on from NZ_AP022609.1 coordinate 3,668,665, forward strand.
CGGTTACCTGCCGATCACCGACGCGGCGCCCTTGCTGCTGGCGCACAGCGCCGCGTTGTATCCGACCGGGGTGGTCAGTTCCGCCAAGCCGGTGCTGTTCCGCAGCTGGGCAGCACTGGCCGAGGCGTTCGTCACCGGCAGGGTGGACGTGGTCCACCTGCTGATGCCGATGGCCGTGCAATTGCGCTACGCCCTAGGCGGCGGCGTGCGGGTACTGGGCTGGAATCACACCAACGGCTCGGCGCTGACCGTGGCGCCCGACATCGAAGACCTGACCGACCTGGCCGGCACCCAGGTGGCCATCCCGTTCTGGTGGTCCATTCACAACATCGTTGTGCAGCAGCTGCTACGCGCACACGGACTCCGTCCAGTTTTGCGGCGCAGCGCTTCTCGGGCGGCACGCACCGTCGAATTGATCGTGATGAGCCCGTCGGACATGGTGCCCGCACTGGCCAACCGTTCGATCGGCGGCTACGTGGTCGCAGATCCGTTCAACGCGGTCGCCTCGATCAAGAAGATCGGCCGCATCCACACCTTTCTCGGCGACGTCTGGCGTGATCACGCCTGCTGCGCGCTGATCACCCGTGAGGACGTAATCGCCCAGCGGCCCAACGCTATTGCGCAGGTGACCGATGCCGTCGTCGGCGCGCAGCTGCTGCTGAACTCCGACCGGGCCGGCGCGGCCAAGGCCCTGGGCGGCGGGCGCTACCTGCCGCAACCCGTGCCGGCGGTGCAGCTGGCCCTGACCTACCCCACTCCGCCGTATCCGCTGATCCACCCCGACTGGCAACCGCAGCGGCTGGGCTACACCCCGTTTCCCTTCCCCAGCTTCACCCACCGCCTGGTGGAAGCCATGGGCGAGACGATCATCGACGGCGATCGGCGTTTCCTGGATCGACTGGATCCCGCCCAGGTGCACGACGACCTCGTCGACGACCAGTTCGTCCGGGACGCGCTGGCGCGACGCGGCGGGCCGGCGGCGTTCGGACTGCCCGAATCACTGCATCGAGAAGAACAGGTGGCCACCTCATGACGAGCATCGCAGTGCCGCGCAGCGACCGCCCGGAGCCGGCCTCCGACGCCGGCGGACGGTCGCGGTGGTGGCAGAGGTTCTGGCCGCCGGTCGCCAGCGTGGGCGTCGCGATCACGCTGTGGTGGGCGGCGACATCCGCGCTGTGCGCCCCGCAGTCCCTGCTGCGCCAGACCGCGCCCCAGCACGTGCTGGCGGCGCTGGGAGACCTGCTCGGCCGGGGTGTGCTGGTGCCCGACACCGCCGTGAGCCTCTACCGGCTGGTGATCGGCCTGCTGATCGCGGCACTGGTCGGTATCCCGGCGGGCCTGCTCATCGGACTGAGCCGCACCGCCGAGCGCGCGGCGGGTCCCCTGGTGGCGTTCCTGCGGATGATCTCTCCCCTGTCGTGGACGCCGATCACCGTGGCGGTGTTCGGCATCGGCAGCCAGCCGGTGATCTTCCTGATCGCCGCGGCGGCGGTCTGGCCGGTGCTATTGGGAACAGTCGCCGGCGTGCACGCCATCGACCCGGGATACCTGCACGTCGCGCAGTCGCTGCACGCCAGCCGGTTCGAGCAGCTGACCGCAGTGGTGTTGCCTGGGGTCCGCGTGCAGGTACAGAACGGTCTGCGCCTGGCCCTGGGCATCGCCTGGGTGGTGCTGGTGCCGGCCGAGATGCTCGGCGTGCGGTCCGGCCTGGGGTACCAGATCCTCAACGCCCGCGATCAGCTCGACTACGCGTCCGTGGTCGCGGTGATCGCCGTCATCGGCGTTCTGGGCTACCTGCTCGACCTGGCGGCCCGGCTGCTTCTCGCACCGCGGCGCGCCACCGCCGGCTGACGCCGCGGCGCCGATTCAGCGAATCGGCGCCGCGGTGGCCGTGATGGGGGCCGGCAATGCCGTCCGGCCCATCAGGTAGCGGTCCACCGATGCTGCGGCAGCCCGTCCTTCGGCGATGGCCCAGACGATCAGCGACTGGCCCCGGCCCATGTCGCCGGCGACGTACACACCGGGCACCCCGGTGGCGAACTCCTCGTTGCGCGCCACGCTGCCGCGTTCGGTGAACTCGACTCCCAGATCGGCCAGCAGCGGGGAGCGTTCCGGCCCGACGAAGCCCATGGCGAGCAGCACCAGGTCGGCTTCGAGTTCGAAGTCGGTGCCCTCCACCTTCTCGAACCCGCCGTTTCGGCGCCGCACCTCGTGGGCCCGCAAACCCGTCACGCGACCGTCGCGACCGAGGAATGCCTCGGTGTTGACCGAGAACACGCGCTCCCCGCCCTCCTCGTGCGCCGAGGTGGTCCGCATGATCAGCGGGTAGGTCGGCCACGGAGTGGAGGGGTCCCGGATCTCCGGCGGGCGAGGCATGATCTCGAACTGGTGCACGCAGGTCCCGCCCTGGCGGTGCGCAGTCCCCAGGCAGTCGGCTCCGGTGTCGCCGCCGCCGATGATGATCACCTTCTTGCCCTCGGCGGTGATCGGCGGCTCGGTCAGGTCACCGGCCTGAACGCGGTTGGCCCAAGGCAGGTATTCCATCGCCTGATGGATGCCGTCGAGCTCCCGGCCCGGGATGGGCAGGTCCCGCCAGGCGGTGGCGCCGCCGGCCAGCACCACTGCGTCGAAATCGGCGCGCAGCTGCTCGACCGTCAGATCCACACCGACATTCACACCTGTCTTGAATGTCGTTCCCTCGCCGGCCATCTGCTCCAGACGCCGGTCCAGGATGCGCTTCTCCATCTTGAATTCCGGGATGCCGTAACGCAGCAGACCTCCGATGCGGTCGTCGCGCTCGAAAACCGTCACATCGTGGCCACCGCGCGTGAGTTGCTGGGCCGCGGCCAGACCCGCCGGCCCGGAGCCCACCACCGCAACCGACTTTCCGGTACGGACCGATGGCCGGATCGGCTCCACCCAGCCTTCCCGGAAGCCGCGTTCGATGATCTCGTACTCGACCTGCTTGATGGTCACCGGCGGCTGGTTGATGCCCAGCACACAAGCCGGCTCACACGGCGCGGGACACAGGCGACCCGTGAAATCCGGGAAGTTGTTGGTGGCGTGCAGCCTGTCGAAGGCCTCCCGCCACCGACCCGTGCGCACCAGGTCGTTCCACTCCGGGATCAGGTTTCCCAGGGGGCATCCATTGTGGCAGAACGGAATACCACAATCCATGCAGCGTCCGGCCTGCTGACGCACCGTGTCTTCGGCGAAGTCCTGATACACCTCGTTCCAGTCCTGCAACCGCTCGGAAACAGGCCGGCGCAACGGCAGGATGCGCTGGGTGTTGTTCAGAAATCCTCTCGGGTCAGCCATGAGCCGCCGCCATAATCGCCTCCTCTGGATCTGTGCCGCTGGCTTTCGCCTCGGCGACCGCGGCGAGCACCCGCCGGTAGTCGCGCGGCATCACTTTGACGAAGTCCCGTCGACGGTTGGCCCAGTCGGCCAGGATCGTCTGTGCCGGGACCGAGTCGGTAGCCGTGGCATGCGCGTTCAGCACCGAACGCAGCCACTCCACATCTTCGGCGTCGAAATCGTCGAACGTGTCGAGGTCCACCATCTCGGTGTTCAGGCGGCCACCCAGTTCGCGGTCCGGGTCGTAGACATAGGCCACTCCCCCGGACATCCCGGCGGCGAAGTTGCGGCCGGTTTTGCCCAGCACCACAACCTTGCCTCCGGTCATGTACTCACAGCCATGGTCGCCGACGCCCTCGACCACCGCCACCGCACCGGAGTTGCGGACCGCGAACCGCTCGCCGACCACCCCCCGCAGGAACAGTTCACCGGAAGTGGCACCGAACAGAATCACGTTGCCGCCGATGATGTTGTCCTCCGCGGCGTAGCCCTCGGGCGAGTCCAGCGGGGGCCGGACCACGATCCGGCCGCCGGACAGACCCTTGCCGACATAGTCGTTGGCGTCACCGAAGACCCGCAGGGTGATACCGGACGGAAGGAACGCGCCGAAGCTGTTGCCGGCCGAACCGGTGAAGGTGATGTTGATGGTGTCCGAAGGCAGACCTTGGGCGCCGTAGGCCTTCGTCACCTCGTAGCCGAGCATGGTGCCGACCGTCCGATTGACGTTGGAGATATCGCTGGTGAACTCGACCCGGGTGCCGGAATCGAGAGCCTCGCGGCTCATGACGATCAGCTGCTGGTCCAAGGCCTTGTCCAGTCCATGGTCTTGAGCCGAAGTGCAGTACAGGTCCTGGTTCATGAACGCCGAGTCCGGCTGGTACAGAACCGGTGCGAGGTCCAGCTTGTGGGCCTTCCAGTGCGCCCGAGCCAAAGTGGTGTCCAGCGCCTCCACCTGGCCGACGGCCTCGTTGATGCTGCGGAATCCCAGCGCGGCCAGATACTCGCGAACCTCTTCGGCGATGAACCAGAAGAAGTTCTCGACGAACTCGGGCTGGCCGGTGAACCGCCGGCGCAGCTCCGGGTTCTGGGTTGCCACCCCGACGGGGCAGGTGTCCAGGTGGCAGACCCGCATCATGATGCAGCCCGACACCACCAAAGGCGCGGTGGCGAAACCGAATTCCTCGGCACCCAGCAGCGCGGCGATCACCACGTCGCGGCCGGTCTTGAGCTGGCCGTCCACCTGGACCACGATGCGGTCCCGAAGGCCGTTGAGCAGCAATGTCTGCTGGGTTTCTGCCAGCCCGAGTTCCCACGGCGCACCGGCATGCTTGAGCGAGGTGAGCGGTGCCGCACCGGTACCTCCGTCGTGCCCGGAGATCAGGACCACGTCTGCGTGGGCTTTGGAGACCCCGGCCGCCACCGTGCCGACACCGTTCTCGGCGACCAGCTTCACGTGAATACGCGCCTCGGGGTTGGCGTTCTTCAGGTCGTGGATCAGCTGCTTGAGATCTTCGATGGAGTAGATGTCGTGGTGCGGGGGTGGCGAGATCAGTCCGACACCAGGCGTGGCATGCCGAACCTCGGCAACCCACGGATACACCTTGTTGCCCGGAAGCTGGCCGCCCTCACCGGGTTTGGCCCCCTGCGCGATCTTGATCTGAAGATCGGTGCAGTTGACCAGGTAGTCGCTGGTCACGCCGAATCGGCCCGAGGCGACCTGCTTGATCGCGCTGCGCCGCCAGGAACCGTCTGCGTCGGGCAGGAAGCGGTCGGAGTGCTCGCCGCCCTCGCCACAGTTGGACCGCCCGCCGATGCGGTTCATTGCGATCGCCAGTGTCTCGTGCGCCTCGGCTGAGATCGATCCGTAGCTCATCGCGCCCGTGGCGAACCGTTTGACGATCTCGGTGGCCGGCTCGACCTCGTCGATCGGAACAGGCGGACGCTGGCCGGCTTTGAAGCGCAGCAGGCCGCGCAGGGTCGCCAACCGCTCGCTCTGGTCGTCGACCAGCTTGGTGTATTCCTTGAACACCTCGTACTGCCCGGTGCGGGTGGAGTGCTGCAGTTTGAACACCGTCTCCGGGTTGAACAGGTGGTATTCACCCTCGCGGCGCCATTGGTATTCGCCGCCGACCGGCAGCTCCCGGTGCGCCCGTTCTTCCGGACGGTCGAGGTAGGCCAACTCGTGCCGGACCGCGACATCGGCGGCGATGTCGTCGAGCGTGATGCCGCCGATCGGGCAGTACAACCCGGTGAAGTACTCGTCGAGCACGTCCTGGGAGATACCGATCGGCTGGAACAACTGGGCGCCGGTGTAGGAGGCCCGCGTCGAGATGCCCATCTTGGACATCACCTTCAGCACGCCCTTGGCCGCCGCCTTGGCGTAGTTGGCCAGTGCCTTTTCCCGGTCCAGACCCTCGATGAGGCCCCGGTCGAGCATGTCCTCGACGGACTCGAACGCCAGGTACGGGTTGATGGCGGCAGCGCCGAACCCGATCAGGGCCGCCATGTGATGCACCTCGCGGGCGTCACCGGCCTCCACGACCAGGCCCACCTTGGTACGGGTGCGCTCGGCGACCAGATGGTGGTGTATCGCGGCGGTGGCCAACAGCGACGGGATGGGAGCCAGGGTCTCGTCGGACTCCCGGTCGGAGATCACCAGGAAGCTGGCGCCTTCGGCGATGGCCGCCGACGCACGCTCGCACACCTGCCGCAGCGCCGTGCGCAGGCCGGCCCCGCCGGCGGCGGGCGGGTACAGGCACCTGATGACCGCGGTGGACAGGCCGTGCGGCCCCCGAGAGCCGATTCCCTGGTCCGGCTGCAGCTTCAACAGCTTCGCCAGGTCGGCGTTGCTCAAGATCGGCTGGGACAGCACCACCTGACGCCACGTGGGTTCGCCGGTGTTGAGCAGGTCGCCCTCCGGCCCGAGCGCACCTTGCAGGCTGGTGATCACCTCTTCGCGGATGGCATCCAACGGCGGGTTGGTCACCTGGGCGAACAGCTGCTGGAAGTAGTCGAACAGCAGGCGCGGACGAGCCGACAGCGCGGCCACCGGGGTGTCGGTGCCCATCGATCCGATCGGCTCCGCTCCGGTGCGTGCCATCGGGGCGAGCACCAGGTTGAGCTCTTCGTTGGTGTAACCGAACATCTGCTGGCGCAGCAGAACCCGGTGATGCTCCATCCGGGGCGCGTCACCGGCGGGAAGCTCGTCGATCCCGATCAGGCACTCATCGATCCACTGCTGGTAAGGCCGCTCGGCGGCCAGCGTCGACTTGATCTCCTGGTCGGAGATGATCCGCCCGGCGGCCGTGTCCACCAAGAACATCCGGCCGGGTTGCAGCCGCCGGCGCTCGACGACGGTGGCGGGGTCCAGGTCGAGCACCCCGGCCTCGGAGGCCATCACGACCAGCCCGTCATCGGTGACCCAGATCCGGGACGGCCGCAGGCCGTTGCGGTCCAACACCGCCCCCACCACGGTTCCATCGGTGAAGGTCATCGAGGCGGGGCCGTCCCACGGCTCCATCAGCGAGTCGTGGTACTCGTAGAACGCCCGGGTCGGGCCGTCCATGCTTTCGTGCCGTTCCCAGGCCTCCGGGATCATCATCAGCACCGCGTGCGGCAGGCTGCGGCCGCCCAGGTGCAGCAGCTCGAGTACCTCGTCGAAGCGGGCTGTGTCGGACGCCCCCGGCGTGCAGATCGGGAACAGTTTGTCGGCACTGCGGTGGCTGCCGTCGGCGCCGAAGACATCGGTGCGGATCAGCGCCTCCCGGGCCCGCATCCAGTTCTCGTTGCCGGTCACGGTGTTGATCTCGCCGTTGTGCGCGATACGGCGGAACGGATGCGCCAGCGGCCACGACGGGAAGGTGTTGGTGGAGAACCGCGAATGCACGAGGCCCAAGGCGCTTTCCATGCGCTCATCGGCCAGATCGAGATAGAACGCCTTGAGCTGCGGCGTGGTCAACATGCCCTTGTAGACGATCGTGCGACCGGAAAGGCTTGGGAAGTAAACGGATTCCCGTCCCGGACCGTCCTGCCCGGGACCCTTGCTGCCCAGCTCGTGTTCGGCGCGCTTGCGCACCACATAGGCGCGGCGCTCCAGAGTCATCCCGGACGCTCCGCCGATGAACAGCTGGCGGAAACCTGGCATCGCGTCACGGGCCAGGGCGCCCAGCGACGAGTCGTCGATCGGAACCTCGCGCCAGCCGAGCACCTGTAGGCCCTCGGCCTCGACGATCTTCTCCAGGCCGACACAGGCTGCCGCGGACTCCTTGGCCGACTGCGGCAAGAAGGCGATCCCGGTTGCGTAGCTGCCCTCGGGCGGCAGTTCGAAGTCGGTTACTGCACGAAAGAACCGGTCGGGAATCTGGATGAGGATCCCGGCCCCGTCACCACTGTTCGGTTCGGCTCCGGCAGCACCTCGATGCTCCAGGTTGAGCAGCGCCGTGATCGACTTGTCCACGATGTCGCGACTGCGCCGGCCATGGATGTCCACCACCATGGCAACCCCACACGCGTCATGTTCGAACGCGGGGTTGTAGAGCCCCACCCGACTGGGTGCCATTTCACCTGACCCTTCGCACGGCCTTACCCGCTCACCCGTAGGGACAAGCGGTCAAGGGGATTGATCCGTGCGACGTTGAACGGCGTTCTGCCTGAAAAATCTCGACAGGCAACGCAACGATATACCCCTACCCAGCAAACGTGCTAGTTCGCTGGACAGTGATGCTGTCGTGAAGGTTGCGTAACGCCGTCGCAATGACTGGATGATGTCCAGGAAATGTGTGCTGCTTATGGTTTGGCTGCCTGCACCCGAAGGAGACCCACATGGCCGCAGATATTTTCAAGCTCGTCGCCGACGAGTCGGTTGAGTACGTTGACATTCGATTCTGCGACCTGCCCGGGGTCATGCAGCACTTTTCGATCCCGGCGTCGGCGCTTGATGAGAGCGTCTTCGAGGACGGGCTGGCCTTCGACGGGTCGTCGATCCGCGGATTCCAGTCCATCCACGAATCGGACATGCTGCTGCTGCCCGACCCGGAGACCGCCCGCATCGACCCCTTCCGGGCCGCCAAGACACTGAACCTGAACTTCTTCGTCCACGACCCGTTCACCCGCGAGCCCTACTCGCGTGACCCGCGCAACATCGCCCGCAAAGCCGAGAACTACCTCACCAGCACCGGCATCGCCGACACCGCCTACTTCGGCGCCGAAGCCGAGTTCTACATCTTCGACTCGGTGCGCTTCGACTCCCAGATCAACGGCTCGTTCTACAAGGTGGACTCGGGCGCCGGCTGGTGGAACACCGGCCGCACCACCGAAGCCGACGGCAGCCCCAACCTCGGCTACAAGGTCCGCCCCAAGGGCGGCTACTTCCCCGTCGCCCCCACCGACCAGTACGTCGACCTGCGCGACGCCATGTCGACCAACCTCACCAACGCCGGCTTCACCGTCGAACGCGGCCACCACGAGGTCGGCACCGGCGGGCAGACCGAGATCAACTACAAGTTCAACACCCTGCTGCACGCCGCCGACGACCTGATGCTGTTCAAGTACATCATCAAGAACACCGCCTGGGCCCACGGCAAGACCGTCACCTTCATGCCCAAGCCCCTGTTCGGCGACAACGGGTCGGGCATGCACGTGCACCAGTCGGTCTGGCAGGACGGCGAGCCGCTGTTCTACGACGAGATCGGCTATGGCGGACTGTCGGACACCGCACGCCACTACATCGGCGGGATCTTGCACCACGCCCCGTCGCTGCTGGCGTTCACCAACCCCACCATCAACTCCTACAAGCGCCTGGTTCCCGGCTACGAGGCCCCGATCAACCTGGTCTACAGCCAGCGCAACCGCTCGGCCTGCGTGCGCATCCCGATCACCGGCACCAACCCCAAGGCCAAGCGCCTGGAGTTCCGCTGCCCGGACTCCTCGGGCAACCCCTACCTGGCGTTCGCCGCCATGCTGATGGCCGGCATCGACGGCATCAAGAACAAGATCGAACCGGCAGCCCCGGTCGACAAAGACCTCTACGAACTGCCCGCCGACGAGGCCGCCAACATCGCCCAGGCTCCGACATCGCTTTCCGAGGTGATCGACAATCTGGAAGCCGACCACGAATACCTCACCGAGGGCGGCGTGTTCACCCCGGACGTGATCGAGACCTGGATCAACTACAAGCGCGACAACGAGATCGCCCCGGTGAACCTGCGCCCGCACCCCTACGAGTTCGCGCTGTACTACGACTGCTGATTGGGGCGGCCGCCGGCTGCTTCGGACTGGGCTCGCCTGAGGCGGGGACCTGCGCGACTAAGCTGCAGTGTTGTCGGGCCACCCGGCCGTGCCGCTTGTCGTATGCCTCGAGGAGCCCATGAACGCAGCCGACGACTTCCTGCGAAAGCGGGTGCCGCCGCCACAGCAACCGCCGCCGTTCGGGCCGGCTCAGCAGCAGCCGCTGCGGCCGCCGCCGTTCCCCCAGCCGGGGCCGGTGCCGCGGCCGCAGCCCACCCGCGGCTGGCGGCGTGTGGTGTTGTCGGCGACGCTGGGGCTGATCAACCTGGGCCCCTCGCCGGACGAGCGTGAAGAAGCGGCCTACCAGATGGCCATCCGGTCGATGCCCAACGGCGTCTACAAGGTCGGCGTGCTGGGCAAGGGCGGCGTGGGCAAGACGACCGTGGCCGCCAGCGTCGGGTCCATATTCGCGGCACTGCGCCGGGCGGATCACGTGCTGGCCGTCGACGCCGACACCGCATTCGGTCGGCTCGGCAGCCGCATCGATCCCCGCGCCACCAGTTCCTACTGGGACGTGGCGGCCGATCAGGGCTTGCAGTCCTTTGCCGACATCAGCAGCCGGGTGGGCGCCAACGCGGCGGGGCTTTACGTCCTGGTGGGTGAGCCGGCCGCGGGACGGCGCCGGATCTTGGACGCGGCGTTGTACCGCGAGGCCGCGCTGCGCCTGGACCGGCACTTCACCATCTCGATCGTCGACTGCGGCTCGACCATGGATTCACCGGTGACCCAGGAGGCGCTGCGTGATCTCGACGCACTGATCGTGGTGTCCTCGCCGTGGGCTGACGGCGCCGGCGCGGCCGCCAAGACCATGGAGTGGCTGGCCGACCGTGGCCAGGGCGGGTTGCTGCAGCGCACTGTGGTGGTGCTCAACGACTCCGACGGCCACGCCGACAAGCGCACCCGCGCGGCACTGGTCGCGCAGTTCTTACAGCACGGGCAGGCGGTGGTGGAGGTACCGTTCGACCCGCACCTGCGGCCCGGCGGCGTGATCGACGTGATGACCGAGATGGCGCCGGCCACCCGCCGCCGATTCCTGCAGATCGCGGCGATCCTGGCCCACTACTTCGCGTCCCGCCCGCGAGGCCGGGACGCGAAGCCGGGCCGCCCTCAGAACATGTAGCGCACGACACTCTCGGCGACGCAGGCCGGCTTGGCGCCGCCTTCGATGGACACCGTCGTCGAGTACGTCACCTGGTGCGCTCCGCCGCCGACTTCGGTCACCTCGACCACCGAGGTCTGCGCCTGGATCCGGGAGCCCACCGGGACCGGGGCCGGGAAGCGCACCTTGTTCAGCCCGTAGTTGATCGCCAGCTTGACCCCTTCGACGCGGCTGATCTGGTGCATCAACTGCGGCAGCATGGCCAGCGTCATGTACCCGTGGGCGATGGTGGTTCCGAAGGGCCCGGTGGCCGCCCGCTCGGGGTCGACGTGAATCCACTGATGGTCACCGGTCGCGTCGGCGAACAGGTTGACGGCCTCCTGGGTGATGGTCACCCAATCGCTGTGGCCGATCACCTCGCCCTGGCAAGCGGCAAGCTCGTCGATCGATCCGAATGTACGCATCTACCCTGCTTCCTCGTTATTCCGTAGCCACCGCGCCACTTTGGCGCAGTTCGTTGATCTCTTCGCCGCTCATTCCCAGCCGGTCGGCAAGCATCGCGGCGGTGTCGGCGCCCAGCGTGGGTGCCGCGACGGCGGGCGGGTGGGCGCCGTCGATGGACGCCGGCAGCCCGGCCGCCAGGTACTGCCCCACCGATGGCTGATCCAGCGCGGTGAACATCGGGTTGTCGCGCAGGCGCTCGTCGGCCGCCACCTCGGCAAAGCTGCGGTAGCGGTCCCACAACAGCGACGTCTGCGCCAGCGCGGCTTGCACCTGCGCCGCGGGGCGCTCGGCGAACCAGCCGCTGAACAGCCCGGTCAGCAGATCGCGGTGGCGATAACGCTGGCCTTCGTCACCGAAATCGATGCCCCGCGCCTGCGCCAGGGCGGCAATGACTTCAGTCGATCCGGTCAACTCGGCCAGATCGCGGAAGTGCCGGTCGGTCAGCGTCACCACCATGAACGACACGCCATCGGCGCTGGCGAAACTCTGGCCGTACTGGCCGTAGACGGCGTTGCCGATGCGCTCGCGGCGCGCGCCGTTCACCATGGCCTCGGTGAGGAAGCCCAGGGCGCTGGCGGTGCCCAGCGCGACGTCCTCGAGCGCCAGCCGGATGCGGCAGCCCTCGCCGGTGTGGTCGCGGCGATGCACCGCAGCCGACACCGCCAGCGCGGCGTGCAGACCGCAGGCGATATCCCAGGCCGGCAGCACGTGGTTGATCGGCGCGGCGTAGTCGCTGGGCCCGGTGACCAACGGAAAGCCGACCCCCGCGTTGATCGTGTAGTCGACCGCTGTCGAACCGTCAGCGCGTCCGAGCACCTCGAGGTGGATCAGGTCGGGGCGCTCCGCCGCCAGCGTTTCGTAGGAGAGCCATTGCCGGCCAGCCATATTCGTCAGCAGAACACCGCCGTCGGCGATCAGGCGCTGCACCACACGCTGACCCGCCGGCGCGCGCAGATCGGCAACCACCGAGCGCTTTCCCTTGTTCAGGCCGGTCCAATAGATCGAGTTGCCGTCGTCGGTGACCGGCCAGCGCCGGTAGTCGGCCGCACCGCCGATCGGATCGATGCGCACCACGTCGCAACCCAGCTGCGCCAACGTCATTCCGGCGAGCGGCACGGCGACGAAGCTGCCGATCTCGATCACCCGCACCCCGGCCAATGGGCCCGCGGCGTTCCCAGCACCGGCCTGCATGACCTGCCTCTCCGTCGATGATTACGTCGACTATATGCCTACCCAAACATCGCACCCGGCCGGCGCGAGTCCGCTCCGAATCTCAATCGTTGCCGAACCGCGATATGAAAACCCGTGGCGGCGAACGGGACACGGTGCCGGCTCGTGTTTGACTCCGTGCACAAGGGCTAGACAGCACGACATTGGGATGGGAAAACAGCTATGAAGAGCGTTGGAAAGTTGCGTCACGCGGCGAGCCGGCTACCGCGCCGGCTGATGGTCGCGGCGGTGGGGGCCGCGCTGCTGAGCGGCCTCGTCGGGGTGGTCGGTGGTTCGGGCAATGCGTCGGCGTTCTCCCGTCCCGGCCTGCCGGTGGAATACCTGCAGATTCCCTCCGCGGCGATGGGCCGCGACATCAAAGTGCAGTTCCAGCCGGGCGGCACGCACGCGGTGTACCTGCTCGACGGGCTGCGCGCCCAGGACGACTTCAACGGCTGGGACATCAACACCCCGGCGTTCGAGGAGTTCTACCAGTCCGGTCTGTCGGTGATCATGCCGGTCGGCGGGCAGTCCAGCTTCTACTCGGACTGGTACCAGCCGTCGCAGGGCAACGGTCAGAACTACACCTACAAGTGGGAGACCTTCCTGACCCGGGAGATGCCCACCTGGCTGGAGGCCAACAAGAGCGTGTCGCCGTATGGCAACGCCGTGGTGGGGCTGTCGATGGCGGGCGGTTCAGCGCTGATCCTGGCGTCCTACTACCCGCAGCAGTTCCCTTATGCGGCAGCGCTTTCGGGATTCCTGAACCCGTCGGAGGGCTGGTGGCCGACGCTGATCGGGTTGGCGATGAACGATGCCGGCGGTTTCAACGCCAACAGCATGTGGGGCCCGTCGTCCGACCCCGCCTGGCGGCGTAACGACGCCATGGTGCAGATCCCGCGGCTGGTGGCCAACCGCACCCGCATCTGGGTGTACTGCGGCAACGGCACACCGAGCGACCTCGGCGGCAACAACCTGCCCGCCAAGTTCCTGGAGAGCCTGACGCTGCGCACCAACCAGCAGTTCCAGCAGAACTACGCGGCGGCCGGCGGCAACAACGGCGTGTTCAACTTCCCGGCCAACGGCACGCACGACTGGCCGTACTGGAACGAGCAGCTGCTCGCGATGAAGCCGGACATCCAGCGCACCCTCGGGGTCGGCATCGACCCCACCTGATCGATCCCCATCCCGTCGGCAGCAGTGCGAACCAGCACTGCTGCCGACGTGTATGTGGGGTCAGTACAGACCAACGGCAGCAGTGTCCACGACACCGGCAAGCCCTGCGGCGCGTGCACGAGAGCGGCTACCGCCGGGTGTCAGCGGTCCGGGTCCCGTTGCGTGTGTGCGGTCGCCAGTTAGCTGGGGCGAGCGGTCAGCGCCAGAGTCCGCGACGGTCGACGTAGCGGTGGCTGTACCAGGTTGCCATCAGACAGACGCAGGTGGCGGTGGCCAACATCCAGGTACCACCGACGAAGATGCTGACGACGCCACCGACTGCCGCCCCGGACATATAGCCGAACAGCAGCATGAAATGGCCCAGCCAGTCGTGCAGCGTGCCGCCACTGATGTGGCGCTCGATGCCCTGGCCGAGCTTCACCACCGTTCCGGTCACGTAGCTCAACGGGATCGACACTTCGCCGTCTCGGACGAACGTGGTGTTCAGCGCGCCCACCCCGAACGCCACCAGCAGGATCGGCAGCAGCGGCACCGGCAGCGCCGGCCCGCCCTCGATCCAGTCGGTCACGGTCGCGGCCAGCAGCGACGCCCCGGTCAGTCGCAGCGCGCCGTGCGGCCGGCTACGCCAGGCATGGCGATGGCACAGGGAGGCGACCACCACCCCGGAGATGAAGGACACCAACAGGGCCGCAGCCGAAATCGACATCCACTGGCTGTCGGTGAAAACCCCGAGCACCGCCCGCCCGGCGTTGCCGGTCATGAAGGTGACGAAGTAGCCCTCGGAATGGGTGAAGGCCGTGGCGGCCAGTACCCCGGCCAGGCCGGCCAGCACCCAGGACAGCCGTGCTTCGCTGTTGTAACGCTTAGAGATCACGTGGGCCTATGGCGTCAGCCGACCGGGCCCGGAACCAGCGTGACGGTGGCAGTGTGCTCCCCGCCGCCCGGATTCCGCCACGTCAGCGTGACGGTGTCACCGGGGTGACGCTGGTCCAGTACATCGGTCAGGTCAGTGGGCGAGTTGACGGGCTGGCCGTCGACCGAGGTGATGACGTCGTCGCGGGCGATGCCGGTGGCCGCCGCCGGGGTGCCGTCGAGCACCTGGGCCACCCGCGCGCCGCCGTTGCTGTCGACCACCCCGACACCCATGAACGCCGTCTCCCCGATGTGCACGGTGGCCGACGGGATACCTGCCCGGATCTGGTTGGCGATGGCCATGGCCTGGTCGATCGGAATCGCGTAGCCCTCACCGCCCGGCTGCGCGAACTTGTAGTTGTCCGAGGCCGCGGTGTTCATCCCGATCACCTGGCCGGCGGCGTTCACCATCGGACCGCCGGAGTCGCCGGGCCGAATCGCCGTGTCCGCCTTGATCATGTTGGTCAGGGTCTCGGTGCTACCGGTGAGCTCGTCGACCGCCGAGACGGTCTGGTTCAGGCCGATCACCCGGCCGGGTACCGCGCTGGGGGTGCCGCCGTGACCGCCGGCGTTGCCCATCGCGACCACCGGGTCACCGATGGCGACCCGCGATGAGTTGCCGATGTTGGCCGCGGGCAGACCGTCGGCACCGCGAAGCTGCACCACCGCCACGTCGTGGCTGCGGTCGAAGCCGAGCACGTCGACGTCATAGGCCTGGCCGTTGGCCACCGAGACCGCCGTGAGGCTGGTGGCACCGGCGATGACGTGGTTGTTGGTCAGGACCACGCCGCTCGGGTCCAAGACGATGCCCGTTCCGGCGCCGACGGCGCTCTGGTAGCCCATCTGAGCGTCGATGTTCACCACTGCGGGACCGACCTGCGCAACCATCGCCGACGGGTCGAGCGGAAAAGCGGGCAAACTGGGTACGGCCCCAACCGGCGCGGCGACCAGTCCCGCGGTAGCGATTGCGCCAGATATCACGCTGAGCAGCCGCCACCGGCCCGGGCGATGCGCTCTGCTCATACGTCATACCTCCTGCGGTTGGGCCGTGGTCGAGGCAGCTCGGACCCGGCACGTCTTCGGGATGTCGCACACGCTGTACTCGCTAAACAAGAATGCCAAGCTTACCGGAACCGCCAATCCGGCTGGCAAACGCTACTCATCAGCTCGGCAAACGCAGCCGGGCCGCAGCCCTTGTGCTCAGCGCCCGTTGAGGGAAGGCTGAACTGCGGAGGAGGCTGCCATGGCAGACAAGACCGGGACGTCACGGGGTACGAGCGCCGCCCCGACTGCGGCCACTCCGGCCGCCATTCGCAATGTCGTCCTGGTCGGTCCGCCCGGTTCGGGCAAAACCACGTTGGTGGAGGCAATGCTGGTATCCGCCGGGATGTTGCCGCGGGCCGGCTGCATTGCCGAGGGCACCACGGTCTGCGACTACGACGAGTCGGAACTTCGGCAGCAGCGATCGGTCGCGGTCGCCTGCGCCTCACTGGCCCACCACGGCGTCAAGGTGAACCTGATCGACACCCCGGGTTATGCCGATTTCCTCGGCGACCTGCGCGCCGGGTTGCGGGCCGCCGACTGTGCGCTGTTCGTGATCGCAGCCAACGACCACCTCGACGACACGGCCGCCGCACTGTGGCGCGAGTGCGGCCGGGCCGCCATGCCGCGCGCTGTGGTGGTGACCAAACTGGACCACCCGCGGGCCGACTTCCCCGGGCAGCTTCAAGCCGCCCGCACCGCGTTCGGTCACGAGGTGCTGCCCCTGTATGTGCCCGGGCCGGCGGGCGGCTCCGGATTGATCGGGCTGCTGACCGCCGACACCTGTCCGGTACCCGGCGCCGAGGACCAGCGCAGCGCGCTGATCGAGGCGATCATCGAGGCATCCGAGGACGAGTCGCTGTTGGACCGTTATCTGGCCGGCGAGCCGATCGACCCCGCGGTACTGGCCGCCGACCTGCATCGGGCGGTGGCGCGTGGTTCGTTTTTCCCGGTCATCCCGGTGTGCAGCAACACCGGCGCCGGCATAGGCGAACTGCTCAACGTCGTCACGACCGGCTTCCCCGCGCCTGCGGAGCATCCGCTGCCGGAGGTGTACAGGCCTAGCGGCGTGGCACGCTCCGGGCTCAGCTGCGATCCGGACGGGCCGCTGGTGGCCGAAGTCGTCCGGACCACCTCGGATCCCTACCTCGGGCGGATCAGCCTGGTCCGGGTGTTCTCCGGAACCATCCAGCAGGACAGCGGGATTCACGTCAGCGGTCATTGCGCCGGATTCTTCGGCGACGCCGCCGGCCGTGCCGATCACGACGAAGACGATCGGATCGGGACGCTGGCGTTTCCGTTCGGCAGGCAACAGCGCCCCGCCACCGTCGCGATCGCCGGGGACATCTGCAACGTCGGCCGCCTCAGCCATGCCGAGACCGGCGACACCCTGTCCGGCAAGGACGAACCTCTGGTGTGCAAACCCTGGCCGACGCCGCATCCGCTGCTTCCCGTCGCCGTCATGCCGCACACCAAGTCCGACGAGGAGAAGCTGGCCGTGGGACTGGCCCGGCTGGCCGCCGAGGATGCGAGCCTGCGCATCGAGCGGAATCCGGAGACCCATCAGATCGTGCTGTGGTGCATGGGCGAAGCGCACTCGGGCATCGTCCTGGACGCGCTGGCCCACCGCTACGCGGTATCGGTGGACACGGTTGCGCTGCGGGTGGCACTGCGGGAAACGTTCTGCGCCACGGCCAAAGGCCATGGCCGGCACGTCAAGCAGTCCGGCGGTCACGGCCAATACGCCATTTGCGATATCGAAGTCGAGCCATTGGCGCCGGGCAGCGGCTTCGAATTCGTCGACCGTGTGGTCGGCGGTGTCGTGCCCCGGCAGTTCATCCCGAGCGTGGCCAAGGGCGTCCGCGCGCAGATGGAGCGTGGCCTGACCACCGACACCGGTGGCTATCCGGTGGTCGACATCCGGGTCACCCTGGTCGACGGTAAGGCGCACAGTGTCGACTCCTCCGATGTCGCGTTCCAGCTGGCCGGCGCCGCCGCCCTGCGCGACGCCGCCGCGCCCGGCGCGGTGCGTTTGCTCGAGCCTCTCGACGCTGTCAGCGTGCTGATTCCCGACGACCTGGTGGGCGCGGTGCTGGGCGATCTGTCCGCCCGCCGCGCCCGAGTGCTCGGCACCGATACGGCCGGCACCGGCCGCAGCCGCGTGAAGGCCGAAGTGCCCCAGATCGAGCTCATCCGGTACGCGGTCGACTTACGCTCGTTGACGCATGGTGCCGGTTCGTTCACCCGCGAGTTCGCCCGCTACGAACCGCTGCCGGAATCGGCGGCGGCCCACGCCGCCCGCACCGCCTGACCGCCGGACCACCGGACCACCGGACCGAGAGGATGCCGATGTCGACGATCGCCGGGTTGCCCGCGCACATGCTGTTGCTGCACGTGGTGGTGGCGCTGGTGCCGATCACCGCCGTACTGCTGATCGTGTGCGCGTTGTGGCCGGCGGCCAGGCGGCGGCTGGTCTGGCTGCTGGTGGTCTTCTCCGCCATCACGCTGCTGGTGACTCCGCTGACGGTGACGGCCGGCGAATGGCTGGCCGACACCGGCAAATTCGCCGGCTCGCCCGAGCTGGACGCGCACATGGCCGCCGGGGGTTACGGCCTCTACATGGCCGTGGGTCTGGCGATCGCCACCGCGCTGCTCGTCGGCCTGCACGTAGCACTGTCCCGCGGCAGCAAAGTCGGCCCGCTGCTACGGGCCGGGGTCGTGGCCGTGGTGATCGCGCTGGCCAGCGGGGCGATGTTGGCGATCCACAACATCGGCTCGACGGGGACCGAGGCGGCCTGGGGAAACCTCCTCACCGCGTCGGATACCGACTGACCCTGCACTGACCGCGCCGCAGTTGGCACAATGGACGCCATGCGCAATGTGTGGCGGGGAATCGTGGCGATTGCCGGGTCGGTGGGCCTGGTGTTCGGATCCTTGGGGGCAGCAACGGCCGGCGTCAGCCAGGCCGCTCTGACGTCGCCGGCGAGCGGGCCGGCCGTCGCCGCGATCGAACCTGCCGCCGGCTCGGTCGTCGGGGTGGCCTACCCGGTGATCGTGACGTTCGCCGGACCGGTTCGCGACCGCGCGGCCGCAGAACGGGGCATCCGGATCGACACCCCGGGCAAGCCGGTCGGCCATTTCGAGTGGACGGACAGCGACGTCGTGCAGTGGGTCCCCGACAGCTATTGGGCGCCGCACAGCAAGATCAGCGTCGACGCCCACGGGATGTCGACCGGCTTCGAGACCGGCGACGCGGTGGTGGGGCTCGCCGACATCTCCGACCACACCTTCACCGTCAGCATCAACGGCGATGTCCAGCGGATCATGGCCGCATCGATGGGCAAGCCGAAGCGTCCCACCCCGACCGGCTCGTTCACCGCGCTGTCGAAAGAGCGCACCATCAAGTTCGATTCACGAACCATCGGCATTCCACTCAATGACCCCGAGGGCTATCTGCTCAACGGCGAGTACGCCGTTCGGGTCACATGGAGCGGCGTATACGTGCATTCCGCTCCCTGGTCGGTGGGCTCGCAGGGTTACTCCAACGTCAGCCACGGCTGCATCAACCTCAGCCCCGACGACGCCGCGTGGTACTTCAACACGGTGCGTCTCGGCGACCCGATCATCGTCCAGGCCTAGCCGACCACAAACGCGACGCAACTGCAGTGGGCAAGCGCCCCGTTGCGTCGCGTTTGCGCTCGGCTCGCCTCGGGCCTCAGCAGGCGCCGAGCACCGCGGTGGGCATGTGTGCGACGTAGCGCTCGGCGCGCTGGTCGCGACCCATCTCGCGGCGAGCGGCCAGGTGCCGACGCAGCCGGTTCGGCCGACGGCTACCCCCCGAACGCGCGGTCGAGCCGTCGAGAGCAAGAACACCGGTGATAAAGGGACCCATGATTTTCTCCTGCCGGGAAGGTCACCGGCCGGCCCAACCGCCAGGGTTTGGCGGAACTGAGATTCAGACCGCAGCGCAGGAGCCGGAGCCGGTGAGGAACAGATCGGTCATCGAACACGGATACGGATGTGGACCGTCACTAGAACTCACTTCGCCCTCACCTCCTTCCGGCCAGGACACACGGGCATGTCGGGGCAATTGCCACCATGGTCGCATCGAAACACCGGACCGTCAAACGCAAATGGGCTGCGACGACATCGGACGCTCTACCGATGGCCCCTGGCGGTTACCCGAAACCCCTTTGCGGTAAACGCTATTCGCGCGTTTCCCTCACAGCAGGCCGAGCAGTTGCAGATCCGTGACGTACTTGACGATCACTGCCGGGGTCACGTGCGGGATGTCGGCATGCTCGGGATCCGGCCCGATTCCGGCGGACTGGACCGCAGCCCGGAATCTGTCCGTCGGCGCAATCGACCCGCAGATCGGCGGCTGCGGCTTCTGATAGTTGTGCAGCAGCGGCAGCAGTGACGCCTGGCGCTGGCGTTCGGGCAGCGCCCGCAGCGTGGTCTCGAACCGCTGCAGCCAGTCGCCGTAGTCGGCGATCCGCCGGATCGGGTAGCCGGCCTCGATGAGCCAGTCGACGAACTCATCCATGCCCAGCCCGTCGTCGTAGGGGTTCATCACGTGGTAGGTGGTGTAGTCCCCGCCTGCCGCCGCGGCCAGGGTTGTGGACGCCTCGGCGATGAACTCCACCGGCAGGCCGTCGTAGTGGGCGCGCTGCCGGTGGCCGTCGTGACTCAACTCGTAGAAGGATCCGGGCGCCACCCCGGTGGCCACCAGGCTGAACATCATCCGGCTGAACATGTCGGGCAGGTTGAGCTGGCCGGCGTAGCTGGTGTCGGCCAGGATCATGTCGCAGCGGAACACCGCCACCGGCAGGCCGCACAGGTCGTTGGCCTCGCGCAGCAGCAC
This sequence comes from Mycolicibacter hiberniae, assembly GCF_010729485.1. Taxonomy (NCBI): domain Bacteria; kingdom Bacillati; phylum Actinomycetota; class Actinomycetes; order Mycobacteriales; family Mycobacteriaceae; genus Mycobacterium; species Mycobacterium hiberniae. The sequence continues at coordinate 3,689,112 of NZ_AP022609.1, forward strand.
CTCACCGGCCCACTTGCTGGTGCCGTACCCGTTGGCGTAGGCGTCGTTGATCGCCCGAACCGGGCTCATCACGCGCACGTCGGCGTCTTCGGTGAACGCGCCATTCGGGACCTGGTCGCCGACAGCGATGGTGGAGAAGTAGGTGAACGGCTTGATCTTGCCGGTGAGCGCGAGCCGGATGAGCTCTGCGGTGCCAAGCGCGTTCGGCCCGAACAGTTCGCTGTAGGGCAGCACGTGGTTGACCAAGGCGGCCGGGTCGATGATGACATCGACCGTGTCTGCCAGGCGCTGCCAAACCTCTTGTTCCAGGCCGAGATTGGCCTCACCCTTGTCCCCGGCGACAACCTCCAGATGCCCGTCGGCCAGCTCTGTGTAGCGGGCCAGCAACTGCCGGTCTCCGCTGTCGAAGACGCTGTCGAGGCGCCGGCGGGCTTCCCGGTCGGACTTCGCCCGCACCAGGCAGATCAGCTTGCCGCCCACCGGTGCCAACCGCTGCAGCCACTGCAGCGCCAAGTAGCGACCGAGGAAGCCGGTCGCACCGGTCAACAGCACGGTGCGCACCTCTTCGGACGGTCCGGGCAGCGTCGCCGCCGCGGCCAGCGTGGCCTCGCCAACGAATTTGTCCAGGGTCAGGTCGGCTGCGGCCACATGGTCGGCGTCACGACCGTGCACCGAAGCAAACGTCGGCCGCTTGGCACCGGCTTGCTCGGCACTGCGCTGCACGTCGATGTAGTCGGCTATTGCAGCCAGATCGTTTGCCGGACTGACGATTACGCCGACCGGTACATCGACGTCGAAGATGTCCCGCAGCAGATTTCCGAACGTCAGAGCGGACAGTGAGTCGCCGCCCAGGTCGGTGAAGTGCACATCGGGCGCCAGGTCGCCGGCGGCGGCTCCCAACAACGCCGCAGCGGCCCGCGCGACCGTCTCCAGCACCGGCCGCTGCGCGCCGTGGTGGCGCAGGTCGCTCAGCTCATCGGCCTGACCCGCGGCCAGTTCCGCGTAGCGGCGTTCCAGGCGCTGGCCGTAATGCGCCTTCAGCTTGGGCCAGGCCAGTTTGCGGATCCCGGTCAGCAGTCCGTTCTCGAGCGTGAACGGCTCGGTCTCGATGAGGAAGTCACGGGGCACCTCGTAGGACTGCAAGTCGGCGTCTCTTGCCACCTGCTGCAGCGACTCGCCGATCGCCGCCTTCAGGTCGGCCTCGGAGTCGAAGCGCGCCTGGGCCTGCGGGGTGGGGACCACCACGGCCAGCAGGTAGGGCTGTGCGCTGTTGCCGTAGACGTAGACCTGGTTGACCAGCGGGCTGTTGCCGAACACGGCCTCCAGCTTCGCCAGGGTGACGAATTCGCCCTGCGCAAGCTTGAGGACGTTGTTGCGGCGGTCGACGTAGACCAGCCGGTCGGGCGCGATCTCGGCGACCACGTCGCCGGTGCGGTAGTAGCCGTCGGCGTCGAAGACCTCGGCGGTCACGTCGGGCCGCTTGTAGTAGCCGGGGAACAGGTTCTCGGTCTTGAGCAGCAGCTCGCCGCGCGGGTGCGGGGTGTCGCTGCCGAAATAGCCCAGATCCGGCACGTCGACCAGTTTGTAGTCGATAACCGGGGGACGTCGCACCGCACCGTCCATGAGCACCATGCCCGCTTCGGTGGACCCGTAGCCGTTGCTGACGTGCAGCTCGGTCAGCTCATCGACCCAGGACCGCAGTTCGTCGGAGATCGGCGCGGAGCCGGTCATCGCGAAGATGCACCGCCCGCCGAGCAGTTCTGCCCTCATCTGCGCCAAGACCCCCGCTTCGGCGTCCGCCCGCGCTGCGCCCATGCCGTCGACTTCACTGCGGAAGTGCTGGTAGAGCATCTCCCAGATCCGGGGGACGAAGTTCAGCTCGGTCGGCCGCACCAACGCGAGGTCTTCGAGGAACGTGGACAGATCGCTGCGCGCGCTGAAGTAGGCGGTTCCGCCGTTGCCCAGGGTGCCGTACAGGATGCCGCGCCCCATGATGTGGCTCATCGGCATGAAGTTCAGGGTGATCGAGACAGCGGTCGGGCCGAACCAGTTCTTGGCCGACCGCACCCACATCCGGGTCACATTGCCCTCCGGGTACATCGCGCCCTTGGGGGCTCCGGTGCTGCCGGAGGTGTAGACCAACAGGGCCAGCCGGTCGGGCTCGCCGCCGAAGTCGTTGGGCAGCGACAAAGAGCGGCCGCGGGTCAGCAGGTCGCCCAGCGGCTCGACCACCACCTCGTACCCCGTCAGGCGTGCCCGCGCCGCGGCCAGCGCGTCGCGGTGGTCGTCGAGCTGTTCGTGGTAGTCGAAGACCACCAGCCGGGTGGGGACCGGCCCGGTCAGGGCCAGCGCGACCGCGTCGTCCAGCGAGTCGACACTGGCGGCGATGACACGGGGCTCGGTCTCGGCGGCGATGGGCACCAGAGCGCTGAGGGCCGCCGACGTCTGCAGCGGCACCGAGACGGCACCGATCATGCCCAGCGCCACATCGATGACGGTGTAGTCGACGCTGGTGAAGCCCAGCACCGCGACCCGGTCACCGGGGCGCACAGCGCCGGCGGCCAGGGCGGCCGCCGCAGCGCGGACCCGCTGCCCCAGTTCGCCGTAGGTGATGGTGTCGTAACGCGGAAGCAGCACGGCGGTGGTGCGCCCGGTGGCGGGATCGGTCACGTAGTCGACGGCGCGTTGCCCCAGCGCGGGGCGCTCGGCGTAGCCGTCGAAGACGGTCTGGATCACCTGCGCCAACCGCGGCAGACGTTCGAGCTCGGCGGAGATGGCCGGGTCGGGTCGGGCGGCGGCGAACTGCGGGTCGGTGGCGACCAACTCGGCAACGCGGCGGGTGAGGCGCTCCTCGGATTCGATAACAGTGGACATGGTCAACCTCTAATGGGATATCGCGTGAAATTGCTTTATGACGTGCGCGGGCACGATCCGCACCCACACAACTACGTTAGCAAAACTAAGTTAATGGATAATCCCGGCGCGGGTGTGACGTTGCACTCACGCCACGGCAGCTAGCTCAGCGACTCTTCCAGCCACGGGAGCAGCCACTTGACCCCCTCGGGCGTCAGGTGGATGCCGTCGCTGCGAACCTTGATGCCGTCCACCTTGGCGGTGTAGGTGCCCGTCGGTCCCAGCTTCTTGTTCAGGTCCATCACCGTCACAGCCTCACGGCCGGCGACCTCCCGGCGCAGCAACGCGTTCCAGCGATCGACACGCTCGGGTTTGTCCTCGGGCCACAGACCGCCGTCGGGCCGCTCGCCATACCGGCTGTAGGGCACGGTAGTGACAACCACCCGGCTGCCGGCAGATTCCAGCACGTCCAGGGCGCGGCGCAGCTCGGCGGTCAGGTAGGCGTCGAAAGTCGGGGCCCCGATGTGCGACCACCGGCCCTCATTGACGCGATCCACGGTCTCCCAGCGTCCGACGAACAACAGCACGACGTCGGGCCGGTCGGCCTTGACCTGCCGCGCCCAGCGCGCCGGCCACCCGTCGCACTCGGAGCCCTGATCGATGGTCTTGCCGGCCCAGCGGTAGGGGCCGGCTCGCACGATGCTGCACCCGACGACGGTGTGATCGATGAAGTGGTAGCCGGGAGTTTCGGGCAGATAGTGCATCAAGGTCCAGCCGATCGAATCGCCGAACACCGACACGGTGCGCGGGCGTTTGGGATCGTGCCGCACCGCCTGCGGGGGCGGCAGCCGGCGTGCCGGTGGCGACGGTGACACCGCGGCGGCGGCGGCCACGTCCGGCGTCAGGCCGTTCTCGGCCCGGGGCCTGTCGACGACGGGCACCACCAGCAGCGTGACGGCAACGGCGCTGCCGCTGACCGCCGCCCCCAGCGGTAGCAGCGACACCCGCGCCGGCCGCCAGCGGCGGATCGGCTCCTCGATGACCCACCACGACACGGCCGCCAGCAGCAGGGTGGCCGCGCACCGCACGCCGAACAGCGCCCAGCCCGACCAGCCGGTGCGCTCACCGTTGAGGACCAGAAAGACCGGCCAGTGCCACAGGTACACGCCGTAGGAGATGGCCCCCAGCCACACCAGCGGAGACCAGGCCAGCGCCCGGGCGACCAGGCCGCTCTGGTGCAGCGCCACCGGGGCGATCACGGCTATCGCGGCGACGGCCACCAGCGTGAGCAGGCCGCCGCGGAACTCCTCGACACTGCCGGTCGCACGGTGCGCCGCCATCGCCAGCACCGCCAGCCCGGCCAGCGGCAGCAGCCGGGCAACCCACAGCGCGCGCCGGGTGCGCACCACCGACCAGCCTGCCGTCAGCGCCGGCCAGTCCGCCACCAGCAGGGCCGCCGCGGCGGCGCCGATCAGCAGCGCCTGCGCCCGGGTGTCTGTGCCGAAGTAGACGCGGTCGCGGGCGTCCCCGTACGCCGGGGAGGCCAGAACCTCGGCCAGCGTCGCCGAGGCCGCCGCACCCGCGCTGGCAAGCAGGAAAACAGTCAGCCGCACGCCGCCGACCGTGGCCCAGCCGCCACGGCGCCGGGCGCGGGCGCCCCACGCCACGGCGATCGCGATCAGCAGCAGTGGCCACAGGAAGTAGTACTGCTCCTCGACGCCCAGCGACCAGGTGTGTTGCAGCGGCGAGGCGGTGCCGGCCTCGGTGAAGTAGTCGGTGTGCTGGGCCACGAATCGCCAGTTCGCCACCCAGAAGAAGGCGGCGATCGCATCCTCCCGCAGGCCCGCCACGGCCTGCTGTGGCAGTAGTTCGTGGGCTATCGCGACGGTCAGCACCATGAGCACCAGCGCCGGCAGCAGCCGGCGGATACGCCGGATCCAGAACCCGGCGAGATCGATCCGGCCGGTCCGCCCCAGTTCGTCGATGAGCAGCGACGTGATGAGGAACCCGCTCAGCACGAAGAACAGGTCCACGCCGATAAATCCGCCCGACAGCCCGGGAATGCCGCCGTGGTTGGCCAGCACCAGCGCCACAGCCAGGGCGCGCAGTCCGTCCAGAGCGTGGATGCCCGGTCGTCGTTGCTCTCGGCGCATCCGGTCCGCGGCGCGCGCGGTCGCCAACCGGGCGGCCCGCGGGGCCGGCGCAACCCAGCGGGATCTGCCCGAGGTGCGCGTCGAGGTGGCCCTGCGAGTCCGGTTCCCGGCCGGTCGACTCATGTCAGGGTGGTCGCCGTGGGCGCCGATTGGTCGATCCTCTCGCTGGTGGACCACCGAAATCTTAGGGGCGACCGGGGGCCTGCAGCGGATGACACGCTCGTGATCAGGAGACCAATTCGGCAGTGCGCCACCAGATCAGCGCGACGAACAGCGCCAGCAGCGCAAGACCGGCCGCCGCCTGGATCCGGGGACGGTTCGCCGTCGGGGGGTAGGCATAGGCACACGCGATCACCAGCCCGGTGATCAGACCGCCGACGTGCCCCTGCCAGCTGATCCTGGGCACGGTGAAGGTGAAGACCAGGTTGATGACGATCAGTGCGCCGATCCAGCCGACGTCGACATTCAGCCGCCGTCCGACGATCAGCGCGGCGCCGAACAGCCCGAAGATGGCGCCCGAGGCGCCGGCGGTGGCGGAGGTCAGCGGCGCCAACAGGTAGACCGTCACCGAACCTCCCAGGGCGCTGAGCAGGTACAGCGCTAGGTAGCGCGCACGACCCAGGCTGCCTTCGAGTGCGGGACCCACCACATAGAGCGCCCACATGTTCAGCAGCAGATGCATGGCGCCGTAGTGCAGGAACGCCGAGGTCAGCAGTCGGTAGGTCTGCCCCTCGGCCACTGCCGGGGGCCAGAGCACGAGTTCGGACTCGAACTGGTGCGACGACAGCTGTCCGACAAAGGCCAGCACGCTCAACGCGATCAGCGCGTAGGTGGCCACCGGCGTGTTGGTGACGGCGCGCACCAGCGAGTTTGTCCGGCGCACCGTGCCGCCATCCGCGTGCGCGCAATCCACACAGTGCTGGCCGACGGCGGCGCCACGCATGCATTCACCGCAGATGGGGCGCTCGCACCTGGTGCAGCGCAGCGCGGTTGCCCGATCGGGGTGCCGGTAGCAGACGGTCATGGTTACACCTTGTCAGAGCGCTGACGGTAGATTTCACGCTGTGCCGTCTCCCGCTCCGCGCCGAGCATTCAATGACGCCGTCACCCGGTTCTGGAGCTTTGCCGCTCCGGCCTATGACGCTGGGTTCCTGCAGCGTTGGGTCTACCGTCCCGCGCAGGACGAGCTGATCGCCGCGCTGCGGTCTCACCGGCCGGACCGGGTGGCCGACATCGCCTGCGGCACCGGCATCCTGGCCGACCGCATCGAACGCGAACTGTCCCCGGCGGCGGTCTATGGAGTGGACATGTCCGAGGGCATGCTGAAGGAGGCTTCCAGCCGCTCATCGCGGGTGCAGTGGTTGACCGGTCCCGCAGAACAGTTGCCGTTCGATGACGGGTCGCTTGATGCGGTGGTCACCAGCTCGGCGTTCCACTTCTTCAATCAGCCGGCCGCCGTGCGCGAGTTCTACCGGGTACTGGCGCCGGGCGGGATGGCAGCGGTCACCGCGATGAGTCCCCGGCTGCCCGATCCCCTCGAGCGGCTGTCGGGCCTTCGCTGGAACCCGGCGAAACAGCCGACCCCCAGCGAGATGAGCACGCTGTTCACCGATGCCGGCTTCACCGTCACCGACCAGCATCGGGTGGCGCGCCCCGCTTGGACGCTGGTGGTGTCGGATCTGATCACCGTCGGGGTCAAGCGCTCGCCGTAACCGGCGGCCGCCCGCGATTGGGTCGCGGTACCTTCGTTAGGTATGAGAGTGCTCCATCTGGCCGCGGCGGCGGCGATCGCGCTGGCTGCCTGCGGGCCGGCCGCCGGGGTCGCCGGGGCTGATCCGACCCCTGCTCCCCCACCGGCGCCCAAGCAGGTGATCGACGGCGACGGCACCTTCGCCGTCGGCACCGACATTGCGCCGGGCACCTACCGTTCGGACGGGCCGCGTGACGGCCAAGCCTGCTATTGGCGCCGGATCAGCGGCGAGAAGACCCTCGACAGCGCCATGACCAAGAAACCGCAGGTCGTGCTGATCGAGCCGAGCGACACCGCGTTCCGAACGGATCGCTGCCAGACCTGGCAGCTGGCCCAGTGCCCGCCGACCTGCGCGCCGGCGCCGCAACAGCCCGCCAGCCTGCCCGACGTGCTCAAAGGATTCGTGCCGCAGGCACGGCCACCGGCCTCCAGCGGCGGTTAGCGCTCGCCGCAGCTCAGACGCGTTCGGCTTCGGCCAGCTGCAGGGTCGCGCTGTCGACCAGCGTCGCGATCACGTCGTCCGTGCTGAAGTCATTGAGCCACAGGCTCGGCGCGTCGCTGCGGTGCAGCATCGCCACGCCGTGCAACGCCACGGACAACGCGGCGGCGATCCGGTCGCAATCGCTGTCGGAAGCATCGGATCCCTGCCCCCGGCAGGCCAGCAGTCCTCTGGTCACCACCGCCAGCGCCCGCCGGGCAGCCGGCGGGATCTGACCCTTCTGGGTCATCAGGGTGTAGCGCAGCGGATGGCGTTTGGCAAAGGCCACATAGATCCGGCAACCGATGAGCAGGCATTCCCGGGGGCTGGTGGCGTGCTGCACGTATTCGGCGATCTCGTCGGAGACCTGGATCCAGCTCGACTCGGCGACGGCCTCGAGCACCCGCTCCAGGTCGGCGAAGTGCGCATACACCGATGGAGCGGCGATACCGGCCTCCCGGGCGATACGGCGCAGTGAGACCTCGGCCTCACTCTCGGCGCCATCGATGACCCGCACGGCCGCGGCCAGGATCTCGTCGCGCAGCAGCGCGCCGTGACCTCGCAAATTGCGCCGGCGCGGGGGAGGGGGCACGGGGTGATCCTAACGGCCTGTTAGTTGTCCCCACTTGGGTTCTGAATAACATTTTCTGTTGTTTGTGTTAGCTGACACCTATCCTAACGCCAGTTTCTTTACAGTTGTAAGCCCATAAATCGCGGCAAAGGGGCGGTATACCGGTCTAAATCTTATTCCTGTGCCACTGATCCCTTATTTTTCTTAAATTAACGGGTATGGTGAAACCCGTCGGTCGCCAGTCCGTCTGACTCGCCAGGAGGTTTTCTGATGCTTGACGCCATCTACCGCGCCACTCGCGCCCGGATCAGCGAACTGGCCGAGGGGCTCAGCGGGAGCCAGCTACGGCTGCCGGTTCCGGCGACGCCCGGATGGTCGGTGCATGAGGTGTTGGCTCACCTGACCGGTGGCGCCGCGGATGCCCGGGCCCAGCGACTCGACGGGGCGCCGGGTCCGTCCTGGACCGCGCGGCACGTCGCCGAGCGCCGCGACCGTACAGTCGGCGAGCTGCTCAAGGAGTGGGAACTCGCCTCCCCGGCGGTGGAAGCAAGCCTGCCCGAACGGTTCGCCGGGCCCAACCTGGCAGCCGATGCGATCTGTCATGAGGCCGATCTGCATGAGGCGCTCGGCCTGGGCCGCGTCGATCGTGAGCATTGGCAGCCCTTCCTGGACGCCATGGGCCACCTGCCCGGCCGGAGGCTTCCCGAAGCCGAAAGCCTGGTGATCACCGACGAGCTGGGCCGGGAATGGCGGTGCGGATCCGACGACGCCGTCACCGAATTGCGCGCCGACGGCTATGAGCTGTTGCGTGGACTGTTGAGCAGGCGCTCCCGCCGTCAGATCGCCGGGTGGGACTGGTCCCCTGCGCCGTCTCCCCAACTGGTGGACGGCTTCGGGGTTTTCGGCCACCGCGACGACGACCAGCCGATCCCGGGCCGCTGACATCAGAGGCCGCAGGACGCGAGCTGCGGCACAGAGAACGCCACCGATCCGACCCCGCCCGCAGCGGCACGGTTGTGGGCGAGCCGCATTGTCGTCACGTACGTGCACGTTTGAATCTCGGTCGCCGCGTTCAGGTAGACCACGTTGTAGGTGTAGTCGAAGGTGCGGACCAGCTGCTTGGGATCCCACGGTGCGTCCAGCACGAAACCGAGCGACGAGTCCGACCGAATCCAGATGGCGCGTGAACCGCTCTCGCCCACCGACGGCGCCACAGAGAACGCCGAACCTTCGGGCGAGGTACCGGCGATGCGCAGACTGTCGATGCGGTAGCCGGTGGCGTCCGCCGGTACCGGCGGACCCGGCGTGATCCTGGTGGTGAACTGGATTGCGTAGTTAGTGCCTCCGCCGACGGCGGGGCTGGTGGAGAAGCTGGTCCAGCTGAACTCCTGCGGCAGCGCCACAACGCAATCGTCCATCACGTGGTTCGGATCATCGCACCCGCCGGAGCGAGCCGGCGCCGCCAGCGCGCGGGGGCTGGCCAGCACAGCTGCGGCGACCGGTACCGCCCAGACAGCATCGCGCAGGAAGACACGGCGCGAGCACTCGGTATTCGCACCGCCGGTCACCGGCCTACAGTATCGGCTCACGGTCGCATTCGGTTGTCCACTCGCGGAATCGGTGCCATGCTCACCGAATGGTCTGGGACCGCTTGTCCGCCGCCGTGACCGGCCGCCGCTCCTGGCTCATCGCGCTGGTTCCGTTGCTGGTCGCCGTCGCGCTGTTGGCGCTCAGCGGGGGCGATGACTCCGCGACGCGATCGCCGGAGTCTCTTCCGGCCAGCGCCGAATCCGCCCGCGTCGCCGCAGCACTGCCCACCTTCGCCGGCGGGGAACAGGCCACGGCGCTGTTGGTCGCCACCCGCACCGACGGAAAGCCGCTGACGCCCGAAGACCTCGCCGCACTCAATGCGGCCCGCGATCGGCTTGCGCGGGTGCCCCAGGTGCTCCCCGGTCCGGCTGTGCCGGTGCAGGTCTCCGCCGACCGCGAAGCGGCCGTGGCCGCGGTGCCGTTGAACGCCGGGTTATCCGGTTTCGCGCTCACCGACACGGTCAAGGCGTTGCGCGCCGCTGCCGACGACGGTCTGCCGGCCGGGCTGTCCACGCACATCACCGGCGGGCCGGCGTTCGGCGCCGATATCGCCGATGCCTTCACCGGCGCCAATGTCACCTTGTTGGTGGTCACCGCCCTGGTGGTGGCGCTGCTGTTGATCGTCACCTACCGGTCGCCGGTGCTGTGGCTGGTGCCCCTGCTGGTGATCGCGCTGGCCGACCGGGTGGCCACCGTGGCCGGGTCCGCCGTCGCGAACGCCGCGGGTGTGACCCTGGACGGTTCGACCGCCGGGATCACCAGCGTTCTGGTCTTCGGCGCCGGCACCAACTACGCGCTGCTGCTGATCTCGCGCTACCGCGAGGAACTCCGCGTGGCCCCCGACCACCGCGCTGCGCTCCGCCGCGCGGTGGCCGCCGCCGCCCCGGCGATCCTGGCCAGCAATGCCACCGTGGTGCTGGCCCTGCTGACGCTGATCCTGGCGGTCACCCCGAGCACCCGCAGCCTGGGGGTCTGCGCCGGCTGCGGGCTGGTGGTGGCCGCCGCGTTCGTCCTGCTGCTGCTGCCCCCACCGCTGGCACTGTTCGGGCGGAAACTGTTCTGGCCGTTCATTCCCCGGCCCACCGGAGACGCGGTGCCGACCCTGTCAGGCCCATGGCACCGCGTCGCCGACGCCGTCTCGCGCCACCCGGCAGTGGTGTGCACGGCGGCGGTTGCCGTCCTGGCGGTATCGGCGGCCGGCCTGCTGGGCACCGGGGTCGGGTTGTCGCAGACCGAGCAGTTCCGGTTACAAGCCGACTCGGTGACCGGATTCGACCGGCTGGCAGAACACTTCCCGGAGGGCGCTGCGAGTCCGGCCGTCGTGATCGGCCCGACCGCCCGCTCTGCACAGCTCAACCGGGCGATCACCGCGGTACCGGGCGTCGCCTCGGCGATGCAGACCGGTGTTTCCGAGACCGGACGGACCATGTGGTCGGTGGTTCTCGACGCCGCACCGGCGACCGACGCGGCTTTTAAGATTGTTTCCGGACTTCGTGATTCGGTGCGCGCCGTGGATTTCCGCGCGTTGGTCGGCGGCGCGGACGCCGAGGCCCTCGACATCCGCGACGCCGCCATCCGCGATCGCACGGTGCTGATTCCGCTCATCCTGCTGGTGGTTCTCGCGGTGCTGTTCGTCCTGCTTCGGGCGGCGCTGGCGCCGCCGGTCCTGGTGGCGGCGACGGTGCTCAGTGCCCTGGCGGCGCTCGGCTTGGGCGGCTGGGCCAGCCTGCACCTGTTCGGATTTCCGGCTCTGGACAACAGCACTCCCCTGTTCGCGTTCCTGTTCCTGGTTGCGCTGGGAGTGGACTACACCATCTTCCTGGTGACCAGGGCCCGCGAGGAGACCCGCGGACACGGCACCCGCGAAGGGATGGTGCGCGCGGTGTCGGCGACCGGTGGGGTCATCACCAGCGCCGGGATCGTGCTGGCCGCGGTGTTCTGCGTCCTGGGGGTGCTGCCCCTGATCGTGCTGACCCAGCTGGGCATCATTGTCGGTCTCGGAATCCTGTTGGACACCTTTGTTGTTCGCACACTGGTGATTCCAGCGCTCTTCGCACTGATCGGCGACCGGATCTGGTGGCCGAACCCGCCGGTCGAGCAGGCCGGGACTCAGAGCGCCGCCCAGACCGACTTGGTCTTCAGGTAGCCATCGATGCCCTCGTAGCCGAACTCCTTGCCCATTCCGGACTGCTTGTAGCCTCCGAACGGGACGTTGTGGTCGAAGGTCAGCTGGCAGTTCAACCCGACCATGCCGGCCTGCAGTCGCTTGCCCAGGTTGTGGGCGCGAGCCAGGTTGGTGGTCCAGACCGTGGCAGCCAATCCGTAGTTGGTGTCGTTGGCCATCGCCACGGCCTCGTCGTCGTCGTCGAACGGCAAGATGGTGACGACCGGACCGAAGATCTCCTCCTTGTAGAGCCGGCTGGTGGCCGGGTCCACGTTGGTGATCACGGTGGGCTTGACGAAGTAGCCTTTGCGGTCCAGCCGGTAACCGCCGCTGACGATCTCGACGCCGTCCTGCTTGCCCTGCTCGATGTAGCCCATGACGCGCTGCAGTTGTTTGGCGCTGACCAGCGGGCTGATCATCGATCCCTCGTCCTTGGGCCCGCCGAGCACCAGGTTCTCGCCGATCATCGCGATGCCCGCCACCACACGCTCATAGACGCTGCGCTGCACGAAGACCCGCGAACCGCACACGCATCCCTGGCCGGAATGCACGAAGATGCCCATCGCGGCCATCATGATCGCCATGTCCAGGTCGGCGTCCTCGTAGATCAGCACCGGGGACTTCCCGCCCAGCTCGAGCGTGACCTTCTTCAGGTTGTCCGCGGCATTGCGCATGATCTCCTTGCCGACCTCCGTGGAACCGGTGAAGGCGACCTTCTCCACATCGGGATGGCTGGTGATCGCCGCGCCTGCGGTGGCGCCATAGCCGATGACGAAGTTCGTGACGCCGTCGGGCACCCCGGCCTGGGCGATCAGGCGTTCCAGCAAGACCGCCGACAGGGGTGTCTCCTCGGCCGGCTTGACCACGCTGCTGCAACCGGCCGCCAGCGCCGGGGCGATCTTGGCGCAGGCGTTGAACAGCGGACCGTTCCAGGGATAGATCAAGCCCACCACGGAATAGGGTTCCTTCACCGTGTAGGCATGCATATTGGCGTAGGTGCCGGTGACGCCGCCCTCCATCTGCACCTGGTAACTGCTGCCGTTGAGCTTCGTGCACCACCCCGCGTAATAGCGGTAGAACTCCGCACAGGTCGACACGATCATGGCGGACTGGGCCGGTGGCATGCCCGAGTCCAGCGACTCCAGCTCGGCGAACTCCTCGGCGTGCTCGTCGATCAGGTCTGCGAGTTTCCACAGCACCCTGGCGCGCTGGCGAGCCGGCAGGTCGGTCCACACGCCGGACTGGTAAGCCGCCTTGGCGCGGGCGACGGCTTCGTCGACGGCTTCGGGACCGGCGTCACGGAACTCGGTGATCTGTTCCTCGGTCGCGGGGTCGATGACGGCGATGACGTCACCGGTGCCCGGCCGCTTCGCAAGATCGTTGATTACCGACTGCACTGTCATGCACAGATTCCTTCTGGTCGCCGCGGCAGGTGATGCTGTGCACCTGCTTAGCATCACGGGCGCGCGATGGTCAACACCCGGCCGCTCCGTCGGTCCGGCTGCTCGGCCGGTGGAACCGGCGGCCAGTGCTATGCCGGACCGCCCGGCAGCGAGTAGGTGACCCCGGTGAATTCTTCGGCGATCGCCCACAGCCGCCGCTGCGCATCGACGTCGAGCGCTCGGGCGGCGGCCCGTACCGGTACCGGCGGCCCGATCTGCTCGAAACGCCCTCCCGGGCCGTAGAACTGGCCTCCGGTGGCGGCCGGATCGGTCGCAGCCCGCAGCATGGGCAGCGCCCCCTGCGCAGGCCCCTGGGTGAACCAGCCGGTCAGATAGCGGAAGCGGCTGTCGAACACCCAGCGGATCGCTCCCGGCTGCTCGCGCAGGATCGAGGTGCGGGTACCCCCGGGGTGCGCGGCGAGCGCAATAGCCGCGCTGCCCGCGGATTCCAGCCGCCGCTGCAGCTCGTAGGTGGCCATCAACTGGGCCAGCTTGGACTGCGCGTAGGCCTTGGCCATGGTGAAGACCTTCTCCGACTGCAGATCCTCGAAGGCGATCCGGCCGCTGCGGTGGGTCTTGCTGCTCACCGCGACGATCCGGCCCGCGGGGGATGCGCGCAGGCGATCGAGCAGCAGGCCGGTCAGGGCGAACGGGCCGAGGAAATTCGTGCCGAGATCGCCCTCGAAGCCGTCGGGGGTCACCTGACGGCTCTGGTGCATGACACCGGCGTTGTTGACCAGGATGTCGATGACGGGATAGCCGGCCCGCAGCACGTCCGCGCAGGCACGCACCGAGGTCAGGTCGCTGACATCGAGATGAACGACCTCGACGCGCGCTTCCGGAGCCGACCGGCGGATGTCGCTCCGCGCCTGCGCTGCGGCGGCGCTGTTGCGGCAGGCCAGTACGACAGTGGCCCCCAGCACCGCCAATCCCCGGGCCACTTCAAGGCCGACCCCGGTGTTGGCCCCGGTGACCACCGCGGTGCGGCCGGCCTGAGGCGCGCCCTGCTCCAACGACCAATGGGCCGCGTCCATGCCCGGCTGCCCTATCCGCGGCTCGCCGTCGCGAAACGCTTGTCGGTATACCGGCGCAGGTTGGACAGGAAGCGGCGGAACCCCAGGTTCATCAGCGGGCCACTGACCGGGGACGCCCACCGGGCCGGGCCGGTCAGCTGGTTGGCCACCGTCCAGGTCAGCCGGCACCCCTGCGCGGTGGGCTCGATGCGATAGTCCTCGACGAACACCGCCAACGCCGAAGTCGAGCTCGCGTTGAAACGAAAAGCCATGTGCTGCCCGGGTTCCCAGGCCAGGAACTCCTCGTCGCCGACAATCCCGCCACGCATGTCGACCACGCGGGTGGTGCCGACTCCGTGCGGTTCGGGGCTGGTCCAGGTCACGTTGGTGATCACGCTGGCCCAGCGCGGCCACGCATCGGCGTCCACCAGCACCTCCCAGACCTGGCCCGGCGTCACGGCGAGGTCGACGCTGTTGCTGAACCGCTGTGGGGCCTGCTCCAGATAGTCGAGGCCGACCTTCGCGCACGGATACATCCGGGGCAACTGGCACTTCCTTTCAGGACATTTCGGCGGGCCGGCGACGACATTCGGCGACCGGCGCGATAGGCGTTGATCAGTTTGTACACATCTCGATAGGGTGTGCAAGTGCCTGAGCCGAAGGCGGCTTCCGCCGACAGGCTCGGTCCCCCGGCAATCGAAGCGGAGGCGGCCCTGAACAGACCTGAACCCTGGCCGCTGTGCGTCAGCGAGCCCGAGCTGGATGATCTGCGCCGCCGGCTCGCCAACACCCGATGGCCGGCTGAGATCGACGGGGCCGGATGGGATTACGGAACCGACCAAGCCTTCCTCAAGGCGGTCGTAGATCACTGGCTGCACACCTACGACTGGCGGCCAGTGGAAGCCGAGGTCAATGCATTCGGCTCGTTCCTCACCGTTGCCGCCGGTCAGCGCGTGCACTTTCTGCACGCCCGGTCGCCCGAACGCGACGCCATCCCCTTGGTTGTGACGCACGGGTGGCCCGGTTCGATCGTGGAGTTCCTCGACGTACTTCCGCTGCTGCGTCAGCGATTCCATGTCGTCGTCGTCTCGATGCCCGGCTACGGGTTCTCCGGTCCGACCCGCCGTCCCGGTGTCGACGTCGCGGCCGTGGCGGCTGCCGTCGACGATGTGATGGGCCAACTGGGCTATCACCGGTATGTCGCCCAAGGCGGCGACTGGGGGGCACTGGTCGCCCGCCGGCTCGGTGAGCATTACCCAGAACGGGTCGCGGCCATCCACACCAACATGTGCTTCGCCCCGCCGGACCGCGACGACCCCGGTCTGATGGCCGCGGTGACGGCCGCCGAGCAGGCGGCTGTCGCTGCCTCGGTGCAGCGTACTGCCGACGGCAGGGCGTATATGAATCAGCAAGCGACGCGGCCGCATTCGGTGGGATATGGACTCGACGACTCACCCGTCGGACTGGCGGGCTGGATTCTGGAGAAGTTCCACGCCTGGTGCGACATCCGCGACGGGATGCCGATCAGCACCGACCGGCTCATCGACAACCTGATGTTCTACTGGCTGACCGCGACCGGGACCTCCTCGGCCCGCCTGTATTGCGAGTCCGCCCGCTCCGGCGCGCTCGGCTCATGGCGGGGTCGTGTCACGGTGCCCACCGGCTACGCGGTCTACCCCTACGAGCTGGTGCAGACACCGCGGGCGTGGGCCGCCCGTCGCTACAACCTGGTCCACTACAGCGTCCAGGAACGCGGCGGGCACTTCGCCGCTTTCGAGCAGCCCGGACTGTTCGCCGCGGACCTGGCGGACTTCGCCGATGTGCTGGCGGACCTGGCCGTGTTGTGAGGTTCCGACCTGCGGCGCTGGGTTGCCGGCTCTCACTACGGGCGCAATGCAGGCAGAACAAGCGTGTCGATGACAGCCCGGACGAAGGCTGCGTCGATGGTCTGACCGCGGACCACCTGCAGCAGACCCATCGCCAGCACCACGTCGGCGACCAGCGACCAGTCCCGGTCGGCGTCGATCTCGCCGCGCGCCACGGCCTGCGCGACGATCTTGGCGACCAGTCCCTTGCCCTTGACCAGGAGTAGGTCATCGACCGCGGCCGCCAGGTCCGGGTCCTGCGCAGCCTCCAAGGCGACACGCAGCACCAGGTCGTTGGGGAACGGCTCGTTGTCGTTGCGGCCGATCTGCGCCACGAGTGCGTCGAGATCGCCGGTCAGACTCCCGGTGTCGGGGGTGTCCTTGGTGAGCAGATCGGGCCGCCAATAGATGAGCGCGTCGGTGACCAGCGCCGCTTTCGACGACCAGCGGCGGTAGATGGCCGCCTTTCCGACACCGGCGCGTGCCGCGATGTCGTTCATATTCGCTGCGTCGTAGCCGTTTTCCGAGACGACAGCCAGTGCGGCGTCCAAGATCGCGGGATCGCGAGAGCGATCCAGCCTCCCGTCGGTGCGGTGCCGCAGTCGTGACTCCATAGCCTCACACCATCGTCGGCTGCGGTATCGGTTCGGCGTCGGTAGCCGGCGCGGGCGCCGGCCGGTCCCGCATGCTGAAGGTGTCCAGCGGCCACCAGAACCACCGGCCCAGCGCCGCCGCGATCGCGGGCGTCATGAAGGCGCGGACGATGAACGTGTCCACCAGGAGCCCCAGCGCGATCGCGGTGCCCAACTGCCCGATCACCCGCAGATCACTGACCATCATCGACGCCATGGTCGCCGCGAACACCAAGCCCGCCGCGGTGACCACCCGGCCGGATGCGCCCATGCCGCGGATGATCCCGGTGTTCAGGCCCGCGCCGATCTCCTCTTTGAGCCGCGAGACCAGCAGCAGGTTGTAGTCCGATCCCACCGCCAGCAGGATGATCACCGTCAGCGGCAACACGATCCACTGCAGGCCCACCCCGAGGATGTCCTGCCACAGCAGCACCGACAGCCCGCAGGCGGTGCCCAGCGAGGCCAGCACCGTGCCGACGATCACCAGCGACGCCACCAGGCTGCGGGTGATCAGCAGCATGATCGAGAAGATCAGGATCAGCGTGGACAACCCGGCGATCATCAGGTCGATCTTCACGCCGTCCTGCATGTCGCTGTACATCGACGCGGTGCCGGCCAGCGACACCTTCGAGCCTTCCAGCGGAGTTCCCTTGATCGCGTCCGCGACGGCGTCCCGGATGCCCTGGACATGCTCGATGCCTTCGACCGATGCGGGGTCGCCCTGGTGGGTGATGATGAATCGCACGGCGTGGCCGTCGGGCGAGACGAACATCTTCAGCCCGCGGATGAAGTCGGGGTTGTCGAAGACTTCCGGCGGCAGGTAGAAGGAGTCGTCGTTTTTGGCCTCGTCGAAGAACTTGCCCATCAGCGTCGAGCCTTCGGCGTTCTCCTGCAGATGGTGCTGGATGCCCGACATCGAACTGTGGGTGGCGAGCATGAAGCCGCGCATCTTTTTCATCGAGTCGATGGTCTTGGGCAGGTCTTCGAGCATCTGCGGCATCAAGACGTCGAGCCGGTCGACGTCTTTGATGGTGGTGCCCATGTCATCGGTCATGGCGTCGACGTCGTCGAGCATGTCGAACATCGACCGCGTGGAAGCGCAGATGGGGATGTCGAAACAGTGCGGCTCCCAATAGAAGTAACTGCGCAGCGGGCGGAAGAAGTCGTCGAAGTCCGACACGTGCTGGCGTACCGTCTCGATGTCGACCTGCAGCTCGTGCATGTGGGCGGTCATGTCGTGGGTGGTGTCGACGACCTGCTGCATCACCCCGTACATGTGCTCCATGGTGGCCACGGTCCGGCCCATCTCATCGGCCTGTTCCAGCATCGAGGCCATGCTGTCGTTCATGAACTTCGCGGTCTGTAGCTGACCAGAGGCCTGCATGGCGATCTGAAACGGAATGGAGCTGTGCTCGATCGGCGCGCCGAGCGGACGGGTGATGGTCTGCACCCGCCCGATACCGCGCTCGTGGAAGACGGTCTTGGCGATCCGATCGATGACCAGCATGTCCGCCGGATTGCGCAGGTCGTGCCCGGCATCGACCATGAGCAGTTCGGGATTCATGCGGGCCTGGGAGAAGTGCCGTTCGGCCGCCGTCTGGGCGACGTTGGCCGCGATGGTCTCGGGGGTGAAGTGCCGGTCGTTGTAGTTGGGCACGTAGGTCGCCAGGGCAACGAACCCGATCGCCGCGATGAAGGTGGTCACCACGATGATCGGCTTCGGCCACCGCGTCACCAGGGTGCCGATACGGCGCCAGCCCCGTTCGGAAACTTGACGTTTGGGGTCGAAGATCCCGAATTTGGATGCGACCACCAGCACCGCCGGAGCCAGGGTCAGGCCCGCCACCATGGTGGCCACCAGCGCGATGGCGCACGGCACACCCATGGTCTGGAAGTACGGCAGCTTGGTCGCGGTCAGACACAGGCAGGCGCCGACGATGGTCAGGCCGGAGCCCACGATCACGTGGACCACGCCGTTGTAGGCGGTATGGAACGCCTCTTCGCGGTCCTGGCCGCCGGAGCGTGCCTCGTGATAGCGGCCCAGCAGGAAGATGAAGTAGTCGGTGCCGGCGGCAATGGTCAGCATCGTGACCATGCTGACCGCGTACGGGGTCAGGCCGATGATGTCCAGGTTGCCGGCTGTGGCCACAATGCCTTCTGCCGCATACAGTTCGAAGCGCACCAGGATCAGCGCGACGATCGCCGACCGCAGCGATCGGTAGATGACGAGCAGCATCACGAAGATGACGCCGATGGTGACCGCCGTCATCAGCTCCATGCTGTTGTGTGCGGCGATCAGGGTGTCGGTGTTGAGCACCGTGTTGCCGGCCACGTGCGCCTGCACGCCCGGCGGGGCGGGTACACCCTCGACGATCTTGCGCACCGCGGCCACCGAGGCGTGGCTGGGCGTGGTGCCCTGGGCTCCGTCGAGGAAGACCTGCACGTAAGCGGCCTTGCCGTCCGGGCTCTGGGAACCGGCGGCGGTGAGCGGATCGCTCCAGAAGTCCTGCACGTTCTGGACATGCCGGTCGGCTTTGAGCTTGGCGACTATCTCGTTGTAGTACTCGTGCGCGCTGTCGCCTAGCTTGTCGTCGCCCTCGAGCACGACCATCGCGGTGGAGTCGGTGTCGAACTCCTCGAACTTGTGGCCGATGCCCATCATGTCCTTGAACGCCGGCGCGTCCAGCGGTGCCATGGGCACCGAGTGCTTGCCCGCCACCACGCCCAGTTTCGGGGTGAACACCGTCGTTCCGATCGCAATGAGCAGCCAGAAGATGATGATGGGCACGGCCAGCACCCAGAGCAGCCGGGCGATGCGGGAGCGCGGCTGGCCTACGCGGTTGCTCATACGGACTTCACCAAGCAGTAGATGAAGGGCTTGTACTCGTCGATGCTGCGGTCGTCGCGGACGTTGTCGTCGACGATGATCCGGCAGCGCAGGTGGTCCATGGCGGTGTCGCCCTGCGCGACGATGTTGGCCGACATCGACGGCAACGTGGTGACGATGGTGTGCGACCACGGCAACGGCGCGTCCTCGATCAGGTGCGGTTGCCCGTTCTCGTCGAGAAAGTTGATGTTGACGGTGCCACCCGAGGGGGCCGTCAGTTCATAGGTGATGTGTTTGGGATTGAAGGGCTTGGTCTCGTCGGCGTTGGGGTCGGCGGTGGCCACCCGGGCGCCGGCGCCGAAACTGTTGCGGACCCGGACCACCACGTAGGCGCCCAGCGCGATCACCACCACCAGGAGCAGCGGTATCCACAGCCTGCGGACCAGTGCGAACACCACGCCTCCTTGCCCGCTGCTGCCGCGAGGATCTGGGCCGCGGCACACAGACGTGCGCTACAGGCGGAACCCGGGTTCCGTCTGGGCCGGGACGCAGAGTACCGCATCGCGAGCAGCCCGCGGAAGGTCGGCCGCTGGTAGGTTCCACCTGGATGTTCGCGGCCGGCAACGGCCGCCGCCGCAACCCCTCACTCACCCGTCCGCGCGTGAACCCCGGGAGCCCGCCGTGAGCATTGTCGCCCTGCACACCGACCTACCGATCTCCGCGCAGCACGCTGCGGCACTGGCACGCAAACCCGCCCTGATGCAATACGTGCTCGCCCCGCTGGTCACCCTGCCCAGGCTGACCGCACCGGAGCACCTCGAAGTCGGGACCCGCCTGTCGGCGCGGCTGTGGTGGTTCGGGGTCATCCCCGCCTGGACCCATCACCTCGAAATCCGGCAGCTCGACGAGCTGACGATCTATACCAACGAGCGCAGCGGGCCGGTCCGCACCTGGAACCACCGGTTGACGTTCACGCCCCTCGACGAGCAGCGCTGCCGCTACACCGACGAGATCGAGACCGATGACGGCATCATCGGCGCGGTCACTCGCATGTTCATCCGGCTGCTGTTCACCCACCGGCATCGCCGCTGGCGCACCCTCGCCGCCATCCTGGCTTAGCCGCGTGCGCGCCCGGCATTTCCCCACCGGCCCGCCTCCGGCGGACGTCCGAGAAATCTCTACCGGTTACCGGCCTTAACTACTACCCTTGGTCGTAGCATCGGCTGCGCAGCCCCGGGAGATGGCCCATGGACGTCGTTGACTTATCGCGGTGGCAGTTCGGGATCACCACTGTCTATCACTTCATCTTCGTGCCGCTGACCATCGGTTTGGCTCCGTTGGTCGCGGTCATGCAGACGGTGTGGTTCCGAACGAACAACCCCGCCTGGTACCGGCTCACCAAGTTCTTCGGCAAGCTCTTCTTGATCAACTTCGCCCTGGGCGTGGCCACCGGAATCGTCCAGGAGTTCCAGTTCGGCATGAACTGGAGCGAATACTCCCGCTTTGTCGGCGATGTGTTCGGTGCCCCCCTGGCGATGGAGGGCCTGGCCGCCTTCTTCTTGGAGTCCACCTTCATCGGGCTGTGGATCTTCGGCTGGGACCGCTTGCCGCGGGCAATACATCTGCTGTGCATCTGGATTGTCGCGATCGCCACGAACCTCTCGGCGTTCTTCATCATCGCCGCCAACTCGTTCATGCAGCATCCGGTCGGCGCGCACTTCAATCCGGAGACCAAACGCGCCGAACTGGACAGCATCGTGGCGCTGTTCACCAACAACACCGCCCAGGCCGCGCTGTCGCACGCGATAACCGGCGCCTTCTTGACGGCCGGTACATTCGTCGCCGCGGTGTGCGCCTGGTGGATGGTCCGGTCCCGCGCCGACGGCTCGCCCGCGGCCGCCGTGGACGCCGGCACCATGTACCGGCCGGCAGCCGTTCTGGGATGTTGGGTCGCGCTGGTCGCCGCGGTGGGGTTGTTCTTGACCGGCGACGTGCAGGGCAAGCTGATGTTCGTCCAGCAACCGATGAAGATGGCGTCGGCGGAATCGTTGTGCGACACCGCAACCGACCCGAACTTCTCGGTTCTGACCATCGGGCGGCAGAACAACTGCGACCACCTCACCCGGGTGATCGAGGTGCCCTATCTGCTACCGCTGCTGGCCCAGGGCCGGATCAGCGGTGTTCGGCTCGACGGGGTCCGCGACATCCAGCAGAACTTCGAGCAGAAGTTCGGGCCCGGCGACTACCGGCCGAATCTGTTCGTCACCTATTGGTCGTTCCGCGTGATGATCGGCCTGCTGCTGGTGCCGGTGCTGTTCGCGATGGTCGCCCTGTGGCTGACGCGGCGCGGGCAGATCCCCGGCCAGCGCTGGCTCGCCTGGTTCGCGCTGCTGACCATTCCCACCCCCTTCCTGGCCAACATCTCCGGCTGGGTCTTCACCGAAATGGGCCGTCAGCCCTGGGTCGTGGTCCCCAATCCGACCGGTGATCCCGGGGTACGGCAGACCGTCGCGCAAGGCGTCTCGGCAAACAGCGCAGGTGTGGTGGTCACCTCCCTGGTGATGTTCACGCTGGTCTATGCCGTGCTCGCGGTGATCTGGTTCTGGTTGATCAGCCGCTATGTGGCCCAAGGGCCGACCGACCACGATGCCGAACCTGCGCCGCCGGCACCGCTGGACGAAAACGATGTGGCGCCACTGTCATTCGCCTACTAGGGCCGGGTCGAACGGATAGCACCGGATAAGGAGGTGGCCGCGGTGAACCTACAACAGCTGTGGTTTGTGCTGGTCGCGGTGCTGTTCACCGGCTTCTTCATCCTGGAGGGCTTCGACTTCGGGGTGGGCATGCTGATGGCGCCGTTCGGCCGCGTCAGCGCCGGCGACCCCGAGGCACACCGACGGGCCGCGCTGAACACGATCGGACCGTTCTGGGACGGCAACGAGGTCTGGCTGATCACCGCAGGCGGGGCGATGTTCGCCGCGTTCCCGAACTGGTACGCCACGGTGTTCTCCACGCTGTACCTGCCCCTGCTGGCCATCCTGTTCGGCATGATCGTGCGCGCCGTCGCGATCGAATGGCGGGGCAAAGTCAATGACTCCCGGTGGCGCGCCTGGGCCGATGCCGGTATCGCCGCCGGCTCCTGGCTGCCGGCGATCCTGTGGGGCGTGGCGTTCGCCGTGCTGGTCCGGGGCCTGCCGGTGGACGCCGACCACCACGTCCGCCTGGCGTTCGGCGATGTGATCAACGCCTACACGCTGCTGGGCGGCCTGGCCACCGGCGGCTTGTTCCTGTTCTACGGCGCGGTGTTCACCGGCCTGAAAACCGCCGGGGCGATTCGCGACGACGCGCACCGTTTCGCCAACCTCTTGGCGCTTCCGGTGACCGCGCTGGTCGCCGCGTTCGGAGTCTGGACCCAGCTCGCCCACGGCACCGGTTGGACCTGGCTGGTGCTGGGCGTCGCGCTGGTCGCGCAGTTGGCCGCGGTGGCGCTGGTGTGGCGCCGGGTGTCCGACGGCTGGGCGTTCACGTGCTCGGCAATCGTCGTCGCGGCCGTGGTGGTCCTGCTGTTCGGCGCCCTGTATCCGGCGCTGCTGCCCTCCACGTTGGATCCGCAGTGGAGCCTGACGATCTACAACGCCTCATCGACTCCCTACACGTTGAAGATCATGACCTGGGCGGCGGTGATCTTCGCGCCGCTGGCAATCGCCTACCAGGGTTGGACGTACTGGGTGTTTCGACAGCGAATCTCCGCCGAGCAGATTCCACAGTCCATTGGGCTGGTGAGGCAGCCGTCCTGAGCGCCCGGGGTTCCCGGGCGCCGCTGGACCCGCGCCTGTGGCGGGCCTCGGCCGCCGTGCGCCGCTTCCTGGTCGCCATGGTGGGCTGCGGAGTGGTGATCTCCGGCTGCGCACTCGGCTCCGCGATAGTGTTGGGCCACATCGTGTCTGGAGTGATCACGCAACCGTCGACACGCAGCGTCACGCACTGGACGCCCCTGTTGGCCGCCCTTGCAGCGTTGTTCGCCCTACGCACGCTGGCGCACTGGCTGCAGGCCAGGCTGGGGCAGCGCGGGGCCAGCGCGGTGATCGCCGAACTCAGCGGGCAGGTGCTGCGCGCGGTGACTGCACGCGCTCCCGGCCGGCTGGCCGCCGAACGCGACGCCGCGGCGGCGGTGGTCACCCGCGGCCTGGACGGTCTGCGCTCCTACTTCACCGCCTATCTGCCCGCGCTGCTGCTGGCCGCGATCCTGACCCCGATCACCGTCGCGGTGATCGCCGCGTTCGACCGGCGGTCAGCGGTCCTGGCGTTCATCACGTTGCCCCTGATCCCGGTGTTCATGGTGTTGATCGGCCTGGCCACCGCGGACAGGTCGGTGGCGGCCCTGGCGGCCCAGACGACGTTGCAGGCGCGTCTGATGGACCTGATCGCCGGCATCCCCACCCTGCGCGCGCTCGGGCGGGCGAGCGGACCGCAGGACCGCATCGCCGAACTGTCCCGCGCGCAGCGCCGGTCGATCATGGCCAGCCTGCGCGTCGCGTTCTTGTCGGCACTGGTCCTCGAACTGCTGGCCACGCTGAGCGTGGCCGTGGTCGCCGTCAGCATCGGTCTGCGGCTGGTGTTCGGCGAGATGAGCCTGACCGCCGGGCTGACCGTGTTGCTGCTGGTGCCCGACGTGTACTGGCCGCTGCGCCGGATCGGCGTGGAGTTTCACGCCGCCCAGGACGGGCGCGCTGCCGCAGACAAGGCTTTCGCCCTGATCGGCGAGACGGCTGCACGGGTTCCGGGAGACCGCGCGGTGGCTGCGCGGGGGGCACCGATACGGCTCGAGGGCCTCAGCGTGGCCGGCCGGGACGGTGCGGCGCCGGCCGGCCTGGACGCAGTGCTCGAGCCCGGTCAGGTGACGGTACTGACCGGAGCCAACGGCGCGGGCAAGAGTACGACGCTGGCGGCCATCGCAGGACTGACCAGTCCGTCCTCCGGACGCATCACGGTGGGCGGCGTAGACGTGGCGACGCTCGACTTGCCCAGCTGGTGGGCCCAACTGTCGTGGCTGCCGCAGCGCCCGGCGCTGATCCCGGGCACGGTGGCGGACAACCTCGCGTTGTTCGGCGACCTGGTCGATGCGCAGGATGCCTGCGCGGCAGCCGGATTCGACGCGGTGCTCGCGGAGTTGCCCGACGGTGCGCGCACCCGGGTGGGCCGCGGCGGGCTGGGGTTGTCGTTGGGGCAACGGCAGCGGCTCGGGCTGGCTCGCGCACTGGGCTCGCCGGCCCCGGTGTTGTTGCTCGACGAACCGACCGCGCATCTGGACCCCGCGGCAGAACAACGCGTGCTGGCGGCCCTGGTGGACCGCGCGCACGCCGGAGCGACGGTGGTGGTGGTGGGCCACCGCGCCCCCGTGCTGGCGATCGCCGATCAGGTCGTCACCGTTCACAGCGAGGGAGTCGCCCGTGCGGTGCCGGTCTGATCCACTGGTGGCGGCCCTGCGGCTGCTGCGACCACGCCTGTCCCGGCTGCTGCTGGCCGGTCTGCTCGCGATCCTGTCGCTGTGCAGCGCGCTGGCGTTGGCCGCGGTCTCGGCCTGGCTGATCACCCGGGCCTGGCAGATGCCACCGGTGCTGGACCTGTCGATCGCAGTGGTGGCGGTGCGGGCGCTGGCGATCTCGCGCGGGGTGCTGCATTACTGCGAGCGGCTGGTGAGCCATGACACCGCCCTGGCGGCGGCGGGCACCGCCCGTGTGCAGCTCTACCGGCGCCTGGCCCACGGCCCGGTGCAGACCGCGGTGCGGTTGCGCAGCGGAGAACTGGTGGCCCGCCTTGGCTCCGACGTCGATGAACTCTCCGACGTCTTGGTCCGCGCCGTCCTTCCGATCGGGGTGGCAGCGGTACTGGGTGTCGTTGCCACCGCGGCGATCGCGGCGATCTCCCCGGCGGCCGCGGCGGTACTGGCCGCCTGCCTGCTGGCCGCCGGAGTGGTGGCACCGTGGCTGGCCGCGCGGGCCGCCGCGGCACAGCAGAACAGCGCCCGCGAGCACCTCGGCGAGCGTGACGTCGCGGCGCTCCATGCGCTCGACCACGCCCCGGAGCTGCGGATCGCCGGTCTGCTGCCCGCCGTCATCGCCGAGTCCCAGCGTCGCCAGCAGGCCTGGGGCGCGGCGCTGGACGCAGCGGCCAAGCCGGCCGCACTGGCCGCAGCCCTGCCCACCGCCGCGGTCGGGGTCAGCGTGCTCGGCGCCGCGGTAGCCGGAATCGGGCTCGCCGACTTCCTGGCGCCCACCACGGTGGCGGTCCTGATGTTGCTGCCGCTGTCGGCCTTCGAGGCGACCACCGCACTGCCGGGGGCCGCCGTCGCGCTGACCCGTGCGCGGATCGCGGCGCGGCGGCTGGTCGATCTGGCGCCCGAAGAACCCCCGAGCGAGCCTGCGCCGGCGCTGCATCGCCCGCCGCCGGGCGCGACCCCGGCGCTGCACGCCGATCTGGTCTCGGGATTCCGCGACGAGCGATCCGTGCGGGTCGACTTCGATCTGGCGCCCGGGGATCGGCTGGCGGTCACCGGCCCCAGCGGGGCCGGCAAGACGACCCTGTTGATGACGTTGGCGGGCCTGGTGACGCCGCTGGCCGGTGGCGTTCGGGTCGGCGACCGTGCGGTGCAGGAGCTGGCCGAGTCCGACCTGCGATCAGCCGTCGGTTTCTTTGCCGAGGACGCCCACATCTTCGCGACCACCGTCCGGGACAACCTGCTGGTGGCGCGGGGCGACTGCCACGACGACGAGCTGCGCACGGCCTTGAGCCGGGTGGGCCTGCAGCCCTGGCTGGCCGGTCTGCCCGACGGCCTGGCCACCGTCCTCGCCGGTGGCGCCCAGGCATTGTCGGCGGGACAGCGGCGGCGGCTGCTGCTGGCCAGGGCCATGTTGTCGCCTGCGGCCATCGTGGCGCTCGACGAGCCCACCGAGCATCTCGACGCCGCCGACGCCGACGACCTCCTGCGGGCGATTCTCGCGGTGCCCGGCCTGTTCGGCGCCGACCGGACGGTGGTGATGGCCACCCACCACCTGTGTGGGGAGGGCCCGTTCCGGCGACTCGTCCTGGGATAGGCGCCGGCGCGCACGCTAGGGTGCTGTGGTCGGCTTCCGCAACCAGCCCGATAGAACGGTTGAGTCACCTCATGACCGCAGCACAGACATCCCCGATGCAAGCCCGGGTCGGCCATTACTACCAAATGGACGGCACCTACCTGGTGGGTCGGGAGAAGGTCCGCGAGTACGCGCGCGCCGTGCAGGACTACCACCCCGCGCACTGGGACGTCGCCGCCGCCGCCGAAATGGGTTACTCGGGTCTGGTCGCGCCGCTCACGTTCACCTCGGTACCGGGCATGACCTGCAACCGCCGCATGTTCGAATCAGTGGTCGTCGGTTACGACACCTTCATGCAGACCGAAGAGGTCTTCGAGCAACACCGGCCCATCGTCGACGGTGACGAACTGCACATCGACGTGGAGCTGACCGCGGTGCGCCGCGTCGCGGGCCACGACCTGATCACGGTGACCAACACCTTCACCGACACTGCCGGAGAGCGGGTACACACCCTGCACACCACTGTGGTCGGGGTGACAGCCGAGGACATCGATCCGACGGTCAAAATCGCCGTACACAACGCGATGATGCACGACGTCAACATTCTCGACGTGGGTGACGCCGACGCCGCTTACCACAAGACCGTGCGGCCCGAAGGGCAGGTGCGGATCTCCGAGGGCGGTCTGACCCGTACCCCGGGGACCCCGTCGTTCGACGACGTGCGGGTCGGTGACGAACTCCCGGTGCGCCACACCCGGCTGGCTCGCGGCGATCTGGTGAACTATGCCGGCGTCGCCGGCGACGCCAACCCCATCCACTGGGACGAAGACATCGCCAAGCTGGCCGGACTCCCCGACGTGATCGCGCACGGCATGCTCACCATGGGGCTGGGCGCCGGTTTCGCCTCCGCCTGGACCGGCGACCCGGGTGCCGTCACCCGCTACGCGGTGCGACTGTCCGCACCGGCGATCGTGTCCGCCAAGGAAGGCGCCGACATCGAGTTCAACGGCCGGATCAAGTCGCTGGACCCGGCTACCCGCAGCGGCGTCATCCTGGTGTCCGCGAAGTCCGACAGCCGGAAGATCTTCGGCTTGGCGACCTTGCACGTCCGCTTCCGCTGACCAGTCCCTGAGCCGGCCGGGCCGGCTGCCAGGACTTGTGCAGCGCAGCGACAGCCAAGACCCAGTCCACTGCCAGCTGCTGTCCAGAAGGACTGCGTAGCATCGGTCGACTGAGATGGCGAATGGTGCGGAATTCACGCCCCGACGATGTGGCGTTTCCGCGGCTTTCCGGGGCGGCTGTTGCTCTGGCCGGCGAAATGAACCGGCCACCAATTGTGTTCCTTGGAATTAATTGCCAGCGGGCCGCCAAATTGCTTAAGTAAGCCGGCGACCACCATGGATAGCCTTATGCCAGCTGTCTCACAACACTTTTCAATAGTCCACTGCTACCACTATCAACGGATAGTCCCAAGCTTGTTACATCGCTGGCACCCCGAATAGCCAACCGCCGTCTAGGGTTTAGTTGACGGCGATTTGCCGGCGCCGGCACCGACGTGTGACGTGAGGAGTCACCCGAGATGGATTTCGCAGCACTGCCGCCGGAGGTCAACTCCGGCCGGATGTACGCGGGGGCAGGCTCCGGCCCCCTGCTGGCGGCCGCTTCGGCGTGGGACGCGCTCGCCGCGGAACTCAGTTCTACGGCGTCGTCCTACGAGTCCGTGGTCTCAAGCCTCGCCGGGGAATGGTCCGGGCCCTCCTCTGGCTCGATGGCCAGCGCGGTCGAGCCCTACGTGACGTGGATGGCCGCCACCGCCGCTCAAGCCGAGCAGTCCGCCAACCAGGCCCGCGCCGCGGCAGCCGCCTACGAGGCGGCGTTCGCCGCCACCGTGCCGCCACCGGTGATCGCCCTGAATCGGACTCAGCTGGCGACCCTGATCGCGACCAACTTCCTCGGCCAGAACACGCCCGCCATCGCCGCCACCGAGATCGAGTACGCCGAGATGTGGGCACAGGACGCGGCGGCCATGTACGGCTACGCCGGATCGTCGGCAGCGGCAACGGCGCTCGCACCGTTCAGCCAGCCGCCGGAGACCACGAACGCGGCCGGGATCGCCAACCAGGAGGCCGCCTCCGCAGAGGCGACCGCGAACTCGTCGGCGTCCAACATCGCCCAACAGGTCTCCCAGATGCTCACGGCGATGCCCCAGGTGCTGCAGACGCTCGGGTCCAACCCGGCCGCGGCGACACTGCCCCCGTCCTTCGCGACGGACTTGGCCAACTGGAACACGATCTGGGGCACGCTCACCGGGGCCTACAGTCCGCTGTTGGGCTGGACGTCACTGCCCGGCGGTCTGTTCCTGTCCGCCGGCCAGATCTACTCCTGGCCGATCAATGCCATGGCTGTGCAGTCCTACTTAGCCGGCCCCAAAGCCATCACCGGGGCACTGCTGCCGCTGGCGCCTCTGACAAATACCGCGGTACCGGCAGCGACAACCCTCAGCAGTGCCACCGGTGCGCTGGGCAACGCGGCGACAGTCGGCAAGTTGTCGGTGCCTGCTTCCTGGGCAGTCGCAGCGCCTGCCACCAAGCTGGTCAGCATGGCGTCGTCCCTGCCGGCGACGCTGGAGGCCGCTCCGATGGCCGCGGTCGCCGGCCAAGACGCCATGTTCGGCCAGATGGCCCTGTCCAGCCTGCTGGGCCGCGGCATGGGAACCACCGCCACCCAGGGTGTCGGCGCGGCCACCCGGTCCCTGCGAAACAGCGGCGGGGCCGACGCCTTCGGTCCCATTCCGCCCGGTGAAGCCGATCCCGCGGCGGCCACCATCATCGTGATCCCGGCACTGGATGAGTGAGACCGCGATGAGCAAACCCGGCCACTGCCCGCTGACCCAGTCGCACTCGACCAGATAAGGGTGTCGAAATGTACTTCTCATTGCTCCCCCCGGAGATCAACTCGGGCAACATGTACGCCGGCGCCGGGTCGGCGTCGTTGATCGAAGCCGCCACCGCATGGGGTCGACTGGCCGGCGAATTGAGTTCGGCGGCAGCCGAATACAACGCGGTGCTCACCTCGCTCGCGAGCGAAGCATGGACCGGCCCTTCAGCGGCGGCGATGATCGCCGCCGCCGAGCCGTATATCGCCTGGATGTCGGCGACCGCGGCCACGGCCGCCCAGGCCGCCGCCCAGGCGCAGGCCGCCGCTACCGCCTACGAAACCGCTCGCGCGGCCACCGTGCCCCCGGAAGCCGTGGCCGCCAACCGCACCCAGCAGGCGATGCTGCAGGCAACGAACTTCCTCGGCCAGAATCTGGCGGCCATCGCGGCCAATGAAGCCCAGTACATGCAGATGTGGGCCCAAGACGCCGCGGCCATGGAGACCTACGCCGCGGCGGCGAGCGCTGCCACCAAGGTCACCGCGTTCACCGAGCCGCCGCCGACCACCACCGGGGGCGCCGGGGCAGCAGCGGCGAGCAGTGTCGGTTCGGCGGCGACCACTGCGGCCGGCAACCCGCTCCTGCAGTTCTTCGCCGACATAGCAACCCAGTACAACACCTTCATCAACAGCGCCCTGGCCGCCCTGACCGGGAACCCGACAGCCGGCGCGACGTTCTCCGCGTTGTTCGCCGCGGCCAAGGCTCCACTCGGCCTGACCACGCAGTTCAACGACGTCTCACTGCTGGTCAACTGGCCGATCGGGGCCTTCACCAAGTTTGCTACTCCGCTGGGCCGGGCTTTCGAAGGTCTGCCGGTCAGCGGTCTCGGCGCCGGGCTTCGGGTGGGAACCGCCGCCGGGCTTTCCTCGACGGTGTCGGCCACCATGTCGGAGGCGAACCTGGTGGGCAACCTGTCCGTCCCGCCGAGCTGGGCCTCTGCCAGCCCGGCGATCCGGCTGGCGGCCACCGGCGGTCCCGCCGCGGGCCTGGCCGCTGCCCCCGCCTCGGGGATGGCCGGTGGCCTGCTCAACCAGGCGGCGCTGGGCGCTATGGCCGGCGGAGCCCTGGGCAGCGCCACCCCGCGCTCCGCCGGCAGCGGGCGTATCCGGATTCAGGGCGGTAAGGCCAAGACCCCCGTCAAGCTCGACGCGGTGATCGCCAAGCTGCAGAGCCAGCCCGAGGCGGTCCAGCACTGGAACGTCGACCAGGCCGGACTCGACGACCTGCTTGAGGAGTTGTCCCGCAAGCCGGGTGTCCATGCCGTGCACCTCAAGGGCTCGAAGAAGACCGGTACCCCGCTGAGCTGACGCCCGCCGGCGGCGCTTGATCTCCTCCCCCGCGAAAGAGAGACGAACATGCTTGTCGAGTTTTGGCAGAACTTCACGCACAACCTGTTCAAGCCGTTGCTGCTGTTCTTCTACTTCGGCTTCCTGATCGCCATCGCCAAGGTCCCCTTCGAGTTCCCGAACGCGTTGTATCAGGGGTTGACGATGTACCTGTTGCTGGCCATCGGCTGGCACGGCGGCGAAGAGCTCGCCGAGATCGACCTCTCGCAGATCGGCGGAATCCTCGGATTCGTCGTCGTCGGATTCGTCTTGAACTTCCTGATCGGCATGCTGGCCTACCTGCTTCTGAAGTACATGACGAAAATGCGGGAGGTCGACCGGGCAACGGTCGCCGGATACTACGGCTCCGACTCGGCCGGAACCTTCGCCACCTGCATGGGCGTGCTGGCCACCGTGGGGATGGCCTTCGACGCCTACATGCCCGTGATGCTGGCCATCATGGAGATCCCCGGCTGCCTGGTGGCGCTGTTCCTGGTCGCCCGGTTACGCCATAAAGGCATGGACGCCGACGGGAACATGCCCCACGAGCCGGGCTACACGGTGCCGGCGGGCGCGCGGCCCACCGTGGTGGCAGCCCACGGCGCCGACCCCACGGGCGGGTTGTCGCTGGAGATGACGCCGCAGCGCCGCGCGGAGACCGAGGGGACCCCCAACGGCCGCCTGATCAACCGGGAACTGGTGCGGGAGGTCTTCCTCAACCCGGGCATCTGCCTGCTGCTCGGCGGCATCGTCATCGGTTTCGTCAGCGGCCTACAGGGCTCCAAGGTCACCGGTGTCGACGACCCGGTGTTCGTCACCGCATTCCAGGGTGTGCTGTGCCTGTTCCTGCTGGAGATGGGTCTGACCGCCGCACGCAAGCTCAAGGACCTGCGCGCCGCGGGCCGGGGTTTCGTCTTCTTCGGCCTGCTGGCTCCCAACCTTTTCGCCACCCTGGGGCTGTTCGTGGCGCACACCTACTCGCAGCTGACCGGCGTCCACTTCCAGTTGGGCACCTACGTCTTGTTCGCGGTGCTGTGCGGTGCGGCGTCGTATATCGCTGTCCCGGCGATTCAGCGGCTGGTGATTCCGGAGGCCAGTCCCAGCCTCCCGCTGGCCGCATCACTGGGCCTGACGTTCTCCTACAACGTGACCATCGGTATCCCCCTGTACATCGAGCTCGCACACCTCGTCACCTCGCAGTAAGGGATTACGCAGCATGCAGACCCCAGGAACTCGAGTGGGCAGGATCGGCAACGTCGCGCGCGGCGTCCTGTCGGCATGGGTTGTTGCCGCCGTCGTCGGCGCTCCGGCCTACGCGGACCCCGGTGCCGGCGACGGGGGCGACGACGGTGCCGGCGACGCCGCCTTCCTGACGGCCTTACGGGCCGCGGGGCTCACCTTCGCCAGTGAAGAACAGGCCATTGTGGCCGGCCATGCCGTGTGCAGCATGGCCAACAACGGCGAGACGGGATTGCAGGTCGTCAAACAACTCACGACCGACAACCCGGGGCTGACCATGGACGCCGCCGCACGCTTCGCAGCCGCCGCCGCGAACGCCTACTGCCCGCACCAGCTGAGGCAGTAACCCACGGGCTAGGGCTTTGTCAGCTCTGCGTAACGGGACAGGTGCTGGTCGGTGGTGCCGAACTCGTATTGCAGTGCGGTGAGCCGTTTGAAGTAGTGGCCGATGGCCAACTCCTCGGTCATGCCCATCCCACCGTGCAGCTGTACCGCCTGCTCGCCGACGAAGCGGGCCGCGCGGCCGATGGTGGCCTTGCCGGCCGAGACCGCACGGGCCCGGGTGGCTTCGTCGGCCTCGAGGTTGAGCATCGCCAGGTACACCGCTGCAGCGGACTGCTCGACTTCCATGAACATGTCCACCATGCGGTGTTGCAGCACCTGGAAACTACCGATCGGCTGGCCGAACTGCTGGCGCTGTTTGCAGTATTCGACGGTGTCCGCCAGCACTTTTCGCATGCACCCGACCGCTTCGGAGCAGACCGCCGCCGCACCCTCGTCGCGGGCCTGCGCCAACGACGGCCATGCCCGGCCCCGCTCGCCCAGCAGTGCGTCGGCGCCAAGCCGCAGATCGGTCAGGGTGACATCGGCGGCGCTGCGATCGTCGATGGTCCGGTACGGGTGCATCGCGATACCCGCGGCACCGGCCTCGGTGAGGAACAACGAGACGCCCTCGTCGCCCTCGACGCGCGCAGTGACCAGCAGATGCGTGGCCAGTGGTGCCGCCACCACCGTGATCTTGGAGCCGTTGAGCACCCAGCCGTCGCCATCGGGCCGGGCGGTCGTCTGCGCGTCCTGCCACCGGTCCGCCGATTCCGGTTCCGTGGCGGCCAATGCCACTACGGCGTTGCCGGCCACCAGTTCCTTGAGAACCTCCGCAGCCCGCGGACTCCCGGAACGCTGCAGCAGGCCGCCGGCGACGACAACGGCGTCGACGTAGGGTTCGATCACCAGCGCATGCCCGAGCGCCTCGGTGATGACCATGAGTTCCACGGCGCCGCCGCCGATTCCGTCGAACTCCTCGGGCAGCGTCGCACCCAGGATGCCCAGTTCCTCGGCGAAGGCGCGCCAGGTGCCGGGCTGCCAGCCGGCGCCGGTCTTGACCGCCGCACGGCTGGTCTCGAGGTCGTAGCGCGCGGCAAGGAACTTGGTGATGCCGTCGCGCAGCATCTGCTGCTCATTGTTCAAGGTGAAGTCCATCAGAGCCCCAATGCCGCTTTGGCCAGAATGTTTCGCTGAATTTCGTTGCTGCCGGCGTAGATCGAGCCGGCGCGGTCGTTGAAGTAGCGCAACGGCGCCACCGCCTGCCACGGCTCGCCGGAAGAGTAGCCGTCGGCCGGCGGTTGGTAATCGGCGATCGGCCCCCCGGGCGCGGTGACGTGCGGCTGATAGATCCGCCCGCGCGGTCCGGCCGCCTCCAACGCCAGTGCGGTCAGCTCCTGGCTCAGCTCCGTTCCCAGGACTTTGAGCATCGATGACGACGCCCCGGGGTTGCGTCCCTCGGCCACCGCCGCCAGCACCTGGTACTCCAGGATCTCCAGCACCTCGGCGCGGATCCGCGCGTCGGCGAGCTTGCGCATGAACGCGTGGTCGTCGGCGAGTCTGCCGCCGGCCGGTCCCGGCTGATCCTTGGCGGCCTCGGCGATCTCCTCGGCCACCACCTGCAGGGCCGGCGCCACCGCGCCGCCGCCGCGCTCGAACTCGAGCAGATACTTCGCCACCGTCCAGCCGCTGTCGATCTCCCCGATGACATTGGTCTTGGGGACCCGCACGTCGTCGAAGAAGACCTGGTTCTGGATCTCTTCGCCGGAGGTCATCACCAGCGGACGGATCTCGATGCCGGGCGAGGCCATGTCGATCAGCACGAACGTGATGCCCTGCTGCTTCTTGGCGGCACGGGTTGTGCGCACCAAGGCGAACATCCAGTTCGCCTCGCCGGCGTGGGTGGTCCAGATCTTGCTGCCGGTGCAGACCAGGTCGTCGCCGTCGACGGTGGCCGCCATCGACAGGGCCGCCAGGTCCGAGCCCGCCTCCGGCTCGGAGTAGCCCTGGCAGAAGAACACTTCGCCGGTGAGAATCCGCGGCAGGAAGTAATCCTTCTGTGCATCGGTGCCGAACCGGATGATGGCGTGGGCGACCATCCGGATTCCCATCGGCGACAGCGACGGGGCACCGGCGAGCGTCGACTCCCGGCTGAAGATGTAGTGCTGGGTCAGGCTCCAGTCACAGCCCCCGTGCTTGACCGGCCAGGCCGGGGCGGCCCAACCCCGCTCGTGCAGAATCGCCTGCCAGGCCATGCTCGCCTCGTGGTCGGCGTAGACACTGGTCATCAGCCTGCCCGCGCGGCGCAGCTCAGGGGTGAGTTTCTCGGCCAGAAACTGCCGTACCTCAGCCTGAAATGCCCGGTCTTCCTCCGACCACCGCAGATCCATTCATCTCCCCTGCCGTGTCGGCGGATTGCGTTTCCGCGGAGTCTAACCGCAGCGCCGAGTGCTCCGGACTAACGGATGCGGCCCGCGATGCCATCCGCCAACAGGGCGCGGCCCTCGGCCGCGCCGTCGAGCAACCGGGTGATCCGCGTGTGGATCTGCCAGCGCCGCGACGGCTCGCCGGTTCGTCGCAGGTGAAAGTAGTTGGCGGCGCCGCGCGCCACGCGGTATTCGGATCCCTGTTTGACCAACAGCGTCGACTCGCACACGGCCACCGCCTCGTCACCGTGCACGGTGACCACCGCCGGGCCCAGGAAGTGCGTACAGCCCCGGGCGATCAGCTCCTGGTGACCACGAGAGCGCACCATCGCGGCGATGTCCTCGCGCCCGTTCATCAGCCAGTTTTCGACGTCGTAGACGCCGTCTTCCTGCCACAGCGCTGCCACGGCCTCGTCGTCGCCGACGTCGACCAGCGGGCCGTAGGACGCGATCAGCCGCTCGATCGCCCGCTCGTCTTCGATCTGCTGCAGACGCCGCTCCAGATCGGCCAGCCGTTGCTCGTTCATCGCTGCTCCCGTGCCGGCAGATCGGCCAGTTCGGCCAGGGCGCTCAACTGGTCGCAGAAGTGCGCCGCCGAGCGCGCCGCGACCGCGCAGGTGACATCGGTGGCGCCGAGCTCGGCCAGTCTGGCCAATCGGTCCCGGGTCTGCTGGCCCGCGCCGATCGGGTCCAGCGGCGCCGTCGACAACACGACCGCGAAACCGTCGGGCAGGTCCACGCCGGCAAGGTGTTGGGCCAGTTGGTCGCCGGAAAGACCGAACGGCATCCAGCCGTCGCCCAAGTCCACCGCCCGCCGCAGCGAGCGGCGCGTGTGTCCCCCGACCCAGATCGGCACCCGCTGCTGCAGGGCACAGGGCTGCACCACCATCGAGTCGAAGCGGTAGTAGGTGCCGGCGTAGCTGGGCCGCTCGGTCGACAGCGATGCCCGCAGCGCCTTCATCGCATCGTCGGCCCGGGCGCCGCGGTCTTCCCAGGCGCAGTCGAGTAGGTCGAATTCCTCACGCAGCGAGCCGACCCCGACTCCCAGCGTCAGCCGTCCGGCACTGAGCCGGTCCAGGGTGCCGTAGCGTTTGGCTATCTCGAGCGGGTGGTGATAGCCCAGCACCACAACCGATGGCACCAAGCGAATCGCGCTGGTGCGGGCGGCCAGGAACGACAGTGTGGCGACCGGATCCCAATAGGTGGTGCCGCGGCCGGCCGCCGCGTCGTCGGGCACCGCGACATGCTCCGAACAGGTCAGGTAGGCGAATCCGAGCTTGTCGGCTGCCGCCGCGATCAGACCGAGGTCCTCGGCCCCGGCCTGCGCTTCCCAGTTCGACGCCACACCGGGGATCTGAATCACCACCGGCGTGGCCAGGCCGAGCCGCATCAACGCGCCCGAGCAGTGTTGTGTCGCATGGATTCTGCGCCTTCCGTTGCGCCGCGGGGGTGGGGTAGCCTGGCCACAAACTAAAGTGAATTTTAGTTATGGAGGCGCCCCGTGTCCAGCAATGATCACACTCAATGGGCGCACCAGTACGGCCCCTGGGCTGTCGTCGCGGGCGGTTCCGAAGGCGTCGGCGCCGAGTTCGCGGCGCAGCTGGCCGCGGCCGGTGTCAATCTGGTGCTGATCGCACGTAAGCCAGAGCCGTTGCGCCAAACCGCCGATCGATGCCGCGCGCGCGGCGTGCTCGTCCGGGAACTCGCCCTGGACCTGTCCGGCGGGGACGCCGCGGCCCGCGTCATCGAGGCGACGTCGGACCTCGAGGTCGGGCTGCTGATCTACAACGCCGGCGCCAACACCCACAGCGCGGCATTCCTCGACGGGGATCTCGCGGCGTTCGGCGGTGTCCTCGCCCTCAACGTCACGACCCCGCTGGCGCTCATTCACCACTTCGGGCGCCCGATGCGTGTCCGGCGGCGCGGCGGTCTGCTGCTGGTCGGCTCGCTGACCGGCTATCTCGGTTCGGCGCGGCAGACGGTGTACGGCGGCGCAAAGGCGTTCACCCGGATCTACGCCGAGGGCCTGTGGCTGGAGTTGCGCGACGACAACGTGCACGTGCTGGAATTGGTGCTCGGCGTCACCAGAACGCCGGCCATGCAGCGGGCCGGACTCAACTTCGACGTGCCGGGGTTGCGGATCTCCGACCCGGCGGACGTCGCCCGCGAAGGCCTCGACCGGCTCCCCCACGGACCGGTGCATGTCATGTCCGATCACGCCGCCAGTCCGGCACTGCGTGCGGGCCCGGATCGGGCCGAGGCGGTGCTCGCCTCGCATCGGCTGATGCAGAAGTTGCTCCGCACCGATCCCGGGAACACCGATGCCCCGGCCACCCGTTGATCGCGAGGCCGCAACGCCCAGCACCCCGGCCCAGCGGCAACGCTGCGAGCGGATCCTCGCCGCGGCCGCGCGACTCGGTGCGCGCGATGGGCTGGAGGCCGTACGGATGCAGGACGTGGCCGATCAGGCGTCGGTTTCGATCGCGACGGTGTACCGCTACTACCCCACCAAGCATCACCTGTTCAGCGCACTGTTGTTGCACTACACCCAGGCCGGCGTTCCGCCGCGCCGGCCGACGGGATGTCCGGTCTCCGACGTCACGGAGCTGATGGCCGGCCTCTGCCGATCCATGTTGGCCCGCCCACGGCTGGCCCGCGCGATGATCACCTCGGTCAACGCGCGCAGGTCCGAGTCGGCGGCCACCGGTGATGTCGGTCTGCGCGCCACGATCCTGGCCGTCGCCGGGATCTCGCACCCCACGCCCCAGGACATCCAGTTGGCGCTGCTGGTCGAGCAGTGCGCCTACGGCATCCTGTCCTGGGCGGTGATGGGTGAGACGACACCCGAGCAGGCCGAACAGGACATGCGGCGGGCCGGTGAACTCCTGCTGGCACCGTGGCGTGGCGGACCCCGGCGGTGACCGATGCCGCGGTCTGCGATCACGCGGCTCCCCGGCGCCCGCGGGGCAGGTCCCACTGACCGAAGTCGGCGGCGAGCACATCATTGACGTCGACATGCACGTCGTCGATGACAAAGCCCGGCTGGGTCGCGGTGACGATCTCGCGCTGGAACAGGACGGCCGCCGGTTCCCGGTCTCCGTGCGACCACGCCCCGGTCTGCCACGCCCATCGGTGGCCCGGGCTGGTCGATTCTCCGACGACTCCGTCGCGAATGGCCCAGGAGCATTGCCGCGCACCGCCGTAGATGCCGGTGCGGTCCACCCCGATCACCGAGTTGATGCCGCGGAACCATGCGACGGCCAGGCTTTTCCAGGTGGCGGCGTCGATGTCTTCATCGACGCTGAAGAAGATCGGCGCCGACGGTGGGCCGCCGGCATCGGTGTGCAGCCGCATCGCGGTCCGGGCATCCGCGACGCCGCCGTCGTAGCCCCGGGTGAAGTCCGACGGGGACTGCGGCCAGCCGGGTTTGCCGAACTGGTAGCAACTGGCGACCTGCAGTCCGGCGGCGCGTAGCCCGTCGGCATAGTCGCGGCTGACCGGCTTGAAATCGAAAGTGGCCCCGGGGCGCAACTCGGAGACGTAGACCAGCGCGCCGTCCAAACCGGCGGCCTTGATCTGTTCGGGTGACACCAGGCGGTGGGCGAAGTCGATGACCCGCAGACCCCCGGCAGCAACTCGTGGGGCGGGCACCGCCAGTGCCAGCCCCAGTAACGCGGCATACCTGAGCACGTCGCGCCGCGAAGCGGAACGCGTCACAACCGAAAAGGCTACCGGGCAGCAGTCCCTGGAGCCCGCTGATCAGCCAATCCCGTCGCCGCGGCCTGCACGGCGGATCTGCTAACCGGAGCCGGCCGGCGCGATGCGCTGCCGGATCAGGACTTCCTGGGCGGTGCTGGCCACATGCCTACCGGTTGAATCCACGATGGTGCCGTGCACCAGAGCACGGTGCCCGGAGGTGGCGACGGTGTGCTGGGTGTAGAGGTGCCAGCGCTGGAAATGCACTGGGCGGTGGATCCACACGGTGTGGTCGAGGGTCAGCCCGAGGTGCGTGGCGACGTCCAGCGGCTGAGGGTGGGCGCGGAACGCGGCGTCCACCAACAGGTAGTCGCTGGCGTAGGCGAGCAACACCGCCTGCAGCTGCGCATCGCCGTCGACCGGTCGCGGCAACCGCATCCAATGCGCCGAAGGGCCCGGCGCCTGGGCGCCGCTGAGGAAAACCGGCGCCTGATCGGTGCGGATCTCCACCGGCGGTGGCCGCTTGATCCAGGCGCTGCCCCACAGGGCCTGGGACGGCGACGCCTGCGTTACCCAGTGCTGTAGCAGCGGAAGGGATTCGGGCTCGGTTCCCGACGGCGGGGTGGGGTCGGTGGCGGCGCTGTCAAGGCTGGTGTCGAAGGACACCGTCGCAACCATGAGGGTCTTACCGCCCTGTTCCACCCGGACCTGCCGCGCCGACATCGAGCGCCCGTCGCGAGTGCGGTCCACGGCGATATCCAGCGGTACGGCGGAGTCGCCGGGCCGCAGAAAGGACGCGTGGATCGAGTGGGCGGTGAGTTCGGGGGCGGTGGCCGCTGCGGCGGCCATCGCCTGTCCGATGAGCTGCCCCCCGAAGATCCGGCCGAACCGGTCGGCCTCGTTGTCCGCCCGGAATCGGTCGGTTCCCACCGGATGCAGCGCCATCACCGCTTGCAGGCGGTCCAGTGCCTCGAGCGTGGCGTGCTCCAGCGGGCTGCCCGAGCCCAGCAACGGACCGCGGAAATCGGGGCGGGCGGCAACCTCCGGCGCCGGCGTCTGCACAAGTTCCTCCTGACCCACCAGCGGCCGTCCGCGCCGGACCGCCGAATCGGGTAGCGACATAACTGCTAGCTCATATAAGTAAACGTCTGCATGAGGTTAGCGCATCGGCCTGTCGGCTCCCGCCGGGCTTACGACGGCCGGGCCGCCCGGCGCGTACAACACGTTTAACACCAGCCCCATTGTTAACATCGGCCCGTGTCCGACTCCCCCTCCAGCGACCACCCGTCGCTTTCCCGCCCGGTGTCCCGGCGTACCGCGCTGCGGTACGCCTCTGCGCTCTCGGCGGTGGCCGGCCTGGGCGCTGCCGCCTCGGCGGTGCCCCGGGCGTCGGCCGCGGCCCCGATGCTGATCGACTACGCCATGCGCCAGATCCCGGCCGAGGCCATCCGGGCCGCCGGTTACGCCGGGGTGATCAACTACGTGTCGATGTCGCGGCCCGGCTCGTCCTTCGGCGCCAAGCCGATCACCCGCCCCTATGCCGAGTCTCTGGCCGCGGCGGGCCTGGTGATCGTCAGCAACTACCAGTACGGCAAGCCTGGCGGTACCGCACCGTCGGACTTCACCCGCGGGTTCGCCGGAGGGGTCGCCGACGCGCAGACCGCCTGGCAACTGCACACCGCTGCCGGCGGGGGCCGCAGCGCTCCGATCTTCTTCAGCGTCGACGACGACATCGACCGCAACACCTGGAATTCCGTCGCACTCCAGTGGTTCCGGGGAATCAACTCGGTTCTGGGAGTCCAGCGCACCGGGGTCTACGGTGGCGTGAACGTGTGTCAGTGGGCGGGCGCCGACGGTGTCATCGGCAACTCCAGCACCCCCGGCCATCGCTGGGCCTGGCAGACGCGGTCCTGGTCGCGGGGGCAGCGTGACCCCGCAGCAGTGCTGTTCCAGCGAGTGGTGAGTACCGCATCGAGCCCCGGCCCGATAGTCGGCGGGATCGAGGTCGACGTCAACGACGTGCTGGCCCCGGACTGCGGCCAGTGGAACCTGCACCCCTGAGCCTCAGGTGAGGATCAGGACCTGCTGGCGAGGAAGAACACCACAGTGAGCATTACGACAGACGCGAGGCACGTGTACACGCCCAGGGTCGCTGACGACATAAAGGGGCTCCTGTCTGCGAGGGCTTGGTATGCGGCCGATCCACACCAGCCGCGTAGCTGGACGGCTGTGCCGCGATCGTGACTAAGTTAGTCGCCGCGCAGCGCCGCCGTCAACAACACCACCGGGGCCGTCGGCTGGTCAGGACGCGCTGAGCTCGGCTGCCTTGAGCGTTTCCCAGTCCTCGGCCGCGATCATGCTGCGCCAGTCGACGGGCAAAGAGTCCAGGGCGTCCTCGATGCAGTGCCACACCGACTCCAGCGGCGAGGCGCCGGGGGCTGCGGCCGTGACCCGGCTCTCGACGTCGTAGTTCGGTGCATGCGGTGCGTCGCTGAACGGTGCGAGCTCGTTGATCGCGTCGATGACAAAGCGTCGCAGCTCCGCGTAGGGCCGGCCGCGCAGCTCCTCGGGCTCGATCGGGCGACCGAAGATGTAGTCCTGGGCGGTATGGCCGTAGGGCACCTCGAGTTTGTGGGGCAACGGCTCCTCGGGCAGGCCTCCGGCGAAATACAGCGGGACGATGGGCATCGACATCTCCAACGCCATGTCCAGCAACGTCGAGGTCAGCCGCTGGACTCGCTGTCCGGAGCTGACGCTGCGGGTGCCGTCGGCGTGCACCATGACAGATATCCCGCGGTCGGCGATATCACGCTTGAGGTCGTCGACCAGGCCGAAGAACTCCTGTGGCTGTTGCTGGTCGAAATAACGCAGGTGGCCGAGTTGCTTGCCCGCCGCCGTGTCGATCATCTGTAAAAGGTTGCCCACCCAGCCGGTTTCGTGTTTGGCGTGGCCGATGGTGACGACTTTGGTGCCGGTCAGCCACGACCCCACGGTGGTGCCCAGCAATGATTCGACCTGCACCTGGTGGTTCGCCAGGAGCAGGACCGGCCGGCCGTGCACCGCCGCCATGGCATCGGGGTCCGTGACGACGACGTGCCGTACGTAGCGCGACAACACGGCACCCAGCGCCAGCTCGCCGAACCAGCCCTGCGTCATTCCCGCGCTCTCAGTCCACCAGGCGCGGACCGGCTCCCAATCGGTTGTGCTCGATGCGCTCGCGCGGGATGAGCCCGGCCCGAGCTTTTCGATCTCGACGGTGATCCGCTCCAGCGGCAGCGCCGGGCAGCTCACCTGACCGTCGACGATCTGGACCTTCGACGGGTGGACGGCGTTGTGCACGGCGTCGGCGACCGCCTCCTTGGTCACGATGTCGCGCAACAGCGAATCACCTTGGCCCGCCGTGTCGTACACGGCCT
This sequence comes from Mycolicibacter hiberniae, assembly GCF_010729485.1. Taxonomy (NCBI): domain Bacteria; kingdom Bacillati; phylum Actinomycetota; class Actinomycetes; order Mycobacteriales; family Mycobacteriaceae; genus Mycobacterium; species Mycobacterium hiberniae. Next base: position 3,730,881 of record NZ_AP022609.1, read on the forward strand.
GCAGGGTGCCCTTGAACCAGTCGAGCGTTGCCATGCGTGCGGTGTCGAGTTCGAGCACGCCGCGTCCCAGCCGCTCGCTGAGCGACAGCCCGGGCACCGCCCGCCGCTGCGCCATGAATGCGCGCCGTTGCGGACCGCCGACCTCGGCCAGCGGCCCCTTGCTCAGCAGAAACTCGGCCATTCGGATTCGGGCCCATGGCTTTCCGCCGGAGCTCAGCCACAGGTCGAACGTCGGCATCCGGCCCTCGTCGTCGTCGAATCCCACGAAGCGGGCCTCGACATCGACAGTTCCCGCCTCGGGCGTATCGGCGTAGAAGCGGGCCGAGAGGATACGGCGCGGAAACCCGACGTCGGGGTCGCGCGCTTCGGCATACGATGCGGGATCGGCGGCGTCGGTGGTCCACACGCTCATCGCGGTATGCGGCACCACGTGCAGCGCCCCGTCGAGCAATCCGGGCTGCAAAGCACCGGCCGGTACCGCACACCGGTCGATCGCGAGCGTGCCGGTCGAGCCGTTGCGGCCGATCTGTGCACCGTCGATCAGGGTCGCGAAGGCCGGGCCGTGAAACACCGTTCCGTCATAGGGGTTGGCGTAAGGCACCGCATCCTCCAGCGGAGCCGGCGGCTCGGGCTCTCCGGAATACGCCGCCGCGGTGCGCACAACAGCATGGGCATGAATCTCCCAGCGAGACAGCTCCGCTCGGGGGGCATCGCGCCAGACCTCCAGCCGGCCGCGAAAAAGCCCGGGCTCCTGCTCAGGCTCCAGCACCACCCGCAGTTGCTGCGGAGAGTCGACGACCACCCACCGCACCATCTGCACATCGGTGATCTCGACGACTTTGGCTCCGCCGGACGCCCGGATCGCCGCCTGGGCGAACAGGTCCATGACCGACATCATCGGCAGCGACGGAATCACATACGTCGGGCAGTGATCGACAACCCAGGCGTCACTGACCGGGTCCAGCGCGACGTCCATCGTGGTGGCCTGCCCCGGCGCGGCCGGCGCTGCAGGGTCCGCGGGTACAGGTGCCTGCTGGGCGGCCGTGCCGGTGCCGGCCTGCGACGCCGGGGCACTCCCCCCGGCCACGATGCGCATACCCAGGTTGCTCGCGGTGTAGATGCGCTTGTTATCGACCCACAGGGACGCCTCGGCCACCGCGAGAATCCCGGCGTCCTCACGATCGATCCGGGTGATCTCGACCTGCGCGGTGATCTGCTTGTTGGTGGGCACGATCTGACCGCGGTAGCGCCAGGTCATCGCGTCGTGCAGCGCCACCGGCTCGAAGCGAGCCGCCGGGCCGGCTTCCTTACCGAGTCCGAGGTCCAGCATCCCGAACTGCAGGAGCTGCAACAGCATCTCGATGCCCAGGGACCCCGGTTGCACCGGGTCCTGGAAGAAGTGCGCCTTGAAATACCACTCGCCCGGGTTGACGTCTTTGACGCCGCGCCACTGGCCCAGCCCGGCGCTGCCCGCGTCGGGCCAGCGACCGGTGACCCGATCCACCATCAGCAGCATCGGGTCCGCCAGCCGCGCCCCGGGGCCGAAGTACTCGGCCGGCCGCGCAGTCAGGTCCACGACCGGCGCCGCGCAGGGCTGCGTCAGCGACGCCCGCTGGGCATCGCTGACCGGGAGACCCACCTGGTTCTGCAGCGCTTCGCGTTTGAAGTAGCCGAACACGGTGTCGAAGGTGTAGACCGGTCCGTCGTCGGCGGTGATCTCGCCGTCGAAGCCGACGATGATGGTTCCCGCGGCCTTGGCGAGGCTCTTCAGCTTCACCTTGATTCGCAGCGTTCCGGTCGACGGGGTCACCTCGCGGTGTTGGGTTCCCGTCCCGTCCAGGTTGCGGAAGAACAGGTCGGCCTCACCGTCCAGCGGACAACCGACGTAGCTGGCAAGCCAGCCGCAGGGCTGCAGTGCAACCTCCATGAGTACCGCGTTGGGCATCGTCTCGTCCCCGTCGCCGGCACCGTTCTCGGCGAAATACCAAGCATCGGCGGGAACGTCGTACTCCACGACGACTTCGGCGCCGGCCTTCATCACCCCGGTCTCACCGACCAGCTCGGCCACCCGGGACATGAAGTGATACGGCGGTCCGGGCAGGCGGGCCGCCTTGCGGGGGGAGTCGAACTTCTCGAACAGCGGGCCAAAGGCCATGGACGGCTTGGCGATGGCGCTGGCGAGCATGGCCTGGTAGTCGTAGCGGAATCCGTTGACCTCGGCGACTTCCTTGGGCTCGACGTAGCCCTCGAGCTCCGCGACTCCGAGATCCATCGGCCATCCGGGCGAGAGCTTCAGTCCCATCCGCTCGCAGTGGAAGGCGGGCAGCCCGTCGACGGTGCAGAGCAGGTCGGCGAACAGTGTCGGCTCGGGTCCGGCGATCACCTCGCGGACGAACACCTCATAGACCACCTCGCGGGACTGCGGTGTCACCTGGCCCCGGCAGCGCAGCTTGTAGGTCTCGAAGGGCACCGGTTCGAATCGCCAGCCGTCGCAGTCGAGCGTCATGCCCAGGGCGGTCATGTAGATGGCCATGGTCTGCATGGTCGCCTCGTACATGAGGGTTCCGGGCATGCAGGGGTCGTTCTTGAAATGGCCGGCGAAGAAACAGTTCTCGGCGGTGACGGGGGCAACGGCCCGCAGGTAGCCGCGACCCCAGGGCCCGCCGGTGAAGTCGATGTCGGTCACCTCGTCGACGAAGAGCATGTCGCCGGCGTGAATGCGGGGGGTGCGGGTGTGGCTGGCGGCCCGCTCGAAGCCGTCGCCGAAGGTCGCCCAGATCTCCCCGGACGCCATCGCCTCCAGATCCGCCCGCTGCAGCGAGGTGCGCGAGGTCTGGGCGGCGGTCACCTCCATCGGTCCGCTGACGGTGTGATCCTCGGGACGCCACAGGACTCCGCCGGACGCCGCCAGCTCCTCATCGGTGAAGAAACCCGCCTGGCCGTTACGCATCGACATCCGCTCGACGCCGTCGATGGTGCAGTCGTAGTGGAAGAAGAACAGCCGGACATCGCCCTGGCGGGCGTGACCGTCGACATGGATGTCGAACCGCAGGGTGTCGCCGATCTCGGGCAGGCCACCCAGGTAGGTCACCTCGCAGCCCAGCAGCCGGTAGACCCGTTCGCCCTTGTTGAGCAGGTCCGCGCCCATCCAGGAGATGAGCATCAAGTCGGCCTGGCCGCTTTCGATCATGATGCCGGCGGGCATCCGGCCCTGCTGCAGCCACCAGGAGTCCGCATTGACGTCGGTTTCGGTCCACAGCGTTCCGGTCCCGTTCTTGGCCGGCTCGGCGTCGATACCCAGCAACCGATCCGCCAGCAGCAGCGGCGGTTCGGGCATCCGGACCTGCCGCGGGTACTGGTCCTGCTCGGCGAACGCCGGGCCGAAGATCTCCGAGATGTTCCCGGAGGCGTGCACGCGCAAACCGTCCTTGTCGAGCTGCAGACCGACCGGTTCGCGTTTGACCGTCGGCGCCGGGACCACCTTGTCGGCCGGCTTGACCGGCTGGATGGACCGGCTGGCGCCGGCGGAGGTCTGCGGGGTGCCGGGCACAGCGCCGCTGCCGGTCGCCACCGGGATGGGTGCCGGCGGAGGTGCGGGGGTGATTGGTGCCGCGCCCAGCGGCAGCCGGGCCAACGACTCCGCGACGGTTGCCAAAGCCGGCGGCATTGGAAGTTGTGTTGGCATGAATCGCTCCAGTTGATGAGGGGGGTTCGGCCCGGCGTCCGGTGGGCGTTGGGGCAGCACGACAGCGGGCAGGTGCGCGGGAAAGTTGAGTCGGATGGCCTTGCCACCGCCGGCCGGGGCTTCCGGCGCCGTCAATGCCGCGGCCTCCGGCGCTGTGGCAGACGACACCAGCACGATCTGCTGCCGCTGTTCGGCCATCCCGGTGAGTTCCACAGCGACGCATCGGCGCTCGGATGTCCAGGGCTCGCCGTCGGGCCAGACGCCCAGGGCGCCGTAGAGCACGCCCGCCGCCACGTGCAGCAGCCCCGAGGCGGCGTGCGCGTGGCCCAGCAGCGCCGAGAGGTTCACCGCACCGGGGACGGTGCCCAGGTGCAGGCATTCGGTATCGGCCTGCTGATCGGCGGGCAGGGTGGCATAGATCGTGTCGTTGTCGCGACGCGCATCGGCGGCGCGCTTGAGGATGAGCACCACCGCGGCGTCGCCGGGTATCTGTTCGTCCGCGTGCAGCAGGACCCGAGCCGCTGCCTCGTGCACGGGCTCGCAGCTGAGATCGACCGCGCCCACCACGGCCGCGTCGATCTCGCCGCGACGCAGGGCTCGCGCGGCCATCTCCAGGGCCGTGGTCCCCGAGAGCTGTTCGCGCGACACGGTGAAACTGGGCCCGCGCAAGTCGAATTGGCTGTTCAGCCGGTTGGCGACGATGTTCGGCATGGCACCGACGACACCGGCGGCGGTCCATCCGCCGACGACACCGTCGCGGGCCGCACGCAGCTGTTCGGGGTCGTCGACGTCGTCGGCCAGCCGCCAGCGCAGGCCGAAGCGGGTGACCTCGGCGTCGCAACCCATCCCGACGATGACGCTCGTGGAATCGGGCGGCAGGCTCCTGATCTGGTCGCCGATGTGCAGCGCGGAGCCCAGCAGGGCAAGTTGTTGAGGCTGGGTCTGTTTGAGATCCGCAGGCGGGAAACGGGTTTGGGTCAGATCGAGGCAGATTTCCTGCATTCGGGCGCCTCGAATACCGTCGGTGTCAGCCGGTATCGGCCGACATGACTTCAAGTGCTCGGCGACCGACGCGGTCCCGTGTCCATCGCCGACCAGCAGACTCAGGCCCACGATGGCGATCTCCGGGTCGGGCAGCGGTGCGGTGACCGGGGAGGCCGTTGTGCCGCCGTGCCCTTCGACCCACTCTTCGAGAAGCAGGTGGGCATTGTTGCCGCCGAAGCCGAAGTTGTTGACCGCGGCGCGGCGCGGGCCGTCGCTCTCCCACGGCTCGGCTTCGGTGAGCAGCCGGAACGGCGAGTCGGCGAGGAACGGCAGCGGATCTTCGGCGTGCAGGGTGGGGGGACGTATCCCCGCCCGCATCGCCGCGAGTACCTTGATGGCTCCTGCCGCGCCGGACGCGGTGATCGAGTGGCCCAGATTGGATTTCAGCGAGCCGATGGGTACACCCGTCATGCCGCCGAAGATGCGGGCCATGCTCATCAGTTCGGTCAGATCGCCGCGCGACGTCCCGGTGGCATGGCACTCGATGAGGGAGATGTCTCGCGGATCGAGCCCGGCCATCTCATAGGCCAGCCGCATCGCCCGTTCCTGCCCGTCCTGGGAGGGCACCAGGAAGCCGTGTCCCCGGCCGTCATTGCTCAGGCCCACACCCCGGATGACGCCCAGGATGGTGTTGCCGTCGGCGACGGCGTCGTCGAGACGGCGCAGCACCAGGATGGCCGCGCCTTCGGCTGGGACCAGCCCGTCGGCGCCGTTGTTGAACGGCCGGGACCGTCCCGTTCGGCTCAGCGCCTGCAGGGCGGTGAAGCCGACGTGCAGCAGAAGATCACTGGCGCCGTTGATGCCGCCGGCGAACATGACATCGGCGGTCCGGTCATGCAGGCGATCACATGCCAGTTTGATGGCGTAGAGCGACGAGGCGCAGGCGGCGTCGAGCGCCGTGGCGACTCCGGTGAGGCCCAGCGCCGCGGCGATCAGGTGCGCCGGCAGTCCGGACATGAACCGGTTGCGCCAGTCGACGCCTTGCCCTGCCCGCCAGACCGATTCGGCCAGGTCGGTCATCTTCTTGGTCGGGTAGCTCAGGTTGCCCAGGACTATGCCCGCCGAACCCTGGACCTCCCCGGCCCGCCAGCCCGCACTGTCGAGGGCTTGTCTGGCCGCCTCGATGCCCCACCGGTAGAGCGGATCCAATCCGGCGAGATCGTCGGCGTCGAGGAACAGCCCGCGCGGATCGAAGACCTCGTCGAACCCGCGGACGTAGCCGCCGCGATCTGACCAGGTTCGGTCCAGTTCAGGCGCATCAGTGGGCGCGCACAGCACCCGGTGCGGGGAGACGCCCCAGTGATTTGGGTCCGGCGAGCCCAGGGTGTCGTGGCCGTCGCGGACCGTGGTCCACAGCTGTGCCGCGTTGAGCCCTCCGGGCAGGACGCAGCCCTGCCCGACGATGGCGATGGGATCAAACTTCACGTCGAATCAACCGTTGTCGAGTCAGCCGCCGTACGGGTACAGCTCGAGCCGTCGCAGGCTGCAGACCAATTGGTTGTCGGAGTCGAGAAGGTCGAGGTCGCAGATAGCGCGACTGGTCTTGGCGTCACCGTTGGACAGCACGCAGCGCAATCCCGAGCCCAGCGCACCGGACTGGTATCGCACGATCTCGCCCACCCGCAGTGGCAGGACGTTGCGGCCCAGCAGCTCGTAGCTCCAGACCAGGGCGGCCTGCAGGCATCCGTCGAGGGCGGCCGGGTCGGTAGCCCAGCCCTGCCCGGCCCAGCCCACCGACAGCAGACCGGACAGGTCGGCGGTGGCGGTCGACTCCGCGCTGTCCATGCCGTCGAGCACCTGGAACGCCGGTCCGTGGAACAGTGCCCCGCCGGTGTAGCACGCGTTGCGGTCCAGCCTGCGATGCCCGGGCGCCGACGCCGCGATGGTCGGGACCGCCGCTGCGCCCGAACGCATCTCGATTCTCGCCGAGTAGTACGCGGTGGATCCGTCGGCATCGGCCAGTGTCATGGTCAACGCCTGCGGCTGATCCTCGTGCGGCACGCAACGCACCGTCAGGACGCTGCCGTGCTTCTCGAACTCGTGCAGTGTCACGCCCCGCAACACCTTGAGATCGAGAACACGATCCACGTAGTGCCCGGGCCGGCACGCCTCGGCCATCCGCATGAACCATTCGAGGGCCTGCACGACGGGCAGGACGACATTGCCCTGAACCCGGTGGTCGAGCAGGTACGGCTGCGCAGTCACATGTGCCAGCACCCTTGCCACACGACCCTCGGGTGGTAGCGGATGGGTGGGCAGTCCGGCCAGCACACCGTCACCGAGAGTCACCTCGGGACTTCCCGTCTCGCCGTCGAGGACCTCGGCGACGAACGCCTGCGCACCGTCGGCGAGCGGGATCAACGAGATTCCGCGGGACTCGAACATCGCTTTGAGGCCGGGGGTCACCATTCCGGAATCCCAGGGACCCCAGCCCAACGCCCGCACCAGGCAGGACGGTCCGCGCCGCGCCTGTTCGGCCAGTGCCACCTTGTTGAGGATCTCGTTGGCCATGGCGTAGTCGCTTTGTCCCACGTTGCCGCTGCGCGCGGCCACCGACGAGAACAGCACGATCACCTTGAGCGCATCGTTGGCCGTCGCGTCCAGCAGCGCACACGCGCCGCCGACCTTGGTCTCGAAGACCCGGTCGAACCCGTCGAGGGTTTTCTTGTGCAGCGGCGCGTCGGCGAGCACGCCGGCACCGTGGACCAGGCCGGTGATCGGGCCGAATTCGCGGCGCACACTGTCGAGCAACGCGCCCAGCTGGGTGGCGTCGCGGACATCGGCGGCGGCGTAGCGGACCCGGGAACCCGCGGCAGTCAGCGCCGCCAGCGTCGCCCGCACCTCGCGGTCGGCCAGGATGCGCTGGGTCTGCTGCTCCAGGTCCTTCGGGGTGACCTTGAGCCCTTGGGCCGCCGCGCTGGCCAACAGGGCCCGCTTGAGTTCGGCGCCGGTGGTCAGCCCGTGGGCTTCCGGCGGCTCATCGCGCAGCTCGGTGCGCCCGATCAGCACGAAAGCCGCCTGGGTCTGCTGAGCCAGGGCGATCACCGATCCGGCGGTCACGCCGCGGGCGCCCCCCGAAACGAGGATCACGTCGTGCTGGCCGATGCGGGGCGTGCGGGTGGCCACCTGCCTGGGGCCGGCGACGACGGTGATCCGTCCGTGGGAACTTCCCAGGCCCACTTCCAGTTCGACGCCACCGGACAAGACCTCGGCGGCCAGCTGCTCGGCGACCGCGGCGGGAGACTGCTGCCCCACGGCGATGTCGATCGCCTTGACCTGCGCGCTGGTCCACTCCTGGGCGGCGGTCTTGGCCAGCGCACCGATCCCGCCCGACCAGGCCCGCTGGCCGGGGTCGGTGAGCAGCCCGAAGGTGCCGCCGGTGTCCTGGACGGTGACGAAGACACCGCCGCGCTCGGAGAATTGCGCCGCGATGCGGTGGGCGTCGGCGAACAGCACCCGGTTGACGGCCAGCGCCTCCGCACGGGTGGGCGCTTGCCGCAGGCCGCCGAGATGGATGACCGCCTCGGTGTCGGCACTGGGTTGGGGCACGGTGATCGCGCGGATCCCGTGGCTGACCAGAATCGCGGCCAGGGCCTGGGCTGTCTGCGTCAGCGCGTCCTCGGCGGCCTGTGCGGTCACGATCTCGACGGTTCTGGCCGCGTACAGGCCGGGCATCCCCATCCCGCTCACCGGAGCGGCGGTGGCGCGTACCGCGTAGCGCGCCACCCCCGCTCCGGCTAACTCAAAAGGGGCGCGATCACCTGCCGACAAGCCGTTGTGCGCCACCAGATCCGGTGGTGGTGCATTCATCAGGGATTGGAGGTAGTCGACGATCTCGCGCAGCGTCACCAACGACGCCATGGTCGCGGTGTCGACCTCCGGCAACGACGGCACCCGCTCCTGCACCGACGACAAGATCTCCACCCGCTTGATCGAGTCGATCCCCAGATCGGCTTCCAGCGCCATCGACAGTTCCAGCATCTCCGCCGGATAGCCGGTCTTGTCGGCGACCACCGCCAGCATGTCGGCGACCAGATCCACTCCCGCAGCCGCAGCGACCGGCGCAGCAGGCGCAGGCGCCACCGGCGCAGGTGCGGCAGGTGCGGCGGCGGCCACCGGCGCGGGCGCCGGACCCAACAGCGACTGCAGGTAGTCGACGATCTCGCCCAGCGTCACCAGCGAGGCCATGGTCGCGGTGTCCACCTCCGGCAACGACGGCACCCGCTCCTGCACCGACGACAAGATCTCCACCCGCTTGATCGAGTCGATCCCCAGATCGGCTTCCAGCGCCATCGACAGTTCCAGCATCTCCACCGGATAGCCGGTCTTGTCAGCAACCACCGCCAGCATCTCGGCGACCAGATCCACTCCCGCAGCCGCAGCGACCGGCGCAGCAGGCGCAGGCGCCACCGGCGCAGCAGGCGCCACCGGCGCAGCGGGCGCAGGTGCGGCAGGTGCGGCGGCGGCCACCGGCGCGGGCGCCGGACCCAACAGCGACTGCAGGTAGTCGACGATCTCGCCCAGCGTCACCAGCGAGGCCATAGTCGCGGTGTCCACCTCCGGCAACGACGGCACCCGCTCCTGCACCGACGACAAGATCTCCACCCGCTTGATCGAGTCGATCCCCAGATCGGCTTCCAGCGCCATCGACAGTTCCAGCATCTCCACCGGATAGCCGGTCTTGTCAGCAACCACCGCCAGCATGTCCCCGACCAGATCCACTCCCGCAGCCGCAGCGACCGGCGCAGCAGGCGCAGGCGCCACCGGCGCAACCGGAGGAGCCGGCACCGGCGGAGCGCCGTTGCGGAACGCCGGCGCTGTGGGCGGCGCGGGCATCGGCGCCGGCGCAGCAACCGGGGGCGCCGGAACTGGGGGCGCCGTGGCGGTGCCGTTGTGGACCGCGGGCGCCGCGGGCATCACCGACGCGCCGTTCGCGGCCGGTGCGGGAGGCGGGGCCGGCACGGTGGGCGCCGCGTGGTGCGGGGCCGCCGGCGGAGCAGGCGCCGCCGCGACGGCGGGCACCGGCTGTGGCTGCACCACCGCGGGCGCGGCGGGATAGGCCAGCTGGGTGACCGGCGCGATTCCGGTACTGGAGACCAGCGTCTGCAGCAGGCCCTGCAGGTGGGCAATGGTCTGCTGCATGCTGCCCAGCGCTCCGACCATGTGCGTCACCATCTCGGCGCCGGGGCCGGACATCAGCGGTGACGTGACCATGGGGACCTGCGCTGCCTGAACCGGCACCGGAACGTGCGTCGGGACATGTGCCGGCAACCCGTTCGCCGCGGGAACGGTCGGGTCAGCTGGTGTCATGGTGGGCTCCGATACGGTCGCGTGGCCGTTGTGGTCACTACGGGGGGTGGGTTTGTCGACGGCTCGGCGCACCGGCTCGTCGTTGATCTCGGGTCGGCCGAAGTTGGTGCCGTTGAGCTTCAGGGTCAGCTTGGGCACCGGCCGGGTCCGCGGGTCGTCGCCGAGACGATAGTCCGCCCACAAGGCTCCGAAGTTCATCGGGACGCCGGCGGCCACGAGCTGGGCCAGGCCCATCCACAGTGAGCGGATCCCGTTGCGGCCCTTGGCGTCCAGGGAGACCGCGACATGCTCCTGGCCGGACAGGCATTTGCCGACGAGGTTGGTGAGCACCTGGCCGGGGCCGACCTCGACGAAGGTGCGGGCGCCGGCGGACCACATGGCCTGGATCTGTTCGACGAACCGCACCGGCTGCGCGATCTGGTTGGCCAGCGTGGCCTGCATCTGCTCGGCGCTGCCGGCGTACGTCGCGGCCGTCGCGTTGGCGTAGACGGGCACCTGCGGCACCCCGAACGGAATGCCCGCGAGGTACGCGGCGAACGGGGTGGCCGCGGCGCTGACGATCTCGGAGTGGAAGGCTGTTGCCACATCCAGCAGCCGCGCGTTGATGCCCGCGGCGCTGAAACGCTGCGCGGCATCGGCGATCGCCGCGCTGTCGCCGGAGAGCACCACCTGGTTGGGCGCGTTGTGGTTGGCGATGACCACCGGCAGCCCCCACTCGCCGAGCAGCCGGCTGACCTGGTCGGCGGGGGCGGTCACCGCGCACATGGCTCCATCGCTGCTGGCGGCGGCCTGGGCCATCAGCGCACCCCGAGCGCGGGCGATCAGCAGCGCGACGTCGTCACTGATGACGCCCGCCGCGCACAGGGCGCTGACCTCGCCGAAGCTGTGCCCGCCGACCGCGACCGGCGCGATGCCCAGCGAGCGGACGATCGACAGCAGGCTCAGGCTGTGCGCGCCGATGCCCGGCTGCGCCCATTCGGTCTTGGTCAGCTCGGCGGCCTGCGCGGTCCGCTCGTCGTCGGAGAACGCCGTCTTGGGCCAGACCACCTCGTGGAGATCGCGGTCGGCGTTGAGCAGGCCGGCGCGCGCGAGCTCCCACGGTGCCAGTGCCGGCTCGAAGAGCTGCGGGATGTCCGCACCCATGCCGACGTACTGGCTGCCCTGGCCGGGAAACAGCAACGCGACGGGGCCGGCCTGCTGGCACGAGTAGTAGTAGCCCTTCGGCGAGCTGAACGCTTGGGCGCCCGGTTCCGCCAGCTTGCCCGCGGCTTCGCCCAGCATGGTCCGCAGGTTCTCCACGCTGTCGGCGACGACGGCCAGGCGGTGCGGGCGCGTGGCGTCGTATGCCGCTTGGGTGCTCTGCGCCAGGTAGCCCAGCATGTCCGGGGAGTCGACCAGGGATGCGGCCAGCTCGGCGGCTTGAGCCGACAGCGCCGCCGCGGAGTCCGCCCCGAGGATGACCAGTTCGGAGTCCCAGGACCGGAAGCGCGGTGCGTGCTTGCCGGCGCCGGTGTACTCCTCGAGGGTGATGTGGAAGTTGGTGCCGCCGAAGCCGAACGCGCTGACCGCTGCCCGCCGCGGCACATTCTGGTCGGCGATCCAGGGCTTGGTCTGCGTCGACAGGTAGAACGGCGACGATTCGATCTCCAGGCCTGGGTTGGGCCGGTCGACCTTGATGGTGGGGGGCAGCACCTTGTGGTGCAGCGCCATCACGGTCTTGAACAGGCCGCAGGCGCCCGCTGCGCCCTTGGTGTGACCGACCTGCGACTTGACCGAGCCGACGGCGCACCATTGACGGTCGGCGCGGCCGGACTCGTCGAACACCTGGCGCAGCGCGGCAAACTCGGCGACGTCGCCGGCCTTGGTGCCGGTGCCGTGGGCTTCGACCAGTCCGACCGTCTCCGGTCCGTACCCGGCGGCCTGGTAGGCACGGCGCAGGGCCTTGGCCTGACCGTCGGGGCTCGGGGCGTAGATGCTCTTGGCCCGACCGTCCGAGGAGGTGCCGATGCCGCGGATCACGGCGTAGATGCGGTCGCCGTCCCGTTCCGCGTCGTCCAGGCGCTTGAGGGCCAGCATCGACAGGCCCTCGCCCAGCATGGTCCCGTCCGACTGGTCGGAGAACGGGCGGCAGTCACCGGTGCGTGACAGGGCGGTGACCTTGGCAAAGCACATGAACATGAAGATGTCGTTGAAGGCGTCGACGCCTCCGGCGATCACCATGTCGGCCTCGCGCAGATACAGCTCGTGCAGGGCGATCTCGATCGCCGCCAGGGAGCTGGCGCACGCGGCGTCGACGACGCAGTTCGTGCCGCCCAGGTCGAAGCGGTTGGCGATGCGGCCGGCGATGACGTTGCCGAGCAGACCCGGGAAGGTGTTCTCCTGCCAGGGGGTGTAACCGGCGGCCACGCTCTCGCTGAAGGCGGCCAGCTCGTCGCCGGAGAGCCCGGCGGCGCGCAGTCCCCGCTCCCAGGTCGGGCGGTGCAGGCGGCCGCTCATGTATCCGGACATCTCGGTGCCCCCGGAGGAGCCCAGGACCACGCTGACGCGGTCCCGGTTGATGCTGGAGATGTCGCCGCCGGCGTAGTCCTCCAGAACCTGCTGCGCGACCCTCAGGGCCAGCAGTTGGGCGGTGTCGGTCGCGGGCACCACGTTGGGCGGGATGCCGAAATCCATCGGTGCGAAGTCGACGGGCGGCAAGAACCCGCCGCGGCTGGCATATACCTTGTCCGGCGTGCGCGGGTCGGCGTCGAAGTAGTCCTCGACGCGCCAGTGCGACTCCGGCACTTCGGAGAACAGGTCGGCACCCTCGACGATGTTGCGCCAGAATCGCTCGGCCTCGGGAGACCCGGGAAACAGTGCGCTGACGCCGACAACTGCGACAGGTGGGTGTTTGGCTTCCACAGATCTCCTTAACGAGGGCTTTGATGCAATGCATCGAATGCCTATGTTCTGCCATCAGTGACGTGAGTCACAGGTAGGAGGTCACTGATCGTCCCCGATGGGCAAGCGTTGCCGGGACACTATCAGAGAGTCGCAGGTCTCACACAGGATGCGTGCTGACCTGGGCCGACGCATAGGCTACAGTCATCTGCCCAAACGTGACGCTGTTAACCCTGCCGCTCCTCCGGCGCGTCAGTGGCTGAGCCCGCATCACACAGCCAACGGGCGCGGAGCGAAGGCGAAGGCCTTGGCCGGAACGGGCACGCCGCAGGAACGCGCCGCGCTGGCGCGGCTCACCTGAGCCGCCCCCTCGAGCAGGTTGAGCGCGACCTGCACGGCCTGGCGGTTCTCGCACGGCTCCAGGTAGCTGCCCGCCACCCAGCTGTTGAATGCGCCCATGGCCGGGCCGCACCAGATCTGGTAGTCCAGAGCCCGCTCGGGGATGCCGCTGATCGCCCACCGGCTGGACTGACCCAGATACCAGCGGAAGACCAGCGCCATCTGATACTTCGGATCCCGTGACGCCAGCTCCAGCACCGCCGGGTCACGCTGCTGCCAGTACCGCTGGGTGTCCTCCCATACCTCGGCGACCGAGGCGCCCAGGATCTTCTCCAGCTCCGGGCCGTGCTTGGCGACCACGCTGGACAGGTCGGGATTGCCCGCATACCACTCGTAGAGCTTCTTGCCGCGCGGAGCGAACATCGTTCCCCGCTTGAGCACCTGCAGGTTGACGCCCATTTCGAACATGTCGGACGCGGGAGCCATCATCACGTCGGCGATGCCCGCCTTGGCCAGCATGGCGCGCCCGGCGGGCGACAGTCCGGACTCCACGCAGGCCTGGTTGACCGTCCCGGTCAGGACATAGGCCGCACCCATCGCGAAGGCCCCGGCCACCGCCTGCGGTGCGCCCAGGCCGCCGGCGGCGCCCACCCGCACCCGGCGGTGCAGCGCGTGCTGCTGGGCCAGCTCGTCGCGGAGCATGACGATTTCGGAGAACAGTGCCGGCAACGGCCGGTTGTCGGTGTGCCCGCCGCTGTCGGATTCGACGGTGACGTCCTCGGCAACCGGCACATACTGGGCCAGTTCGGCTTCCCGTTCGGTCAGCTTTCCGGACGCCACCAGGGCGGAGACCAGCGCCGCGGGCGCCGGTTGCATGAACATGCGCGCCACCTCGGGCCGGGACACCTTGGCCATCACATGGTTGCGCCGCACGATGTTGCCGGCTGGGTCGGTGTCCAGGCCGGCCAGTGCGCAGTGCACCACCGCCGGGGTCAACTTCATGAAGGCCGAGGCCTCGATGACGGGCACCCGGCGCTGGATGAACAGTTCCGCCACTCGTGTCTCCAGCGAGACCTCGTTGGGCGAGTGGATCAGGTTGGCGCCCCAGGCAAGGCCCGGCCGGCCGGCCAGGGCGGCCTGGATCTCGTCCAGCCCGCGTTCCACCGCTTCGTAGGAGAGCCCGCCCGCGCCGAAGATGCCCATCATTCCGGCTTCGGCCATCGCGATGACCAGCGCCGGCGTCGCGATACCGTTCGCCATCGCCCCGGTCACATAGGGAAAGCGAACCCCGTGTGCCTCGCAGAACTCGCGGTCTCCGAGCCACTCGGGGTAGATCGGGGGCAGGGTTCCCACCAGCGACAATTCGGATTCGCCGGCGCCGACCACCGCACCGCCCAGGGCCAGGCCCAGCATCCCGGTGGCTGTTTCGCGCACCACATGAACGGGGTGGCGCACGTTGCCGATGATGTCGGCGATGTCGTCGGGAGCAAATGCGGCCGGCGCGGCGGTGGGGCGCCACCCCAGGCCGGGGCTGCCGCCCGGCCCGCTCCGTTGCTCCAGTACGGCGCCAGGTCGCTCGTTCACAGTAGGTTCCTCTCCATCACCGGAATGGATTGCGAGCGGCGCAGAGCTGTCCACGCGCACAGACCGGGAAAACGAAGCGATTTTCTCACGGACCGGTCCCGCGCCGGCGGTGGGCGCTTACCCAGTGGGAAAACAGCGCCCACCGGGTCACGCACGGCGCCCGAGCAGCCTGGCCGGACGGCCACGCGTCTTAGGAGCATTCCCGGCCCCACTTTCCAGACAAACTAGTTCGTTCGGCTTTGTGCTAGTCTGCTTCCATACGGACCGGCGCCATACAGGCTTCCCGCCCACCCCGGGGCGTCCATCCGCCCGGACCCAGAAAGGACCCCACGCAGATGACCGGCACCGCCGTGATCGATTCACCCGAAGAGCTCGCCCAACGCTCGCCGCGCACCCCGCGGGAGCGGCTGCTGCGGACGGTGCTGACGGCCGCGGCCGACGGCCTGGAACCGGTGATGAGCCTGTATCAGCCCTACGTCGAGGGTTTGGAGCACCTGCCGGCCGACGGGCGCTTTCTGCTGGTGGGCAACCACACGCAGGTCCCGGCCGCCGAAATAATCCTGATCCCCTATTTCGTGCGCCAAGCCCTCGGAAAACAGGTGCGCGCCCTGGCCGACCGCCAGTTCGGCAAGGGCGGCAAGCTGCAGGCAGACCTGCTGGCCGCCTACGGCGCCGTCATCGGGTCTCCCGAGGCCGCCGCCGCGCTCATGGCGGCCAACGAGCCGATTCTGGTGTTCCCGGGCGGCGGGCGGGAGATCGCGAAATTCAAAGGCGAGCAGTACCAGCTGCGGTGGGACAACCGCTACGGATTCGCCCGGGTGGCCATCGAGCACCAGTACCCGATCGTGACCGCCGCCCTCATCGGGGGGGACGACCTCTACACCAGCATGACCACCCGCGACGGGCTCTACGGCCGGGCCAGCGAGTGGATCAGTCGGCGCCTGGACGGCCGGCCCGACATGGCAATGCCGCTGCTGCGCGGTGTCGGCCCCACCCTGCTGCCCCGCGCGCAACGGATGTACCTGCGTTTCGGACCGGCGATCACCACCACCCGGCCCGCGGACGTCAGCCCGGACGCCTGGATCGCGCAGGTCAAAGAGGACACCGCGGCACAGTTGGAGGCCGATCTGCTCGACCTGCAGAACATCCGTGCCGCCGACCCCTACCGCGCGCTCAATCCGCTGGCGTGGCGATCAGCTGCTCGGCCGGCCTCATGACCGGGGTCCCTGCGCGTCGTTTCAACGGCCCTCGACGCCGCACCGCTCGCTAGGATTCCCTCGATGCGCAACCGAGCGGAATTACGCGACGAGATCTTCGCCGCGGCTCGCGCAGAGTTTGCCCGGTACGGCCTGGCCGGCGCCCGCATCGACCGGGTGGCCAAGGAAGCCCGGGCCAGCAAGGAGCGGCTCTACGCCCACTTCGGGGATAAGGAGAACCTGTTCCGCGAAGTGGTCGCCGCCGACACCGCGCAGTTCCTGGGTGCCGTCGTCCCACGACCCGAAGCGCTGCCCGAGTTCGTCGGCGACATCTTCGATCTCGCCCGCACCCATCCCGAACACATCCGCATGATCACCTGGGCGCGGCTGGAGCAGCTCGAACTCATCCCGCCCGACCCGGACAAGTTGCCGGCGATCGGATCCGCCGTCATCGCCGCCGCGCAGGCCGGCGGCCATGTCGATCCCCGTTGGGATCCCGACGAGCTTTTGGTCATGCTTTTCGGCATCGGCATGGCCTGGGCCACCTGGCTGGACCCCGACGCCGCCACCGACGACGCGGCCACCGTCGCAGCACGCCGGGCGGCCGCTGTCGAAGCCGCTACCCGGCTGATCACCGTGCGCAGCTGAGGCTCCCCCGCCGGTGGGCGAGCACCGGGCGAGTTTCTCGATCGCCAAATGGGTATAGGGCTCCCGGTACGGCGCCTGCGACGGCGCCTCTCAGACCCCAGGAGCACTGCCGTGGCCGAACTAGCGATGACACCGTTTCCCCGCCGTCGTTCCGGCCTCGAGCAGATCACCGAAGGTCTCGCCGAACTCGACGCCGAGGTGTTCGAGGCGATCGCACATTCGCCGAGCCGACTGCTCGACACCGCCATGCCCGCGCTGACCCGCGCGGCCGACCACTCCAAACTGTGGCTGGCGCTGGCCGCAGCCATGTCGGTGACCGGTGGCCAGGCCACGCAGCGCGCCGCAGCCCGCGGCGTGGTCAGCCTGGCGCTCACCAGCTTGGTGACCAACCAGGTGATCAAGCGCATCCAGCCGCGGGAGCGGCCAAACATTCTGCTGGTGCCCCTGCTGCGGCGCGCCCGCCGGCGCCCGCTGTCGAACTCGCTGCCCTCCGGGCACGCCGCGAGCGCAGCGGCGTTCGCCATCGGGGTCGGTCTGGAGAATTCTCTGTTGGGTCTGCCGGTGGCCGGGCTGGCCGCCCTGGTCGGACTGTCCCGGATCGCCACCGGAGCCCACTACCCCGGTGATGTGCTGGCCGGGTTCAGCATCGGCGCCTCGATCGCGGTCTTGGGGGCAAAGCTGGTGCCGCCGATTGCCGCTCCGCCGCCACAGCGCGCCACCGCGCTGCGTGTCCCCGCGACCGGGCGCCCCGACGGAGCCGGCGTGACGATGGTGGTCAATCCCGAATCGGGCGGCGGGCGCGCCGCCAAGGTGGCAGCGCAGGTGCGCAAAGCCCTGCCGGCCCTGTCCGTCGTCGAAGTGAACTCCTGCGACGACTTGGCGGAGGCGTTGCGGCGCGCCGCCGATACCGCCGAGGTGCTCGCGATCGCCGGGGGCGACGGGTCGGTCGCCACAGCCGCTCACGTGGCGGTAGAACACGACATGCCGCTGGCGGTGTTTCCCGGGGGCACCCTGAACCACTTTGCCCGCGACATCGGCTGCGACACCACCGCCAAAACCATCCGTGCCATCGCCGAGGGCAGCCTCTCGCGCGTGGACGTGGTGCGCTTCAACTCCGAAACCACCGTGATCAACACCGCCAGCATCGGCGCCTACCCGAGCTTCGTCCGGCGTCGAGACCGGTTGCAGGGCAAGCTCGGCAAGCCGATGGCCAGCGCGTACGCAATGCTGATGACGCTGCGCCGCGAGCAGCCCGTACGTATCGAATTCGACAACCAGACCGTGCAGACGTCGCTGTTCTTTCTCGGCAACTCGGCGTATCAGCCCGACGGCTTCGCCCCGGCGGTGCGGCAACGGATGGACGACGGGCTGCTGGACGTACGCATCCTGGAAGCCGGGCGGCGGTGGTCCACCCTGCGGGTCCTGGGGGCGGTGCTGACCGGACGGCTGCAGCGCAGCCGGCTCTATCACGAGCTGCGGGTCCCGCAGTTCCGCTTCACCGCCGTCGAGGGACCGGTACCGATCGCGCATGACGGCGAGGTCGACACTGACTGCAGCCAAGCAGATTTCACCGTCTGCTACCGCGCCCTGCAGGTGTATCGTCCCCTGCCCTCAGCCGGGCGCCGATAGCCGACTCATCTCGGTGGCTGCAGCACCTTCATGGCTGCCCGCAGCACCGGTGCGGGGATACGGTGCTGCATCGCCAACGCGCCGGCAGCCGCCCGAGTGCGTAACGGCGTACCGCGACCGAACATCCGGTTCAACGGTCCACCCGACGGCTCGATCTCGACGTGCAGTGGCGGTGTGCCCACCGACGCACCCAGCGCTTGAGCGATCACCATCTGCTGAATCTCACTGGTTCCCTCGAAGATGGTGTACAGCTTGGCGTCTCGGTACCACTTTCCCACCGGGTGGTCGTTGATGTAACCCCATCCGCCCAGGGTCTGCACGGCGCGCTCGGTGACGCGCACCGCGGTCTCGCTGGCTGCCAGCTTGGCCATCGATCCCTCGCCGCGGGAGAACTCGATGCCGCTGGCCGCCATCCACGACGCCCGCCAGGTCAGCAGCCGCGCCGCGTCGACCGCGGTGGCGAGCTCGGCCAGCGGGAAGGCGATGCCCTGGTTGTCGATGATCGGCCCGCCGAAGGCGTGGCGCCGGGTGGCGTAATCAGTCGCGTATTCCAGTGCGGCACGCGCGATCCCGATTGCCTGCGCAGCCACCATCGGCCGGGTCTGCTCGAAGGTGCTCAGTGTCGCCGAGTCTGGCCGCACAGCCCCGGCGGCGAGTTCGCGGGCCCTGGCGAGTTTGTGGTCAAGTTTGTCTTGGCCGCCGAGCAGATTCTCGCCCGGAACGCGCACCCCGTCGAACCGCAGTTCTGCGGTGTGGGAGGCCCGGCAGCCCAGCTTGTCGAGTTTGCGCACCATTTCCAGCCCGGGCACGCCGCCGGGGACGACGAACAAGGCCTGGCCGCGGTGGCCCAGTTCCGGGTCGACGACGGCGTTGACCACGTGCACGTTGGCGATGCCGCCGTTGCCGATCCACATCTTGTGCCCGTCAATGATCCAGTCGTCGCCGTCGCGGCGGGCGGTGGTGCGCAGATTGCGCACATCGCTACCGCCTTCGGGTTCGGAGATCGCCAGCGCCGCGAGCTTGAGATCGCCGGGCGTACCGAAGCATTCGGGCGCCCACTGCAACATCTGTTCGGGTGTGGCGGCCTGCCCGATCGCCGAGAGCGCCAACGCCGGCATCACGATCGCCAGACCGATCCCGGCGCAGCCCCAGAACAGTTCTTCCATGAACATCGGCAGCGACAGTCCCGTCGCGTCGCCGATGAGATCCCGGTAGAACAGCGGGCTGTAGAACCCGCGGGCGGCCGCCTCCTGCAGAACCGGCCACGGAAATTCCTGGCGCTGGTCGTAGTCCAGGGCGACCGGCCGGATAACCGACTCGGCGAACTGATGGGTACGGCGCGCCAGATCATGCTGCGCCGCTGTCGGAGTCAGGTCGAAGGCCATGCACCGTCCCCTACCGTCTGCTGCGGTCGGCATCGATGTCGCCGGCCCGACGGCCTCTGGATTGCCGCTTCGCCGGTGTGTCAAACACCTTGCCGCGCGGTGCGCACGGTCGTCTGCGCCGGGCTGTGAGAGATCGGGGAGTCAGGAGCAGGGACTGCGGGGCCCTGACCGGATCAGACCAGCGGGAACCAGTAGTCCAGGGTGTCCTCGACACCACCCCAGTCGATGCCCATCCAGTCGGTGAAGAAGTCTTCGATCCTGCCGAAACCGGCGTAGACCATCTCCACGATCGAGTTGAACATGCTGACCCACCAGCCGCTGTCGATCAACCCGTTGCCCAACGCGGTGATCCAGGCGCTGAACTGGTCGATGTCGCCGGAGATGCCGATGTTGGTGATCAAGCCGTCGGCGGTGGCCGTATGGTCGGCGACCTGTTCGGGGGTGAGCCCCAGATACATGACGTGTCCCCAGAACGTACCGAGGATGGAGGTGGACGTGTAGTCGTCGACGGGGTCACCGGGGAAGCTGTAGACGGTGGTGGTGAACGCGTTGTTCGGGGTCAGATTTCCGTACAACAGCGAGGTGTCGTTGGCCAGCGACACCTCACCGACGGAATTGGCCCACACGCCGTTGGGGCTCGACGGGTTGCCGATGAACACGAAGTGCAGCGCCTCGGGGTCCACGCCGTCGTCGGCGAGCTGAGCCATCGCGATCGAACTGGCCGTGGCGCCCTGCGAGTAGCCGAACACCCACAGCGGGTTGTCGGCGTCGTAGGCGTCCGGGTTGGCGTTGAGCTCGGCGTGCACCGCTCGGACGATCTCGGCGGCCCCGGCGTAACTGCTGTAACCCTGCAGGAACAGTTGCGGGGTGGTCAGCACCCGCAGCGCGCCGTCGCAATCACCGGCACCGATCACGCACACCGTCGGGTCGTCGCCGGCATCGAAGCCCAGCGGTTGCAGGAAGAGATCGGCCGCGGTCTGGGCGAAGGTGGGCGACGGCGTGGGCAGCATGGTGCCGCCGACGAAGATGGCGGTGTCCGCCAGCAGGGTGACTTCAGGCGCGTGGGCGGCCCGGACGACCGGGGTTCCGGCGATACCGGCGGCGATCACGCTCGCGGCGGCGATCGGCGCCAGGGCTTTCCTTGGTTGCATCCGCACTCCCCGCGATACCTGGATAAATACTCAGGAAACCTTAAAAGGTCACTGTGGCGATCATGGCAGGGGCGCCCCGGGTGCGTCAACGCGCAGCGACTGCGCGAAGACGACCCGAGCCGCTCAGGCCGGGACGAGCCGCACCGGCAGGTGCCGATGGCGGCGGATGATGTTGTTGACCGCCCAGGTCGGTTCGCCGGTCACCTCGATGCGGTCCACGAGATCGAGCAGGGCTGTCAGGATGGCGGCGGTCTCCAGCCGGGCCAGGCCCTGGCCGGCGCACGCGTGAGCGCCGTTGCCGAACCCGATGTGGCGTCCCGCGTCGTTGCGAATGTCGAAGACATCCGGGGCGTTCCATTCGCGTTCGTCGCGGTTGGCCGAGGCGTAGATCAGCAGTACCCGGGCGCCCGCGGGCAGGCGGACGCCGGCGACCGCATGGCTGTGCGCCACTTTGCGGGTGAAGGCCCGCAACGGCGATTCGAAGCGCACCACCTCGTTGACCGCGTTGGGAATCAATGCCGGGTCGGCCTTGAGCATCGCCCACTGATCGGGGTGGGTGGCCAAGAGGTGGATCGCGCTGGCGATGGCGCTGATCGTGGTGTCCAGCGACGGTCCGAGGTAGTCGATCAGCAGTGGTGCGACCTCTTCCATGCCCAGTGCGCCTTCGTCGACGAAGCTGAGCAGGTCGTGGGCCATGCTGTCGGGCAGCACGTCGCGCCGGGCGGCGATCCGGCGGGCGAAGCGCAGCATCTGCAGGCTGCGGGGAACAGCTTTGGCGGCCTGCCAGTTGATTGGCCCGAGGACATCGAATGTCGCTGCCGCCCAGTCGAGGAGGTGGTCGCGCTGATCGTGGGGCCAGCCCACCAGATCGGGGACGAAGGCCAGCGGCAGGGCGGTGGCCAGATCGGGGACCGCATCGACGTTTCCGCGGCGCACGGCGCGCTCGACGATGTCCCGGGCCCGCTGATCGACGTTGTCGGCCAGGGCGCGCAGCGCTCGGGGCATCATCCGGTGGGCGAGGAGTTTGCGCCGCCGGTCGTGTTCGGCGCCGTCGCTGTTGAGGGTGGTGCCTCGGGAGAGGCGATTGGTGGGCGGGTTGATCGCGACCCCGTGCCCGGATTTGTAGAGTGCGTCGTTGCGCAGCGCGGCCTTGCATTCGGCGTAGCGGGGCAGGGCGTAGACCCGCTGCCGCGGCAACCAGACCACGGGGCCGAGGGCGCGCAAAGCCTGGTAATGCGGATAGGGGTCGAGGATCGCCGACCGGCTGTAGACGCTGCGGCGGTACACCGGTACGTCACTGGAGCGCGCGGGCACAGTGTGGTTCCTATTCGTCCGGGTGCGCATGGGCAGATCCCTGCGCGGGTCGGTCATCGGCGAAGCGCGGCACCGCCCGGCACAGTGCGGTGACGTCGCGTCCGGCCACCAGGACGGTGCCGTCGGGCCGCACCACGGCGGCGCTCACCCGATGCCGGCTCAGCCAGCAGGCCAGTTCGGTTCCCGGGGCCGCGAACACCGTCCGGGCTCCCCGGCTGGCGACCAGGCACTGCTGATCCGGTGTGAGCCGCGCCGTAGTCACGACACCGAATCCCCGGCCCACCTCCTCATCGAGGCGGCGCCCCGTCTCAAGCAGCACGTTGGGGCACAGCCGCCCGGCGATGCGGCGGGTGTTCGCGGTCCGGCGCACCATCGGCGAAGAACGCAGCGGCGGGGTCTGGGAGTCGGTGATCTTGGCGCGCAGCCCCGGCACCAGGTGCACCCTCGGCAGCGTCAGGCGCCGCAACGCAGTGCCGAGTTCGCCGCCGGCGGTCATGGCATGTCCGACGGTGAGCGCCAAGGAGATCAGCTGTCGGGTATGGCGGGCCCGTTCGGTCTCGTAGCTGTCCAGCACCCTCGACGTCCAACTGCCGCGGTGGTGTCCGGCGATCTTCCAGGCCAGGTTCATCGCGTCGCGCAGTCCCGCGCCCATCCCCTGCCCGATGAAGGGCGGGGTCAGGTGCGCGGCGTCACCGAGCAGGAACACGCGCCCGGCTCTCCACCGGTCGGCGATCTGGGCCCGGAAGGTGTACTCGGCGACCCGCAGCAGCCGCAGGTCGGCGTCGGCGACCCCGCGCGTCCAGGGTGCGATCAACGGCCGCAGCGCGGGCAGATCCGGGAAGTCGGCGACCGACTCGTGTTCTGCCAAGGCGAATTCCCACCGATACCGGTCCTGGCCGATGCGCATGTAGGTGCCGGCGCGCCGGCTGTCGCAGACCTGATGCACGCCCTCCCACTGATGCAGGTCCATCGAGCACCCGATGTCGATCACCAGCCAACGCTGGTCGAACTTTCCACTGCGCATCCGCGCACCGATCGCCTCGCGCACCATGCTGTTGGCGCCGTCGCAGCCCAGCACATAGTCGGCGGTGATTCGCGACTCCCGGCCACCGGCCCGCTCCCGGATCCGCAGTTCCACACCGCCGGCGGCCTCGGCGATCTCCAGCACCTCGGTGTCGCCGCGGAATCGGGCATTCGGAAAGCGGGTCAGGTTCTGCCGCAGCAGCTTTTCCAGCTCGGGTTGGTCGAACATGTTCGCCGCCGGAAAGCCGTTGCGGGTCAATGCGGTGTCGCGGCTGAACTCGGCCAGCACGGTCTGTTGCCGGTCGATGAGCCGCAGCCCCTTGGCCGGGCGGGAGATCGCGGCGAATGCGTCGGCGACACCGAGCCGCGCCAGGATTCGGTAGACCTCGTCGTCGAGGTGGACGGCCCGGGGCTGGGGGTAGACCTGCGCCCACCGCTCGAGCACCAGGGTGTCGATGCCGTACTGGGCCAGCAGCGTGGCAGCGGTGATACCGGTGGGGCCCCCACCCACGATCGCGACCGTGACTCGGTCGCCACCGCGGTGCGCGTCAGGCACCGTCATGGCATGCCGCGGGTCACGTGTGACACACCGTCAGCCGCTGGGACCCCAAGTCGATGGCACCGTCGTCGGTGGCGATGGAGGCTTCGACGATATCGCCGTGCTGCAGGTACTTGCGGTTCTTGGCCTGCCGGGCGAAGAAGGCCTTCCATTTGACCGCGGGCGGCAGCAGGTTGCCGATCAGCTCGATCGGCTTGGCCGGGGCGCGCAGCGCGGTTCCCGCCGGCGTGCCGGTCAGGATGAGGTCGCCGGGGGCCAGCTGCTGGAACCGGGTCAGTGCCTGAAGCGCCTGCAGGGGGCGGTACAGCATGTCGCCTTCCACCAGGCTGTTCTGGCGTTCCTCACCGTTGACGCTCAATCGCAGCCGCAGGTCGCCGAACCGGGCCAGCTCGGCGGCGTCGACGAGCACCAGCGCCGGCCCCACGGGGGTGAAGGTCGGGTAGGACTTGGCTTCGTAGAACTGGGTCTGCGGCAGTTGGACGTCGCGGGCGGAGACATCGTTGGTGATGGTCAGGGCGGCGACATAGTCGGCCAGGTTCGCCTCGGTGATCACGGTGCCGACCGGGATGTCCCGGCCGATGATCAGGCCGATCTCCACCTCGTAGTCCAGCAGGCGCACGTGCGGCGGCCGGATGATCTGGGCGTAGGGATCATTCACCGACGCCGACGATTTGCGAAAGAAGGTCAGCGGAATGGACTTGGGATCCATTCCGGAGTCGATCACGTGGGATTCGAAATTGGTCATCTGCGCCACGACGCGGCACGGCGCGGTGACCGGCGCCAGCAAGTCCAGGTCTTCAACGGCGACGGTGCCTCCGGCGGCGGCGGCCGCCTCGATCGCGGCCCGGTCGGCGAGCAGCTCGGCGGTGCTGGTAGCCGCGGTGGCGATCTTGGCGGCACCCGTGGGCGTGCGCACCCACCAGGCGTCGGAGGTGCGCAGGACGGAAACGGTCATGAGACAGCTACTTTCAGCAGGCCGATGAGGCGGTTGAGGTCGAACTCGTTGTCGTGCCGCAGGGCGGTGAGCATGGCAGCCGCCTGGCGTCCTGCCGAGCGGGGACCGGCGTCGAGAAAGTCCTTGGTGGCCGGCGGGCCCCATTGGGCCAGGCCTGAGGCGGTGAACGGCGCCCATCCGGGCTCCACAGAGCTGTCGAAGACGTCGCCGTCGGCGTAGTGCTCGACCAGGAAGCCGTCGGGATCGCGCCAGTAGTCGAAGAGCTGGCTGCCCTGGATATGGCGCCCGATGCCCCAGGACCGGACGTAGCCGCGCTCGTGCAGGTATTCACCGCCGGCGGCCAACGCGTCCAGGTCGGCGACTTCATAGGCCGAGTGCACATACCGGTTCGCCGGGCCCAGCGCCAGGGCCAGGGTGTGGTGGTCGGTGGGGATGCTGCCGCGGTCGCAGCGGATGAAGCTCATGGCCGGCCCGCGGTCGCGCTGCCCGGGAAAGTAGAGGAAGTCGCTGACGATCATCCCCAGCGTTTCCAGGTACCAGTTCAGCGTCTGCAGATAGCGGGTGGACTGCAGGACGACGTGCCCCAGACGCTGCACCCGGGCCGGTGTCCGCAGCGGGCGCACTCCGGTGTTGATCCGCGCCGTGGCGCCCCCGATGTTGGCGAGCTGCGGGGCTTGGGTGGGCGCAGCCGGCAGCGTGTGCATGCCCGCGACGACCGTGACGGCGGTCCCGCTGGGATCGGCCAGCGGGACTCCCACGCCGCCGACCGATTCGGGCAGGCGGCGCACGGGCACCCCGAGCTTGTCGGCCAACCGGCGGACGTCGGCCTCATCGGCGGCGCGCAGCGCGTAGCCGGCAAAGCGGGTTTGGGGCCCACGCCGCAGGAACACGCAGGGCGCTCCGGGATCGGTGCCGCGCAGGTGCACCTGACCGGGATCGCTGTAGGCGACGCTGAATCCGAAGGCTCGGGCGAATGCCTCGGCGCGCAGCAGGTCGGGTTTGTCGAACTCCAGCCAGGCGATGTCGACCACGCGGATGAGCGGGTCGCGGGCGCGGCCGGGGTGTTCGCCCCGAACCGCGCCGCGTTCGCTGTGCAGATGCCTGTGCCCGTCGTCCACGTCTTGCACCATCGCCCCTCACCTAAGCTGACGAAATCGTCACATACGACCAAAGCATCAGTCAACAGTGTTGACGAAATCATCAGGACTGAATTGCCTGCTAGCCTGCACCCATGGATGCGCCCCCGCGCGACGTCGCCGAACCGGCGACCGGCCCTCCCAACAGACTCCAACGACGCAAGCTGCGTACCCGCGCCGCCCTGATCCGGGCAGCGCAGGGCTTCATCGCCCAAGGCCGGCTCGCGGTGCCCGTGCTCGAGATCACCCAGGCGGCCGACGTGGGCATGGGTTCCTTCTACAACCATTTCGACAGCAAGGAAGAACTCTTCGCCGCAGCGGTCACCGACGCCCTCGACAACATCGGGGCCCTGCTGGACAGCTACACCGAAGACATCGCCGACCCCGCCGAGGCGTTCGCGGCCAACTACCGCCTCACCGGTCGGCTGTTTCGCCAACGCCCCCAAGAGACCGCGCTGCTGCTGGCCAACAGCGGCACGCTGATCCTGTCCGACCGCGGCCTGTCGCCGCGCGCACTGCGCGATATCACCGCGGCTGTCCAGCAGGGACGCTTCACACTCTCCGATCCCGAACTGGGCCTGGCCATCGCCGGAGGGGTGCTGGTCGGACTGGGAACGCTGCTGAGTCACCGGCCCGACCGCGACACCGAAGCGGCCGTCGATGAGGCCACCGAGCATTTGCTGATGACCTTCGGCATGAGTCCCGAACAAGCCCGTGAGATCTGCGGCAAGCCGTTACCCGATCTGTCGGCGCTGCGCGATTCGCCGGCGCTCGGGGCCCCGCTCTAGCCGCGGCGAGCTCGCCGGCGCCTGCACGACCCGGCTGTATTGACGGAGGTCCATTGACTTCGGTCGAGTGCCCCTGCGATGATCGCGCTCAGCTGGAACTTTGGATTTACTCGTCTCATTTTTAGCTACAGGTGACTGTGTGCCCCCGTCGGAAGGCCGCTCCGTGAAGCTCACCCAGGCCCTCGCGCCGATCGCACTCGCCGGCACGGTTGCCGGCGGGGTGCTCGCCACACCGGTCGCGCAGGCCACCCATGTCGACGTGGCCCTGCTCTCCGGTACCGCGTTCTTCGTCGGACCCACGACGCTGTCCACCCCCTCGCCCACGTTCGCCCAGACCGCAGCGGATCTGTTCTTGCAGCCGCTGGGTTTCGACGGCGGCGACGATCTGGACACCTGCGTCGTCGGCGCCGCGGTGTGCGACGCTCCGCTGCGCATCCTGTCCACCCCGGCGCTGATCCAGCAGGACCACAGCAGTTTCGTCGGGGCCGCCGAGATCGTCCGGGCGGTGCACGCCGAACTGGCCGCCAATCCCGACGCCTACGACGCCGAGAACCCGCTGTGGATCTTCGGCTGGTCGCAGGGCGCCACGGCCGGTTCGATCGCGATGGCCCAGCTGGCGCACGACGGCGTGGACCCGCAGGCGCTGCATTTCGTCTTCATCGGGAACCCGGTGGGCGCCGACGGTATATCGCCCGGTGCAGGCGGCGACGGGCCGCTCCCCGATTTCCTGGGCACCTCGCTGCTGTCCGGCGTGCAGACCCCGAACGACCTGTTCGCGACCACGTCCTACACCATCCCCGGCGACCCGGTCGCCGACAACACCTCGACCTCGCCGCTCGGCCTGCTCTACGAGCACATGATGTATCTGGGGCTCACCCCCGAGCAGGTGGCCAACCACACCGCCACCGCCGACGGCCTGATCACCGACATCGACATCTCGTCCGACTTCGACCAGTTCGGCGCCTGGCTCAACGCCTGGAGCCACGGCCTGGTGGACAGCAGCTGGTGGGAGGGCATCTTCTACTCCGTCGTGGCCTCGTTCTACAGCGCCTTCGGCAACATCGAGGACTTCTTCGGCGACTGGCTGGGCATCGATTGGGGTGGGGTGGAGCAGACGCTCGACTTCTGGTTCCCGGTGGACGCCTAACAATCAGAGAACGGCTGGCTACCGTCGATGCTGTGACAGTGTCGCGCTCGAGCATCACCCGGGCCTGCGCCCTGGGAAGCGTCGCGCTCATCGTCGGCGCGGTGCCGTCGTGCAGCCACCCGGATCATCCGCCGCCGGCCACCCTCCCAGCCGTCACGGCGCCCGCCCCACCCCGTGTCGATACGCCCTACCTCCCGCGCGCGGAACTGGTCGCGCCGGTCGCTCAGCTGATCAACGACGCGATCGCGGTGCCCCGACTGCCGGGTGCGGTGGTCCGGATCGGACACGCCGGCACGGTCGTGTTCAGCCAGGCCTTCGGCGCGCGCAAGCTCGACGGCGAACCCGCTCTCGACGGCTCACCCGCGCCGGCCGAACCGATGACCGAGGACACGATCTTCGACCTCGCGTCGTTGACGAAGTGCCTCGCGACGGCCGTCGCGGTCCTGCAACTCTATGAACAGGGCCGGGTCCAGATCGACGAACCCGTCCAGACCTACCTGCCGGAGTTCAACGAGACCAACGACCCCCGACGCGCCCAGGTGACCTTGCGCATGCTGCTCACCCACACCTCGGGGATCGGTGGCGATCTGAGCCACCAGGGCCCGTGGGGCCTGACCGAGGCCGACAAGGCCGGTGGTGTGCATCGGGCACTGACCGCACCGCTGGAGTTCGGCCCCGGCGAAATATTCCACTACTCGGACATCGGTTTCATCATCCTGGGTGCGCTGGTCGAGACCATGACCGGCCAACCGCTGGATACCTACGTGCGGGACAACGTCTTTGCGCCACTGAGCATGGCCGACACCCGCTACCTGCCCGCCGCCAACGCCTGCGGCCCACACCAGCTCCGCGGTACCGCCATCGCATTCGATGCGAACGCATCCCCGGACGGCGAGTGTCCGGCAGGCGCCTGGAGCACCGACCTGCTGGCCCGCATCGCTCCGACGGCGCACGACGAAGACACCCCCGGGATCAACCCCGACTACGACCAACTGCTGCGCGGCACCGTGCAGGACCCGACGGCACGCCGCATGGGAGGGGTGGCCGGCAGCGCCGGCGTGTTCTCGACCGCCGGCGATATCGGCAGGTACGCCCAGGCCCTGCTCGATCGGCTCGCCGGGCGCCCGAGCCCGTTTCCGCTGCGGCAGTCGACCCTGGAACTGATGACCACACCCCAGCAACCCGGACACGACGCCGCCCAGGTCGTGGCCGCGAACGCCGCTGCACAACAGGCGAATGCAAGCTCACCCGATAGGACCGATCCCCTGCTCGCCGTGAACTATCCGGCGATCGGCGGACAGGACCTCCGCGGCCTCGGCTGGGACATCGACACGCCCCACTCCCGGCCGCGCGGCATGATCTTTCCGATCGGCAGCTTCGGGCACACCGGGTTCACCGGAGTGACGCTGTGGATCGACCCGGGGTCGGACACCTACGTGATAGTGCTCGCCAACGTGATCCACCAGCGCGGGGGCCCGCCCATCGCGGGGCTCAGCGGCGACGTGGCCACCGTGACCGCCCGGACACTGCATCTGTACGGCAGCTGAACAGCCACCACTCCCCCCTTGGTGACACCCCCGCCCGGGCACCGCCGATAATGGCCAGGTGGCCGACCGCAACACGCCCGCTATCCCCGTCATCGCGCTGACCGGGTACCTCGGGGCGGGCAAGACCACCCTGCTCAACCATGTGCTGCGCGCGCCGGGAGCTCGAATCGGCGTGGTTATCAACGACTTCGGCGAACTCAACGTCGACGCAGGCCTGGTCACGGGCCAGGTCGATGAGCCGGTGTCAATCGCCGGTGGGTGCATCTGCCACCTGCCGGACGACGGCGGGCTCGACGAGGCACTGGAGAAGCTGTCCGACCCGAAGCTCGCACTGGACGCGATCATCGTCGAGGCCAGCGGGGTGGCCGAGCCGGGGGCGGTTTCGCGCGTGATCCGCTTCAGCGGGGTGGAACGCATCCGCCACGGCGGCGTTGTCGATGTCGTGGACGCCGTGGAACACTTCGCGACCGTCGACACGGGCTCGGTACCGCCCCCGCGTTACGGCGCGGCCTCCCTGGTGGTGGTCAACAAACTGGATCGGGTCGCCGAGGACGCGCGTGCCGAGACCCTTCGCCGGGTGCAGGACCGGGTGCGCGAACTCAACCCCGACGCCCACGTGGTGGGCGCGGTGGCAGGTCGGGTGGATCCGCGCTTGCTGTTCGACGCAGACGACGGCGGTGAGTCCGGGCAGATGTCGTTTCGGGAGCTGCTCCTCGACGAGCCTGCCGAGGAGCACCACGACCACGTGCACGCGTCGTCGGTCACCGTCGTCGGCACCGCAGCGGTCGATCCCGGCCCGCTCATCGACCTGCTCGAACAGCCGCCGCAAGGCGTCTACCGGATGAAGGGCACCGTCGCGATCGGCAAGCGCCACTACCTGGTCAACGTCGTCGGCACATCCGTGCACGTCGCGACCGCCCCCGCGGGAGCGGGCGGCAGCCACCTCGTCGCGATCGGCACAGGTCTGGACACCGAGGACGTTCGCGCACGGCTGGAAGTGGCCCTGCGCCCGGCGCCGGAGAAGGTGGCCGCCGCCGGCATGCGACGGTTACAGCGGCTGCGGCAGTACAGCATTTAGGCGCCGGAGTGTGATCGGACCGGTGGCTCCTAGGGCTGAGACTGCAGGAACGCCAGCAGGTCCGCGTTGATGATGTCGGCGTGTGTGGTTGGCATGCCATGGGGAAAGGCGCTGTAGGACTTCAGCGTTCCGTTCTTGAGCAGCGCGGCGGACTTCGGACCGGAGGCGATGTACGGCACGATCTGGTCGTCCCTGCTGTGCATCACCAGCGTCGGAATGGTGATCTTCTTGAGGTCCTCAGTGAAGTCGGTCTGGGAGAAAACGACGATCCCGTCGTAGTGCGACAGCGCGTCGCCCATCATCCCTTGGCGCCACCAATTGTCGATGATGGCCGCCGACGCCGGAACACCCGGTTTGTCGAAGTTGTAGAACGGGCCCGCGGGCAGCGCCCGGTAGAACTCCGATCGGTTGGCTGCGAGTTGGGCCTGCAGACCGTCGAACACCGACTTCGGGAGACCGTCGGGATTGGCGTCGGTCTGCACCATCAATGGCGGTACGGCCGAGATCAACGCGGCCTTCGCGGCTCGGTCTTCGCCGTGGCGCCCCAGATACCGGACCACCTCGCCGCCACCTGTCGAATGCCCCACATGGATGGCGTCACGCAGGTCGAGGTGCTCGACTACCGCGAGCAAGTCGTCGGCGTAGTGGTCCGCGTCGTGGCCGTCGGGGGTCTGCGTCGAGCGCCCGTGGCCGCGCCGGTCGTGGGCTACGACGCGATACCCCTGTTGCAGGAAGAACAACATCTGGTTGTCCCAGTCGTCAGAACACAGCGGCCAGCCGTGGCTGAAAACGATCGGCTGACCCGAACCCCAGTCCTTGTAGAAGATCTCCACTCCGTCAACGGTGGTGAGTGTGGGCATGTCGACTCCTCAGGCCGGCCCGGTGCCGGGCGTCAGTAGGGGCTTGTCCTTGCGTATGGCCTCGACCGTGGCCGCGTTGGCCGAGAGATCCTCGAAGTGCTCGCTGCGGAAGAGCTCGAGATCGACATCAACAAGCCGACCGAGGGTCATGGTTTCGTCACGACGCCCGATCAATTCGTCCGCGGGTAAGTCCCCGTGACGAGCGTTGACCCGCACACGGGCAGGATAATGGCCACCACGTGAATGTGCGGCTTGTCGCGGTTTTCATGGCAGAGTTTCGGACCGATTGGTCCGCAGATGCCCGTCAGCGGAAGATTGCGAATACTGGCGTGGAGGCCGGAAGGTCATCGCCGATATTTGCTGCGAGGCCGCTTCTCAGGTGGGGCGCATCGTTTCAATCCGGCTAAGTTTAATTCGGAAATTGGCATCACGCCTTAAACCGTCAGCTGTGCAAACGGTTTCGCGCTTCCAGGAAGAGGAACCGTACGGAAACCTCGGCGTCGGCTTCCGCCGATGGGGGGATGAAATTCGGCGGTCGCCGGTCGTATGCGCCCCGCCTGCTCTACGCCATCAACGCGCTGCCGGCCCGATGAAGTCGACACCCGCGCGAATCGCTGGGCGGTGCCTCAAGATTCGGAAGTGTGCCAGCTTGCCGAGTCCCGAGGTCGTCATCAAACGCGCGCCGGGCCAGGACGCGACGATCTTCTCGCTGGTCGCATAGGGCGTTTCGGGGTCATCGGGGTCGTGGATGAGCAACAGCGGCGGATAGTCGGTGCGCTCGGCGATCCGGACCATGTTGGTGTCCTCGAGCGACATCCCGATACGGCGCTCCAGGCGTCGATGCAGACCGGCGAGTATCCGTCGACCGAAGTTATGGCGCGCGGCGAACAGATCCAGGTAGATCGGGAACTCACCCATGGGCGCCAAGAACACCAACCGCCCCACCGTCGTGCCCCACGATGCGGCGAACGCGGTCGCGTTAGCCCCCAGGGAGTGGGCGACCACGGCACGGGCCGGCCCGTGTGTCCGGATCATGGCGGCAACCGCTTCGGCGCACTCGATCGCGGTGGTGCGGCCCGGTGCCAGTACGCCCGGCTCTGACTCGTTATGACTGGGCAGGTCGAACGCGATAACGCGGTGGCCGGAGGCGACCAGGGGTTTGATGAACATGCCGAGGTGTGGGCGACGCCCGCCCCAGCCGTGCACCAGATAGACCGGCGGCCCCTCGCCCCACGACTCGCCTACGATGCGATGCCCGTCCCAGTGCGCCTCCAGCGGTTGGCCGGGCGGGATGCCGGGCGGCATGCGCAGGCTGGACTCGAGGACCGGCGGGGTGCACCACAGCTCCAGCGCCCAGCGCGACCCGACGGCGGGCGCGACTCGCTCCAGCAGCCAGAACAACCGACGAACCCGCGGGGCCACCGGCGGTTGGACACCGGAGCCCTCTACATCGAGCACGATGGGACTCGCCGAACCGCCACCGTCAGAACTGGCTAGATCTCGGCGAGGCCGTCCCCGAGTAGGCGGGGGCTCATGTGTCTCCGACACATAGCGAGATTAGCGAGAAGGTGCGGCTTGGAGCCATCATTTGGCGTCCTAGCCGGTGAAGCCCTCACCCGATGTCGACCGGTCGTGATGGGAATAGGTCAGCGAGAGCTGGCGTGCGGCGGCAATCTTGTTCAGCATCGTGATCCGTTCACGCGCGACCGCTCCCGCCCTCTTCCGGCGCTCCCGAATCGGGTTGGACCATGGCACCCAGTCGGCCAGCATGGCGATGCGCACGTTGAGCCTGGTGAGCCTTTCAAAGTTCTTTACCTGGCGCTTGAAGTTGTAGCCCAGCGGCTCAAAGATGGTGCCTTCGATCATGGCGTCGATCTGCTCGTAGCCGAAGACGACGCCGGCCGGCGCAAACGCGATCATCGACGTGATCTGGTGCGCGTACTTGGAAATCACCTTCTGCAGCGGGCCCGGCAGCGTCCCAGTCAGGGTCTCCAGGTGTTCGGGACCCGCGATCGCGTCGACGAGCTCGGCACGCCAGGGAGAGGGGTTGCCGCCCCGGGAGAGCACGTAGTTCAACGACTTGATCAGCTCCAACCCGTTGGCGGAGTGCAGCCGCTCGGGCGCACCCCACAGCCGGCCGGAGAACGAGGAGTACTCAGCCAGGTCCTCCAGCTGATCCGGTGTGAGCTTGCGCCCGAATGCATGGTCGATGAGACGGCTGAGCAGCAGGCCACTGCCGAATCCCAGCAGTGACGTCACCGGAATGGGCTCGCCGAACTTGAGGTAGAGCTCGTCGCCCCACTTCCGACGCAGTCCACGACTGGCCAGCGCGTGCATCAACCGCACCCGCACCACATCCTGGAAGGCCTCCGAGTGCCGGTCGAAGATGTCCGGCAACGTGAACTCGGCGAAGACGCGGGCCGTTTCAATGAAGCGGCGCGGTCCGTCGTCGGCGAAACGGCCGGTGGCCCCGGTCGCCGCGGAGATGTCGCCGGTCATCGCGGTCTCGTATAACGCCCAACCGCGGATGATCGTGGTGGCCGCGACCGTGGCGGACATCGCCAGCATCCGGCCGCGTTCGGCGGCGGCCAGGTCGAACTGACCGGGCAGCTGATCGAGGTGCTCGAAGAGGTCGACGAGCTCCTGGGGCGGGTCTTGCACCGTTTCGATGCCCTGGGTCAAGGCCTGCTCGAACATCGCGCGGCCCTTTTCATGGCCCAAGCGTTCGAAGGCGTCGACGGCGCCGATCATGTGTTCGTCGCGCTGCCAGAAGTAGTCGTCGCGCATCCGGGTGATGTCGTTGGGTTCGACCTCTTTGTCGATGTCGATCCACGGCCCGAAGATGCTCTCGCGCATCTTGCGCCACTGGGCGGCGAAGTGGTCCCGCCCTGGCGGGATGGGCCGCAACGGCCGGTCCGGGTGGTCGCGTCGGTTGAAATCGACGTCCTCGATCTGGATCTTCGGACGTTCACCGGTCACAGTCATGCGGCAGCCCAATCTCACAATAGGATACTGATTTACGAAGCTATCACATGCCGGCGTCGATCAGACCCGAGGTTCTCCGACTGATGCCGCCATGTTTGCCCACGTAGAGCAGCCTATGACAAACCGCGGACTGCGCCGGCGCCGTTCCTGCGAGTGTCGGGGAAACCCGGTTCGTTCTCGGGCAACGATGAAAGGATCCGACCGTGCACAGATACCGGACGTTTGCCCACGCCACCGCCGTTGCGGCACTCGTCGGAGCCGCCACTGCACCGATCGCTTGGGCCGCAGACTCCCAGGTGACCTTGTTGGCTGCCGAGGGTCCGCTCTCCGGCAGCCAGACGGCGATCATCATCGGGGGCACGTTCGAGCCCACCCCGTCACTGGACTTCGCGCGGGCCGCCCAGTCGCTGTATCTGAATGCGCTGGGCTTCGACATCGAAGCGAACGGCTCGACGGTCTGTTACATGGACGGCACCGACCCGTGCAGCGCTGCGCTGCAGGTACTGACCACACCGCAGCTGATGCAACAGGGCCACAGCACCCTCACCGGAGCATCGAACCTGGTTCTGGCCGTGCAGAACTCCCTGGCGGCGAATCCGGGCGCCTACAGCGCCGAGCAGCCGTTGACGGTGTTCGGCTACTCGCAGGGCGCTGCGGTCGGCTCGATCGCCATGACCCAGCTCGCCGAAGCCGGCGTCCCCAGCGAACTGCTGCACTTCGTCTTCATCGGCAGCCCCGCCACCGCAGACGGAATATGGCCCAATATCCTGGCCACCCTCGACGCGGTGTTCGGTCCGGACATCACGAACTTCCTGATCGACTTTCTCGATCTCGAAGGCGTTCTTGGCCTGGTGACTCCGAATGATCTTTACCCGGCGACCATCTACTCGATCGACAACGACTTCGCCTCGGACTGGCAGGGGAATTTCGACACGTGGGGCCTGTGGGGCGAGTTGGTGCCCGGACTGATCCGGCACGGCGAGTACCTGGGGCTGACCCCTGAGCAGATCGCCGATGCGACCGTGTCGACCGACGGGTATCTCACCTACGTCGACATCTCCGACGACATCGACAACTTCAGCGCGGCGCTCAATGCCATTACGTTCGGGGGCGTTCTCAACAGCGGGCTGTTGCAGGCGATGTACGACTCGCTGGTGTTCGCCCTGACCAATTCGTTCTAAACGGCAGTCCCCTACTTCGCCTCGCGGAAGAACGGTTCAACCGTGCCGCTGAGCTGACAATCATGGGGTTTGCGCGGCGATCCTTCGCGGTGGGGATGCGGGTTTGCGGTCTGGCCCGTGCTCACAGTGGGATCACCCCTGCGTAGGGCACTCCGGACAGGTAGGCAAAGTCACGGTCGAAGGTCACCAGGTCGCTGAGTTGGAAGTCGGCCAGCCGCCCATGCCCGCAGGCCCGGGCGAGTACCGCCATCAACTCCACCACGGAGCGCAGGTAGCGGTCTAACCGTTTGGCGGCCAGATCAATCGGCAGCCGTGATCGCAGCTGCGGATTCTGAGTCGCGATGCCCACCGGACAGGCATTCGTGTGGCAGGCACGCATCCCGACACATCCGATCGCTTGAAGCGCGGCGTTGGACAGCGCGATGGCGTCGGCTCCCAGGCCCAGCGCTTTGACCATGTCCGCGGGTGTGCGGATGCCGCCGGCGATCACCAACGTGACGTCGCGGGCCTGCGCCCGGTCGAGGTGCCGTCGTGCTCGGGCCAGGGCCGGTATCGTCGGGACCGAAATGTTGTCGCGGAAAAGCGTTGGCGCCGACCCGGTTCCCCCGCCACGGCCATCGAGGATGATGTAGTCCACCCCGATTTCCAGCGCCGCGTCGATGTCTTCTTCAATGTGCTGGGCGCTCATCTTGTAGCCGATCGGAATTCCGCCGGAGACCTGCCGGATCTGCGCCGCGAAGTCCGCGAACTGGTTCAGCGATGTCCAGTCCGGGAATCGGGCGGGTGAGATCGCCGCCGTGCCCGGCGCCAAGCCGCGGACCTCGGCGATCTTGCCGACGACCTTGGCACCGGGAAGATGGCCGCCGGTGCCGGTTTTGGCTCCCTGCCCGCCCTTGAAGTGGAAAGCCTGCACCTTGCGGGCGTGCTGGATGTCCCCGCCGAAGCGCCCGGAGGCCAGTTCGTAGAGGTAGCGGGTATTGGCCGCCTGCTCCTCCGGCAGCATTCCCCCTTCGCCGGAACAGATGCCGGTACCGGCCAGCTCGGCGCCCGTCGCCAGGGCCGTCTTGGCCTCCTCGGACAACGCGCCGAAGCTCATGTCGCTGACGAACAGGGGGATGTCGAGGACCAGCGGGCGTCGAGCGCCCGGCCCGATGACGGTCTGGGTGCTGACCGGCTCATCATCGAGCAGTGGCGGACGGGCAAGCTGGGCAGTGATCAGCTGAATCGAATCCCACGACGGCAGTCGGCCGCGCTCGACACCCATGGCGGCGGACGAACCGTGCTTACCAACCCGGCTCAGCCCGTGGGCGGCGAGTTCGTGGATCTCGGCGACGTGGGGTTCATCTGCCGTTCCCGTCGGCTGGATCCACTGACCCTGATATCCGTCATCGAAGTACGGCTGTGGGTTGCGCTGGGCGAAGGCAGCCACCGCGGCGCGGTCCACGTAGACCGCATCGTCGGATATCCAGGCCGGGAACTTCGCCAGGCCGACCGCCGGATTGACCGGTGCGACTCCGGTCTCGAGCTCGTAGCGCCATCCGTGGACGTCGCATATGAGCAGGTCGCCGTCGACGTGACCGTCGGCCATCAGCGCCCCCCGGTGTGCGCACCGGCCGTACAGCGCCGAAATATCGTCCCCGCGGCGCACCAGGACCACGTCCACACCGTCGACTTGCGCAGCGAAGGGCTCGCCATCGCGAAGTTCTGACCATTTCGCGACTTCGAGTGCGGCAGTTGAATCGACGGACATGGCTCTCGTGGCCTCCTTGCTGCCGTGGCAGCCTGTTGCACACGCGCTGGACGAACACGGCCGCACTGTAGTTGGATTCAATTATCTGAACAGAGGTGCGGCCCACCCATGACCGGTCGCGCAACACCCTTGACCGCTAGCGCTTTTCATACAAACCAACGTTGTTACGGGCACCCTACTTGATGCCCCGCAGTTCCTGCCGTAGGGACATCGCGCGACGAACGTTTCCGCTGCAACCAATGGCTCGGCGCTGCTGCTTTCGGGCGAGGCATGCCGGGATATCTCCGATCGGGGCCTGCTCGAATCCAGGCGACGTACCGAGGGCCCAGTGTCCGCAGCATCTGGGTTCCCGCCGGGGTCCTGCGAGGGATACAGCTCTCTCGGATGACTCGAAGGTTTGCTGCCCTCAGAACATTGGATCGATCCCCCACCTGCAGCCAGGACGGCCTCACAGCGCGCAGGATGCACCGGCCGGCGGCACGGTGAGGTCGACCAGGTAATCGGCG